>NZ_JAXMOR010000010.1:0-126793 GCF_034669705.1 Marinovum sp.
CTTGCCCAGGGACCTCACGGGATGCCGTCCGCACCTCCATTATACAGAAAACTGGTTAGACAGGGACCTCCTCCGCCCTCACACCGGCCGGCACATCCCCTTGATGCCCTGCGCCACCGCCTCCGGCGCCGCCAGCGTGTGGGCTGCAAGGTCGTGCGCCGCTGCCAGCAGCTGGTCGCGCGGCACCAGTCGCTCGACCAGACCGAAGCGCAGCGCCTCTTCCGCCGACAGCTTCGCGCCGCCCATCAGGATCAGCTTGGTCCGCGCCGGGCCGACCAGCGCCGCCAGCCGCACCGGGTCGGAGGGCTGCGGCAGGTAGCCCAGTTTCATCACCGGATAGAACAACCTGGCCTCCGGCACCGCGATCCGCAGGTCGCAGGCCAGCGCCATGCCGAAGGCGCCACCCGCCAGCGTGCCGTTGAGCGCCGCGATGGTCAGCCCGGGCAGCGCCGCCAGCGCCGCCGAGAGCCGCTCCCAGACGTCAGAGGTGGCGAGCCCGGCCTTCGCGGCCTCGAGATCGGCGCCGGCGGAAAACACCGTGCCGGCGCCGGTCAGGACCAGCGCCCGCGCCTCCTGCGCCTCGATGGCGATCTCCACCAACCGCTCCAGCATCTCGGGCGTCAGCGAGTTCGCCTTGTCGGGGCGATTGAGCGTCACCCGCCAGAGCCCGTCCTCGCGGGTCAGCTCGATCATGCCACCAGCCCGAGCTGCCGCCGCCAGGCCTCGTCGCGCAGCGAGAGTTCCTCGCCGAGATGCGCATCGCCCGCGGGACCGGCCATCCAGAGCAGTGCCTTGGCCACCCACTCCGGCGGAATGTGATCTGACCAGTCAAGCTGGCTTACCGGGTTGATGCCGCTGGTCTTGATCTCGCGCTGCATCTGCGTCGCTACCGTGCCGGGCGAGAGGCCCATGGCGCGGATGCCCTGATCGCGGCCTTCCTTGTCGGCGCAGCGGGTCAGCATGGCCGCGCCCGCCTTGGAGGCGCAATAGTGGCTCCAGGCCTCGACCGGGCCGTGGGCCGCGCCGGAGGAGATGGTGATGATCGTGCCGCCACCCTGCCCGGTCATCACCGGCAGCGCCGCGCGCATGCCGTGGTAGACGCCCTTGAGGTTGATGTCGATCGCATGGCCCCACCCCTCGGGGTCCGAACTGGCCAGCAGCGAAATCGGTTCGATCACCCCGGCGTTGCCGATCAGCACGTCGAGCCGGCCGAAGGTCTCGACCGAGACCCGGACCGCCGCCTCGACCTCCCAGTAGCGGCTGACGTCGCAGGGCACCGCCAGCGCCCGGTCACCGATCTCTCCGGCCAGGTCGGCGACGCTTTCCTCGCTGCGGGCCACAAGCACGACATGCGCCCCCGCCTGCGCGAAGGCGCGCGCCGCGGCGGCGCCGATGCCGCGGCTTGCGCCTGTGATCATTACACATTTTTCGCTGAATTCACCCGACATGCTTACCTCCGCCTGTGGCCGACCTTTCGGCCTTTGGTAGACCCTCGGCAGAGATTGGTCCAGTCGCGCGGAGGTGACGTGCCGCGGGCCGCCTTCCCCTTGACCTCGCCCTGTGGCCTTGGGAAGCTGCACGGGAAATTCATGGAAAGGTACATTTGACATGTCCGGTTATACCAAACTTGCCGGCGGTACCGCGCTGGCCACCCTGATGCTGGCGCAAAGCGCCGCCGCCGACATCACCCCCGACCAGGTCTGGGACGAGCTGCGCGGTTACATGCAGGGCTACGGCTACGAGATCACCGCCCAGAGCGCCTCGAGCGGCGGCGTGCTCACCCTCACCGACCTGGTCACCACCATGCCGTTCCCAGAAGATGACGCCTCCGTGGTGATGGCGATGCCCGAGCTGACCCTGAGCGCCACCGAGGACGGCGCGGTCGATGTCTCCTGGCCGGCCGAGATGGAGGTCGCGTTCACCTTCACCGAGGGGGCCGAAGAGGTGCAGGCGACGCTGCTCTACGAGACCGCCGACCTGCAGGCGCGGGTCTCGGGCGATCCCGGCACCACCGCCTGGGCCTATTCCGCCAGCACCGCGCGGATCTCGCTGGCCGACCTGGTGGTCGAGGGCATCTCGCTGCCGCGCGACGTGATCCGCGGCGAACTGCTGCTTGACGGGCTGGTCGGCGCCTCCTCGATGGCCACCGGCGCAACCCGTGAGGTGGCGCAGGAGGTCAAGATCGGCGCGCTGTCCTATGACATCGCCGGCCGCGATCCTGAGAACACCGCCAATACCGTGCTGTTCAAGGGCGGCATGACCGACCTCGCCTACAGCGGCACCGGCACCCTGCCCACCGAGATGGACAGCGACGATCCGATGGCGGTGATGTCGGTGCTGGATGTCGACGGCAGCGTCTCCTTCTCCGGCGGCACCTCGCAGTTCAACGGCGTCGACGAGGGCCAGGCCGCGAGCTTTGCCTCGAGTTCCGAGGGCGGCAGCATCGGCGTCGCGCTCTCGCCAGAGGCCTGGAATTTCGATTTCCGGCTGCAGGGTTATGACATGCAGGTGCAGGGCGGCGACCTGCCCTTCCCGGTGGCGCTCGAGGCCAGCGAGCTGGGCGGCCATTTCGCCATGCCCACCGCCCGCAGCGAGACACCGCAGGACGTGGCGGCCGGGCTCAACCTGACCGAGTTCCGGATGAACGACCTGATCTGGAACATCTTCGATCCCGCCAGCCAGCTGCCGCGCGATCCCGCGACCATCGCCATCGACCTGTCGGGCAAGGTGCGGATGCTCTATGACCTGTTCGACCCCGACCAGGCCGAGGCGCTGGCCGCCGCCGAGATGCCGGCCGAGCTGCACGAGCTGAAGCTCAATTCGCTGATGGTCGATGCGGTGGGCGCCGTGCTGACGGCCACCGGTGCCTTCACCTTCGACAATTCCGACCTGCAGACCTTTGACGGGCTGCCCCGCCCCGAAGGCGCGCTCACCGCCGAGCTGCGCGGCGCCAACGCGCTGATCGACAAGCTGGTGGCGATGGGCCTGCTGCCCGAGGAACAGGCAATGGGCGCGCGGATGATGATGGGGATGTTCGCGGTCGCCAAGGGCGACGACACCCTGAGCTCGACCCTCGAAATCAACCGCCAGGGCCATGTCATCGCCAACGGCCAGCGCATCCAGTAACCCGTGGCACGCCCCGGCGGGAGACCGTCGGGGCAGCCCGCCCCGCTACCCTTCGGGCAGCAGCGCCGAGAGATAGCCTCTCACCGCGCGCTCCATCCGGTCGGCCAGCGGCGCGGCTTCGGTCTCGCCGGCGCGCACCGCGGCGGAGGTCATCCCCTCGGCCAGGGCCAGCACGTCGCGGGCCGCGGTTTCGGGGTCGTCGACGTAATATTCCGCCAGCACCCCCACCACCTGCGCCTGGACCTGTGTCCTCTGCCGCGAGAGGCCCGGATCGTCGGGCAGCTCGGCCTCGGCCCGCGCCAGCGCCTCGGCCAGCGCCGGCTGCCTGAGCTGCTCCTGCAGACGCGCCCGCACCATGGCGCAGACCACCGCGTCGAGCGCCGCGCCGTCGCTGTCCTCGGCCGCCGCCTCCATCGCCGCCAACACCCCGGCGCGGCTCTGCGACAGCAGCGCGCCGATGATCGCCTGCTTGTTGGGGTAATACTGGTAGAGCGAGCCGATCGAGATGCCCGCCGCGCGCGCCACGTGGTTGGTGGTCAGCCCGCGCAGCCCCTCGCGGGCGAGCAGGCCGCCGGCGGCCTGCAGGATCGCGTCACGGGTCTTGCGGCTGCGGTCCTGACGGGGCGCCTTGCGCGGCGCGAGGGCTGTGGTCATGCGGGCCTCCGGGTTTTGCCCAGTTGCCCACGCCACGCCACAAAAATCAACGCGCGGAAGGCCGCAGGCCGCCGCATTCCCCGCCGCAGGCGCGCGAACGGCCGCCGGATCTTGCACCTCGGCCGCCCGCGCTCTACCTGTTGGCTCCAAGGAGAGCCCAAATGCCGCAGCCATTGTCCGACCTGACCCAAGCCCTGCTCGACGCCGCCCGCAAGGCCGGGGCCGAGAGCGCCGATGCCATCGCTCTGCGCGGCACCTCGGTCACTGTCGACGTGCGCGCCGGCGCGCTGGAACAGGCAGAACGCTCGGAGGCCACCGACATCGGCCTGCGGGTACTGCTGGGCAAGCGGCAGGCCAATGTCTCGGCGTCGGACACCCGTCCCGACACCCTGGCCGCTATGGCCGAACGCGCCGTCGCCATGGCCCGCGAAGCGCCCGAAGACCCGCATGTGGGCCTTGCCGATCCGGCGCAGCTCGCCGCCGACACCGATGCCCGCGCGCTTGAGCTCTCGGACCCGGCCGCCGAGCCCGACCCGGCCGCGCTTCAGGCCCGCGCCGAGGCGGCGGAAGCGGCGGCGCAGGCGGTGGCGCAGGTGAGCCAGGTGCAATCTGCTTCGGCCAGCTACTCCGCCCGCGACGTTCATATTGCCGCCAGCAACGGTTTTTCCGCAGGCTACGGGCGCACCGGCTCCTCGATCTCCTGCGTCGCCATCGCCGGCGAGGGACTGGGCATGGAGCGCGATTACGACGGCGACAGCCGCACCTTTGCCGCCGACCTGCGCAGCGCCGACGAGATCGGCCGCACCGCCGGTGAACGCGCGGTGGAACGGCTGAGCCCGCGCAAGCCGCCCACCGGCAGCTATCCGGTGCTGTTTGACGAGCGGATCTCGGCCACGCTGATCGGCCACCTGCTCTCGGCTATCTCCGGCGCCGCCATCGCCCGCGGCTCGTCGTTCCTGCGCGATGCGCTGGGCCAGCAGGTGCTGCCAGAGGCGCTGAGCGTGATCGAGGACCCGCACCGGCCGCGGATCGCAGGCTCTCGGCCGTTCGATGCCGAGGGGCTGGCCACCCGCCGCCGCGCCATTGTCGACCGCGGCGTGCTCACCGGCTGGACGCTCGACCTCGCCACCGCGCGCAAGCTGGGGCTGGAGAGCACCGCCAACGCGGTGCGCGGCACCTCCGCCCCGCCGCATCCGTCGAACTGGAACATCGAACTGACCCAAGGCGCACGGAGCCGCGCCGAGCTGATCGCCGACATGGGCACCGGGCTGCTGGTGACCTCGATGATCGGCTCGACCATCAACCCCAACACCGGCGACTATTCCCGCGGCGCCTCGGGCCTCTGGGTCGAGAACGGCGAGATCACCCATGCGGTCAACGAGGTCACCATCGCCGGCAACCTGCGCGACATGCTGGCCCGCATCGTGCCGGCCAATGACGCCCGCCCGCATCTGTCGCGGGTGGTGCCCTCGCTGCTGGTCGAAGGCATGACCCTTGCCGGCACCTGAGGCGCGCGACACCGACCTCGCCCTGCTCCTGCGCGCCGCCAAGGCCGCCGGAGAGGTGGCGCTGGGCTTCACCGGCCCCACCGCGCGGGCCTGGGACAAGCCCGGCCAGGGCCCGGTGACCGAGGCCGACTTTGCCGTCAACGACGTGCTGCATGACATCCTGCGCAGCGCCCGGCCGGACTATGGCTGGCTCAGCGAGGAGACGCCCGACGATCTGGCGCGGCTCGATTGCGAGCATGTCTTCATCATCGATCCGATCGATGGCACCCGCAGCTTCATCGAAGGCTCCGGCACCTGGGCGCATTCCATCGCCGTGGCCCGCCACGGCACGGTCACCGCGGCCGTCATCCACCTGCCCGCGCGCGAGCGCACCTTTGCCGCCGCCCTTGGCCGGGGCGCGACGCTCAACGGCGCGGCGATTGCCGCCGGACAGCGTGCCGAGCTGACCGGGGCCAGCCTGATGGCACCGAAACCGACGCTTCAGCCCTTGCATTGGCGCAACGGCCCGCCAGAGGTGACCCGCGTCTTTCGCCCGTCGCTGGCCTATCGCATGGCACTGATCGCGCAGGGGCGTTTTGACGCGATGCTGACGATCCGCCCGACCTGGCACTGGGACATTGCCGCCGGCGCGCTGATCGCCAGCGAGGCCGGCGCACTGGCCACCGGCGCGGACGGCACGCCGCTCACCTTCAACACCGAGACGCCGCAAAGCCCCGGCGTGCTGACCGCCAATCCGGCGCTCTACCGGGCGATCCGGGCCCAGCTGGCCTAGCGCCGCACCGCTACAGTTTCGACGAGATGATCCCGGTGGAAAACCCGCCCATCCGCAGCTCGCCGAACAGCCGCTGATACTCGATCTTGGGGCAGCGGTTCATCACCACGTCGACCCCTGCCGCCTGCAGCCGCTCGGCCGCCGCGGCATGTTCGACACCGATCTGCATCCAGAAGGTCCTGAGGTTCGGCAGATGCGTCAAGGCCGCCTCGGCGATCTCGGGCACAGCCTCTGAGCGGCGGAAGACATCGACCATGTCGACCTCCTCGGGCACCTCCGACAGGTCGGCGCGCACGGTCTGGCCAAAGAGCACCTTGCCGGCATGCACCGGGTTGACCGGGATCACGGTGAAGCCCTTGAGCTTGAGATAGCGCGCCACGTAGTAGCTCGGCCGCACGGTGTTGGGCGAGACACCCACCACCGCGATGCATTTGGTACGGGTCAGGATGGTGCGCAGGAAGGGGTCGCTGTAGCTCATGGACGCAGGCTAGCACCGGGCCGGGGTGGACAAAAGCCGCGGCGACAAGGCCGGACCGGAAAAAGGCCAGGCAAGAAAAAAGCGCCCAGGCAAGGCCCGGGCGCTGAGTGCGGAACGAGGGACAGTGAAATCATGCAAGGGTTCCGGCCTCGCATGTCATGATAGACAAATAGGCAACAATCCGGGTTGGAAAAGGGCGGCTCACCGTTTCGTGAATTGCGGGATCTCAGCCGTTGCGCCGCATCATCATGGCCTGCATGTCGCGGGTCTTGTCGCGCAGGCGGGTCAGCGGGCCGATATGGTCCTGCCGGTCCTGCAGCGTCGGGTGCAGCCGCTCCGAGGCGTCCAGCATGCGCTTGCGCGCCGAGCGGATCACGAACATCTTGCCCCAGCCCGACCAGGTGCCGATGCCCGGCGCCTTGGCATCCACCGGATACCGCGCCTGCCAGCCCTCCGGCAGCGGCAGGCCGCAGGCCTCGGCCTTCTCCAGCATCCAGCAGAGCGGCAGGTTGGCCAGCGGTCTGGCAGGCTCGAATCCGGCGATCTGGCCGCCGACATCGCCATGGGTGCCGGGAAACCACATCTGCTCGACCCGGCCGGTCCAGCCCTCGGGCACGTCCCACAGCAGCGGCGCATAGGCAGCGCGGCGCTCGTCATAGGCCAGCGCGTGATAGCCGTGGCGGATGCTGTCGCCCAGGTGATGGTTGTGAAAGGCATGCGGATCGGCGCTCAGTCGCCAGACCACCGGCAGCCGCAGGCCGAGCGCCTTGACCGTATCGAAGGCGCCGACCATCTCGATCGGCGCCGTCTCGTGGCAGAACTCGGCCCGGAACGCCTGCGCCGCATCGCTGTCGGGCGCGGTCTGGTAGTGGCGATAGGCGGTGGCGACATTGCGTTCAAGCGCATGGCGCGCGGTCACCAGCCCGACCCGGTCGATCATCCCGGCCAGCGAGCGCACGGCGAACGCGCCGCGGGAATAGCCCAGAAGGAAGATTTGGTCGCCCGGGCGGTACCGCGAGGCAAGATAGCCATAGGCGCGGCGGATCTGGCGGTTGATGCCCTTGCCGGTCATCACCGCCCAGGCGGCGCGCCAGTCGGGGAACTGCACCCCGGGCTCGTAGTAGATCGACAGGTCGCCGGGCGCGTCGCAGAGCAGCTTGTAGATCTGGCCGATGTTGGTCTCGGCGCCCTCCCGCAGGCTCGACATCGTGCCGTCAAGAAGGATGACATGGATCCGCTGCCCCCGCCGAGGGCCGGTGCGCGTCTGCCGCAGCCGGAGCTTGCGCGCCAGCCAGCCGGTGACCTGTTTATGCAGACGCTTCAGACGCATCCTTCAACATACTCCAAACCCGCAGCGGCGTGAAAGGCATGTCTGCCTGCCGCACCCCGCGATCCCACAGCGCATCCTGCACCGCATTGCCCATCGCCGCCATCGCGCCCACGGTTCCGGCCTCGCCACAGCCCTTCATGCCCATCGGGTTGGCGGTCGATGGCACCGGCTCGGTCTCAAAACGGAACATGGGAAGATCATCAGCGCGCGGAAGACCGTAATCCATGAAAGTTGCCGTGAGCAGCTGGCCATCCTCGTCGTGCACCACGTGCTCGGTCACCGCCTGGCCGATGCCCTGCGCCACGCCGCCATGCACCTGTCCCTCGGCCAGCATCGGGTTGATCAGGTTGCCGAAGTCATCGACCACGGTATAGCGCTCGACGCTGAGCGCGCCGGTCTCGGGGTCGACCTCGACCTCGGCGATATGGGCGCCATTTGGGTAGGAGCGGCCGGCAATCCTGTCGCGCGCCTCGTGCCGCAAGAGATCCTCGCGCCCGGCCTCGCGGGCCATCTCGGCCGCTTCCAGCAGGGTCGGGGTCATGTTCGACCCTTCGGCCCGGAATGTCTCATTGTCGAATCGCACTGCCTTCTCCTCGACCCCCATCATATCCGCCAAGAACGGCGTGAATGCGGCCACCATCCGGTTCACCACCGTCAGTGTCACGTTGGCCTGCACCGTCACCGAACGCGAGCCGCCGGTACCGCCGCCTCTGGCAATCAGGTCGCTGTCGCCCTGCACCACCCGGATACGGTCCATCGGCAGGCCGGTCTGATCGGCGAGGAAACTGGCATAGACGGTTTCATGGCCCTGCCCGTTCGACTGCGTGCCGACATAGAGCGACACGCCGCCGTCCTCATCAAAGGTTACCCGGGCGCCTTCCGAAGGATCGCCCAAAATGCTTTCGATATAGTAACAGAGCCCCAAGCCGCGCAATTTGCCACGCGACAGGGAGGCGGCCTTGCGCGCGGCAAAGCCCGCCCGGTCGCAGCTGGCTTCGGCATGTGAGAGGACCCGGTCGAAATCGCCGACGTCGTAAAGCTCGCCTGTGACGGTCTGGTAGGGAAACTTCGCTGTCGGGATAAAGTTCCGCCGCCGCAGCTCCCATCCATCGACGCCGAGCTCTCGCGCCGCGCGGTCCATCAGCCGTTCAAGCACATAGATCGCCTCTGGCCGGCCGGCGCCGCGATAGGCGTCGACCTGCACCGTATTGGTGTAATAGCCCTTCACCGACATGTAGGCCGCCTGCACGTCGTAGCAGCCCATCAGAACCTTGGAGAACAGCTGGGTCTGGATCGGCTGGCCGAAGCCGGAGTTGTAGGCGCCGAGGTTGTTGCGGGTGGTGACACGATAGGCCTGAATGCGGTGATTTTCGTCAAACGCCAGTTCGGCCAGCGTCGTCAGGTCGCGGCCGGCATTGTCGCTCAGCATGCTTTCGGTGCGCTCGGCCATCCAGCGCACCGGCCGGTGCAGGGCGCGGGCGGCATGGGCGCAGATCACGTATTCGGGATAGTCCTGCGCCTTCATGCCAAAGCCGCCGCCGACATCGGGGTTGGTGATCCGCAGCATCTCCGGGTCGAGCCGCAGGGCGCGGGCAATGGTGGTCTTGAAGCCCCAGACCCCCTGACCGTTGATTGCCACGTGCAGCCGGTCGCCCTCGGGCTCGGCGTAGCAGCCGCGCGGCTCGAGCGAATTGGCGATCACCCGGTTGTCCTCGACCTGCAGCGCCACCACATGCGCCGCCGCGTCGAAGGCGGCATCGGTGGCCTCGGCATCGCCCATGCCGAAGTGATAGGCGAGGTTGCCGGGGGCTTCGGGGTGGATCGCGGTTTCGGCCTCGTCCAGCGCGAGGCAGACCGGCAGGTCGTCGTAGTCAAACTCGATCAGCTCGGCGGCGTCACGGGCCTGTTGCAGGGTCTCGGCAAAGACCATCGCCACCGGTTCGCCGACAAAGCGCACCCGGTCGCGGGCCAGCACCGGGCGTTCCGGTTTGGCGCCCTTGCTGCCGTCGATGTTGGGAACCAGGGCGCCCTCGAGCGTCGGATCGAGCCCCGCGGCCTCGAGATCGGCCAGGGTCAGCACCAGCTTCACGCCGGACGCGTCGCGCGCCTCGGTGACATCCAGCGTGGTGATCTCGGCATGGGCGACCGGTGAGCGGAAAACCACGCCATGCAGCGCCCCGTCGGGCGCGATGTCATCCACGTAGCGGCCCTCGCCGGTGAGGAAACGCAGGTCTTCTACCCGTGACACGGGCTGGCTCTTGCCAAATTTTTCCATGAAATCTCTCCGTCGACGAATGCCCCGACACTAGGGGTTTGAGCGCCACTGTCCAGTCACTGCCCTCGGCCGCGGACCAATGCCAGAAAATGCCACATTTCCGAACGATCCCCGTCCGAATCGGGGATTAGCCATGAAGCATAAACAATCAAAAAACCAACCCGAGAGTAGAGCTCATGACCAACACAATCATTGACCAGAACGCCATTTCCCGGATTCTCATGCTGCTGGAAGAAGAGCGCGAAAAGGCGCTCAGCCCCCGCGAATGGCAGCACCGCATCGCCGGCTACGGCTATGCCATCAAGCGCACCGAGCAGGGTGAGATGATCACCACCCTGCCGCACGGCCGCGAGGTCTGCGCCCTGCCGGCCCAGCTGTCGGCCTGATCATTCCCTCTCCGCGGCTTGAGCCGGGTCGGTCTTCTGCCGGCCCGGTATCTCGTCGCGCGGCGGCGCCGGGGCCCAGTTGTGGATGATCTCGAGCGCCTCCTCGGCGGTTTCGACAAAGCGGAACAGGTCAAGGTCCTGCGCGGCGATGGTGCCGGCATCGGCCAGCGCCTCCCAATTCACGATCCGCTGCCAGAAATCGCGCCCGAACAGCAGGAATGGCACTCGGTCCATCCGGCCGGTCTGGATCAGCGTCAGCGCCTCGAAGAGCTCGTCCATGGTGCCGAAGCCGCCGGGAAAGACGCAGATCGCCTTGGCGCGCATCAGGAAATGCATCTTGCGGATGGCGAAGTAGTGAAAGTTGAAGCAGAGCTCTGGCGTCACGTACTGGTTCGGCGCCTGCTCGTGCGGCAGCACGATATTGAGGCCGATGGACTTGCCGCCGGCCTCCTCGGCGCCGCGGTTGCCGGCCTCCATCACGCCCGGCCCGCCGCCGGTGACCACCACGTTCTCGCGGCCGCCGGACTTGTTGGATTCCTCCGTCATCAGCCGGGCAAAATTGCGCGCCTCGTCGTAGAACCGTGACAGTTCGGCCAGGGTCTCGGTGCGGGCTGTGTGCTTCTCGGAGGGTTCGGGAATGCGCGCGCCACCGAACAGCACGATGGTGCTCTCGACCCCGGCCTCGGTCATCATCAGCTCCGGCTTGAGCAGCTCGAGCTGCAGCCTGACCGGGCGCAGCGCGTCGCGGCAGAGGAAATCCTCGTCGGCAAAGGCCAGGCGATAGGCCGGCGCGCGGGTCTGCGGCGTGTCCGGCGTGCGGTCGGCTTCGCGGCGGTCTTCCTGGGCGTCGCGAAACCGGCTGCGGCGGGGATCGTTCATGTCATGTCCTGCTCTTTCTTGTCTTGACCGTCATCCAAGAACGTTCGGCGGGCGAACTCAACCCCGATTGCGCAAGCGCGGTTTTTGCTGTCTAAGGCGCCGCAACCTGACTGACGGACCAGACGGAGGAACATCCATGTCCAACGCCCAGCTTGAGACAGCCATCGAAGCGGCATGGGAGGCACGCGACACCATCACGCCGACCACCGGCGGCGAGACCCGCGAGGCGATCGAGGACACGCTCGAGGCGCTCGACAGCGGCAAGCTGCGGGTCGCCGAACGGCAGGAAAACGGTGACTGGCACGTCAACCAATGGGCTAAGAAGGCGGTTCTGCTGGGCTTCCGCATCAAGGACATGGAGCTGCAGGACAACGGCCCGCAAGGCGCCGGCTGGTGGGACAAGGTCGACAGCAAGTTCAAGGGCTGGGGCGAGAACGAGTGGAAAGCCGCGGGCTTTCGCGCGGTGCCCAACTGCGTGGTGCGCAAATCGGCCTATATCGCGCCCGGCGTGGTGCTGATGCCCTCCTTCGTCAACCTCGGCGCCCATGTCGGCGAGGGCACCATGGTCGACACCTGGGCCACCGTCGGCTCCTGCGCGCAGATCGGCAAGAACGTGCACCTGTCGGGCGGCGTCGGCATCGGCGGCGTGCTGGAACCGATGCAGGCCGGCCCCACCATCATCGAGGACAACTGTTTCATCGGCGCGCGGTCCGAAGTGGTCGAGGGCTGCATCGTGCGCGAAGGCTCGGTGCTGGGCATGGGCGTGTTCATCGGCAAGTCGACCAAGATCGTCGACCGTGAAACCGGCGAGTTCACCTATGGCGAAGTGCCGCCCTATTCGGTGGTGGTCGCGGGGTCGATGCCGTCGAAGAACAACGTCAGCCTCTACTGCGCGGTGATCGTCAAGCGCGTCGACGAGAAGACCCGTTCCAAGACCGGCATCAACGAGCTCTTACGCGACTGAGCCGATACCGGGGGTGGCGCCGCGGCGCCGCCCTCACCCGCCGAACCACTTGCGCACCAGCGCGTTGTATTGCCCGTCTTCCTGCAGTTGCAGCAATGCCTGGTTCAGCGGCTCGCGCAGGGGGCTGCCGGTGGGCAGGGCAATGCCGTAGTCCTCGCGCCGGAACACCGTCTCGACCAGATAGGCCTCGCCGTCGCGGTTCTGCGACAGGTAATAGCGCAGCAACGGCCCGTCATAGACCACGACGCTGACCTCCTCGGCCTCGAAGGCGGCGATCATCTCGGCCAGACCGGGATAGGCGCTGTGCGCCACCGCCCGCGTGTCGAGGAAATCCGACGCTGTCGAACCGGCCACCGATCCCACCGCCCGACCATCGAGATCGTTGAGCCCCGAGACGCTCGCCGTCAGCTCGTTGACGGTGATCGCGGCGGTGATCTTGGCAACGAAGATCGACACCACGAACAGGCTCGAGAACACCATCACCGTGGCCAGAAGCCGCCCCGGGATCGAGCGCGGCTGGCGTTCCTCGAAACCGCCGTTGACTACCAGATTGAGCGCCCACCAGAACGACGGAAAGAACGCCTCTCGCGCCGGTTTCTCGAAATAGGGCTGATGGCGGCGCTCGAAAAGCCACATGAAGAAGCCGGCCGCGCAGAGCATGGCGATCGCCACGCCGAGATAGATCGCGATGTCGCGGGTAAAGACCTGTTGCCAGAGCGGCGTCCGGTCGGAGCCCGAGACCATCAGCTGCACGCCGCTCTCGAACACCGGCAGGGTGAAATCCATCTGCGCCTCGCGCGCGGCGGTGATCGAGATATTGGCAATCGCCCCGTCGACCGCGCCAGAGGCCACCCGCGCCAGCATCTCGCCAAAGGCCGGCACCGTCTCGAACCGCACCTCGCGGCCGATCTGCTCGGCCATCATCCGCATCAGGTCGATGCTGAAGCCGGTCTGCGCCTCGGTGCCCATTGCAAAGGGCGGCCGCTCGACGGTGACGAATTCGAGCGTCTGGGCCTTCAGGGTGCCGGCCCAGAGCGGCAGCAGGAGCAGGGCGCAGGCGATCAGCTGCAGAGGGGGCCTGAGGGCCATGGCGCGTCCTTCGTGTTGGGTCCCGAGAATTATCGGCAGCCCGGCGCGCGATGCAACAGCGCCGCGGCGCGAGACGGCCGATTGCGCGCCCGGGCGGGCCGGATTGCCGCAGCACGGGGCGGAAGCGGCTTGACAAGCGCGCGCCCGGACCGCATCCGCAGCGCATGACCAAGAAAGCCCGCAACCAGCAAGTCTATACCCTCGTCGTCCAGGTCGGCCGCAAGTCCGGCGACGGCCTGCCCAAGGGCGCCACCGGTGCCGGCCTGGTCTGCTATGCCTCCGGCGTCGACGAGGCCGAGGCGGTGCGCGAGACCGTGGCCCTGCTCAAGCAGGCCGACCTCGCGCCGCTCGATGTCACCGGCCACGGATCGCTCGAGGAGCGCCGCGCAGCGGGCGAGGAGATCGCCGCCGAGGAAGAGGCGCTGATGCAGCGCGCGCGCGACGAGAATTCCGTCGTGGTGGCGCAGATGGAGCCGTTCTACGACCCGCTGGTCGACGGCGACGCCTGACGCCTCAGGCAACGTCCGCCAGCGCCTGCGCCTCGAACCGTTGCAGCACCGGCGGCGTCAGATGCGCCTGTTCCGGCAAGAGCTTTGGCCTAACCTGCGCCAGCAGCGTCGCCGCCAGCCTGTCGGGATCGCGGCGCAGCCGGCCAATATAGAGGCTCTCGGTCCAGGCGCCGCTGGCGGCAAAGACCGCATGCGAGGGCAAGAGCGCCTGGGCATAGCTGACCAATGGCAGGCTCGGCTCGAACAGCGCCGACTGACCGTTCACCAGAAAGGCCGCCGGCACCAGCACACCCTCGCAACCAAAGGTGTAATCCACCACCGCGCCGCTGACGAAGATCTTCTGATGCGGGGCCACAACGATATCGCGCTCCAGCCCGAAATAGGGCGCGCGCAGGCGGATCGGGGCAAAGCTGCCGAGGCCCGGCACGATGCGTTGTGCCACATGCAGCACTGGCTCTGGCGGCGCGTCGCGGGTCAGCACCAGATCGCCACAGCGCAGCTTCGAGACCTCGCGCGCGCCGAACGGCGTGTCGACGAAGGTCCGCGCCGCCAGACCCGGCAGGGGCCCCACCGGCTCGACCGTGTTGGAGATCGCCAGAAAGACCAGTTCGGCCTCATCGGGCGCGCAGAGGGCCATTGCCGGAAAGGCCGTCAGGCTGTCGAGCGCCATCGGCGCCGGCAGGTCGAGTGATCCGGTGACAAAGCCCTGCCCGTCCGCCCGCTCGACCGCAAAGCGCGCCAGCCCGGCCTCGCAATCCCAGGCAAAGCTCAGCCGCAGCACCGGGGCGCCCTCTGGCAGCGGCAGCCGCAGGGTGCGGTGCACCATGGTCCGGCCCTGCGCCACCACCAGCGCAAAACAGCCCTCTGGCAGCGCCAGGATCGACAGGTGACCGGCGGCATGGGCCTGCAGCGGAATGCGCAGGATCGGCTGCGCGCTGGCGACCGGGCTCAGGCTGCACTCCAGCAGCACCGTGCCGCGACGCATCGCGCCCCGCGGCGGCAACCTGTCGAAGGGGGGATAGAGCTGTGTCCGGCCGCCCGCGGCCAATGCGGCCACCCAGCTCATCGGGCACACCCGCTGACGGACGCGACGGATCGCGACGTTGCACTGTTCATCTCACTGCTCCAGCCCTACCGCGCGGTCTTGCCTCCTGCCACCGTCTCTGCCGCCGGGGTCTCCGGCCGGGCCTGGGGGGATCATCGAGGGCCGCGTCGTTGTTGCGGCCAGCCTAGCACCGCGCGGCGGCTTCTGTTAAGCGATGGCAAGATGCTGCGGGCAAGCCGCTGCAAATAGGTCACTATTCCCAAGAGGTGATGTCATGCCGCAAACCGACCCGCTTGAGCTGACCGCAGCCCTTGTGCGCTGCGCCTCGGTGACGCCAGAGGATGGCGGCGCGCTGGACGTGGTGCAGGGGGTGCTGGAGGCTGCGGGCTTTGCCTGCACGCGGGTCGACCGCGGCGGCATCGCCAACCTTTTTGCCCGCTGGGGCGACAAGGGCCACGCCCGCACGTTCGGCTTCAACGGCCATACAGACGTGGTGCCGCTGGGCAAGCGCGAAGACTGGAGCGCCGATCCCTTCGGCGCCGAGATCCGCGACGGCTTTCTCTATGGCCGCGGCGCCACCGACATGAAATCCGGCGTCGCCGCCTTTGCCGCCGCGGCGGCGGATTTCGTTACCGAGACCCCGCCCGAGGGCGCGGTGATCCTTGCGATCACCGGCGACGAGGAGGGCGACGCCGATCACGGCACCAAGGCGCTGCTCGATTACATGGCGGCGCAAGGCGAACAGATGTCGGTCTGTCTGGTGGGAGAGCCGACCTGCCCCGACCGGATGGGCGAGATGATGAAGATCGGCCGTCGCGGCTCGGTCACCGCCTGGATCGAAGTGGTGGGCCAGCAGGGTCATGCCGCCTATCCCTATCGTGCCAGGAACCCGCTGCCGGCGATGGCGCGGTTGATGGATCGGCTGTCGAGCCATGAGCTCGATACCGGCACCGCGCATTTCGATGCCTCGACCCTGGCGGTAGTGACCATCGACACCGGCAACCCGGCGACCAACGTGATCCCGGCCAAGAGCACCGCCACCGTCAACATCCGCTTCAACGATGCCCATTCCGGCGCCTCGCTGAGCGACTGGCTGCGCGCCGAAGCCGATGCCGTGGCCGATGCCTTCGGTGTCGAGATCACGATGAAGATCAAGATCTCCGGCGAAAGCTTCCTCACCCCGCCGGGGCCGCTGTCGGACCTTGTGGCGCGCGCGGTCGCGGCCGAGACCGGCGTCACGCCCGAGCTCAGCACCACCGGCGGCACGTCGGATGCACGCTTTGTCAAGGATCACTGCCCGGTGGTCGAGTTCGGCCTGGTCGGTCGCACCATGCACCAGGTCGACGAGCGCGTCGCGGTGGAGCAGGTGCACCAGCTCAAGGCGATCTATCGCCGCATCCTCGGGGATTACTTTGCATGAGCGTGACGATCGCCCGTACCGAGGATCTGGAGACCTGCCTGAAGCTGCGCTTCGAGGTGTTCGTCGACGAGCAGGGCGTGCCGGCCGTGATCGAGCGCGATGCCTATGACGCTGTGGCGCTGCATCTGCTGGCGGTCGAGGATGGCACGCCGCTCGGCACTGCCCGCATCCTGCCCAATGGCGAGATCGGCAAGATCGGCCGGGTCTGCGTGGTCAAACGGGCGCGCGGCACCGGCCTCGGCGCGGCACTGATCCGCGCGGCGCTCGACGAGATGCGCGCCGACGGGCGGTTCGCCAAGGCGGCGCTGGGCTCGCAGCTGCATGCGATCCCGTTTTACGAGAAGCTGGGGTTCGCCGCCTATGGCGCGGAGTTCGACGACGCCGGCATTCCGCATCGGATGATGGAACGCGCCCTGTGAGGCAGCGCCTCGTCGTCATGCTGAAAGAGCCGCGCCCCGGACGGGTCAAGACCCGGCTGGGCCGCGACATCGGCATGGTCGCGGCCGCCTGGTGGTTTCGTCATCAGACCGCGCGGCTGCTGCGCCGGCTGGAGGATCCGCGCTGGGATCTGATCCTCGCCGTGGCACCGGACCGCGAGGGCCTGCACAGCCGCGTCTGGCCGGGACACCTTCCGCGCATCCCGCAAGGCCGTGGCGATCTTGGCGCACGGATGGCGCGGGTGTTTCGCGGCCTGCCGCCGGGGCGCGCCTGCGTCATCGGCGGCGACATTCCCGGCGTGACACCGGCGCATGTGGCCCGCGCCTTTGCCGCTTTGGGCGATCATGACGCCTGCTTTGGCCCCGCCCCCGATGGCGGCTACTGGCTCATCGGGCTGCGCCATCCGGGCCGTGCGCCCTCTGGGTTTCTGGACGGCGTGCGCTGGTCGTCGGAACACGCTCTCTCAGACAGTCGCGCCACCCTGCCCGGATGCCGCATCGCCCAGGTCGACACGCTGGCAGATGTCGATACCGCCGCGGACCTGGCCCCCTGACCCGCATCTGGCGGCGCGTCTCCCCGCCCGCAGCGGCTGGACCCTCCCGCCCCGCGCGCTAGTCTTCTCGGACACACCGCGAAAGACCCGAGAGCCATGCCACTGTTCTATCATCGCAACCGCCAGAACACCCCCGAGACCCGCCGGATCTATGCCGCCTTCGAGCTGGCCTATACCGCCGTCGATTTCGCCGCGGCCTCGTGCTTCATTGCGGGTTCAGTGATGTTTTTCTTCGACGCCTGGCAGACCGCCGGCACCTGGATGTTTCTCATCGGTTCGATCCTGTTTGCCACCAAACCGACCATGCGCTTTGTCCGCGAGCTGCGGCTGGCGGCCGAGGGCTACGAGGACGACCTTGCCCGGCGGTTTGGCAAGTGACGCCCCCGCGCACCCGTGCTAGGCCAACGCCATGAGCCAATTGCCCACCAAAGCCCAGATCCTCGACTGGATCGCCGCCAACCCGACCCTCACCGCCAAGCGCGACATCGCCAAGGCCTTCGGTATCAAGGGCGCCGCCCGGATCGATCTCAAGCGCCTGCTCAAGGAGCTCGAGGCCGAAGGTCATCTGGAAAAGCGCAAAAAGACCTATCGCGACCCCGACCGGCTGCCGCCGGTCTCTGTGCTGCAGATCAAGGAACCGACGCCGGATGGCGATCTCTTTGCCAAGCCGCTGGAATGGCACGGCGAAGGCGTCGAACCGATCGTGCTGGTGGTGCCGCGCGCCTCGGACCCGGCCCTTGGCGAGGGCGACCGCATCCTTGCCAAGCTGCAGGTAGTGCATGAGGAGGACCACAACTACGAGGCGCGGCTCATCCGCCGCATCGGCACCAACCCGAGGCGCATCCTCGGGGTGTTTTCCAAGCGCTCCGAAGGCGGCCGGATCAAACCGGTCGACAAGGGCGCCGACAAGGAATGGCAGGTCAATGCCGGCGACGAGCACGGGGCCAAGGACGGCGAACTGGTCGAGGCGGAACTGGCCGGGCCCAAGAGCCGCATGGGCCTGCCCCGCGCCCGCATCGTCGAGCGGCTGGGCGATCCGACCGCGCCAAAGGCGGTCTCGCTGATCGCGATCCACCAGCATGGCATACCCGATGCCTTTCCCGACGAGGTGATCGCCGAGGCCGACGCGATGAAACCCGCCGGCCTCTCTGGCCGCGAGGACCTGCGCGAGCTGCCGCTGATCACCATCGACCCGGCCGATGCGCGCGACCATGACGACGCCTGCTATGCCCATGCCGATGATGATCCGAAGAACCGCGGCGGTCATGTGATCTGGGTCGCCATCGCCGATGTGGCGCATTACGTCCGCCCCGGCTCGGCGCTCGACCGCGAGGCGCGCAAGCGCGGCAACTCCAGCTATTTCCCCGACCGGGTGGTGCCGATGTTGCCTGACCGGCTGTCGGGTGACCTCTGTTCGCTGCACGAGGGGGTGCCGCGCGCCTGTCTCGCGGTGCGGATGCAGATCACCGCCGCCGGCGAGAAGATCGGTCACCGATTCGTGCGCGGGCTGATGCGCTCGCCCGCCTCGCTGAATTATCAGGAGGTGCAGGCCGGAATGGATGGCCAGCCGAACGCGCGCGTCGCGGAGTTGATGGAGGACGTGATCCGGCCGCTCTATGCCGCCTACGACGCGCTGGTCCGGGCGCGCAACGCCCGCCAGCCGCTCGATCTCGACCTGCCGGAGCGGCGGATCGAACTGTCGGACGAGGGCAAGGTGACCTCGATCAACTTCCGCGACCGCTTGGACGCGCACCGGCTGATCGAGGAGTTCATGATCCTCGCCAATGTCGCCGCCGCCGAGACGCTGATCGCCCAAAAGGTGCCGCTTCTGTTCCGCGTCCACGAAGAACCGCCGCAGGACAAGCTGGAGTCGTTGCGCGACACCGCCGATGCCGCCGGGCTGACGCTGGCCAAGGGGCAGGTGCTGAAGACCGCACATCTCAACAAACTGCTGCATGACGCCGCCGGCACCGAGGAGTCGGAACTGATCAACCTCGCCACGCTGCGCTCGATGACCCAGGCCTATTACAGCCCGAAGAACTTCGGTCATTTCGGGCTGGCGTTGCAGAATTACGGCCATTTCACCTCGCCCATCCGGCGCTATTCCGACCTGATCGTGCACCGCGGCCTGATCACGGCGCATGGCTGGGGCAAGGACGGGCTCTCGCCAGAGGACATCGACAAGCTGGAGCCGACGGCGGCGCATATCTCCGACACCGAGCGCCGCTCGATGATCGCCGAGCGCGACACCACCGACCGCTATCTCGCGTCTTACCTGTCGGAACGGGTGGGCGACGAGTTCGAAGGCAGGATCTCGGGCATCGCGCGGTTCGGCGCCTTCGTGAAGCTTGACGAGACCGGCGCCGACGGGCTGATCCCGATGCGCAATCTCGGGAGGGAGTATTTCCACTTCGACCAAGAGAGCGCCACGCTGATGGGGTCCGACACCGGGCTGACCATCACCATCGGCCAGCGGGTCACCGTGCGGCTGACCGAGGCGGCGCCGGTGACCGGCGGCATCGCGCTGGAACTGCTGGAGATCGACGGCGCCAAGCCGCCGCGCGGCAATGGCACCGGCCCGCGGGGGCGGCGTGGCGGCGGCACGGGCCGGCCGGCGAAGCGCAAGCTGGTCAAATCGAAGAAGAAGGCTGCGAAGGTGAGCCGCAAGCGGCGGTAGGCGGCGCGACCTGAGAGGTTTCGGGCGACGGGGTTGGGTCCCGGCGCCCGGCAGGCGCGCTGGGCGCGCTGCCGGTGGCCCTGTCAGTGCCCCGGACGTGATCCGGGGCCTCGCCGCCAGCGTCGCGACCGGCGGCGTCATATGGCCGGCGCGGAGGTCCCGGGTCAGGCCCGGGACGAGGTGGGGTTATTGAGAGAGCCGGGTGGGCCGGGTCCTGGCGCCCGTTAGGCGCGCAGGGTGCGCTGCCGGTCGCCCTGTCACAGCCCGCGCTCCGGACGTGATCCGGGGCCTCTCCACCAGCATCGCGACCGGCGGCGTCATATGGTTGGCGCGGAGGTCCCGAGTCAGGCCCGGGACGGGGTGTCTGGTCTTCAGGGGCACCCCGCGTGGCAAAGACATGTCCCGCACCCCCGCCCGGTCTGACCGCGGCACGGCTGCGCGCAAGGGGAACCGTGAGGTCCCGGGTCAAGCCCGGGACGCGGGCGCGCATGACTTTTTAAGTCACCACTCTGAGCGTCAGGTTGATCCGGCCGCCATCCTTCAAAAGCGGTGCGCTGCCGAACTTGATCCGGTCGACCCCATGGTGCACCAGCCGCGCCGCGCCGCCGATCACCAGCACGTCGCCAGAGCGCAGCCAGACCGATTGCGTCTTGCCGCCCTTCTCGACGTTGCCGACGCGAAACAGCCCCTCGTCGCCCAGCGACACCGAGACCACAGGCTGGGTGAAATCCGCCTCGTCGCGGTCCTGATGCAGCCCCATGCGCGCGCCCTCGCCATAGTAGTTCACCAGGCAGCACTCCGGCGCCCGGGCCTGCGGCGCGAGGTCGCGCCAGACCGCCATGACCTCATCGGGAATCGCCGGCCAGTCCATGCCCTCGGGATGACGCGGTTCATAGCGATAGCCGGTCCGGTCGGTGACCCAGCCGAATCTGCCCGCGGCGGTCATCCTGACCGACATCGGCCGCCCGCCCGGCGTCACCGGGCGGTAGAAAGGCGCCTGCCGCACCACCTCGCGCAGCGCCTCAAGCATTTCAACCTGTTGTCCGTGATCGAGATATCCGGGAAAAACCTTTACCCCGCGCAGATCAAGCGCCTCCATGCGGCCTCCTTTCGCCTGCCACCCTGAATTCCTCGCGCATTTGCACAATACCGATGCCCACACCGCTTGCAGCATAGAAACCCGGTCCTTATATACACGCCGAAGCGCGGAACGGGCCGCAAGGCTCACCGCCACTCGCTTCGGGGTCGGGATGCCTCATATGGGTTCCGCCTCGTGTCATCGCCTTGAAGATTAAGAGGGATCGAAACAATGGGTAAAGTCATCGGGATTGACCTCGGCACCACAAACAGCTGTGTGGCCATCATGGACGGCAGCCAGCCGCGGGTCATCGAAAACTCCGAAGGTGCGCGCACGACGCCGTCGATCGTCGCCTTCACCGACAACGAACGCCTGGTGGGTCAGCCGGCCAAGCGTCAGGCCGTCACCAATCCGGAAAACACCGTCTTTGGCGTCAAGCGTCTGATCGGTCGTCGGTTCGACGACACCGACCTGGCCAAGGACAAGAAGAACATGCCGTTCAACGTCATCGACGGCGGCAACGGCGACGCCTGGGTTGAAGCCAAGAGCGACAAGTACAGCCCGTCGCAAATCTCGGCCTTCATCCTCGGCAAGATGAAAGAGACCGCAGAATCCTACCTCGGCGAGGAAGTCGACCAGGCGGTGATCACCGTTCCGGCCTACTTCAACGACGCCCAGCGTCAGGCCACCAAGGACGCCGGCAAGATCGCCGGCCTCGAAGTGCTGCGCATCATCAACGAGCCGACCGCGGCGGCGCTGGCCTATGGCCTCGATAAGGAAAACACCCACACCATCGCGGTCTATGACCTCGGCG
Source organism: Marinovum sp. (assembly GCF_034669705.1). Classification (GTDB taxonomy): domain Bacteria; phylum Pseudomonadota; class Alphaproteobacteria; order Rhodobacterales; family Rhodobacteraceae; genus Marinovum. The sequence continues at coordinate 21,996 of NZ_JAXMOR010000010.1, forward strand.
GCGGGACGTTTGACGTGACCATCCTCGAGATCGACGACGGTCTGTTCGAAGTGAAGTCGACCAACGGCGACACCTTCCTCGGTGGTGAAGACTTCGACATGCGGATCGTCAACTACCTGGCCGAGCAGTTCAAGAAAGAGCACGGCGTCGATCTGACCAAGGACAAGATGGCGCTGCAGCGTCTGAAAGAGGCGGCCGAGAAGGCCAAGATCGAACTGTCCTCCTCGTCCCAGACCGAGATCAACCAGCCGTTCATCTCGATGGACCCGAACGGTGGCCAGCCGCTGCACCTTGTGATGAAGCTGACCCGCGCCAAGCTGGAAAGCCTGGTTGGCGACCTGATCAAGGCCTCGATCAAGCCTTGCCAGGCGGCGTTGAAGGACGCCGGCCTCTCGACCTCCGAAATCGACGAGGTTGTTCTGGTTGGCGGTATGACCCGGATGCCGAAGGTCATCGAAGAGGTGACCAAGTTCTTCGGGAAAGAGCCGCACAAGGGTGTGAACCCGGACGAGGTGGTTGCCATGGGTGCCGCCATTCAGGCCGGTGTTCTGCAGGGTGACGTCAAGGACGTGGTCCTGCTCGACGTGACGCCGCTGTCGCTGGGGATCGAGACGCTGGGTGGCGTGTTCACCCGCCTGATCGACCGCAACACCACGATCCCGACCAAGAAGTCGCAGATCTTCTCGACCGCCGAGGACAACCAGAACGCGGTGACCATCCGGGTCTTCCAGGGTGAGCGCGAGATGGCGGCCGACAACAAGATGCTCGGCCAGTTCAATCTCGAGAACATCCCGCCGGCGCCGCGCGGCATGCCGCAGATCGAGGTGACCTTCGACATCGACGCCAACGGCATCGTCTCGGTCCAGGCCAAGGACAAGGGTACCGGCAAGGAACAGAAGATCACCATCCAGGCGTCTGGTGGTCTGTCCGACGAGGACATCGAGAAGATGGTCAAGGAGGCCGAGGAGAACGCCGAGGCCGACAAGTCGCGCAAGGAACTTGTGGAAGCCAAGAACCAGGCCGAGAGCCTGATCCACTCGACCGAGAAATCGCTCGAGGAGCATTCCGACAAGGTCGACCCGACCACCGTCGAGGCGATCGAACTGGCGGTGGCCGCGCTCAAGGACGAGCTCGAGACCGACAATGCCGACAAGATCAAGTCCGGCATTCAGAACGTCATGGAAGCCTCGATGAAACTGGGTGAGGCGATCTACAAGAACTCTCAGGAAGAGGCCGGCGAAGAGGCCCCTGCCGAGGCCGATGGCCCGGCGAATGACGATGACACCATCGTCGACGCCGATTTCGAGGACCTTGACGACGACAAGCGCGCCTGATCGTCAGTGACGACAGCGCGATGGAACCACTGCTGGGGGCCGGTCCGGACGCCGGACCGGCCCTCGCATGTTCCGGCAACAGGAGGACGGACTGATGTCCAAACGTGACTTTTACGAGGTTCTGGGCGTGGCCCGGACCGCCTCCGCCGACGAGATCAAGAAGGCCTATCGCAAGAAGGCCAAGGAATTGCACCCCGACCGCAACGCCGACAATCCGGAGGCGGAATCGCAGTTCAAGGAGGCCAACGAGGCCTATGAGGTGCTCAAGGACGCCGACAAGAAGGCGGCCTATGACCGCTTCGGTCACGCGGCCTTTGAGGGCGGCATGGGCGGCGGTGGCGGGCGTCCCGGCGGCGGTGGCTTCCACCCCGGCCAGCAGGGCGATTTCGCCTCGGCCTTTTCGGATGTGTTCGACGATCTCTTTGGCGATTTCATGGGCGGCCAGCAGCGTGGCGGACGCCAGCGTGCGGCGCGCGGCGCCGACCTGCGCTACAATCTGCGGGTGACGCTGGAAGACGCTTTCTCGGGCCTGCAGAAAACGATCAACGTGCCCACCTCGGTGGCCTGCGGCGCCTGCCACGGGTCGGGTGCCGAGGGCGGCGCCGAGCCCACCACCTGCCCGACCTGCTCGGGCATGGGCAAGGTGCGGGCGCAGCAAGGCTTCTTCACCGTCGAGCGCACCTGCCCGACCTGCTCGGGCCTCGGCCAGACGATCAAGAACCCCTGCAACACCTGCCACGGTGCCGGTCGGGTCGAGAAGGAGCGCGCGCTCTCGGTCAACATTCCCAAGGGGGTTGAGACCGGCACGCGAATCCGGCTCGCCGGCGAGGGCGAGGCCGGGATGCGCGGCGGCCCGCCGGGCGATCTCTACATCTTCATCGAGGTGACGGCGCACAAGATCTTCGAGCGCGACGGCACCGACCTGCATTGCCGGGTGCCGGTGTCGATGTCGGCGGCGGCCCTTGGCGGTGACATCGAGGTGCCGACGATCGATGGCGGCCGCTCGCGGGTGAAGATCCCCGCAGGCTCGCAGTCCGGCCGGCAAATGCGCCTGCGCGGCAAGGGCATGCCCGCCCTGCGCGGCGCCGGATCGGGCGACATGTTCATCGAGCTGGCGGTGGAGACCCCGGTCAACCTGACCTCGCGGCAAAAGGACCTGCTGCGCGAATTCGAACAGCTCAGCGAGGACAACAACCCCGAGAGCAAGAGCTTCTTCTCTTCGGTCAAGGGGTTCTGGGATTCGATGAAGGGCTGAGACCGCAGCGCTTTCGCCACGCCTGCGCACATCGGCGGGCCGGGGGGCTTTGCTCCCCGGCCTTTTTTGCGGGTCGCAGACGGTGGGCTCCGGCGGCCAACTCCGGGGGCTGTGCCCGCGGACCCGCCGGACTATCTGCGGCCAGAAGAACGAGGGTGGCCCGCCTAGAAGACGCCCAGCGCGCGCAGCGGCATCCACAGCCCCATGAAGATCATCATCAGGTTCTCGGTCAGCGAGACGAAGCCCAGGGGCACATTCGACGCGCCGCCGACGCAGGCGCATTTCAGTTCGCGCTTGTCGATATAGACCGCCTTGAAGACCGAGACCGCGCCGACGGTGCCGATGAACAGCGCGATCGGCGCCGAGACCCAGACCAGCGCGCCGGCCACCATCAGGATGCCCGAGGCAGCCTCCCCGAAGGGGTAGAGATAGCCGTAGCGCACCCAGCGCCGTGCCAACAGGTCGTAGTTGAGGAACATGGTCGAGAAACTCTCGATGTCCTGCAGCTTCTGCACCGCGAGAAAGCACATCGAGATCGCCAGGAACCATTCGACAGCACGCAGGGTGAAGATCGTCTCATGCATCGCCCAGCTCAGCCCCAGCGCCATCAGCGCCGCCACCGCGAAGATCGCGATCACCGGCTGGTAGCTGGTGGCGTCCTCGTCCGGCACCTCATGGCCGAAGTGTTCGAGCAGGTCGTCATAGCCGCCGATGCGCCGGTCGCCGATATAGACCTGCGGCGTGGTCTCCACGTCATGGGTGCGCTTGAAGGCGTCGGTGTCCTCACGCGAGGTCAGCGGATGGTCGATGATGTCATAGCCCTGGCGCTCGAGCAGGTCCCTGGCCTTAAGCCCGTAAGGGCAGATGTGATCTTCCATCACCATGCGGAACAGGTGGGCGGTGCGGTCGTCGGCGCCATCGATCATTGGTCCGCTCCGCACCGATAGATGCCGCGGTATCCGACGGTGTGGCCCGCGTCGAGGTCGAACAGCAGGTCGGCGGACCCCTCTGGCAGCCCATCGGCCGCAGTGACCCGCATCGAGACACCCTCGGCCGCGAACCGCCCCGCGCCGTCGGCGCTGAGCGCGATCAGCTTGCCGTTCAGCTTCATCAGCGCCGCCTCGCCCGCGGGACCGACGGCCAGGATTGCCGGGCTCTCGAGGGTGCGCTGGAAACGACAGGAGGTCTCGCGGCCCAGCGCGCTGTCGATCTCGGCCTCAGTCAGCGCCGCGGCGTCGAGCCCGGGCACCTCAACCGTCGCCAGCGCCTCGGCGACCGTGGCCTCCGGAGCGGGCGTGCCCGGGGCGCGCTCGGGAATCGGGGCGCCGCCGGCTTCACCCTCGAGATCGGCGATCAGGTATTTCATCTCGGCGATCTCCTTGTTCTGCGCCGCGATGATCTCATCCGCCAGCTTGCGCACCCGCGGATCCGAGAGGTTGGCGCGGCTCGAGGTCATGATGGCGATCGAATGGTGCGGGATCATCGCCCGCAGGAAGCTGACATCCCCCACCGTGGCCTGGCTGCGCACCAGATAGAGCATCGCGCCGAAAACCAGCAGGCTGCCGGCAAAGATCGCGGCGTTGAGCGTCTTGTTATCATACATCGACAGCATGAAACCGAGCATGATCACCGCCATAGTCCCGCCCATCAGCACCGCCATATAGGCGCGGGTTTCGCTGAACAGCGCATGCGGCCAGAGATAGGTGTTGAGGTACATCAGACCGAACATCACCACGGTGGATGTGCCGATCATCGCGAAGAAGCGTCCATAGGACATGCGGGCCTCCAGTTTTTGCCGGACCTGCCCTGACAACGCGGCTCCAGCACTGGAAGGTTCCCGAATTGCCGGTTTTTCCCGTCGGCGGCGTTAATCTTGCGTTTACCTGGAGGCGCAATGCTGACGGCATGGACCGCAGCAGATCATTTTCCGAGGCGCCCCTGCCGTTGTTTCACGGCGACGAGGCCGACGTGCCCGAGACCCTGGCGCAGGGTACGCGGCTGCCGTCGTATATCCGCGATCATCGCAAGCGGCTGCGGGCGCGTTTCATGGCCGGCGGGGCCGAGGCGCTGCCGGATTACGAGATGCTCGAACTGCTGCTGTTTCGCGCCATCCCGCGGCAGGACGTCAAGCCGCTGGCGCATCTGCTGCTGGACACCTTCGGCGACTTCAACCGGGTGATCTCGGCCCCCGCCACACGGCTGGGCGAGGTCAAGGGCGTCGGCGCGGCGGTGATCTGCGAGCTCAAGCTGGTCGAGGCGGCGGCACAGCGGCTGGCGCGCAGTCGGGTGATCGAACGGCCGGTGGTCACCAGCTGGGACCAGCTCATTGCCTATTGCCACACCGCCATGGCGCATCGCGAGACCGAGGAGTTCCGGGTGCTCTACCTCGACCGCAAGAACCGTCTGATCGCCGACGAAGCGCAGGGCCGCGGTACGGTGGATCACGTGCCGGTCTATCCGCGCGAGGTGGTGAAACGGGCGCTGGAGATCAACGCCTCGGCGCTGATCCTGGTGCACAACCACCCCTCCGGCGACCCGACGCCGAGCCGCGAGGACATCGACATGACGGCGCAGATCGAGACCGCGGCGCAGGCGCTCGGGCTGGTGCTGCACGACCACATCATCATCGGCAAATCGCGCGAGCTAAGTTTTCGGGCGGAGGGGTTGTTGTAGCACGCATGTCGGAGGATGGCGGGGCGTGGTGGCCCGCCGGGGATGGTTGGCAGGCATCGCCCCCATAACGATGGGGTTACGGAATTGGCGGACCGGGCCAAATCAGGCACGCTGGCGGTGCCATGCCTGCGGCAGTGTCAGCCAAGGGCGTGACGGCATGGGGCACGATGGGAAGGCATCACCCCCGCGGATCAGCTGCGCGCCGACCAGCTGGCCGAGGCGTGGCGTCGGGTGTAGAATTCGCCCATCAACCCGATGGTGATCAGCCCGATCCCCAGCCAGAGCGGATACTCGATATTGGAATTGCGCGGGTAGTAGTTGACGAAGGCATAGCCGCGCGCCTGGTCGATGGCATGAAACAGCGGGTTCCAGTCGAACATCGCCAGCAGGTAGCCGGGCAGCGTGTTGGCCACGAACATCTTGCCCGAGGCGATCATGTTGGCGCGCTGATAGATCGACGACAGGATCGAGATCGCCGAGGGAAACCACGGCTTGAGCGCCAGAAAGACCATGCCGACGGCGGCGCCGGTGAACCAGGCCAGCAGGATCATCGCCATGCAGCCTGCCGGGTCGTTGATCTCGACATCGGTGAAGCCCACGTCATAGACGAAGAGCACGATCAGCACCGAGAGCACCTGGATATAGAGCGCCGCGAGCATCCCCGAGAGGATCGAGATGATGGTGTTCATCGGCGCATGCTGCATCATCGGCGCGGTCGGCCCATCGGCCCCGACCACTGCGCTCATGGTCTTGATGTGGGTCATGTAAAGGAAGATCCCCGACATGATGTAGATCAGGAAATCGCCGCGCAGCTTGAGCCCGCGCAGGCCAAGCACGGTGAACATGACATAAAAGACCATCACCATGATGATTGTCTGCAAAACGTTCATGAAGATCGACATGAAGGCATTGCCATGGGTCTTGCGCACGTTGCGAACCGCACCGTGATAGACCAGTTCGACCGTGGTGACGACAGAATCCAGCGTCGTTCTTGGGCGTCGTTGTACGAACATGAGGCTCTGCTCCGCCTGGTTTCTGCCGGTATGGCACGGAATTCTTGCTGTTTCCTTGCACCGCGAGCATAACCACCCTCCCGCGGTCCGACAACAAGAGCCTTGCCTGTGGCACCCCGCCGCATCCGCAGCGATGCGAATTGACCTCAGACTGCCGGTGGGCCAGCACTGGCGCCAGTTTCGTGCAACCCGGTGTGTGTGCTTTCGATGTTTCTGCTGCGCAGGTTCCTTTTCGGATTGCTCCTGGTGGCCGGTCTGGCCGCGCAGCACCCCTTTGCCGCCTCTGGCCCGCCCGACCGCGACGGCGGCGCGGCGCAGGCCGAGCTGCTGGCGCTCTTCGGGCCCGGTGACATCTGCGGCGGCCCCGGCGCGGCGCATCCCGATTGCGACTGCTGCCCACTGCCCGGCGATATCTGGCCGCCCCGCGCCGAACCGGTGCCGCTGGCCCTGGCCCTGCGCCGGATGCGCTGGCAGGCACAGACCGATACCCTGCCCGCCCGCGCGCCGCTGCGGCTGGGGCCGATCCGTGGGCCGCCGCCTCTCGTCTGAGCTGATACGTCCGCTTATTTTCAACCACATCAGACGAGAAACACCATGACCCACATGATCCCTGCGGCGCTGGCCGCAGCCCTGACCCTTGTGCCGCACCTGGGCCTCGCCCATGCCACGCTGGAACAGCAGCAGGCGGCGCTCAACAGCACCTACAAGGGCGTGATGCGCATCGGCCACGGCTGCGATGGCGAGGCGACGCTGCGGGTGACGATCTCGATCCCCGAAGGGGTGATCGCGGTCAAACCCATGCCCAAGCCGGGCTGGACGCTCGAAACCGAGGTCACGCCCTATGCCCGCAGTTATGATTATCACGGCAGCCACGCCGAGGGCGTCACCCGCATCACCTGGTCGGGGGGCGCTTTGCCGGATGCCCACTACGACGAGTTCGTCTTCCGGGCGCGGATCACCGATGCCTTTGCCGCCGGTGAGGTGATCCATTTCCCCACCGTGCAGACCTGTGCCAACGGCGAGGAGGCCTGGGTCAACCTGCCGGCCAAGGGCCAGTCAGGCCATGACATCGAGGGGCCTGCGCCGGCGCTGAGACTGATCGACGGGGCGCATGCGCATCATTGATCGGCGTTCCGGGCGGGGGCGGCACGCCGCTGCCCCCGCTTGGCCGGGGTCCGGCGCCAAAGCCGTGGACATGACCCGACGACAGGGCTAGCAAGTGTCAGGTTAGGGCCCGGCCCGCAAAGTCGTTCAGGAGCAGAAATGAATTACGATACTCTCATCAAGGTGATGCGCAGGCTCGCGCTCGAGGCCGGTGATGCGATCATGGAGATTTACAACTCCGACGATTTCGACGTGAAGACGAAATCCGACGCCAGCCCGGTCACCGCCGCCGACGAGGCCGCCGATGCGCTGATTTCGGCCGGGCTGCGAGAGGCCTTTCCCGATGTGCCGCTGGTCACCGAAGAGCAGGCCGACAGCCATGACACCCGCGCCGACACCTTCCTGATCGTCGATCCGCTTGACGGCACCAAGGAGTTCATCAACCGCCGCGGCGATTTCACCGTCAACATCGCCTATGTCGAAAGCGGTGTGCCGGTGCGCGGCGTGGTCTATGCCCCGGCGCGCGAGCGGCTGTTTTATACTTCGGCGATGGGCAACGCGATGGAAGAGACCGGCAGTTTCGCCAAGGAGGCCCCCGGCGAGGTCACGCCGATCAAGGTGCGCGCGCCCGACAATGACGCGCTTCTGGTGGTGGCGTCGAAATCGCACCGCGACGCCGCGACCGACGATTACATCGGCGGCTACGAGGTCGCCGACATGAAGAGCGCCGGCTCCTCGCTCAAGTTCTGCCTGGTGGCCACCGGCGAGGCCGATCTCTATCCCCGGCTCGGCCGCACGATGGAATGGGATACTGCCGCCGGCCATGCGGTGCTCAACGGCGCCGGTGGCAAGGTGGTGCGGTTCGACGATCACACGCCCTTGGCCTATGGCAAGGACGGCTACGCCAACCCGTTCTTCATCGCCTATGCGCCGGGCGTCGAGCTCAAGGAGGCCTGAGCCGCCATGCGCCCGGTCAGCGTCATCGTCGTGTCGCATGGCCGGGAAACGGCGCTGAAACGCTGCCTGAAGGCGCTGCGCCAGCTGAGCTATCCGAACCTCGAGCTGGTGGTCGTGGCCGACCGCCGGTCGCTGGCCGCGCTGCAGGGCCTGCCGCAGGCGATGGGCATCAAGACCGCGCCCTGTGACGCGGAAAACATCAGCCTTGCGCGCAACCTCGGCCTCGGGCTGGCGGCAGGCGAGGTGGTGGCCTTTGTCGATGATGACGCGGTGCCCGAACCGACCTGGCTGACCCACCTTGCGGCGGCCTTCGATGACGAGGAAGTGGCGGCGGCGGGCGGCTACGTGCGTGGCCGCAACGGCATTTCCTGGCAGTGGCGGGCCGCCTGGGTGGATGGCTGCGGGGAGCGTCACGACCTGTCGCTTCCCGGCGTGCGGCCGGTGGTGCTGCACCCGAAACCGGGGCGGGCGATCAAGACCGAGGGCACCAACATGGCGTTCCGCCGCGAGGTGATCGCCGGCATCGGCGGCTTCGATCCGGCCTTTCGCTTCTTTCTCGACGAGACAGATGTGAACCTGCGGCTGGCCCGCGCCGGTCATGCCACCGCCATCGTGCCGCTGGCCGAGGTCCACCATGGCTTTGCCGAGAGCGCCCGGCGGCGCACCGACCGGGTGCCGCGCGACCTGTTCGAGATCGGTGCCAGCCATGCGGCCTTTCTGCTGCGCCATTGCCCCGAGCGCGAGCGTGCGGCGCAGCAGGTCCGTTTTGCCGAGGAACAGCGCCGCCGGCTGCTGCGCCACATGGTGGCCGGGCGGCTTGAGCCGCGCGACGTGCGCCGGCTGATGGCGCGGCTGGCGGCGGGCTTTGCCGAGGGCGCAGACCGCGCGCCCACCCCGCTGCCGGCGCTGCCGCATGCCGCGGCGCCCTTTGCCGCCCTGCCGCCGCGCCCGGCGTTGCGGCCCAAGGTGACCTGCGGCCGCTGGTGGCACCGGGCGCGGCTGCGGCATCAGGCGGCGCATGATGTGGCGGCCGGCCATGTCGCCACCGCGCTGATCTTTTCGCTGACCGCGGCCTATGGCCGGGTCAGCTTTACCCCGGCCGGGGTCTGGGAGCACAGCGGCGGGCAGTTCGGCAAATCCGAACGGTCGGGGCGGTTTTTCACCCTGCGCAGCCTGCGCCGGAAATGCGATGCTGAAATAACACGCATTCGCCGGGTCAGAGGGCTCGGTCCGCACGCCTGAGTGGCAATCCGCATTCATGTTCGGCAATCAGTGCTATAGTGATTTCACAAACCCGCAAATTTCGAGGGCGTTTATGCGTACGAAAGTTACCAAAGCCATTTTTCCCGTCGCCGGTCTGGGCACCCGGTTCCTGCCAGCGACCAAGTCGGTCCCGAAAGAGATCATGACGCTGGTCGACCGGCCATTGATCCAATACGCCATCGACGAGGCCCGTGCCGCCGGCATCAAGGAGTTCATCTTCGTCACCTCCCGCGGCAAGGGCGCGCTCGAGGATTACTTCGATCTCGCCCCGCAGCTGGAAAACGAGCTGCGCAAGAGCGGCAAGACCGAGTTGCTGGACATCCTCAAGTCGACCAACATGGAAAGCGGCGCCATCGCCTATATCCGCCAGCACAAGGCGCTGGGCCTCGGCCATGCGGTCTGGTGCGCGCGGCGCCTGATCGGCAATGAACCCTTTGCCGTGATGCTGCCCGATGACGTGATCGCGGCCGAGAAACCCTGCCTGCAACAGATGGTCGAAGCCTACCAGGAGCAAGGCGGCTCGATGGTGGCGGCGATGGAAGTGCCGCAGGACAAGACCTCGGCCTACGGCGTGCTCGACGTCAAGAAAGAGCTAGGCGACCTGGTCGACGTCAAGGGCATGGTGGAAAAGCCCAAAGCCGGCGATGCACCGTCGAATCTGGCGGTGATCGGCCGCTACATCCTGACGCCGGACGTGCTGAAAAACCTCAACAAGATGAAACAGGGCGCGGGCGGCGAGATCCAGCTGACCGATGCCATCGCCCAGGAGATCACCGAGGGCCGCAATGTCTATGGCATGCGCTTCAAGGGCCAGCGCTTCGACTGCGGCTCCAAGGCGGGCTTCCTGCAGGCGACGGTGGCTTTCGGCCTGGCGCGCGAAGAGCTGCGCGACGACCTGCATGCCTATCTGCGCGAGCTGATGGCCGTGGACCAGGCGGCCCAGTAACCGATGACCAAGGGCAATATCCTCGTCACCGGCGGCGCCGGTTACATCGGCTCGCATGCCTGCAAGGCGCTGAAGGCGGCGGGCTATACGCCCGTCACCTTCGACAACATCTCGACCGGCTGGCAGGATGCGGTGAAGTTCGGGCCGCTGGCGCGCGGCGACCTGCTCGACCGGGCGCGGCTCGATGAGGTCTTTGCCGAGTACAAGCCGCTGGCGGTGATGCATTTCGCCGCCCTCAGCCTGGTCGGCGAGGCGATGTCGAACCCCGGGCTCTACTGGCGCAACAATGTCGCGGGCTCGCTCAACCTGATCGAGGCGGCGGTCGAGGCCGGCTGCCTCGATTTCGTCTTCTCCTCGACCTGCGCCACCTATGGCGACCAGGACAACGTGGTGCTCGATGAGCATTCGTCGCAGATGCCGCTCAATTCCTACGGCAAGTCGAAACGCGCCATCGAGGACATGCTGGCCGATTTCGGCGCCAGCCACGGGCTGCGCTCGGTGATCTTCCGCTACTTCAACGTCGCCGGGGCCGATCCGGAGGGAGAGGTCGGCGAATACCACCGCCCCGAGACCCACCTGATCCCGCTGATGCTCGACGCGATCGACGGCAAGCGGGCGGCGCTGACCGTCTTCGGCACCGATTACGACACGCCGGACGGCACCTGCATCCGCGATTACGTGCATGTCTGCGACCTTGTGGACGCGCATGTGCTGGGGCTGAAATGGCTCGAGGACGGCAAGGAAAGCCGGGTGTTCAACCTCGGCACCGGCTCGGGCTTTTCGGTGTTCGAGGTGATCGCCCATTCCAAGAGCGTCACCAACCGCGAGGTGCCGCATGAGATCGGCGCGCGCCGCGGCGGCGACGCCACGAAACTTGTTTCCGGATCGACCCGCGCCGTGCAAGAACTGGGCTGGACCCCGAAGCGTTCCAACCTGGAGGCGATGATCCGCGATGCCTGGCGCTGGCACCAGAGCGGCCATTACGAGACCTAGCCCGCCCGCCCGCTGCCTCGATATCACGCGGCTGATCCGGCGCGCCGGGCGGCGGATGACCGGTGTCGACCGGGTCGAATTTGCCTATCTGCGCGCTCTGGTGGCCGATCCGGTTCCGCTGTTTGCACTGGCGCGCACCCGGCTGGGCTATGTGCTGCTCTCGCAGGACGGTGCAGAGGAGATCCTGCGGCGCGCGCGGCAGGACGGCTGGGGGCGGCTCGACGCGCTCGGGCTTGTCACCAAGGGCCCCGCGATGCGCCGCCGGGCCGAGGCCGACCTGCGCCGCGAAGCACTTGGCCGCGCCCTGCCCTGGGGGCTCGCGGCGCTGCTGCGCCGGCACCTGCCGGAGGGCACCACCTATTACAACACCGGCCATTCCAACCTGACCGAGCGGGTGGTTGACGCCTGGCGCAGCCTGCCGGGGGCACGGATCGAGGTTCTGGTGCATGACACCATCCCGCTCGACGTCCCGCAGTACCAACGGCCCGAAACCCTGCGCAAGTTCAAGCACTTCCTCGGCCGCACCGCACAGGTGGCCGACCGGGTGATCTGCAATTCGCAGGCCACGCTCGATGATTGCCAGCGCCACATGCAGGTCTTTGGCCGTATCCCCGCAGGCCTCGCCGCGCCGCTTGGGATCGAAACGGTCCGGCCCGGCCCCTGCCCCGACGATCTGCCACCGGGGCCGTTCTTCGTCAGCGTCGGCACCATCGAGCCGCGCAAGAACCACGCGCTGCTGCTCGACATCTGGGACCAGTTCGCCGCCGAGGGGCGGAACGGCCCGCATCTGCTGCTCTGCGGCGCCCGTGGCTGGGCCAACGCGGCGGTGCTTGCCAGACTCGACGCCGGCAACCCCCTGGTGCAGGAGCGCCCCGGCCTCAGCGACGCCGAGATCGCGGCGCTGCTGGTGCGCTCGCGCGGGCTGCTGTTTCCAAGCCTCGCCGAGGGCTACGGGCTGCCGCCGATCGAGGCCGCAGCGCTTGGCGTGCCGGTGTTGCTGGCCGACCTCCCGGTCTATCGCGAGACGCTGGAGGACATACCCATTTACCTGCCGCCGCAAGACGCCTATTCTTGGCGTCAGAAAATCGAACAACTACAAGAGCAGAGACCGCCGACGCCCCCCTATCTGCCGCCAAGCTGGGACACGCATTTCAATCTTGTCTTAACAGAGGGCTGATATTTCCGCAGGGCGTCTCGGACGGTTAACAGAGGATCAGGATTGGGCGCCTGGCAGTCATACAGCCTCAGGCTTCAGCGCAAGCGCTGGCGCATCCGCGCCTTGCGCAAGTCGCGAGAGCTGCGCGCCGCGGTCGACCGGACGGATCAGATCCGCCCCGGCGATCTTCTGCTGTTCTCGACCCTGCGCAACGAACATGTGCGCCTGCCCTATTTCCTGCGCTATTACCGCGATCTCGGGATCAACCACTTCCTGATGGTCGACAACGGCAGCACCGACGGCTCCGACGCCTATCTGGCCGAGCAGTCCGACGTCTCGCTCTGGCGCACCGAGGCCAGCTACAAGCGGTCGCGCTTCGGCGTCGACTGGCTCAACTGGCTGGCGCGCAAGCATGCCCATGGCCATTGGGCGCTGACCGTCGACCCCGACGAATTCTTCCTGTTCCCGTTCTGCGACACCCGGCCGCTTCGGGCGCTGACCGACTGGCTCGATGCCTCGTCGATCCGGTCGTTCTCGGCGATGCTGCTCGACATGTATCCCAAGGGGCCGATCAACGCGCAGCCCTACCTGCCGGGCGACAACCCGATCGACATCGCCTGCTGGTTCGACAGCGGCAATTACGCGATCAGCCGCAATCCGCGCTTCGGCAACCTCTGGATCCAGGGCGGGCCGCGGCGCCGGGTGTTCTTTCCCGACCTGCCGGAAAAGGCGCCCGCGCTCAACAAGATACCGCTGGTCAAATGGGACCGGCGCTACACATACGTCAGCTCGACCCACATGCTGCTGCCGCGCGGGCTCAACCTCGTCTATGACGAATGGGGCGGGGAAAAGGCCTCTGGCATCCTGCTGCACACCAAGTTCCTCGACACCTTCACCGCCAAGGCCGCCGAAGAGCTTGAGCGCAAGCAGCATTACTCCGCCTCGGTGGAGTACAAGGCCTATGCCAAGACGCTCGAAGAGAACCCCGATCTCTGGTGCAAGTGGTCGGAGCGCTACATCAACTGGCGCCAGCTCGAGATCCTCGGGCTGATGTCCAAGGGCAACTGGGCATGAGCCTCGGGGTCGTCATGCTGGTCCACACCGCCTTTGGTCGGGCGGAGCAGGTGGCACGGCACTGGGCCCGTGCAGGCTGTCCGGTGGTGATCCATGTCGACCGCAATGTCGCCGCCAAGCGGTTCCGGGCCTTTGCCGAGGCTGTGGCGGATGTCGATCACATCCGCTTTTCCCGCCGATACCGCTGCGAATGGGGCACCTGGGGCATTGTCGCCGCCAGCCAGGCCGCGGCGGAAAAGATGCTGGCCGACTTTCCGGCGGTGCAGCATGTCTACCTCGCCTCGGGCTCTTGCCTGCCGCTGCGCCCGGTCGAGGAGCTGATCGATTACCTCTCGGCCCGGCCGCGCACCGATTTCATCGAAAGCGCCACCACGATGGATGTGCCCTGGACGGTGGGCGGGCTGGATGAAGAGCGCTTTACCCTGCATTTCCCCTTCTCGTGGCGGCGACACCGGTTCTTTTTTGACCGCTTTGTGCAGCTTCAGCGCCGGCTCGGGGTGGCCCGGCAGATCCCCAACGGCCTGCGGCCGCATATGGGCAGCCAGTGGTGGTGCCTGACCCGTCAGACCCTGACGGCCATCCTGCAGGACCCGGACCGCGCCACCTATGACGCCTTCTTCCGCCGGGTCTGGATCCCCGACGAGAGCTATTACCAGACCCTAGCGCGGCTCTATTCCCGCGAGCTCGAGAGCCGGTCTCTGACGCTGTCGAAGTTCGATTTCCAGGGCAAGCCGCATATCTTCTACGACGACCACCTGCAGCTTCTGCGCCGGTCCGACTGTTTCGTCGCGCGCAAGATCTGGCCGCATGCCGATCTGCTCTACACCTCCTTCCTGACCGACCGCGCCGGCGCCATGAGCCGGACCGAACCCAACCCCGGCAAGATCGACCGGATCTTTGCCAGGGCGGTCGACCGGCGGACCCGCGGCCGCCCCGGGCTTTACATGCATTCGCGCTTTCCCAACGAGAACTGGGAAAATGGCATGACCGCCGGGCCCTATTCGGTGTTCCAGGGCTTTGCCGAGCTGTTCGAGGATTTCGAGCCCTGGCTGGCGCGCGCCACCGGGACGCGGGTGCACGGCCACCTGTTCGCACCGGAAAAGGCCGAGTTTTCCGAAGGCGAGGCGGTGATCCAGGGCGGTTTGTCGTCGAGCGCCGAGATCCGCGATGCCAACCCCTGGGCCTTTCTCACCAACCTGATCTGGAACACCCGTGGCGAGCGGCAGTGTTTCCAGTTCGGGCCGCATGACACCCAGGAGGGGGTGATCTGGAACCTCGCCAAGGACCCCAATGCCCAGATCTCGGTGGTCTCGGGGGCCTGGGCGGTGCCGCTGTTCAACTCGAACCTCGACTTCGCCACCATCCGCCGCGCCGCCGCCCAGCTGCAGAAGATCGAGGCGGAATCGCTCCACGCCTATCGTTCGCCCTATGCCAAGGCGCATATCCGCATCTGGACCATGGCCGAGTTCATCGAGGCGCCGATGGAGCCGCTGCAGAGCATCATCGACGAGATCGGCATACGCAATCCCCGGCGCCTGGCCGAGGTGCCCAAGATGATGGACCTGACCGGCTTTGGCCAGTTCCTGCAGAACCTCAAGAACCAGGGGATGCACCCCTATCTGATGGGTGATTTTCCGGTCGAAGGCCGGCAGTTGGGCCAACGCCCGCGCACCCGCAAACCCTATTTGGTGAGATGAGCCACATGGCCCGAACCTATGATGCCTTCGTGGTCTTTGCCGAGATGCGCACCGGCTCCAACCTGCTTGAAGCCAATTTGAATCTTTTTGACGGCATTTCCTGCCTCGGCGAGGCCTTCAACCCGCATTTCATCGGCTACCCCAACAAGACCGAGCTGCTGGGGCTGGACCAGGCGACGCGCGACGCCGATCCGCAGGCCTTGCTCGACCGGGTGCGCGGCGCCGAGGGGCTGGCGGGGTTCCGCTATTTCCACGACCATGACCCGCGCATTCTCGAGCCGCTGCTCGACGATGCGCGCATCGCCAAGATCGTGCTGACCCGCAACCCGGTCGAGAGCTACGTCAGCTGGAAGATCGCGCAGCAGACCGACCAGTGGAAGCTGACCAATGTCGCCCGCCGCAAGGACGCGCGCGCGGTCTTTGACAGCGCCGATTTCGAGGCCCATCTCGAGGCGCTGCAAGGCTTTCAGGTCCGGCTGCTGAACGGGTTGCAAAAGCGCGGTCAGACGGCGTTCTACGTGGCTTACGAGGACGTGCAGGACCTGGGCGTGATGAACGGCCTGGCGCGCTGGCTGGGCTGCGAGACCGAGCTCGAGGGCTTCGATCACAATCTCAAGCGGCAGAACCCGGCGCCGATCTCGGACAAGGTCGAGAATTTCGACGAGATGCAGCAGGCGCTGGCCCGGCTCGACCGGTTCGACCTGTCGCGCACGCCGAATTTCGAGCCGCGCCGCGGGGCGGCGGTGCCGGGCTACGTGGCGGCCGGCGCGGCGCCGCTGCTCTACATGCCGATCAAGGGCGGGCCGGAGGACGCGGTCTGTGACTGGCTGGCGGCGACCGGCGGTGGGCTGACGCGCGATTTCAACCAGAAGAGCCTGCGCCAATGGCTGCGCCGCAACGCCGGCCACCGGCGCTTTACCGTGCTGCGCCATCCGCTGGCGCGGGCGCATCACGTCTTTTGCCAGCGCATCCTCGCCACCGGGCCGCAGTGTTTCGGCCGCATACGACGCGTGCTGATCAACCGCCACGACCTGCCCCTGCCAGAAAACTGGCCCGATCCGTCCTATGACGCGGGCGCACACCGGGCGGCTTTTGGCGGCTTCCTCGAATTCATCAAAGCCAACCTGGCGGGGCAGACCAACCTGCGGATCGATCCGCATTGGGCCAGCCAGAGCGGTCTGTTGCAGGGGATGGGCGATCTCTGCCTGCCAGACGTGGTGCTGCGCGAGGAGGATCTGGCCGAGGGGCTGGCGCAACTGGCGGAGCGGGTCGGAGTGGCCGCGCCGGAGGTGGTGGCGGCGGCGCCTGACGGGCCGGTGACGCTGGCCGAGATCTACGATGCAGATCTCGAGGCGCTGGCGCGGGCAGCCTATCCGCGGGATTACCTGATGCTGGGGTTTGGCGACTGGCGGTAGGTGGGTCGCAGACCCACCCTGCGGGACGGCTGTCGGCGGCCGGTGGGTCGCAGACCCACCCTACGGGCGATTGGCGGCAATCGGTGAGCACTGCCCACCCTACGCGCGGCCGGATGAGGCGGCCGCTCAGGCGGCCTTCATCGCCTCTTCTTCGGTGAGGATGGTGTAGAGCGTCACGACACTCTGGTTGGCGCGCAGCTTGGTGCAGACCGAGGGGTCGCGCAGCAGGCGCGAGACCCGTGCCAGCGCCTTGAGGTGTTCGACACCGGCATCCTCCGGCGCGAACAGGCCAAAGACGATGTCGACCGGCTGGCGGTCGACGGACTCGAAATCGATCGGCTTTTCCAACAGCATGAAGACACCGACGCAGGTCTCGAGGCCGGCGATCCGTGCATGCGGCAGCGCCACCCCGTGGCCGACACCGGTCGGCCCCAGGGATTCACGCTCGAGCAGCGACTCGAAGGCATGGCCAGCGTCGATGCCATAGGCGGCCTGGGCCAGGTCGGCGACATCATGCATCAAACGCTTCTTGCTCGTGCAGCCGGTATTGACCCGGATTGCCTCGGGTTTCAGCAAATCTGAAAGTTCCATATGCTCGCCTGTATTCCCATTCCTGACCAGACCGCGGGCTCAAGCCTTTTCTTGCGGTTCGATCCAGCCGATATTGCCATCATCGCGCCGGTAAACGACGTTCAGACCCTTCTTCTCGTTCCGAAACACCAGCACCGGTGCACCCGCAAGCTCCATCTGCATCACAGCTTCGCCAACCGTGAGTGCGGGAATGTCCGTTTTCATTTCGGCGACGATCATCGGTTGCAGGCTCTCCGGCTCCGAATCTTCGTCCACCGCGTCGCTGGCGAGGATATACGATGAAGCGCCAAACGTTTCAACGGGCTCGGACCGATCCTTGTGGTGGTCCTTCAGGCGCCGCTTGTAGCGCCGCAGCTGCTTCTCCATCTTGTCGCAGCAGCTTTCGAAAGCGGCATAGATTTCAGTAGCATGCGCCTTGGCCTGAGCAGTCAGACCGGTTGACAGATGCACCGTGGCCTCGCAGACGAACTCATGCGCCGCCTTGGAGAACACGATATTCGCATCGGTCGGACGTTCGGCATATTTCTGCACGACACCGCCCAACCCATCCTGCACATGGGTCTGCAGGGCCGCGCCGATGTCGATTTGCTTGCCGGTGATTTGATAGCGCATCTTGCGTCCTTCTTATTGTTCCGGTGACGCGTCGCGCCACGGCCGCCGGGGGCAGCCGAACGCTTCCACTCACCATCTCGGGATCCTGACGCGACGAGGTGCTTGTACATGTAGACCCATCCCGAAAATCAGGAACGCGACTCCTATCAAGGCAAGCCACTCGAGCGTCATGCCCCCATTTGAGGACAGAGCACGCCCGTCTGTCAATGATTTGTCACGACAATTGCACCTCAAACGGTAAACAGCGCGTTAGCGTCGGGCGGTCCAAGCTACCGGCACGGTTCAGGAAATCCGGAACTGATCGCCCAGGTAGACGCGGCGGACGTTTTCGTTCTCGACCACCTCCGCCGGCGTGCCGGACATCAGCACCGTGCCGTCGTGCAGAATGTAGGCGCGGTCGACGATCTCGAGGGTTTCGCGCACGTTGTGATCGGTGATCAGCACGCCGATGCCGCGGTTCGACAGGTCCGAGACCAGCGCGCGGATGTCGCCGACCGAGATCGGGTCGACGCCGGCAAAGGGCTCGTCGAGCAGCAGGTACTTCGGCTCGGCGGCAAGACAGCGCGCAATCTCGACCCGGCGGCGTTCGCCCCCGGACAGCGCCAGCGCCGGGGCACGGCGCAGGTGTTCGATGTGGAACTCCGACAGCAGTTCCTCGAGGCGCTCGCGCCGCCGCCGGCCATCGCTGACCGCAATGTCAAGGATCGCGCGGATGTTGTCCTCGACGCTCATGCCGCGAAAGATCGACATCTCCTGCGGCAGGTAGCCGATGCCGAGCTTGGCGCGGCGGTACATCGGCATCGTGGTCACGTCCTGGCCGTCGATCGTCACCCGGCCGCCCTCGGGAAAGACCAGACCGGCCACCGAGTAGAAGGTCGTCGTCTTGCCGGAGCCGTTTGGACCCAGCAGCGCCACCACCTCGCCGCGCTGCAGCTCCATGCTGACATCTCGGATCACCACCTTCTTGCGGTAGCTCTTGCGCAGGTGATCGATGCGCAGCCCGACGGAGCCTTCGGTCAGGGTCAGGTCTGGTGGCGTCATGTTACTGGGTGCTGCCCGAGGTCTGCAGCACGGTCTTGACCCGGCCGGTCATCGTCGCGGTGCCTTCATTGATGTCGGCGACCATCTTGTCGGCGGTCAGCGCCGAGCCGCCCTGGGTCAGCATCACGTTGCCGGTCATCACGATGACCCCGGCCTCGACGTCGTAATCGGCGCTCTCGCCCTCGGCCGCCTCTTCGCCCGACACCAGCGTCACCCCGCCGCGGGCCTCGAGCCTGGCGATCTCGGAACGGTCCTCGGCATAGACCACCAGCACCCGCGGCGCCGACAGGCGCATCTCGCCCTGGCCGACGATCACGTTGCCGGTGAACAGCGCGGTGCCGTCGTTCTGGTTCACCGTCAGGTTATCGGCGGTGACCTCGACCGGCGCATCAGGATCGGCCTGAAGCGCCCCGAACCCCACCTGGGCGCCCTGGGCCAGCAGCGCGAACGGCAGCAGCGACAGCAGGGCGATCGCGATCAGACGAATGGGAGTCATGGGGTGTCACCTTCCTGGGCGGGCTGTCTTGCGGGCTGATATACCAGCTTCACGCCCTTTGTGAAAAACATTTGCACCTGGCCTTCGCCGCCACCGTCGCGGATGCGCAACGCCCCGGCCGAGAGGTCGCCGATCGGGCTGGTGCCGGTCACCCCCTGAGGCGCATCGGCGTGGACCGAGCGGAGCGCCGAATGCAGTTCGGCGGTCTCGAGCCGGTAGCCGGTGGAACTGTCGATCACCACCCCGCCCTGCAACGCCATGCGGTCGGCCGGCTCGTTGACCGTGGCGCTGTCGGCGAGGATGTTGATCCGCGTGCCGTCGGTCAGCCGAAAGGCGGCGCTGAGGTGTTCGGCCAGCACCCCGGCCGGGTCCTCTGGCTGCGGCTGGGCGCTTTCGGCGGTGACCGACACGGCATGACCCTCCGGCGTGCTGCCAGTGTAATAAGGCCGGGTGACACTGTCGCGTTCGGGGATTTCCGAGGCGTCGGCAAAGAAGGTCAGGTCGGGCTCGTCATTGGCAGTGCGCGACAGCAGGAACACGGTCGAGAGCAGGCCGAGCGCGGTCAGCGGCAGCAGCACCTTGAGCCCCGCCACCACTCTGGAATGGAATGTCTCGGTCACGGCCATGGTCCGGCCCTTCATCCTCGTCTTGGCTTCAATCTAGGAGCGCAGCGGCGCCGTGCAACGTGGTTAATGGGCAAAGATGTCCTGGTCGGGCCAGCCAGCGAGATCCAGCCGGGCGCGGGCAGGCAGGAAGTCGAAGCAGGCCTGCGCCAGCTCGGACCGCCCCTCGCGGGCCAGCCTGAGGTCGAGCGCGGCGCGCAGCCGGTGCAGGTAAAGGACGTCAGAGGCGGCGTAATCGAGCTGCGCCCGGGTCAGCTCGTCAGCGCCCCAATCGCTCGATTGCTGCTGCTTCGAGATGTCGACGCCGAGCAGTTCCTGCAGCAGGTGCTTGAGCCCGTGGCGGTCGGTGTAGGTGCGTATCAGCTTGCTGGCGATCTTGGTGCAATAGACCGGCGCGGTCAGCGTGCCGAAGGCGTTGAGCAGCGCGGCGATGTCGAAACGGCCGAAGTGGAACAGCTTGAGCACCGCCGGATCGGCCAGCAGCCGGCAGAGGTTGGGCGCCTCGGTCTGGCCGCGGGCGATCTGCACCAGATGGGCATGGCCGTCGCCTGACGACAGCTGGACGACGCAGAGCCGGTCACGGTGCGGATGCAGCCCCATGGTCTCGCAATCTATGGCCACGACCGGGCCGAGATCGAGATCGGCCGGCAGGTCGCGCTGGTACAGATGATTGGCCATGCCTTGGGGCTCCGGGCTGCAAAACTCCTTCTCGGCAATAGTGCCTTGGCGGCATCCTTGCAACGCCACCCGGCCGCCGTGGCTCGAATCATCGCCGCCGAAGCGCGACGCCGGGTCGGCGGGTTTGGCACCAATCCTCGGAAATTAGGCCGATTGATCACTCTCATAGGGGGAGTGGCCCTCTCGACTGCGAAAAAACTTTTCGTGTCTTTTCGGTGGTTTTGGCGCTAGATGGCGTCAAGTTCTGTGACCTTGCGCACGGTTCCCGCGCCTGCCCTCGACTGGGTGCCAAGGCGTGAGACGCCGTCGCAAAGGGGAGTTGGTCTTGGGTTTCCCGCCGTGACCGGCAAAAGTAACGAGATATTAACCGCTTCACTGTCGCCGCTTCGGAACGGGCCGGTCGAAATCGACAGGATTGTCAACGAGGCGATTACAATCCTACCCCAACACACACGTGTGAGATGTATTCAGGCACCACCGACGGCGCCGCGCCGGCCGATGGCAGCGCCCCGGATCGCGCCGATCAAGGCCGCCCGGCGGCCCCGGACGGCCAGGTTTACCCAAGGTTATCAGGCCACCCCGAGACCAGTACCGTAAAAGTTGAACGACATTTGAGGCAACTTGACGACACTGGGGTGAGCCGCCAGATTTGATCCAGTCGAGCTGAAAATCGACCGAGCCATTCGGCGAAGATGGTTTTTTGCAAACGGCACTTGGGGGTTGGTGCTTTCACCTGGGAGTGAAGTGTACGGGAACGGGTCTGCGCGTGGCGGGTGACACCTTTGGGGGTCTCCGGCTGCCTTGAAATTCGACATCGGGAACCTTGTGTTCGCGCTGCTTTTTGCGGTGCGGGTGAGGTGTGCCCGCAGACATCCGAACCGGTGCACGGCGCTTCGTCATTGACCGCCTCAGGAGGGCATGACGTTGACAATGCATATGCGTCCGGTGGAGCCCATTCAGGGAGCCTCACCAGACAGCCTTTTTATAAGTGACTTTCACCCGCAGAGCCGCGGTCTTTATCGTCAATGGGCCAAGCGCCTTCTGGATTTCGGGGTCGTCCTGCTGGCCCTGCCGCCGGTGATCGCGCTGCTGGTACCGCTCTGCCTGCTGATCTCGCTGGACGGCCATTCGCCGATCTACCGGCAAAAGCGGATCGGTCGCAACGGCAAGGTCTTCCGGATGTGGAAGCTGCGCTCGATGGTGCATGACGCCGACGCCCGGCTGCAGGCCCATCTTGATGCCGACCCGGCGGCGCGCCGGGAGTGGGATCACAGCCAGAAGCTGCGCCACGATCCGCGGATCACCCGGATGGGCGCCTTCATCCGCAAGAGCTCGATCGACGAGCTGCCGCAGCTGTTCAACGTGCTCACCGGTGACATGTCGCTGGTCGGGCCGCGACCGATGATGGTCGAGCAGCGGGCGCTCTATCCCGGCACCGCCTATTACGCCATGCGCCCCGGCATCACCGGCATCTGGCAGACCTCGGTCCGAAACGAGAGCAGCTTTTCTGAACGCGCGATCTTTGACGCCCGCTATTTCCGCGAGCTGTCGTTGCGCACCGACCTGACGCTGATCGGCCGCACCTTCCGCGTGGTGCTGCGCGGCACCGGCTGCTGACAGCCCCTGCCTTCGGTCCACTCCAGACGGCGCGCGCCTGCCCCGGCGCGGGCCGTCTGCCTGAGTCTCGACCTCGGGCAGCCCGGATGCTAGGCCATGGCAAGCCCCGAAGGCATTGCAAGGAGCCTCCTCATGACCCTGTCCGTCTATCTCAGCGGCGAGATCCACACCGACTGGCGCGAACAGATCACCCAAGGGGCCGAGGGCCTCGACATCGTGTTCTCTGCCCCGGTCACCGACCATGCGGCGAGCGACGATTGCGGCGTGGCGATCCTCGGCGCCGAGGACAACAAGTACTGGCACGATCACAAGGGCGCCATGGTCAACGCCATCCGCACCCGCAAAGGCATCGAAGAGGCCGATGTGGTGGTGGTGCGCTTCGGCGAGAAGTACCGCCAGTGGAACGCGGCCTTTGACGCCGGCTATGCCGCAGCGATGGGCAAGTCGCTGATCGTGCTGCAGCAGCCCGACCATGACCACGCGCTCAAGGAAGTGGATGCCGCTGCGCTGGCGGTGGCGCGCGAGCCCGCCCAGGTGGTCGACATCCTGCGCTATGTCCTGACCGGCAAGCTGCCGGGCTGAGGCCCTGACGACACGCCGCGCGCGCTTTCTCTGAAAGCGCTTGCGGCAGGCGCGCATCTTCGCATCATCGCGCGGCAGGGCCATTGGGCCGCGCGATGACACACTGCGAAGGGACAGGCAGCATGCTTCAGGAATTCAAGCTCTTCATTGCCAAGGGCAACGTGATGGACATGGCCGTCGGCATCATCGTCGGCGCCGCCTTTACCGCCATTGTCACCTCGCTGGTGGGCGACATCATCAACCCGATCATCGGGCTGTTCACCGGCGGCATCGATTTCACCGACCATTACGTGGTGCTTGCCGGCGAGGTCCCGGCCGAGGCCAGCCTCGAGGTCGCGCGCGAGGCCGGCGCCTCGATCTTCGCCTATGGCAGCTTTGTCATGGCGGTCATCAACTTCCTGATCATCGCCTTCGTGGTCTTCATGCTGGTCAAGATGGTCAACCGCATCAAGGAAAGCGCCGCCCGCGAGGAAACTGCCACCCCGGTCGAAGCCGAACCCGCCGGCCCCAGCCAGCTCGACGTGCTGCTCGAGATCCGCGACGCGCTGAAGCGCTGACCGGCCCCCCGACGGCGGGTTTCCTGTTGTCCGGGCCGCGGCGTCGCGGCAGACTTGCCGACAGGAGGAGACCATGGGCACACCCGACCGTCGCTGCGGCATCTGGTTCGACCGGCTCGACCACTGGCAAGAGGAACTGCGCGCGCTGCGGGCGCTCCTGCTCGACGGTCCGGTCGACGAGGCCTTCAAGTGGCGCGGCCCGGTCTATCGCGCCCACGGCGGCAATATCGCGATCCTCTGGGGGTTCAAGGCGCATTGCGCTCTGGGCTTCTTCAAGGGGGTGCTGCTGGACGATCCCGAGGCGCTGCTGGTGGCGCCGGGGCCGAATTCCCGCTCGGCCCGGATGATCTGCTTTACCGATCTGGCCGAGGTGGAGGCCCGCGAGGACGCGGTGCGCGACTACCTTGCGCGCGCAGTCGAGAACCAGCGAACCGGACGCAGGGTCACCTTTGCCAGCGACGACCTTGAGATGCCGGAGGAGCTGAGCGCGGCGCTCGCTGCCGATCCCGATCTGAACGCCGCCTTCGAGGCGCTGACCCCGGGCCGGCAGCGCGGCTACGTGCTGCAGATATCCGGTGCCAAACAATCGGCGACACGCGCCAGACGGGTGGAGAAATGGGCGCCGCTGATCCTTCAGGGCAAGGGCATGCACGACCGGTGATGCCGTCCGAGGCGCAACACAAGGCCAAAGGCTGCCGCCCGCTCACCAGCGCGACAGGGCATCCTCATCTTCATCCTTTGCCGCCACCCATTCGGCCCCGTCGGCGGCGATTTCCTTTTTCCAGAACGGCGCCCGGCTCTTGAGGTAGTCCATCAGGAACTCTGCCGCCTCGAAGGCCGCCCTGCGGTGCCGCGCCGCGGTGGCGACCATCATGATCATCTCGTCGCGCCCCAGCCGCCCGTAGCGGTGGATCACCAGCGCATCGCCCAGGTCCCAGCGCCGGACGGCCTGCGCGGCAATCTCTTCCAGCGCCTTTTGGGTCATGCCGGGATAATGTTCGATTTCCATCGCCACCATGCCGCCCTCGGCGCCATCGCGCACGATGCCGGTAAAGGTCACCACCGCGCCCATGTCGCTCTGTGCGGCGGCGAAGCCCGCCGCCTCGACACCGAGATCGAAGGCCTCCTGCTGCACCCGCACCTGCATGCCGATCAGCCTCCGGTCATCGGCGGAAAGAAGGCAACCTCGCGCACCCCCGCGAGCCCGGCATCGAAATCCGCCAGCTCCTGGTCAACCGCCACCCGCAGCGCCGAGAGATCGGCAAAGGCCGCCGCATAGCGCGGCTCGCGCGCCCGGAGCTCCTCGACCAGATCGGCCACCGTCGCGGCGCCGGTCTCGACCCGCTCCTTCGGCACGCCGATCCGCTCCCGGACCCAGGCGAAATAGAGCACGTCCATCAGCCGTCCTCCTTGAGATGCGGCAGCGCCTTGCGGAAGTAATCCCAACCGGTGATCAGCGTCAGCGCGGCGGCGATCCACAGCAGGATCAGCCCGACATAGCCCGACCAGAACATGCCGCGATACATCGGCACCAGCCCCAGCTCGTCGCTCTCGCGGCCGTCCAGCACCGCGCCGATGATCGCCGGGTCCATGCCCATCGACCACATGCCGAAATAATGCTCGAAGATGCCCTGACCGAACAGCACCGCGATCGCCACCATCTGCAGCGTGGTCTTCCACTTGGCCAGCTTGGTCACCTTGAGCGTGCCGGCCACGTCGCCGAGGAACTCGCGCAGCCCCGAGACAAAGACCTCGCGGAACAGGATCACCGTCGCCGGCAGCACCACCCAGGCGGAAAACGACGAATAGGCCGCGATCACCATCAGCGCGATCACCACCATCGCCTTGTCGGCGATCGGGTCGAGCATGGTGCCGATCTTGGTCTCCTGCTTCCAGGCCCGCGCCAGGTAGCCGTCAAACCAGTCGGTCACCGCGGCGGTGAGAAACAGCACCAGCGCCGCGATATCCGCATAGGGCCGGGCCCAGTAGAGGAACATCAGCGGCACGGCAGGAGCTGCGGCAAGGCGCAGCACGGTCAGGATATTCGGCAAGGTCCAATGCATGTTTCGCTTCTATCCCCCATCATCGCCACAGGGAAGAGAGCACACCGATATTTCAATTGCGACTTTCGGCGGCTATATCCCCGGTATGAAACTAGCTCTGACAATGATCGCCGCCACCCTGCTGGCCACCTGCGACCGGGATGAAACCCTCGCCGCCTACGGCGCGGCGGAGGCCAGCTGGCGTCTCGACCGTCTCGACGGCGCGCCTTTCACCGCGCGCGCGACCCTCAGCTTTCCCGCCGAGGGCGTGATCGCGGGCCAGGGCCCCTGCAACAGTTTCTCCGGCCAACAGACCGAACCCTACCCCTGGTTCGGCACAGGCCCGCTGCGCACCACCCGCCGTGCCTGCCCCGAGCTTGCCGCCGAACAGGCCTTTCTCGCCGCCCTGCGCGCGATGTCTCTGGCCGAGGTACAGGGCGACACGCTGATCCTGTCGAATGACGCCGGGCGCGAAATGATCTTTGTCGCCGAGCCGGAATGACAAAGCCCGTTACCCCGCTTCCCGCCGCCGGCGGACGCCATAGATTGGCGGCATGACACACACACTCCTCTCGGCGGTCACCTCCGCCTTTGCCAGCCTCTCAGCGACGCTGAGCGGTGCGCAAGACAGCGACACCCTCTGGAAGCTCCAGTCCATCGATGGCGAGGCCTTCGAGGCGAGCGCCACGCTCACCTTTCCGACCCCGGCCCAGATCGCCGGCACCACGCCGTGCAACCGATTCTTCGGCGTCCAGTCGGCTCAGAAACCAGGCTTTGACCCCGGCCGCATGGGGGTCACCCAGCGGATGTGCCTGCAGTTCCAGCAGGAGGCCGAGTTCCTCGCCGCCCTGCGCGAGATGACAATTCGCGAATTCGACGGCACCCGACTGGTGCTGCGCAACGAAGATGGCCGTGAAATGGTCTTCATCGCCATCAACTGACCCCGCTGCCCGGGCGTCATCTTGCCAGAGGGCTCCCCCCGTTCGGAGGCTCCCGCACTCTCCCCACAGAGCCTCCGATGGCCCCCCTCGGGCGCACGCCCGCCGCGGACCCCGGGACCCCAGCGCGCCGCAGGCGCACATCGGGGTCACCCGACCCGTTCCACGAACCGGGCCCGCGCCTCCGGCAGGGCCCGGTTTCCCAGCGCCGGCGCCAGTTTCTCGCTCAGGAAATACCCGGTGACCCGCAGCGCCGCGGCGATCTCGGCGCTCTCGGCCGCCCCCTGCCCCAGCATCACCTCAGGCAGCGGCAACAGCCGATCCGCCCAGTCGCCCGCGCCCGCGCGCGAGACCGCCCGGCCGGATTTCGGCGAGACATAGGCCAGACCGCCCTCGGCCCCGGTCACCGCGCAGCACGACAGGTCGAGCCCGTAGCCCAGGTCCTCGAGCAACGCCAGTTCCCAGCGCAGGTAGGCCAGCGGCCAGAGCGCGTCCTGCCCCAGCAGGTCGAGCAACTGCTCGGTGCGCAGATACAGTGCCGGGTGCGGCTCGCGCTCGGGCAGGCAGAAGGCCAGAAGCGCGCAGACCGCGTTCAGCCCCGACAGCGCCAGCCGGCTGCCCATCGCCTGCACTGCGCGCGAGCGCTGCAGCTCCACCGTAAAGGCGCCGAGATGTTCCTCGAGCCGCGCCCGCCAGTGCAGGTCGAGCTGCGCGCCGGGCTGCAGCACCGGGCCGAGCTTGCGGCTGGTGGCGCCGCGCACCACGCCGGCGTGACGGCCGTGCGCCGGGGTAAAGACCTCGACGATGGCCGAGGTCTCGCCATGGTGCCTGAGGCCCAGAAGTATTCCGGTGTCGCGCCAATCCATGGCCGCCACGCTGGGCTCAAAGCCCGCCGCTGTCCAGCAGATGCCGCCCGGCGCGGTCCTCGACCTCGATCACCCAGAGGTCGGGGTCCATCGCGCGTTGCCGGGCCAATGTGGCGTCGATCTCACCCTCGGGACCCGCCTGCATCTCCTGCCAGCGGGTCTCGTCGGCCATCAAGTCATGCATCCGGTGAAACACCCGCGCCCGGCCGTCGAGCGTGTTGAGCTTGATCACCACCATGCCCGAGGTGTCATCGCCATGCGCCACCACGAAGGCCGGGATATCCGCCTGCCGCAGCCGCGCGATATAGGCCGCGACCCAGAAATCCGCCGTCAGCCGCATGCGGCACCGGTGCTGACACATATCATCATTTGAAGACCTCCCGCACCGCCCTACATACAGGCAACGGTTTCGCTCACGATTGCCACGAGACCTCCGCCGCGCCCGGGGGCGCCGCAGGCCCGGCGGTCTCTCTCCCGCCGCCGCCATCTCGTGGTCTGCCGGCGTGTCGCTCTCCCCAGGGCGCCGGCAGCGGTCGGGGCCCCGGCCGTTCCTCCGGGGTCCCGGCGCAGCTCAGCCGTTGCCGTCGCGGAAATTCAGACCCATCTCGGAATAGCGCGCCGCCTCTTCCAGCCACTTCTCCCGCACCTTGACCTGCAGGAACAGATGCACCCGGCGGCCGAGAAACTCCTCGAGCTCCTCGCGGGCCGCCTTGGAAATCGCCTTGATCGACTCGCCCTTGTTGCCCAGCACGATGCCCTTATGGCCATCACGTGCCACATAGACCACCTGGTCGATCCGCGCGGTGCCGTCTTTGCGCTCTTCCCAATTCTCGGTCTCGACGGTCAGCTGGTAGGGCAGTTCCTGATGCAGCCGCAGGGTCAGCTTCTCGCGGGTCATCTCGGCGGCGATCATCCGGAGCGGCAGATCGGCGATCTGGTCCTCGGGATAGAGCCAGGGACCCTCTGGCAGCTCCTCGGCCAGCCATGTCTTCAGGTCGTCGCAGCCATAGCCCTTTTCGGCCGAGATCATGAAAGTCTCTACAAAGCCATAGCGCGCGTTCAGGTCTTCGGTCAGCGCCAGCAGCACGTCGGATTTCACCCGGTCGATCTTGTTGATCGCCAGCGCCACCCGGCGGCCCTTGCCGATGTCCACAAGCCCCTCGAGGATACTCTCGACGCCCGCGGTCACGCCGCGGTGCGCCTCGACCAGCAGCACCACGATATCGGCGTCGGCGGCCCCGCTCCAGGCGGCGGCGACCATCGCCCGGTCGAGCCTGCGGCGCGGCTGGAACAGGCCGGGCGTGTCGACAAAGACGATCTGGCTGTCGCCTTCAATCGCCACGCCGCGAATGCGGGCCCGGGTGGTCTGCACCTTGTGGGTCACGATCGACACTTTCGCGCCCACCATGCGATTGGTGAGGGTCGATTTGCCCGCGTTGGGCTCTCCGATCAGGGCGACGAATCCGGCGCGTGTGGTCATGGGGTCAGGCTTCCTGTCAATAATCCACAGCGACTAGCGCAGATCCGGCCCTAAAACCAGAGGCGAAACCACCCCGACGCCCGGCGGGATTGTTCACCGAACCTGTGACGATCCGATGGCGTTGCGCTGGCAGGGCACCACATTGTGGCGCGATTGCCTTAATAAATCGGCACAATAGGGCAGCCAGGCCGAAATTGGTCCGAATTTGCGCCCGAATCGCCGCCTAGCGTAATCCTATGATCACTCACAGCGAAACAATCCACGATTGCCCGCAGGCCCAGGTCACACTCACCGCACGCTTGCATCTGCCTGTCGCGACGCACAGCCGCCGCGATGTCCATGAAACCCGCCTGCGCCGCGACATCACCCGGCTGCATGCCCGCCGCCCGCGCGACACCGGCCAGACCGTCAGAGGCGTCACGCTCACCGCCAGCGGCGCGGGCGCGGCGCGCAGCTACCTGCTATCGGTGACGGCAGACAACGGCCTTGCCGCCGAGGTCGAGCTGGCGCGGATGAGCCAGGCGATCGTCGCCCGCTACCCGGTGACCGGCGTCGGCTGGCTGAACACCGAGGCGGTGATCGACCGGCAGGTCTTTCTCGATGCCCTCGCCCCCAGGCCGACCCGCCCGCGGCAGTCGCTGGGCACCGCCAGGGCACGTGGCACCCGGCCGGCACAGAGGCTGAAGACATCCGACGCCCAGCGCCAGCGCGAGACCCTGATCCGCCGGCTGCTCTGCGACCCGATCCCGCAGGAAGAAACCCGGCGATTGCGCCGCGAGTTGGGCCAGCTCGGCCCGAGCCGCCGGGTGGCCACCGCCACCTTTGCCTTTGGCGTGACCGTGGCGGCCAATACCACCGGCGCACTGGCTCAGGTGATGTCGCTGTTCTGATCCGCGGGGCCTGCGGCCTGCAGGCCCGTGATCAGCCCGCGTCAAGCTTCGCGAGCAGAGCCTTGGCCGCCGCGTGTTCGGCCTGGCGTTTCGACTTGGCCTCGGCCCGCGTGCTCTGGCCGCTCTCCAACCGCACCTCGATGATGAAGACCGGCGCATGATCCGGCCCCGAGCGGCTGATCTGATCGTAGACCGGCGGCTTCTGGCCGCGGGCCTGGGCCCACTCCTGCAGGCTGGTCTTGGCGTCGCGGGCATCCTCCTCGACGCTGTCGACCCGCTTGCCCCAGAGCCGCAGCACCAGTGCCTTGGCGGCCTCGAACCCGCCGTCGAGATAGACCGCGGCGATCACCGCCTCCATTGCGTCGCCCAGAAGCGCCATCTTGCGCCGGCCACCAGAAAGCATCTCCGACCGGCCAAGCTTCATCGCCGCGCCAAGATCGATCTGCCGGGCGACATCGGCGCAGGTCTCCTTGCGCACCAAGGCATTGAACCGCGGTGCCAGCAGCCCCTCGCTGGCCTGGGTGTCGGCATCGAGCAGCGCCTCGGCCATGACCAGCCCCAGCACCCGGTCCCCGAGGAACTCGAGCCGCTGGTTGTCACTGCGGGTCGGCGTCGACATCGACGAATGGGTCACCGCGCGCAGCAGGTGGCGCGGCTCGGCAAACTCATGGCCCAGCCGCGTCTCCAGCGCCTTCAGTTCCGCCGAGAGCTTCACTCGATCGCCTTGAAGAACCGATCACCCCGCCAGGTCCAGAAGAACAGCATGGAGCTGCCGGCAGAGGAGAACATCACCCGGTCAGCGCGGCCGACAAGGTTCTCGAAGGGCACAAAGCCGACGCCGCCGACCTGCTGCGGAAACCGCGAGTCGGTGGAATTGTCGCGGTTGTCGCCCATCATGAAGTAATGCCCCTCGGGCACGGTAAAGACCGGCGTGTTGTCGGACGACTGCCGCCCGATGTCGAGCACCGAATGGCTGGTGCCCTCCGGCAGGGTCTCGATGTATTTCGCCTTTTCGCACAGCGCGCCATCGCCCACCGGCGCGTTCGAGCAGCGCGGGCTGAGCCGCTGCGGGCCCTGCGGTCCGGCGACCTCTTCGAAAGTGCCATTGGGGGTCTGCTCGACCGGCTGGCCGTCGATATGCAGCACACCGGCGCGCACCTGGATCTTCTCGCCCGGCAGGCCCACAACCCGCTTGATGAAATCGCGACCCGTGACCGGATGGCGAAAGACGGCGACATCGCCACGCGCGGGCTCGGAGCCGAACAGCCGGTCGTTGTCGCCATCGGCCCAGCCGCAGAAATCGGTGGCGTCGAGATCGATGCCGAAGCGCGGCACGATGATCGAGGGGCAGGAGGCATAGGAATAGCCATAGGCCATCTTGTTGACGAAAAGGAAATCGCCGATCAAGAGCGTGTCCTTCATCGAGCCGGAGGGGATCCAGAACGGCTGAAAGAACACCGTGCGGAAGACGCCCGCGATCAGCAATGCATAGACAACGGTCTTGATCGTCTCGACGATCGCATTGCCTTTCTTTTCCTCGGCCATGGACATGGGGCTCCCCGCGTTACCTGTCGCAGGCTACATGCGGCCCCGTGCCCGAGGTGTCAAGCAACCGGGGGCTTTGACGCGGGCCATCCGGCCTGCCAAGCTGTGGCAAAACCCGCGGGGAGGCGACATGGCGAACAAGCCCAACATCCTGATCTTCATGGTCGACCAGCTCAATGGCACCTTCTTTCCCGATGGTCCGGCAGACTGGCTGCACCTGCCCAACCTGGCAAAGCTGGCGCGGCGCTCGACCCGGTTTGCCAATGCCTATACCGCCTCGCCGCTCTGCGCACCGGGGCGGGCGGGATTCATGTCGGGGCAGTTGCCCTCGGCCACCGGGGTCTATGACAACGCCGCCGAGTTCGCCTCGTCGATCCCGACCTACGCGCACCACCTGAGGCGGGCCGGCTATCACACCTGCCTCTCGGGCAAGATGCATTTCGTCGGCCCCGACCAGCTGCACGGGTTCGAGGAGCGGCTGACCACCGACATCTACCCGGCCGATTTCGGCTGGACCCCGGATTACCGCAAACCGGGTGAACGGATCGACTGGTGGTATCACAACATGGGGTCGGTCATCGGGGCGGGCGTCGCCGAGATCACCAACCAGATGGAATACGACGACGAGGTCGCCCATCACGCCCGCGCCAAGGTCTACGACATGGCGCGCGGCCACGACGACCGGCCGTGGTGCCTGACCGTCAGCTTCACCCATCCGCATGATCCCTACGTGGCGCGGCGCAAGTACTGGGATTTCTACGAGGGTTGCGACCACCTGCTGCCCGAGGTGCCGGCGCTCACCTACGCCGATCACGACCCGCAGTCGCAGCGCATCCTCGACGCCAACGACTGGCGCGGCTTCGACATCACCGAGGATGACATCCGCCGGGCGCGACGCGCCTATTTCGCCAATCTCTCCTACCTCGACGACAAGATCGGCGAGATCTTGGAGGCGCTCGAGGCGACCCGCCAGGAAGCGATCATCCTCTTCGTCTCGGACCACGGCGACATGCTGGGCGAGCGCGGGTTGTGGTTCAAGATGTCTTTTCTGGAAGGCTCGGCCCGGGTGCCGCTGATGATCTCGGCACCGCAGATGGCGCCCGGTCTGGTCGAAGCGCCGGTCAGCACCCTCGACGTCTGCCCCACGCTTTGCGAGCTTGCCGGGGTGAGCATGGCCGAGGTCCTGCCCTGGACCGGCGGGGAAAGTCTCGTGCCGCTCGGCAACGGTGCCACCCGTCTGAGCCCGGTGGCGATGGAATACGCCGCCGAGGCCTCATATTCTCCGCTCGTCGCCCTGCGCGCTGGCCCCTGGAAATACACCAACTGCGCCCGCGACCCGGAGCAGCTTTTCAACCTCGACGACGACCCGCAGGAGCGCGTCAACCTCGCCCCGCGCTCCGACCACGCCGAGGTGCTGGAACGCTTTCGCGTCGAGGCCGCCACCCGCTGGGACCTCGAGGCCTTCGACGCCGAAGTCCGCCGCAGCCAGGCCCGCCGCCTGGTGGTCTATGACGCATTGCGCAACGGTGCCTATTACCCCTGGGACCACCAGCCGCTGCAAAAGGCCTCCGAGCGCTACATGCGCAACCACATGGACCTCAACCAGGTCGAGGAAAACCAGCGCTTCCCCCGCGGCGAATGACAGGCTCCCATCTTCATCTTGCCAAATAAACCTCCGGGGTGAGGCCGCAGGCCGAGGGGCTGGCCCCTCCTGCGCACGCGTCGCTGCAGACGCTCCGCCGGCCGAGAGTGCGGGAGCCTCCAAACGGGCGGAGCCCTCTGGCAAGATGACGCAGGAGCTTGGCGTGTCAGCGCAAGGAGCGGGCTTCGATCAGCACCGTGGCCTGGGCCCAGGGGTGGTCGTCGGTCAGGGTGACATGCATGATCGCCTCGTGGCCCGGCGGAGTCATCTCGTCGAGCCGGCGTTTGGCCCATCCGGTGACATGCATCACCGGTTGGCCGGTGGGCAGGTTGGTGACCGACATGTCGCGCCAGGCGATGCCCATGCGCAGCCCGGTGCCCAGCGCCTTGGAGCAGGCTTCCTTCGCCGCCCAGCGTTTGGCGTAGGTTGCCGCCTCATGCGGGCGGCGGGCGGCGCGGGCCTGTTCGCGTGGGGTGTAGACCCGGTTGCGAAAGCGGTCGCCGAAACGGGCGAGGATCGCCTCGATGCGCTCGATGTTGCACAGGTCGGTGCCGATGCCGAGGATCATCCGGGTGTCAGTCCTTGCCGCCTGCGGCGCCCTCTGTCCGCGTCCGGCCAATAGATCACGCGTCCGGCCCGAGGAAAAGCATCCCCGCCACGAAAGAACGCCGCCCCGCGAGGAGCGGGGCGGCGGAAGCGTCAAGCGATGCAACGGCGTCAGGTGGCGGCGTGGCGGGCCTTTTCTGCCTTGGCCTCGTCGATGGCGCGCTGCACGTCGGCGCGCTGCTGGCTCAGGAAGCCATAGCCGGCATGACCGGCGGTCGCCTTGATCGCGTCGTCGTAGTTCTCGAGCAGCGCGGTCTCGCCGTTGATGATCTCGTCATAGACGGCCTCGTCGTCGCCGGTGATGGCGTCGCGCAGCTTCAGCCAGCCGCGGTGCGCGGTGGCGGCGGCGGAGCCGGATTCGGAGACGTCGACGCCTTCCTTGCCGAGCTGCTGGTGCAATTCGGTGTGGAACCTTTCGCGCTCGGCGATGCGGCGGTCGAAGAAACCGACAAAGGCGGCTTCGTCCGACACCTCCTTGCGGGATTCCTGATAGCCGTTGCGGCTGTCGATCAGGCGGGTGTGCAGTTTCTTCAGCGTGTCGATATGATCGCTCATGGGTGCCTCCTCGGTCTGGTTACCAATCTGCCCTCCCAACGCGGAAGAGCGGCTTTGGGTCCAAACCGAATGCAACATGGGTGATTTTCCGCGTGGGCGGTCAGCCGGCGCGGGCCGCGTCCATCCGGGCACGCATCTCGGTGACCGCCGCTTCGAGCCCCACAAAGATCGCCTCGCCGATCAGGAAATGGCCGATGTTGAGCTCGGCCACCTGCGGCAGGGCGGCGACCGGCGCCACCGTGTCATAGCTCAACCCGTGGCCGGCATGCACCTCGAGGCCCAACGAGGCCGCATAGTCTGCCATCTCGCGGATCGCCGCCATCTCGGCGTCGCGGTCGTCGATCCGGCCCTCGGCATGGGCGTCGCAATAGGCGCCGGTGTGCAGCTCGATCACCTGCGCGCCGATGCGATGCGCGGCCTCGATCTGGGCCCGGTCGGCGGCAATGAAGATCGACACCCGGCAGCCGGCGTCGCGCAGCGGCGCGATGAAATGCGCCAGGCGGTTTTCCTCGCGCGCCACTTCCAGACCGCCCTCGGTGGTGCGCTCCTCGCGCTTTTCCGGAACGATGCAGACCGCATGCGGCTTGTGGCGCAGGGCGATCGCCTGCATTTCCTCGGTGGCCGCCATCTCGAAGTTCAGCGGCACCGTCAGCACCTCCATCAGCCCGTCAATATCGGCGTCGGAGATATGCCGGCGGTCTTCGCGCAGATGCGCGGTGATGCCGTCGGCGCCGGCCGCCTCGGCCAGCTGCGCGGCGCGCAGCGGATCGGGAAAGGCACCGCCGCGGGCGTTGCGGACGGTGGCCACGTGGTCGATGTTCACGCCGAGCCTGAGTTTTTGCATGAGAACCCCCGGTTGCAGTCGGCCACAGGCTAACCTCCCGCGCAGGCGGGGGAAACCGCTAATCAATCGGCCTTCTTGCGCGCCTCTTCGGCGGCGGCGGCCTTTTTGGCGGCGGCCTTGGCGCGGATCGCCTCAAGGCGTTTCTTCAGCGCCCCCTTGCGGCGGGCCTGGTAGGCGCGGATCAGCGGTTCGGCCACGGCGTAGGCCACGGTGGCGGCGATGATGCCGGGAATGATGCCGCCGATCATGTAGGGGTAGAAGACATCGTCCCAGAACACCTCGAGCCCGTGCCAGTCCTGCGGCACGCCTTTGACCCAGGCCCAGAAGTTGCGGGTCAGGTCTTCGCCCGCGTCGACGAACTTGCCGGTCAGCGTGCGCTCGATATGCGGCGAGAACTCGTGGCCGAGCAGGAAATAGCCGGTCTGCAGCGACACCACGGCGATCGGCACATAGGTCAGCGGGTTGCCGAAGAAGGTGCCGAGCAGCGCGGCCAGAATATTGCCCCGCATGATGAAGGCAAGAAAGGCCGCGACGAGGAAATGCAGGGTGTAGAACGGTGTGAAGGTGGTGAAGACCCCGGCCCAGATGCCGCGGGCGATCTTCTCGGGCGGGTCGGGCAGACGGCGCAGCCGGTGTTTCACATAGCGGGCCGCCCGCGCCCAGCCGCCGCGAGGCCAGAAGAACTCCCACATGGCGCGCAGGGTCGGCTTTCTGTCGCGACGCTTGAAAACCACGGGAAGGGTAATCCTTTCAGTTCGCCTCGGCCCTGGCGGCGATCGGGGTGACTTCGCGCATTCGCGCCACCGCGGCCACATCGCTCTCGGCCTCGAGAGCGGTGATCAGGGAGTGGAGATGCTCGGCATCGCGCAGTTCCACGTTGACATGCAACCTGTAAAAGTCCGGTTTCCTGTCGATGAATTCGAGGTCGGAGATATTCGCCTTGTGGCCGCCGATCAGCGTGCAGACCCGGCCGAGCACGCCGGCATCGTTGCTCATCGTCACCTCGAGCGTCACCGCATAGGCCGCCGGGTGCTTGCCCTCTGACCAGTGCAGGTCGAGCCAGCGTTCGGGCTGGTCCTCGTAATCGGCAAGGGTCTCGCAGTCGATGGTATGCACCACCACGCCCTGGCCGCGAAAGGTGATGCCGACGATGCGCTCGCCCGGCAGCGGCTGGCAACAGGGGGCGCGGCGGAAGCTCTGACCCTTTTCAAGGCCGATCACCGCGCGCTTGGTGTCGATCTCATCGCCCTCTTCGGTCACGAGGTCGGGATAGACCGCCTCGACCACCGCCCGGGTGGTCAACTCGGCCGAGCCGAGCCGCGCCAGCAGGGTTTCCGCCCCGTCGAGCCGCAGGTTGCGGGCGGCGGTTTCCAGCACCTTGTCCTTGGCCTTGCGGCCGACATGCTCAAAGGCCGCGCGGGCCAGCTCGCGGCCCAGCCGCACAAAGCGCTCGCGGTCCTGTTCGCGCAGGGCGCGGCGGATCGAGGTCTTGGCCTTGCCGGTGATCGCGATGTCGAGCCAGGTCGCCTGCGGGGCCTGGCCATCGGCGGTGATGATGTCGACCGACTGGCCGTTCTTGAGCCGGGTCCAGAGCGGCACCCGCAGCCCGTCGACCTTGGCGCCGACGCAGGCGTTGCCGATGCGGGTGTGGATCGCATAGGCGAAATCCAGCGGCGTGCCGCCGCGCGGCAGCTTGATCACGTCGCCCTTGGGGGTGAAACAGAACACTTGGTCGGAATACATCTCGAGCTTGACCGCCTCGAGAAAATCCTCGTGATCCTCGTCGTCCTGAAACTGCTCGGTGAGCGAGGAGATCCATTTTGCCGGATCGACGGCAAAGGGGTTCTCGCTGCGCACACCGTCGCGGTAGGACCAATGCGCCGCGACGCCGGTCTCGGCCACGTCGTGCATCTGGCGGGTGCGGATCTGCACCTCGACCCGCTTGCCGTCGCGGCCCGACACCGTGGTATGGATCGAGCGGTAACCGTTCGATTTCGGCTGGCTGATGTAATCCTTGAATCGCCCCGGCACCGCGCGCCAGCGCTGGTGGATCACGCCCAGCACGCCGTAGCAATCGGCCTCGGTGTCGGTGATGATGCGAAAGCCGTAGATGTCGGAGAGGCGCGAGAAGCCCATCTCCTTTTCCTGCATCTTGCGCCAGATCGAATAGGGCTTCTTGGCGCGGCCAAAGACCTCGGCCTCGATGCCGGCCCGGTCGAGCTCGAGCCGCATGTCGCCGGTGATCTTCTGGATCACGTCGCCGGTCTCGCGCTGGAGCGTGATGAAGCGGCGGATGATCGAGGCACGGCCGTCGGGGTTGAGCACCCGGAAGGCCAGGTCCTCGAGCTCGTCGCGCATCCACTGCATGCCCATGCGCCCGGCAAGGGGCGCATAGATGTCCATCGTCTCGCGCGCCTTCTGCACCTGCTTTTCCGGCCGCATCGCCTTGATGGTGCGCATGTTGTGCAGCCGGTCGGCGAGCTTGACGAGGATCACGCGCAGGTCGCGCGACATCGCCATGAACAGCTTGCGGAAGTTCTCGGCCTGCTTGGTCTCGGTCGAGTTGAGCTGCAGGTTGGTGAGCTTGGTGACGCCGTCCACCAGCACCGCGATCTCGTTGCCGAAGCGTTCGGAGATCTGCTTGAAGGTGCTCTTGGTGTCCTCGATCGTGTCGTGCAAGAGCGCGGTGACGATCGTGGCATCGTCGAGCCGCTGCTCGGTCAGGATGGCGGCAACGGCGACGGGATGGGTGAAATACGGCTCGCCCGAGCGGCGGAACTGCCCCTCGTGCATCTCGCGGCCATAGTCATAGGCCGCGTGAATCAATGCCTCGTTGGTCTTCGGATTGTAATTGCGGACAAGCGCGATGAGGTCGTCGGCAGAAATCATCGCAAACCCTTGTCACCGCAGACCAGGGTTACCCCTGGCCCTGTGCCTCCATCAGCGCGCGGAGCAGCTTCTCTTCGGACATGTCGTCGTCCTGCGGCTTGTCGGGTTCGGAACCCATCAGAAGCGCCATGGCGTCCTCTTCCGGCTCGTCGACCTCGATCTGGGTCTGGTTGCTTTCGATCATCCGCTCGCGCAGCTCGTCGGCGCTCTGGGTTTCCTCGGCGATCTCGCGCAGCGAGACAACCGGGTTTTTGTCGTTGTCACGATCCACGGTAATCGCGGCTCCAGAGGAGATCTCGCGCGCCCGATGGGCGGCCAGCATCACCAGCTCGAACCGGTTGGGGACTTTGTCAACGCAATCTTCGACCGTCACGCGGGCCATGGGGAATCTCCGTCTGGCGAGTTCTGTCAGAAAGGTCAGGTCTTAAAGCGGATCAAAACGCTTGACAAGCAGGTTTTTTGGCGCATCGGGGCGGACAGGCTTCACAGGCGTTCACAGGGGTTTGACCTCGGCGCGCGCCGCCTCTGGCAGGGCGGCACACATCTCCGCCACGCTGGCGCCGGTGACCGGGTGACGCCACTCCGGTGCCACATCCGCCAGCGGCACCAGCACGAAGCCGCGATCCTCGAGCCGCGGATGCGGCAGGATCAGCCGGTCGGGCGCCAGTTGCATCTGCTCGTCAAGCGGCAGGCGGCGCCATGCGGCCCAGGTCTCGCGGTCGGGCAGCACCGCGTCGCCCAGTCCGATCAGATCGAGATCGAGGGTCCGCATCCCCCAGCGGACCCCTCGGGTGCGCGAGAATCCGGCCTCGACCGCGTGCAAAAGCGCCAG
This sequence comes from Marinovum sp., assembly GCF_034669705.1. Lineage (GTDB taxonomy): Bacteria > Pseudomonadota > Alphaproteobacteria > Rhodobacterales > Rhodobacteraceae > Marinovum. The sequence goes on from NZ_JAXMOR010000010.1 coordinate 60,802, forward strand.
CAGCGCCTCCGGCGGCCCGTCCCACTGCGCGCAGAGCGCAGCGTTGACATAATCGGGCCCCGCCCCTTGCGGAAAACAGGGCGTTTCATAAAATCGAGAGACCATGCGAATCACGAGACCGCGCTCCTGAAGGCTAATTATCGCAGCCTGAAGCGTCTCGAGCGGCGTTTTTTCGGGGAGCGGCAGGTTCGCACCCAACGCAATCAATGCAACTTTCCCGCTATGATTGTGCGCGATGACTGTTTTTCCTTCAAGTAAGCCTTGCGGGGCGGGACTTTTCCACTACCCTATTGTGCAGCTCAGCCGCAAATTTTCACTCACGGAGCGGGCCTGGGCCATTTATTGGAAGGGCAATTAATGTTTTACAAGGACGAACGGCTTGCGCTGTTCATCGATGGATCCAATCTCTATGCGGCGGCAAAGGCGCTGGGATTTGACATCGACTACAAGCTTCTCCGACAGGAGTTCGTGCGACGCGGCAAGCTTTTGCGGGCGTTCTATTACACGGCCCTGCTCGAGAACGAAGAGTACTCACCGATCCGCCCGCTTGTCGACTGGCTACATTACAATGGCTTTACCATGGTGACCAAGCCGGCCAAGGAATACACCGACAGCCAGGGTCGCCGAAAAGTGAAGGGCAACATGGACATCGAACTGACCGTCGATGCCATGGAACTGGCGCCGCGTGTGGATCACATCGTTCTGTTCTCCGGGGATGGGGATTTCCGGCCGCTGGTGGAGAGCCTCCAGCGTCAGGGCGTGCGGGTCTCGGTGGTGTCGACCATTCGCAGCCAGCCGCCGATGATCGCCGATGAGCTGCGCCGTCAGGCCGATAATTTCATCGAGCTCGACGGCCTGCGCGAGGTGATCGGACGGCCGCCGCGCGAACACCAGGAAGACCGCACCGCCTCGGCCGCCGCCGGCTGACACCGGCGCTCGGGCTTGAGCGAACTGGCCTCACTGATCACGCTGTTCGCAGCGGCCTTCGGGGCGGCAACCCTGTTGCCGTTCCAGTCGGAAGTTGTCTTTGTCGGCATGCAGCTGCGCGAAACCGCGCCGCTGGGCCTGCTGCTGTTCTGGGCCAGCCTTGGCAACGTGCTGGGCTCCTGCGTCAATTACCTGATCGGCCGTTTCGCCGCGCAATACGAGGACCGGCGCTGGTTTCCGGTGTCGCGCCACGTGATGGCGCGGGCCGAGCGCTGGTACGCCAAATGGGGCTACTGGACCCTGCTGCTCAGCTGGGCGCCCTTCGGCGATGGCGTCACCGTCGTCGCCGGGGTGCTGCGCACCCGGTTCTGGCTGTTCCTGCTGCTGGTCACCCTTGCCAAGACCGGCCGCTACATCGTGCTGGCCTGGGCCACGGCGCAGATCTGAGCGCTATTGCTGCGCCTCGACGCGGCGGTTGAGGTCGTTGTGCCTGGCGATGATCTCCTCGGGCCATTGCGCCTTGATGAAGGCCAGCACCGCCCGGATCTCATCGTCGCTCAGCAGATCGCCGAAGCCCTGCATGTCGGACACAATCGCACCGCCGGTCACCGCCTCGGTGCCCTGTTTGGTGATGGCAAAGAGCTGGGCATCGGAGTGATGCCAGGTGTGGCCGGTCTCGTCATGCGGCGGCGCGCGATAACCGCCGTCGTCGCGGCGATCGCGCCAGTCCTCTTCGCCTTCGAGCGCCGCGCCATGGCAGGCGGCGCAGTTTTCGGCATAGAGCGCCGCGCCCTGCGCGACGGCGGCGCTGTCCCAATAGGGAAACAGCCCTGCCGCATCCTCGGGTCGGTCGGCGCCGGCGAGCGGCGCGGCGGCCAGTGCCAGGGTCAGCGCGAGGGGAATGCCCGGTTTCATCATGCCTGTCTCTCCATCTTTGTGCCCCGCCTCGGGGCTTCCTGCGCCGGAAGGTCAAATCACCGCCGCGTGATCTTCGCCGCCACTGGACGCAGGCCGCCGGAACCATTACCTCGACCGCAACAGTCCCGGAGACCGCCATGACCGCCTTGCCCCAGCTTACGCTCTATCTCGCCGCGCCGCGCGGCTTTTGCGCAGGCGTCGACCGGGCGATCAAGATCGTCGAGATGGCGCTGGAGAAGTGGGGTGCGCCGGTGTTTGTCCGCCACGAGATCGTGCACAACAAGTTTGTGGTCGACGACCTCAAGGCCAAGGGCGCGGTCTTTGTCGAGGAGCTCGAGGAGTGCCCCGATGACCGGCCGGTGATCTTCTCGGCCCATGGCGTGCCGAAATCGGTGCCGCAGGCGGCCGCGGCGCGCGAGATGGTCTTTGTCGATGCCACCTGCCCGCTGGTGTCTAAGGTCCATATCGAGGCCCAGCGCCATTTCGAGAACGGCTTGCAAATGATCATGATCGGCCACGCCGGCCATCCCGAGACCGTGGGCACCATGGGCCAGCTGCCAGAGGGCGAGGTGCTGCTGGTCGAGACCGTCGCCGACGTGGCCGAAGTGGCGGTGCGCGACCCCGGGCGGATCGCCTTCGTCACCCAGACCACCCTGTCGGTGGATGACACCGCCGAGATTGTCGCAGCGCTCAAGGCGCGGTTTCCGGCCATCGTCGGCCCGCACAAGGAAGACATCTGCTATGCCACCACCAACCGCCAGGAGGCGGTCAAGGCGATGGCGGCACGCTGCGACGCCATGCTGGTGGTGGGCGCGCCCAACTCTTCGAACTCGCGCCGGCTGGTCGAGGTCGGCCGCCGTGCCGGCTGTGGCTATTCGCAGCTGGTCCAGCGCGCCACCGACATCGACTGGCGGGCGCTGGACGGCATCCGCTCGGTCGGCATCACCGCCGGTGCCTCGGCTCCGGAAGTGCTGGTGAACGAGGTGATCGACGCCTTCAGCGCGCGCTATGACGTCACCGTCGAGCAGGTCGAAACCGCCCGCGAGAACGTCGAGTTCAAGGTGCCCCGCGTGCTGCGCCAGCCGGCCTGAGACCGCCGGGGGATGGCGGCGTCAGACGGTGGCGCGGCGAGCGAAGCCGTTTGCCACTCCCGTCGCCGGCCGCGGACCCTTTGAATAGTCCCGTGGCGGCCCCGGCACCTCAGAGGTACTCCCGTGGCCGGCCGCGTCTGCGTTGCGCCTCCCGCGGGGCACCTTGCACTCCATTGTTCCTCTCGCGGCCAGCTTTGCCGCCACCGGCCGGTCGCCACCCCCTCCATCTGGTGTTGCCGCCAGGCCCATGGGCGATAAGGGTCACCGGCATCAACCCTAATCCCGGTTAATCTTACCGAGGTTGGAGTTAACATCAGCGCTCGCTGTCGCCGGTCCCCCCTCAGCGCCGGTCCCCCCAGCGCCGGGCATCCCATTCGAAGCTCACCCTTAACAGCGACTAACCTTAACGCCGGTTAACCTTAACGATTTCGGCCCTGACAGGGATCAACCTTGACGCCAGCCCCCTGAAGAGCTTCGACCGTGATAAGGCCGCGCCCCGTTGCGCGCGCCCCCAAGGCATCCGGCCTTTGACAGCCCGCCCGCCATCGGGCACCCTCGTGCGACCAAACCGCGAGACCCGCCATGCTCAGCCCGCAATTCCTGCTCACCGCCCTCGTCGTCGTGCTCGCCCCCGGGACCGGGGTGATCTACACCGTGGCGCTCGGTCTCGGACAAGGCCGCCGGGCCGCGCTCTGGGCGGCGCTGGGCTGTACGTTCGGCATCCTGCCGGCACTGCTGGCGGCGGCGCTGGGGTTGGCGGCGCTGCTGCACAGTTCCGCCCTGCTGTTCAATCTGGTGAAATACGCCGGTGTCGCCTACCTGCTCTGGCTCGCCTGGCAGTCGCTGAAATCCGGTGGCGCGCTGCAGGTCCGCGCCAGCGACAGCGTCGAGAGCGGACCCCACATTGCCCTGCGGGGGGTGCTGATCAACACGCTCAACCCCAAGCTCTCGATCTTCTTCCTCGCGCTGCTGCCGCCGTTCCTGTCAGGCAATCCGGCCACGGCAACCGCCGAGATTGCTCTGCTCGGCGGTGTCTTCATGGCGCTCACCTTCGTAGTCTTCGCGCTCTACGGCGCCTTTGCCGCCGCCGCCCGCCGGCTGATCCTTGGCTCCCGGCGCACCATGGCCTGGCTCAACCGCAGCTTCGCCGGGGTCTTCACACTGCTCGCCGGACGGCTGGCGCTCGACCGCGCCTGACACCCTTCGCACCGGTCGCCGCCGCCGTCTCGGGCGCGAATGCGCGCATCGCCCTTGCAACCTGCCGCCGGCTTTGTCATCTGGCGTCAGACCACAGCCAAGGAGTGCCAGATGACCGAGCTTTTCGCCTATACCGACGGCGCCTGTTCCGGCAATCCCGGCCCCGGCGGCTGGGGTGCGCTGATGCAGGCCAAGGAGGGCAGCACGGTCGTCAAGGAGCGCGAGCTCAAGGGCGGCGAGGCGCGCACCACCAACAACCGCATGGAACTTCTGGCGGCGATCCACGCGCTCGAGGCACTGGAGCGGGCGTCGAAGATCACCGTCGTCACCGACAGCGCCTATGTCAAAAACGGCGTCACCGGCTGGATCCACGGCTGGAAACGCAACGGCTGGAAGACCGCCGCCAAGAAGCCGGTCAAGAACGTCGAGCTCTGGCAGCGGCTGGACGAGGCGCAGGCGCGCCACGACGTGACCTGGGAATGGGTCAAGGGCCACGCCGGCCACCCCGAGAACGAACGCGCCGACGAGTTGGCGCGCGCCGGCATGGCGCCGTTCAAGAGCTGAGCTACTGGAAGCAGGCGGCGCGCCCGTCGCGTTCGATCGTCGCCGCCCCGTCGAGGATCGAGGCCGAGCGCTTGCGCAGCCCGGCCGTGGGCTTGCTGGCCGAACGCTCCTTGGGGTTGGGCAGCACCATGGCCAGCCGCGCCGCCTGGGTCGGCGTCAGCTGGCCGGGTCCGACCCCGAAGTAATGCCGTGCCGCCGCCTCGACGCCAAAGACCCCCTCGTCAAACTCGGCGACGTTGAGATAGACCTCGAGAATGCGGCGCTTTGACCAGACCGCCTCGACCAGCGGCGTGATCGCCGCCTCGAGCAGCTTGCGCGCCCAGTTGCGGCCGTGCCAGAGATAGACGTTCTTCACCACCTGCTGGCTGATCGTCGAGGCGCCGCGGGTGCCGCCCTCGGCCATCGCCGCCTTGATCGCGGCGACATCGAACCCCCAATGCTGGCAGAAGTTGGCATCCTCGGCCGCCACCGCCGCGCGCGCCATCACCGGCGCGATATGATCCATCGGCACCCAGACATGGTCGATGCCGCCCAGCCGGGCGCTTTCCTGCCGCATATAGAGCGTCTTCGGCGGGTTGAAGACCGAGAACAGGATCACCGCGAAAGCCATGATCAGGAAGGCCACCGAGATCGTCCGCAGCACCCAGCGCCGGATCCAGCGGTGCGGACGAAAGGGCGCGCGTTTCGCCGCCGGTTGTTTTGATTTTGCCTTGCCTGCCATGCGCGCACATTACCCCCGGATCAAACGCAATCCTAGGCCAACAATCTCCCCCCTGCGCCTTCATCTTGCGCACTAAACCTCAGGCGGACGGCTATCGTAGCGCCATCGGTGCAAGCCCGATGGACGGTCATGCTGGCGCCCTCGGGCAAGCCCGATGGACGGCAATCTCAGCGCCATCGGTGCGAGTCCGATGGACGGCGCACAGATCCCCAAGCCTGATCGGCCTGCGCAAGGCAGGTCCAAACGAAATAGCGCGCCGGGGTCTCCCCCGGCGCGCGTCTCTTGATCTCTGACGGAGCCGCTTATTCCGCCGGCACCGCCGCCTCTTCCACGGTCAGCGGATGCGGCAGCTTGTCGAGCATCTCCAGCGGACAGACCTGGACGAAGTTGCCCTTCTCGGCCTCCCAGTGCTGCAGGATGTCGGCCGCGGCGCGGCTGCCGGTCTCTTGCAGATGGCGCTCGATCAAGCCACGCAGCTGCGCTTCCCAGTGCTCCACGCTCACCGGGTTGACGGTCAGCGTCTCCATGTTGATCAGCTTGTCGGTGGCGCCCTTGGGGTCGTAGATATAGGCCATACCACCGGTCATCCCGGCCCCGAAGTTGGCGCCGACCGACCCGAGGATCACCGCGACACCGCCGGTCATGTATTCACAGCCATTCGAGCCACAGCCCTCGATCACCACCTTCGCACCCGAGTTGCGCACCGCGAACCGCTCGCCCGCGCGGCCGGCGGCAAAAAGATAGCCGTCGGTGGCCCCATAGAGCACGGTATTGCCGATGATCGTGTTGTCGCGCGCGGTCAGCGGGCTGACCATCGGCGGCCGCACCACGATGGTGCCGCCCGACAGGCCCTTGCCGACATAGTCATTGGCATCGCCCGAGACCTCGAGCTTGAGTCCCGGCGCCGCAAAGGCGCCCAGCGACTGGCCGGCCGACCCCTGCAGCTTGACCGTCAGGTGATCGGGCTGCAGCACGTTGCGCATGCCGAAGTTCTTGACGATATGGCTCGAGGTCCGCGTGCCGACGGTGCGGTGGGTGTTCTGCACCGCGTATTGCAGCTGCATCTTCTCGCCATCCTCGAGGAAGCGCTGCGCATCGCGCACGATTTCCGCATCGAGCGTGTCCGGCACCGCGTTGCGCGGCTTGTTGCGGTCGTACTTGATCGCATGCGCGCCATCGACGGTGATCAGCAGCGGGTTGAGGTCGAGATCGTCGAGATGGTCTGAACCGCGCGAGACCTGGGTCAAAAGGTCGGCCCGGCCGATCACCTCGTCAAGCGAGGTGGCACCGATAGAAGCCAGAACCTCGCGCACTTCCTGGGCGTAGAAGGTGATCAGGTTGACCACCTTGTCGGCGTTGCCGGAGAACTTGGCGCGCAGGCTTTCGTCCTGGGTGCAGACGCCCACCGGGCAGGTGTTCGACTGGCACTGGCGCACCATGATGCAGCCCATGGCGATCAGCGCGGCGGTACCGATGCCGTATTCCTCGGCCCCCATCATCGCCGCCATGACGATGTCACGCCCGGTGCGCAGCCCGCCGTCGGTGCGCAGGGTGATGCGCGAGCGCAGGTTGTTCATTGCCAGCACCTGATGCGCCTCGGTCAGGCCCATCTCCCACGGCAGGCCGGCGTATTTGATCGAGGTCGCGGGCGAGGCCCCGGTGCCGCCATTGTGGCCCGAGATCAGGATCACGTCGGCCTTGGCCTTGGCCACGCCGGCGGCAATCGTGCCGACGCCGGAAGAGGCCACCAGCTTGACCGTCACCTTGCAGCGCGGGTTGATCTGCTTGAGGTCGTAAATCAGCTGCGCCAGATCCTCGATCGAATAGATGTCGTGGTGCGGCGGCGGCGAGATCAGCGTCACGCCCTTGGTCGAATGCCGCAACCGCGCGATCAGGTCGGTGACCTTCATGCCGGGCAGCTGGCCGCCCTCGCCGGGCTTGGCACCCTGCGCCACCTTGATCTCGAGCTCTTCGCACTGGTTGAGGTATTCCGCGGTGACGCCGAAGCGGCCAGAGGCCACCTGCTTGATCTTGGCCGAGGGGTTGTCGCCGTTGGGCTCGGGCACGAAATGCGCCGGATCCTCGCCGCCCTCACCACTGTCGGAGCGCGCGCCGATGCGGTTCATCGCCACGTTCAGCGTCTTGTGCGCCTCGGGGCTGAGCGCGCCGAGCGACATGCCGGGGGTGACGAAGCGCTTGCGGATCGCAGTGACGCTTTCCACCTCTTCCACCGCGATCGCCTCGCCCAGCGGCTTGATCGCCAGCAGGTCGCGCAGGTGGATCGGCGGGTTCGACTGCATCGCCTGGCTGTACTTCTTCCACAGCCCGTAGGACGCGGTGTTGCAGGCCATCTGCATCATGTGCATGGTCTGCGCGCCCCAGGCATGGGTCTCGCCGGATTTGCGCGCCTTGTAGAAACCGCCGATCGGCAGCACGTCACGGCCCTGCTTGAAGGCCAGGGCGTGGACCGCCTCGAGCTTTTTCTGGATGCCGGAGACGCCGATGCCGGAGATCCGGCTCAGCATGCCGGGGAAATATTCGGCACACATCGCGCGCGACAGGCCCACCGCCTCGAAGTTGAGACCGCCGCGATAGGACGACAGCACCGAGATGCCCATCTTGGACATGATCTTGAGCAGGCCCTGGTCGACGGCATTGCGGTAGCGCGCCACATTCTCGGTCAGCGTGCCATCGAGCAGGCCGCGGCCGATGCGGTCGGCAAGGCTGTCCTCGGCGAGATAGGCGTTGACGATGGTCGCGCCCGAGCCGATCAGCACCGCGAAGTAATGCGGATCGATGCATTCCGCAGAGCGCACGTTGAGCGAGCAGAAGGTCCGCAGACCCTTGCGCGTCAGATGGCTGTGCACCGCGCTTGTGGCCAGGATCATCGGCATGCCGATCCGGTCGGGGCCGAGCCCCTCGTCGGTCAGCACCAGATGGCCCGCGCCCGAGCGCACCGCATCTTCGGCCTCGGCGCGGATGCGCTCGAGCCCGACACGCAGGGCACCGTCGCCGCCATTGACCGGGAAGGTACAGTCGATGCTCACCATGTCGGCGTTGAAATGCGTCTTCAGCTCTTCGAACTGCGCATTGCCGACAAACGGGCTGTCGACCACCAGGATCTCGGTCTGGGCCGAGGATTCCTCGAGCACGTTCTTGAGGTTGCCGAACCGCGTCTTGAGGCTCATCACCCGGTATTCACGCAGGCTGTCGATCGGCGGGTTGGTCACCTGGCTGAAGTTCTGGCGGAAGTAGTGGCTCAGCGGGCGGTACTTGGTCGAGAGCACCGCCGACGGCGTGTCGTCGCCCATCGAGGCGATCATTTCCTTGCCGTCCTCGGCCATCGGCGCCAGCACCTGCTCGAGCTCTTCGATGCTGTAGCCGGCCGCGATCTGGCGCTTGCGCAGGTCGTCGCCCTCATGCAGCGCCGTTTCGGTGACCTGCGACAGCGCGTCGTCGAGCTCGCTGATCTTGCCGACCCATTCGCCGAAGGGCCGCGCATTGGCCATTTTGTCCTTGATCTCGGTGTCGTGGTAGAGCTTGCCCTCTTTCATGTCGACGGCCAGCAGCTGCCCCGGGCCAAGCGCGCCCTTTTCCACCACGGTGGCCTCGTCTACCGGCACCATGCCGGCCTCTGAACCGGCGATCACCAGCCCGTCGCCGGTGACCACATAGCGCATCGGGCGCAGACCGTTGCGGTCGAGACCGGCACAGACCCAGCGGCCGTCGGTCATCGCCAGCGCCGCGGGGCCGTCCCACGGCTCCATGACGGAGTTGCAATAGGAGTACATGTCGCGCCAGGCCTGCGGCAGTTCCACCGCCTGCTTGGACCAGGACTCCGGCACCAGCATGGTCTTGGCCATCGGTGCGTCGCGGCCGGCGCGCACCAGCACCTCGAACACCGCATCCAGCGCCGCCGAGTCAGACGAGCCCTGTGCCACGATCGGCTTGATGTCATCGGCAAAGTCGCCAAAGGTCGCCGAGGCCATGCGGATCTCGTGGCTGCGCATCCAGTTCAGGTTGCCCTTGAGCGTGTTGATCTCGCCGTTATGCGCCAGCATGCGGAACGGCTGCGCCAGCCACCACTGCGGAAAGGTGTTGGTGGAATAGCGCTGGTGATAGATCGCAAAGGCGGATTCGAAGCGCGCGTCCTTGAGGTCGGGATAGAACTCGGCGACCTGCTCGGCCAGCATCATGCCCTTGTAGATGATCGACCGGCACGACAGCGAGGCGAGGTAGAGCTGCGCCACGCCGGCCGCGGCGGCGGCCTTCTCGATGCGGCGGCGGATGACATAGAGCTCGCGTTCGAACTGCTCCTCGTCGACGCCCTTGGAGTTGGAAATCAGGATCTGCTCGATCTCGGGGCGGGTGGCATTGGCCTTTTCGCCCAGCACCGAGATATCAACCGGCACGTGGCGCCAGCCATAGATGTAGTAGCCCATGCGCAGGACTTCGGTCTCGACGATGGTCCGGCAGATCTCCTGACCGCCGAAATCGGTGCGCGGCAGGAACACCTGGCCCACCGCCAGCAGCTGGTTTTCGCGCGGCTCGTGGCCAGTGCGGCGGACCTGGTCATAGAAGAACGGCACCGGGATCTGCACGTGGATGCCGGCGCCATCGCCGGTCATGCCGTCGGCGTCGACAGCACCGCGGTGCCAGATCGCCTTGAGCGCGTTGATGCCGTTCTCGACAACCTTGCGCGACGGCTTGCCATCCTGCGCCACCACGAGGCCCACGCCGCAGGAGGAATGCTCATGCTCTTCGCGGAACATGCCGTTGTCTTCCATCCACTTGCGCTTGGCTTCCTCGGCGCGCACCCATTCGGCATCATATTTTGTCATGGTTCAGGATCCTTCCACATTGGCACCGAACGAGGCGAGCGTCTCTGCCTTCGTCAGCCGCTGATGTTCTCCGCCCAGCTCGAAGCCGGCGGCGTGTTCGTCAAAGAAAATCTCTTTTTCCAGCTCCAGCCCGCTGACATCGTCGAGCAGGCCAAGTGCGACTTCGTAATCTCCGGCGCCGTCCTGGCCCTCGTCATAGCGATACCACAGTGCGCTGCCGCATTCCGCGCAGCTGCAGCGGCTGGCCCACTCAGAGGAGCGGAAGGCGCGGATATGCTCCGCCCCTTCGATCTCGATCTCGGCCGCCTTCACCGAGACCGCGGCCATGGCGACGCCAGCCCAGCGGCGGCACATCTCACAATGGCAGACGTGGAACGTTTCCGGCACGGTGGCGGTGAAGGACACCGCCCCGCAAAGACACTGGCCGGTCCGACGCGCGGGCACCGGCCTCACTCCGCCGCGATCGGCGAGGTCAGCCTGGCGTCGAGCCGCTTGAGGATCGCGGCGGCGCAGTCGCGCCCGTCGCGGATCGCCCAGACGACGAGACTGGCGCCGCGCACGATGTCGCCCACCGCGTAGACCCCTTCGAGATCGGTCGCGCCGGTCTCGAACTCGGCCTTGACGGTGCCCCAGCGGGTGACCGACAGCTCGGGCGCGTTCCACAGCGTCGGCAGCTCTTCGGGCTCGAACCCCAGCGCCTTGATCACCAGATCGGCATCCTCGACATAGTCGGAGCCCTCGATCACCTCGGGCGCCTGACGGCCGGTGGCATCGGGGTGGCCCAGGCGCATGCGCTGCACCATGACACCGGTGACGTCATCGCCGGCAAAGCCCTGCGGCGCGGTCAGCCATTCGAACTGCACGCCCTCTTCCTCGGCATTGGCGACCTCGCGCTGCGAGCCCGGCATGTTGGTGCGGTCGCGGCGATAGAGGCATTTGACGCTCTCGGCACCCTGGCGGATCGCGGTACGGACACAGTCCATCGCGGTGTCGCCGCCGCCGATGACGACGACCTTCTTGCCCTTGGCGTTCAACTCGCCGCTCTCGTATTCCGGCACCGTGTCGCCGAAGTTGGCGGCGCGGTTCGAGGCGGTGAGATAGTCGATCGCCTTGACGATGCCATTGGCGCCAGAGCCGGGGCCTTTGAGGTCGCGCGACTTGTAGACCCCGGTGGCGATGATCACCGCGTCATGGGCGGCGCGTATCTCTTCAAAGGAGATATCCTCGCCGACGTTGCAGTTCAGCTTGAAGGTGACGCCGCCGGCCTCGAGCTGCTTGTTGCGGCGCATGACCACGTGCTTTTCCAGCTTGAAGCCCGGGATGCCATAGGTCAGCAGCCCGCCGGCGCGGTCATAGCGGTCATAGACGGTGACCTGGATGCCGGCACGGCGCAGCATGTCGGCGGCCGCGAGGCCCCCCGGGCCGGCGCCGATGATACCAACGCTCTCGGTGCGCTCCTGCGCCGGGTTGGCGGGCAGCACCCAGCCGTTTTCCCAGGCGGTGTCGGTGATGTATTTCTCGACCGAGCCGATGGTCACGGTGCCGTGGCCAGACTGCTCGATCACGCAGTTGCCTTCGCAGAGACGGTCCTGCGGGCAGATGCGGCCGCAGATCTCGGGGAAGGTATTGGTGGCCTGAGAGATCTCATAGGCCTCTTTCAGCCGCCCGGTCGCGGTCAGGTTGAGCCAGTCGGGAATATTGTTGTGCAGCGGACAGTGGCTCTGACAATAGGGCACGCCGCATTGGCTGCACCGCGACGATTGCTCTTCGGCCTTGGCGCGGGCAAACTCGGCATAGATTTCGTCAAAATCGCTGTTGCGCACATTCGCATCGCGCTTTTCCGGCATGTCGCGCTCGATCTGCACGAATTTCAACATGGGCTGCTTGGCCATATCGCTGGAGCTCCGGGTTGTGGTGGCTGTTGCTGCGCTTTTTACATCAGGGTTTCCGCCATGAAAAGGCAGGAGTGCTGACCTATTATCATGTGAATCGTGGTTTCACGCAGGAAATTTTGCCGCAAGGCAGAAATTTCCGGTCCGATACGGACCTATATTCCCGTTTCCCTCTGTTTTCCTATGGGTTTATAGAGGCCGTGTTTCTTCAGCAGGGCCAGCCCGCATGACGCTTTTTCATCTTCTGATTGTGGCCGTGATTCAGGGCATCACCGAATTCCTGCCAGTTTCGAGCTCCGGCCACCTGATCCTGCTGCCGAATCTCACCGGCATGGCAGACCAGGGCCAGGCGATCGACGTTGCGGTGCACGTCGGCACCCTGGGCGCGGTGATCCTCTATTTCTGGTCAGACGTGCGGATTGCCTTGGCCGGGCTGCCCCGCCTGATGCGTGGCCGGACCGACACGCCGGGGGCGCGGCTTGCCTGTCTGCTGATCATCGCGACGGTGCCGGTGATCATCGCGGGACTGCTGCTCAAGCTCACCGGTCTCGATGACGCCCTGCGCTCGGTCACGGTGATCGGCTGGACCATGCTGATCTTTGGCCTCGTGCTCTGGTGGGCCGACCAGAAGGGCAGTTCGGAGCGCCGCGCCGAGGACTGGACGACCCGCCACGCCTGGATCCTAGGGCTCTGGCAGGCGGTGGCGCTGATCCCCGGCACCTCGCGCTCGGGCATCGTGATCACCGGCGCGCGGGCGCTGGGCTATGCGCGTTCAGACGCGGCGCGGCTGTCGATGCTGATGTCGATACCGACGATCCTCGCCTCCGGCGCCCTGCTCGGCGCCGAGGTGGTGGGCGAGGCCGACTGGGAGATGCTGCGGCTTGCCGGCATCGGCGCAGCCTTCGCCTTTGTCTCGGCGCTGCTGGCGCTGGCGCTGATGATGCGGCTGCTGCGCTCGGTCAGCTTCACGCCCTATGTGGTCTACCGGGTCGTGCTGGGCATCCTTCTGATCTGGCTGGGCTATACTACCTGACCAGACACCGCGCGCTGGTACGTACAAGAATTTCTCACCTCAACCGTGATTATTTTGAATTATTCTGTTGCATGGCTTTGCGGTACATGGACGGCAGGGTTTCTGGTGTGGCCTCTGATGGAAACGCACCAATCGCACGCCATGGAGATCACAATGAAGATTTCGACTTTCGCGACTGCCGCCCTTTTCGCCGCCTCGCTCGCCGGCGGCGCCCTGGCCCAGGGCACGGTCGAGGACAAGATGACCACGATCAAGCCGGCCTCTGAGGTCGGTGGCCAGCAGATCGGCATGCTCGACTGCACCATCGAGGGTGGCTGGGGCATGATCCTCGGCTCGTCCAAGGCGGTCAACTGCGCCTTCGAACACCGTGACGGCTCGAAAGAGATGTACGCCGGCTCGATGGACAAGCTAGGGCTCGACATCGGCATGACCGAGAAAAGCTACATGACCTGGGTCGTCTTCACCACCGCCGAGAACAAGCCCGGCGACATGGCGCTGGCCGGCACCTACCTTGGCGTTTCGGCCGGGGCGTCGCTGGGCATCGGCCTTGGCGCCAATGCGCTGGTCGGCGGCTCGGGCAAGCAGATCGGTCTGCAGCCGGTCAGCGTCGAGACCGTCTCGGGCGTGAACATGGCGCTGGCGCTGGCCTCGCTGACATTGACACCGGCGCAATAATCCGCGCAGATCGGTGTGAACGGGCCCGGGCAACCGGGCCCTCTTGCATTTGAAAGGACACCACCATGACAGGACGGGACATCCGCCGGCCGCTGCTGGCGGCCCTCGCCGCCACCACGCTGGCCGCCGGGCCGGCCACCCTGGCCGCCCAGGACCGCCACCTCGCCTTCGAACTCGGAGGCGGTCTGGCCTACGCGCCGGCCTATGAGGGCTCTGACGAGTACAGCTCGACGCCGAGCTTCCAGGGCAGCCTGCAGTCTCTGGGCTTCGGCTCGATGGCACTTGGCGGCGGCGATGCCACCGGGTTCGGCATCGCGCCCTCCTTCGGCTATGTCGGCGCCCGCGACTCGTCGGATTACGACGAGCTGAAGGGCATGGACGATGTCGACTGGACCGTCGAGGTCGGGCTCAAGGCGAAATACACCTGGGACAGCGCCGAGGTCTCGGCCGCGGTGCGCAAGGGGTTCAACGGCCATGAGGGCGTGGTGGCCGACCTGGCCGCCGATGCCATCCTGCGTCCCGATGCCCGCACCACGATCCGGGTCGGCCCACGGCTGAGCCTGGCCAATGACGAATATGCCGACACCTATTTCTCGGTGCCGGCCGCCGCCCGCAACCTTAGCGCCTATTCTGCCGAGGGCGGACTGAAATCCGTCGGTGCCGAGATCAGCGCGCGGCGCGAGCTGACCGACATCTGGTCGATCGAAGGCTCGCTCGGCTACGAGCGGTTGACGAACGATTTCGAGGACAGCCCGGTCACCCGCGCCGGCAGCCGCGATCAGGTGCGCGTCGGCGTGTCGCTGATCCGGCAGTTCGACTGGCGGTTCTGACCCTGGCGAGGGTGGGTTTCAAACCCACCCTACGGGACGGTCGGTGGCGGTGGGTTAAAAACCCACCCTACGGGGCGATGAAGAGGCGCGGCACGCGTAGGGTGGGTTTGCAACCCACCGCACCTGCCACGCCCGCCGCACCCTACCCCTGCAGCGACTTCACCACCAGCTCGCCTTCCGAGCGGGCCTGCATCGCCCGCGCCGCGGCATGGGCGGCGGCGGCCGTGGTGAAATAGGGGATCTTGTCATAGAGCGCGACCGAGCGGATATCGCGCGAATCCTCGACTGCAGCCGCCCCCTCGGTGGTGTTCATCACCACGGAAATCTCGCCGTTCTTGAGCATGTCGACGATGTTCGGCCGGCCCTCGTAGACCTTCTTGACCAGATCCGCCTTGATCCCGTGCTCGGCGAGGAACTTTGCCGTGCCCGCGGTCGCGACAAGGGAAAAGCCCAATCCGTCGAGGATCTGCGCGGTCTCCACCAGCTCCGGCGTCTTGTCGGCGTCCTTGATCGAGAAGAACACCTTGCCGGCCTCGGGGCCGCCCTCTGGCAGCACCATCCCGGCGCCCATCTGCGCCTTGAGGAAGGCGCGGGCAAAGCTGCGATCCCAGCCCATGACCTCGCCGGTCGAGCGCATTTCCGGCCCGAGGATGGTGTCGACGCCGGGGAAGCGGGCAAAGGGCAGCACCGCCTCCTTGACCGAGAACCACGGCATGTCCGGATCGGCCAGCGTCATCGGATCGGCCAGCGGCAGCACGGTGTCGTAATCGGCGTTCTCCGGATAGGGCGGGCGCATCGGAAAGGCCGAAAGCTTTTCGCCGGCCATCACCCGCGCGGCGATGGAGGCAATGGCGCTGTCGGTGGCCTTGGCGACGAAAGGCACCGTGCGCGAGGCGCGCGGGTTGACCTCGATCAAGTAGATGTCGCCGTCCTTGATCGCGAACTGGATGTTCATCAGCCCGACGACGTTGAGCGCGCGGGCCAGCGCCTCGGTCTGCACCTTGATCTCGGCCAGCACCTCTTTCGACAGCGAATAGGGCGGCAGCGAGCAGGCGCTGTCGCCCGAGTGCACGCCGGCCTCTTCGATGTGCTGCATGATGCCGGCAACGTGCACCTGTTCGCCGTCGCAGAGCGCGTCGACGTCCAATTCCACCGCCCCCGACAGGTAGCTGTCGAGCAGCACCGGGCTGTCGCCCGAGACCACCACGGCCTCGGCGATGTAGCGCTCGAGATGCGCCATGTCGCGGACGATCTCCATCGCGCGGCCGCCCAGCACGTAGGACGGGCGGATCACCAGCGGAAAGCCGATATCCTCGGCAATCGCCAATGCCTGCGCGTCGGTCGAGGCGATGCCGTTCTTCGGCTGCTTCAGCCCCAGCTCGTTGACCAGCGCCTGAAAGCGCTCGCGGTCCTCGGCCAGGTCGATGGCGTCCGGCGTGGTGCCGAGGATCGGGATGCCCTCGGATTCCAGCGCATTGGCCAGCTTCAGCGGCGTCTGCCCACCGAACTGGACGATGACACCGTGCAAGGTGCCGTTGTCCTGCTCGACGCGGAGGATCTCCATCACGTGCTCGAAGGTCAGCGGCTCGAAGTACAGCCTGTCGCTCGTGTCATAGTCGGTCGACACGGTCTCGGGGTTGCAGTTGACCATGATGGTCTCGTAGCCCGCGTCGGTCAGCGCGAAACAGGCGTGACAGCAGCAATAGTCGAACTCGATCCCCTGCCCGATCCGGTTGGGACCGCCGCCGAGGATGACGACCTTCTTCTTGTCCGACGGCCGCGCCTCGCATTCCACCTCGCCCATCATCGGGGCCTCGTAGGTCGAATACATGTAGGGCGTCTGTGCCTCGAACTCGGCAGCGCAGGTGTCGATCCGCTTGAAAGCGGCGACGACGTTCTTGGAAATCCGCCGGTTGCGCACGTCCTTCTCGGAAAAGCCGGTCAGCTTGGCCAGCCGCGCGTCGGTGAAGCCCATCATCTTGAGATGGCGCAGGCCGGCCTCATCGCTCGGAAGCCCTTCGGCCTTCACGCGCTCCTCGGCCTCGACGATCTCGCGGATGCGGGCAAGGAACCAGGGGTCGAACATGGTGGTGGCGTGGATTTCCTCGTCTGACAGACCGTGGCGCATCGCCTGGGCAATCGTGCGCATCCGGTCCGGGGTCTGCTGGCTGATCGCCTTGATGACCGCCGATTTCTCCGGCGCGCCGGCAATCTTGACCTCGTCAAAGCCGGTGAGGCCCGATTCCATCGAGGCCAGCGCCTTTTGCAGCGACTCGTGGATGGTGCGGCCGATGGCCATCGCCTCGCCCACCGATTTCATCGCGGTGGTGAGGTAGGGCTTGGAGCCGGGGAACTTCTCGAAGGCGAACTTGGGGATCTTGGTGACGACATAGTCGATGGTCGGCTCGAAGGACGCGGGCGTGACCTTGGTGATGTCATTGTCCAACTCGTCGAGCGTATAGCCCACCGCCAACTTGGCGGCGATCTTGGCGATCGGGAAGCCGGTGGCTTTCGATGCCAGCGCCGAGGACCGCGACACCCGCGGGTTCATCTCGATCACCACCATGCGGCCGTCTTCGGGGTTGACCGCCCATTGCACGTTGGACCCGCCGGTCTCGACGCCGATCTCGCGCAGCACGGCGATGGAGCCGTTGCGCATGATCTGGTATTCCTTGTCGGTCAGCGTCAGCGCCGGCGCCACGGTGATCGAATCGCCGGTATGCACGCCCATCGGGTCGACGTTCTCGATGGCGCAGACGATGATCGCATTGTCCGCCTTGTCGCGGACGACCTCCATCTCGAATTCCTTCCAGCCGAGCAGCGACTCGTCGACGAGGATTTGGTTGACCGGCGAGGCATCCATGCCGGTGCGGCAATAGTGGATGTAATCCTCACGATTATAGGCCACGCCGCCACCGGTCCCGCCGAGCGTAAACGCAGGCCGGATGATCGCCGGCAGGCCGATCTCTTCCAGCTCGTCGAGCGCCATCTGCACCCCGGCGTCCAGGTCGGCAGACCCATTGGCGCGTTTCGGCGCGGTGATGATGGTGGCCTTGGGGTTCTCGAGCCCGATCCGGTCCATCGCCTCGCGGAACAGCTTGCGGTCCTCGGCCATCTCGATGGCCTCGCGCTTGGCGCCGATCATCTCGACGCCGTACTTGTCGAGCACGCCCATCTCTTCCAGCGCCAGCGAGGTGTTCAGCCCGGTCTGGCCGCCCATGGTTGGCAACAGCGCGTCGGGGCGCTCCTTCTCGATGATCTTGGCGACGACCTCCGGGGTGATCGGCTCGATATAGGTGGCGTCCGCCAGTCCCGGGTCGGTCATGATCGTCGCCGGGTTGGAGTTCACCAGGATCACCCGGTAGCCCTCTTCGCGCAGCGCCTTGCAGGCCTGGGCGCCGGAGTAGTCGAACTCGCAGGCCTGTCCAATGACAATCGGCCCCGCGCCAATGATCATGATCGACTGGATATCGGTTCTTTTGGGCATATCGGTCCTCGGGGTTCAGCGCGGGGGAGAGTGGGCGCAGGGCGCAAATTGTCGTGGGTTATAGACATGCGCCGCCGGGGTTCAAGGCCGAAAGCCGGTCGTTCCGCGGACAAAACGACCGGCTTGTGCCTTTAATTAAGGCTTTACTTAAATAAGAGCCGGCCGGATAATCCGTTGTACCGACTCACCGAACAGAGACAGGCTGACCATGACCGCCCTGCCGCAGACCTTTTCCGCCCTCTCCGACCCGGTGCGCTTTGCCATGGTCGAGCGGTTGCTGGCCGAGGGTGAATTGCCGGCCGGGCGGCTGGGCGAGGGGTTCGACATCTCGGCACCGGCGGTGTCGCAACACCTGGGCGTGCTGCGCGAGGCCGGGCTGGTCAACCGTCGCGCCAGAGCGCAGCAACGACTCTATTCGATCCGGCCGGAGGGGCTTCTGGCGGTGGCCAACTGGGCCGATGAGGCCCGGCGGTTCTGGGAGGCCAGCCTCGACCGGCTGGAAAAGGTACTGGGCAAGGAGGCCAAGAAGAATGAGTGACATCGCCGAGAGAACCGAACTGACGCTGGAGCGGCGGTTCAAGGCCCCGGTGGACCGGGTGTGGGAGGTGGTCACACAGCCCGAGACCATGGTGCTCTGGTTCGGCCATGACGGCTGGACCATGGAGAGCCACGATCTCGATTTCACCCGCCCCGGCCCCTGGTACGCCTTCATGCGCAGCGCCGAGGGCAACCGTTTCGACGTCAGCGGCGCGGTGACCGAGGTTTCGCCGCCGCGTCACGTGGCCTTTACCTGGGCCTGGCATGATGCCCTGGGCGCCCGCGGGCATGAAAGCCGGGTCAGCTTCACCATCGCGCCGGCCGGTGATGTCACGGTCTTTACCCTGCATCACACCGGCCTGCCGGACGCCGAGACCGCAAGCTCTCACGCGGGCGGCTGGGCTGCGGTGCTGGCGCGGCTGGAGCGGCAGTTTACCGACTGATTTCAACCCGACCGATCAAAAAGGAGGTCATTATGACGAAATACATGTTTGCTTATCACGGTGGCGGCATGCCGGAGACCGAAGAAGAGGGCAAGAAGGCAATGGCGGCCTGGGGCTCCTGGATGGAAGGGCTGGGCGACAAGCTGGTCGAAGGCGGCAACCCGGTGGGCATGTCCTCGACCCTGACCGACGGCGGGCTCAAGGATGGCGGCGGGGCCAATCCGCTCTCTGGCTGGTCGATCGTCGAGGCCGGCTCGGTCGAAGAGGCCGCCGAACTCGGCAAGGGCTGCCCGATCCTCGAGGGCGGCAAGGGCACGATCGAGATCGCCCCGATCATGGAGATGTGAGGCGGGCGCTCCTCGGGCCCCTTGGGGGGCCCTCCTCGCGAGGACGCCCCACCGGGGCGGAGGAGCCCCTCTTTGCTTGACTTTCAGCCACAGGCAAGGTGTATCGGCGCGAACCTCGAATGACCCCCGGAGCCGCCAGATGCACCCCTACCGCAGCCATACCTGCGCCGAACTGAACAAATCCAACGTCGGCGAGACCGTCCGCCTGTCCGGCTGGGTCCATCGCGTGCGCGATCACGGCGGGGTGCTCTTCATCGACCTGCGCGACACCTATGGCATCACCCAGGTGCTCTGCGACAGCGACAGCCCGGTGTTCAGCCAGATGGAAAAGGTCCGCTCCGAGTGGTGCATCCGCATCGACGGCACCGTCAAGGCGCGCGACGAGAGCCTGGTCAACCCCAAGCTGCCCACCGGCGAGATCGAGGTCTATGTCCGCGACATGGAAGTGCTGGGCAGCGCCGACGAGCTGCCGCTGATCGTCTTCGGCGATCAGGAATACCCCGAGGAAACCCGCCTGCGCTATCGCTATCTCGACCTGCGCCGCGAGGTGATGCAGCGCAACATGAAGCTGCGCTCGGACGTGGTGGCCGCGATGCGCCGCCGGATGTGGGAGGCCGATTTCCGCGAGTTCCAGACCCCGATCATCACCGCCTCCTCGCCCGAGGGCGCGCGCGACTTCCTGGTGCCGTCACGGCTGCACCCCGGCAAGTTCTATGCCCTGCCGCAGGCGCCGCAGCAGTTCAAGCAGCTGATCATGGTCTCTGGCTTCGACAAGTATTTCCAGATCGCCCCCTGTTTCCGCGACGAGGACCCGCGCGCCGACCGCTCGCCCACCGATTTCTACCAGCTCGACATGGAGATGAGCTTCGTCACCCAGCAGGATGTCTTCGACACCATCCAGCCGGTGCTGGCCGGCGTCTT
Source organism: Marinovum sp. (assembly GCF_034669705.1). Taxonomy (GTDB): domain Bacteria; phylum Pseudomonadota; class Alphaproteobacteria; order Rhodobacterales; family Rhodobacteraceae; genus Marinovum. The sequence continues at coordinate 81,226 of NZ_JAXMOR010000010.1, forward strand.
CGAGGAGTTCGGCGGCGGCCGCAAGGTCGACCAGGACTGGCCGCAGATCTCCTACAAGGACGCCGCGCTGTGGTATGGCACCGACAAGCCCGACCTGCGCAACCCGATCAAGATGCAGGTGGTCTCCGAGCATTTCGCGGGCTCCGGCTTTGCGATCTTTGCCAAGCTCTTGGAGCAGGAGGGCACCGAAATCCGCGCCATTCCCGCGCCCAAGGGCGGCAGCCGCAAGTTCTGTGACCGCATGAACAAGTTCGCCCAGGAGCAGGGCCTGCCCGGCATGGGCTATATCTTCTGGCGTGAAAGGGGCTCCAAGGTTTCATCGTCTGACGCTGAGGAGAGGATGAAAAAGATCCGAGAGCTTCCGGCAGCGGAGGTGAAGGACAAAGCATGGGGTATCTGGTTTGAGGACGCACTGCCGCAAAACTACTGGCCGGACGTAATCGCCCTGCTTGAAGAGGCCAAAGACAAAAACAACTCGGAAAAAGTTGAACTTCTATCTAAGCTCTTGGAAAGCGGAGTAGAGCCAGCCGGCCCGCTCGCCAAGAACATCGGCCCCGAGCGCACCGAGGCGATCCGCCAGCAGCTCGGTCTCGAGGTCGGCGATGCCGCCTTCTTTCTCGGCGGCAAACCCAAGACCTTCGAGGCGGTCGCCGGCCGCGCCCGCACCGTGATCGGCGAGGAGCTTGGCCTGACCGACAAGGACCGCTTCGCCTTTGCCTGGATCGTCGACTTCCCGATCTATGAAAAGGATGCGGAGACCGGCAAGATCGACTTCGAACACAACCCGTTTTCCATGCCGCAGGGCGGGATGGCGGCGCTCGAGGGCGATCCGCTCGAGGTCAAGGGCTACCAGTACGACCTGGCTTGCAACGGCTACGAGCTGGTCTCCGGCGCGATCCGGAACCACAAGCCCGAGATCATGTTCAAGGCCTTCGAGATCGCGGGCTATGGCGAGGATGAGGTGCGCAAGCGCTTCGGCGGGCTGGTCAACGCCTTCCAGTACGGCGCCCCGCCGCACGGCGGCTGCGCCGCCGGCATCGACCGCATCGTCATGCTCTTGGCCGAGCAGGAGAACATCCGCGAAGTCATCATGTTCCCGATGAACCAGCGCGCCGAGGACCTGATGATGCAGGCACCCTCAGAGCCGATGTCGGACCAGCTGATGGAACTGGGGCTGCGGGTCATTCCGCAGGAATAACCCGGAAACCAATCGGCCATCACGGCGTTACCTCCTCATGGAGGACGCAAGATGAGACGATTGTTGAAATACATGGCGCTCTGGAAGCTGTTTCGCCGCTTCTTTCGCCGCAGATGACAAAGGCCGGGCACAGTCCCGGCCTTTCGTCTTTATTGCCCCGGTGCATGCCCGGCGCGCCTGGCGTCATCCCATCCCCTTCTTGCGCAGCTCGTCCCTGGCGTCTTCGGTCTTGTCCAGATCGAGCCCCATGCCGCGCAGCACCGCCGGCGTCTTGGAGAACTGCAGGTCGCGGTACTCCACCACCTGAATGCGATTGCCCCAGGGGTCGCGGAAATCCATGAAGCCGGTGTCCATGATCTGCGCCCCGGCCTGTTCGGCCAGCGCCATCACCCGGCTGCGGTCATCGACCACAAGGCCGAAGTGGCGCTCCACATCTGCCGGCTGGCTCTTGCCCTCGACCAGCCCGATGAACTGATCGCCGAGGTCGAGAAATACATGCCCGTCGCCGGTGCCGCGCACCTCGAACGCAAAGATATTGTGCCAGAAGGCCATGGCATGCTCGATGTCACCGACCTCGAGCACGATGTGATTGACCCCCACCAGGCGCGGCTTGTCAGACATGGCTCAATCCTCGAGGGAGTCTTCGCGTTTTTCCTCGATGATCTTCAGCTCCTTGGACTTGCGGTCGCGGAACCGCTCGCCGTAGCCGTTGATTTCGTCCTCGGGGATCACCTCCTTGGCGCGAGAGAACACTTCGTCCTCTTCCTCGTCGATGTGATGCTCGTAGTCGTGACGCAACTGCTTGAACTTCTGCAGCCAGGCACCTTCGCTCATTTCCATCTCGCGCAACTCTTCCAGCAGGTCGTCGATCTGCTGGTGTTCGTGCACCGAATGGCGCGCGCTGTCCTGGCCCCAGGTCTTGGAGATCAGCTTGGAATAGAAGGTCTCCTCTTCCGCCGCGCCATGCGCCTTGACGTCGCGATAGAATTCCTCCCAGGCGTCCTTGCGTTTGTCCGAGGCGCCCTCGGTGTTCTCGATCGTGTCGAGCAGCTCCCGGTGGCGGTCGTGGTCGGATTTCAAGGCGGAATAGATATCGCTCATCTGTCGGATCTCCTGTCTGGACGCAGGTCCAACGCCGCAGCCGCGCCGCGGTTCCCCGGCGGCGGCGATCTTGCGGTTTCCCTTTTCGCAGCAAGCGCCTATCCTTGCGGAAATCCGTGCAAAGGCCCGAGATATGAACGATTTGTTCCCCGTCGGGGAGACCGTGCCGAACTGGTCGGCGCCGCCGCACCCGAGCGGCGCAGTGCTGCAGGGCCGCTTTGCCAGGCTCGAGCCGCTGGAGGCCGAGCCTCACGCGGCGCTGTTGTTCCAGGCCTTTGAGGGGCATGACGACCGCTGGACCTACCTGCCCTATGGTCCGTTCCATTCTTCGGCGCAGTTTCACCGCTGGGTGCGCGAGACCGTGGCCAGGCCGGAGCACAGTTTCTATGCCATCCAGGATCGGGCCACCGGCGGTTTCGGCGGGGTCGCCAGTTTCCTGCGCATCGCACCCGAGGCCGGGTCGATCGAGGTCGGCAATATCCACTTTGCCCCCGGTCTTGCCGGCACACCGGCCGCAACCGAGGCGATGTACCTGATGATGCGCTGGGCCTTCGACGCCGGCTATCGCCGCTACGAATGGAAATGCAACGCGCTGAACCGGGCGTCGCGGCGGGCCGCCCAACGACTGGGGTTCAGCTACGAGGGCGTTTTCCGGCAGGCGATGGTGGTCAAGGGGCGCAACCGCGACACTGCCTGGTTTGCCTGTATCGACAAGGAATGGCCGGCCCTGCAGGAGGCCTTTGCCGCCTGGCTCTCGCCCACGAACTTCGATCCGGACGGCCGGCAAAGGGAGCGGCTGAGCGACCTGACCCGACTGGTCCGCCCCGGCAGCGACCCGACGCTCTGACTGCCCCCCCCGCGCCATCGGCGCCTACATCGCCGCCCGCTGGGTCAGCCGTTCCTGAACCAGCCCGGCGATCCGTGCCGCCTGAGAGCCGGTGGGTTGGCCCTTGCGGCGCAGCGCGATCAGCCGGTCGGCGGCATCGCTGAGCGTCTGGTCATGGGCGATCCGCGCCACGCCGCTGAGAAACTGGCCGATATAATCGATGGTCCGCTCGTCGGTGTCATCGCAAAGGATGCCGGCGATATGCGCCATGTCGTCCTGATAGGCGATGCGGTCCGGGATGACCTCGATCTCGTTGAGCGGGCGTGGCCCGAGCGGCTGGCGTTCGGGTGGCAGCAGCGACAGGATATGCTCCTGAAAGATGAGCAGCGAAGTGATCGGCTTGCGCAGGAACCCGTCTGCGCCGGCGGCGACCGCAAGATCCTCGGAGAAATCATCGCCGCTGGTGCCGAGGATCGCCGGGATGCGCGGGCAGGCCGCGTTGAGTTCGCTGATCAGGTCGGCGCCGGAGCCATCCGGCAGCCCGAGGTCGACGATCACCACCGAAGGCCGGTAGACCCTGAGATGGCGCCGCGCCGAGCGCAGGCAGTCGGCCCGCCTGATCCGCGCGCCTGAGCGCAGGCAAAGCAGGCGCATCGCCTCGCAGGCGAACCGGCTGTCCTCGACCACGAGGATGGTGAGCCCCAACAGGGGCCTGTCGGCGGATGGTGCAGGTGTCCGGCTCAGGTCTTCAAGGTCTTCCACGGCGATCCCTCCAGGCTTTCACCGTCACTTTCGCCAATGGAGGTTACCAAGTCTTTAATGCGCGCTCCTGTCCGATTGCGCCCCCTGCCCGGCCGCGCGATAAAGCCCGCGACACCGCAATCCAGGAGCCTCACATGATCGGACGTCTCAACCACGTTGCCATTGCCGTTCCCGACCTCGACGCCGCCGTGGCGCAGTACCGCGACGCGCTTGGCGCCACCGTCGGTGCGCCGCAGGACGAGCCCGATCACGGCGTCACGGTGGTCTTTATCGCGCTGCCGAACACCAAGATCGAGCTGCTCTACCCGTTGGGCGACAATTCTCCGATCCAGGGCTTTCTCGACAAGAATCCCTCTGGCGGCATCCATCATGTCTGTTACGAGGTCGATGACATCCTGGCGGCGCGCGACCATCTGAAATCCACCGGCGCCCGGGTCCTGGGCAGCGGCGAGCCCAAGACCGGCGCCCATGGCAAGCCGGTGCTGTTCCTGCATCCCAAGGATTTCAACGGCTGCCTGATCGAGCTGGAACAGGTCTAGGCGGGTCGGTCCGTCACAAAGGAGAACGACATGGGCATTACCTCGGGCATCGTGCTTTTCGCGGTCATCTGGTTTCTCACCTTTCTGGTGGTGATTCCCTTTCGCATCCAGACCCAGGGCGATCTGGGCGAGGTGGTCGAGGGCACCCATGCCGGCGCGCCGCAGGTGCACAACCTCACCCGCAAGGCGTGGCTGACCACGGTGATCTCGGTCGCGATCTGGGCGGTGGCCCTCGTGGTGATCCAGTTCGAGGTGATCACCGTGCGTGACATCGACGGCTGGATGTACCAGCGCATGAGCCCGGTCGAGGCGGACTGAGGGCGGGCCGCGGAGGGCGTCTGCGGGAAGTGCAGCCTGACGACCGCCTGAGCCTGACGCGCTGACCGCCTCGGCAATCGGCAGCCAGACGCACTTAAAGCCTGTCGGCTCACACCGGACGAGCATGCGCCGGGCGTGATGCCACCGGACATGTACACGCCAGACTTAAATGAACCCGACGGAAATGCGCCCGAAGGTGGAAGTGGCGTCCGCTCCCCTCGAACGGGCGCCACCACCCCGGGCCTGCGCGCGGTGCGCAGGGCACGCAAGACGCGCCGTGCTGCCAAAGCGACCCTGGGCAATGCGCGCAATGATATCGCGCGCCGCACCCTCGCTGGCCGTTGCAAGCGCTCGTGGCCAGACGCGGGTCGCAGGACCGACCGCCGATCTGGCGGCGACCTCCTGAATGCATCCTCGGCACCCGGATCTCTTCATAACATGTAAACCCGCATCTGTCAGAGAAAATTGGGGAAAATGCGACCTATCCCGACGGACAGCCTCTGTCGGTGGCAGGTTTCCCTGCCTCTCTCGCCCGGCGTTTGGGTCCGGCGCGACAGCCTCGCGCAGCGCGCCTCCGCAGCCCGATCACGCCGAATTGCGCGCCGTGGCGCGGCGCGGTGGAACATGCGCGCGCACAAGGCGTTGTGCCGCCAAGCGTAGAAGAGGAACCGATATGACCAGAACGACACTGATGAAAAGCACCGCCATGGCGCTGTGCCTTGCGCTGACCGTTCCCTCGGTCGCCCCGGCCCAGAACATTGACCTGAATGCCCTTCAGGGCGGCGCGGCGCCGTCGGTCGAACAGATCAACGACATGGACCGCGCCTTGCTGGAGCGGCTGGCGGTGGTGCTCGGGCTCGACGGTGACGCGATGGCCGCAATGGAGCTCGAAGAGCTGCGCATCGCTGTGAAGACGGAGCTTGGCTTGCCGGTTGACGAGGCGGCCGCCGAGGCCGCTGGAGAGGGTGCCGAGGTTTCTGCCGAAGCCGAAGAGGCCGCGGCAGCGCAGGCCGAGGAGGCCGTTGAGCCAGCCGTCGAACAGGCCGAGGAATTGGCAGACGATGCCGCCGGGCAGGCCGAGGAGGTCGCCGAACAGGCGGCCGAAGAGGTCGATGGCCTGCGCGAGTCGCTCGAAGCAGCGCGCGACGCGGCGCAGGAGGATGCCGACACCGAGGCAGAAGCCGAGGCAGAAGCAGAAGCTGAAGCAGAAGCTGAAGCGGAGGCGGAAGCTGAGGCGGAAGCCGTGGCAGAAGCGGAAGCCGAGGCAGAGGCAGAGGCAGAAGCTGAAGCCGAGGCAGAAGCGGAAGCCGAGGCAGAAGCGGAAGCCGAGGTGGACACCGAAACCACGGCCGAAGTCGACGTTGAAACCCCGGCCGAGAGCGAACCCGCGACCACCGGGTTGGTCAGCGAAAGCGACATTGACGCCATGGGCCGGGAGCAACTGCTGGCACTGGCCTCAGACCTCTCGCTCGACATCGGCGCCACCGAGGACCTGACCGAAGCGCAGCTGCGCACCGAGGTGAAAGCCGCGCTCGGCATGCCGGTCGAAGTAGTCGACGACAGCCAACCGGAGCCGGTGGTCACCGACGGCACGCCAATGGCGGCCGAGGACGACGCCGCGACGGCCGAGGGCGACGTCGTGGTCGAGACCCTGACCGAGGATGACGTGCGCTCGAGCAGCGAGGAATTCCAGTCCGAGGTCATCGTCGAGCAGCCGGAACAATCCGGCACCTCCAATGACGACGATGACGATGACGATGACCGACGTGGGCTGAGCAATGCCGAAACCGCCGCCGCGCTGGGCCTTGGTGTGCTGGCACTGAGCCAGATCCTCGGCAGCGCCGACGAGGTGGTGTCGAACTCCGGCGACCGCGTGGTCGTGCGCCGCGGCAATGATCTCGAGGTCATCAAGGATGATGATGTGCTGCTGCGTCGCCCCGGCGCCGAGGTCGAGACCCGCAACTTCGACGATGGCTCGTCGCGCGTCGTCGTCACCCGCCCCGATGGCAGCCAGGTGATCACCGTGCGTTCGGCAGACGGTACCGTCGTGCGCCGGGTTCAGGTGCGTGCAGACGGCACCCGCATCGTGATCTTCGACGACACCGAACAAGACACCGCCCCGGTCGATGTGAGCACCCTGCCAGAGCCGCGCCGCGCCCCGGAGGTTACCACCAACGGCCGGTCTGCGCTCGAGGCGGCACTGAATGCGCAACTCGCGGCTGATGTCGACCGGCGCTTTACCCTGCGCCAGGTGCGACAGATCCGCGAAGTGCGCCACCTGATGCCCGAAGTCACGCTGGACGCGGTCAACTTCCAGACCGGCTCGGCGGTGATCCAGCCGGTGGAGGCCGAGGAACTGGCCGACCTGGGCACCCAGCTGGCGGATTTCATCGCGGCCAACCCCGACGAGCTGTTCCTCGTCGAAGGTCATACCGATACCGTGGGCGACGCGGCCTACAACCTTGCCCTGTCGGACCGTCGGGCGGAATCGGTGGCTCTCGCGCTGGTGGAATATTTCAACGTGCCGCCGGAAAACCTGGTGATCCAGGGCTATGGCGAAAGCGACCTGCTGGTGCCGCGCGAAGGCCCGGAGCGCGCCAACCGCCGCGCCACCGTGCGCCGGATCACGCCGCTGCTGCACCGCGACGCCAGGCTCGACTGAGCCGCGCCTCTCGGACACCGAAAGCCCCGCGGAATCCCGCGGGGCTTTTTCGTTTCAGAGGTCATCTCAGCCCGGCGGCCACCCGGCGCACGGTCTCGATCCGCGCGCCATTGGGCGGATGGGTGCCGAGGAACCGGTTGCCGGGGTCCGGGATGCGGGTAAAGAACTCGGCCCCGCGCACCGGGTTGAAGCCGGCCTTGTGGGCGATGATGGTGCCGATCGCATCGGCCTCGAGCTCAAAATCCTTGGTGAAGCTGCGCCGTCCGATCGCCGCCCCCAATTCCAGCCCGGCCGAGATCGCGCCACTGTCACCGCCAGAGATCGCCCCGGCCGCGCGGCCGAAGATCTCCGAACCCAGCGTCGCATTGCGCTGCGCTCGCTCGATATGGCCGCCGATGTGATGGGCCGCCTCGTGCCCCATGACAAAGGCCAGCTCGTCGGCATTGCGCACGGCGAGGATCAGCCCGAGGTTGAAGGCGATGATCGGCCGGCCCTGCCGGTCGAGCGTGTGAAAGGCATTGGGGGCCTGGCCCGGCCGATCGTCGACCACGATCTGGAAATCGCAGGGTCCGCGCCGGCGCACCCGGCGGCATTCGGCCTCGGCCACCGGCTCGACGGCCTCGACCACGGCGACGAACTGCCGCGCCGCGGCATCGGCGCGTCGCTGCACCTGCGCATCGCTCAGCGGCGCGTCGGCCTCGTCCGGCAGCGGCGGCAGAGGCGCAATCGCGGCACAGGCCGAGAGAAACAGGGTGAAGAAGAGAAGCGAAAAACGAGTCATATCACCCAGAACCTAGGGCGCGGCACCGGCAGGGACCAGACAGGAAAAATGCGCAAGGCGGGGAATTGCCTGTTCCGGCACCGCATCCGGTTGCAAATGCCCTGCCAGCCTTTAGTCTGGGGCCATGTTCACGATCGAGCACGAATTCGATGCCACGGTGGTCACGCTGGTGGATGAGGGCGCGGCACCGCTGCAGGAGGATGTCGTCGTCAACGGCTTTGCCGAATGCATCACCGTCGAGCAATACGACCCGCGCGAGGACCGTGTTCACACGATCACCCTGTCGATTGCCCAGATGCGCGATCTGGCCACCGCCATCGACCTGCCCGAAGGCGTCTATCGCCGGGCCGGCAAAGCCGAGTGAGCGGGCCGCGGCACCACGCCCGGGCTTGAAAACCCCGCCCCGACAGGTGACATAAGCGGCGACACGTCAGGAGAGCCGCATGCCCGATCCCAACCCCGCCGCCGTCGATTTTCTGCTCAGCCGCCGCTCGCGCCCGGCCAAGACGCTGCAGGCGCCGGCGCCGGACCGCGCGGCACTGGCGCCGATGCTCACCGCCGCCCTGCGCAGCCCCGATCACGGCAAGCTTGAACCCTGGCGGCTGATCGTGCTGGAGCGCGCCGCGCTGGCCCGGCTGGCCGACCTCGCGGTGGCACGCGGCAGGGCGCTCGGCCTCGACCCCGAGCAGGTCGAGAAGACCCGCACCAGCTATGCCGACAGCCCGCTGGCGGTGGCCGTGGTGTCCTGCCCGGTGGCGTCGGAGAAGGTGCCGGAGGTCGAACAGCTCTATTCCGCCGGCGCCGTCTGTCTGGCGCTGCTCAACGCGGCGCTGGCCTCGGGCTGGGGGGCGAACTGGCTCTCGGGCTGGGCCAGCCATGACCGCGGCTTCGTCGAAGCGGGCCTGCAGCTGGCGCCTGGCGAGAGCGTCGCCGGCATCATCCACATCGGCACCGAGCGCGCCGCCCCGCCCGAACGGCCACGCCCCGACCCCGCCGCCAAGATCACCTGGATGGACCAATGATCTTCGCCGCCTTCCTCAAGTCACTGAGCCAGCTCAGCGATTCGCGCTTTCGCAAGGTGCTGTGGATGGGCATCGGGCTGACCGTGGCGCTGCTTTTTGGGGCCTATGCCGGGCTGCTCTGGGTGATCGAATGGCTCACCGGCGAGAGCATGACCCTGCCGCTGGTCGGCGAGGTCACCTGGGTGGGCGACCTGCTCGGCGTCGGCTCGCTGATCTTCATGATCGTGCTCTCGGTCTTTCTGATGATCCCGGTGGCCTCGGCGATCACCTCGCTGTTTCTCGACGAGGTGGCGCAGGCGGTCGAAGACCGCCACTACCCCGGCCTGCCCCCTGCCACCCCGGTGCCCTTCGCCGATGCGGCGCGCGACACCATCAGCTTTCTCGGGCTGCTGATCGGGGCCAACCTGCTGGCCTTCGTGCTCTACGTCTTCTTTCCGCCGGCGACGCCCTTCATCTTCTGGGGGATGAACGGCTTTCTGCTGGGGCGGGAGTATTTCACCCTCGCCGCCATGCGCCGGATCGGCCGGGAGGGCGCGCGGACGATGCGCCGCAAGCACGCCTCGACGATCTGGATTGCCGGCATCCTGATGGCGATGCCGCTCAGCGTGCCGATCGTCAACCTGCTGGTGCCGATCCTGGGCGCCGCCACCTTCACCCATATCTACCACGTGCTGTCACGGCGGTAGGCGCCTCGCCTTGGCGGGCCGAGGGGTCGGCTCGACGGGGGCGCGTGCCTTGGCCCCCGAGGTGACAAGACTTACCGGTAGAGCCCGACGCCATGCATCCAATGCACATCGTGATAGACGAAGGTGCCGGTCATCTCGGGGCTGTAGCCGCTGAGCCGCCTGATCTGAAAGGCCCGTTCCGGCATCCGGAGCGACGGGCGCCGGATATTGAATTTCACCGCCGGGTCAAAGCCCCTGGGACCGTAGTACCGATCGTTGCCTTCCAGAAAGACCATCGGCGCGCCAAGCCGTTCCGCCTCGCCCATCGCGGCCTCGATCAGGCGGGTGCCAAGGCCGTTGCCCTGAACGTCGGGACGGACGCCCAGCGGTGTCAGCACCGTCACGTCGAGCAGCCGCTCCCAGGTATCGAGCCAGGCGTGAGACAGCATGACATGGCCCTTGACCGTATCCTTCTCGTCGACGGCAACGAGCGACACGACAGGAAAGGCCGCGTCCAGATGCCTCAGGTCGTCGACAAGGTCGGAGACGGCGGCATCCCCGTCGAACGCCGCGACATGCAAGGCGCGCACCGCGTCGTGATCGGCGGGCCTTTCGGCGCGTATCAGGTCATGCGTCATCACCAAGCCTCCTCCCACGCGGTCCACCCACCGCCCCACCGGCCGCATGTACCGTCCGCTGCCGTGCCGCTCACGCCAAACCCGGTGCGAAAGCCGCGCCCGGCAAAGTCGGGAGCCTTTGGAGACGCTCTTACGACACCTGCGCCGTTTGGCCTGCGAGTAAGCCGCCGGGGTCGGCTGACGCCGCTGCGCCTTCAGCCGGAGCGCGTCAGGAGCTGCAAAGCCGCGATGTCCCGCCCGAGCGTGCGATCAAGCGGGACTTTTCGGTGCAGCGCGCACAGCTGCGCTTCGCGAAGAGCCGTGAGGTGACCGGGCCCCTGCGGGTTGCCCGGCGTGTCGCAGGATCGGCAAGAGCCTTTCGGGACCGCGATCACATCCCGGCGACCGCAGAAGACCGGCCCGTTGGTGGCCGGTCGCAGCCCGTGTCACGGCCAGCCTCGGCGCGGCTCACTTCTTGCCGAAATTCGCCCCCAGCCGCATCTGGATATAGTCATGCGCGGTCATCGGTTCGTATTTCCCTTCGGGGCCTGCCAGCATCGTGTCCATGTTCGCCTGGGCGAAATAGGCGATGGAATAGCGCGGGCCGAGCGACTCCTGCGGCTTGGGCATCCGCACCCGGTGCAGGTTCGACAGCAGTTTGTCATCCGACCAGCGCATCAGCATGTCGCCGATGTTGCAGGTGATCACCCCGCCGATCGGCGGCACGTCGGTCCATTGCGTGGCACGGCCCTTTTCGTCCTTGCCGGGGCAGACCTGAAGCCCGCCTTGCCCGTGCTTCTGGTGGAGCAGCGTCAGGCAGTCGAAATCGGTATGCGCCCCGGCGCGCCAGAAGCGGAAATCCTCGGGCTTGGCGTCTTCCATCCCGAGATAGTGGATCAGCCGCAGGGTGGACTGGTATTCGGGCGTGTCGGGGGTGTGGCCGTCGGTGAAGAACCCCGGCGGAAACGACAACCGCGCGGCGAAGCAGTCGAGCACCTTCATCGCCACCGCCCAGTTGTGCCGCTCGAAGGCCAGCATGGTCTCCTTGAAGCCGAACAGCTCCTTGCCAGTGGGCCAGAGGTCGCGCATCCGCGGCAGGGTGATCTGGTAGCTTTCCTTGCGGTCGGCGGTGCCGGTCGAGGGGCGCACCTGCGCCATGTATTCCCAGCCGGCGTTGGTGCCGGGTTTGAGCGGATATTGCTCCTTGGTGGCGGTGGGCATCTCGAAGAAGCCCTCTGACAAGGCGAAGGCGTCATTGATCAGGCCCTGCGGGATGCCGTGGTTCACCAGCTGGAAAAAGCCGATGCCGGTGGCGGCCTCCCAGAGCGCGTCGGTGATCTCGTCGCGGCGGTTGAAATAGTCGGACATGTCGATCTGCGGGATGTCCCGGTTGATCTCCTCGCCATAGGCGCCCATGCCGGCCTCTTTGGTCAGCTCGGCAAGATCATGTTGTTTCGCTGTGCTCATTCCTTGGTCTCCTTGGGGTAAGGGGAGCAATGACCGACGCCACCGTGGCGCTGACAGCTTCTACTCCGGGTCAATTCAGGCGGGCTCCGGTTCCGGGGCGCGGGCGAGCCGGGCGGTAAGGCGGGCCGCGTCCTCGGACAGAGTGCCGAGGTCGAGGCCGGGCAGCTGCCCGTCGCGCACCACAATGCGGCCACCGATGAGGCTGTGGCGGACCCGGGCGGCGCCGGTCACCACGGGGGCGGTGGCCGGGTCGTGCAGGCCGAAGTTGCGCGGCGCGGACAGATCAAAGAGCGCGATATCGGCCGCCATGCCGGGCGCGAGCGCGCCGATGGCGGGCAGCCCCAGCGCCCGCGCGCCGCCCATCGTCGCCCAGTGCAGGGCGGTCGCCGGGTCGATCGCCGGCACACCCTGGGAGGCGCGGTGCAGCGTGAAGGCGCTGTAGAGCGCGGCGCCCATGTCGGCGGCCTCGTTGGCGCCGGCACCGTCCACCGCCAGCGACACCACGCCGCCGGCGCGGTGCAGGGCCGGAGCAGGCGCGATCCCCGAGCCGAGGCGCGCATTGGCCTGCGGGCAATGCGCCATCGCCGTGCCGGACTCGGCCAGCAGCGCGACCTCCTCGGGGCTGAGATCGACCAGATGGGCGAACCACACATCCTCGCCCAGCCAGCCGCAATCTGCGAGCCACGGCACCGGGCGCTGGCCGAACGCGCGCAGGGTCTGGGCGGCATAGGCGGTGTTTTCCGACAGATGCGCGTGCAGCCGCAGGCCAAGCCGGCGGGCCTCCTGCGCGATCTCGGGCAAGGCGTCGGGCGCGAAGTTGAAATTCGGCGTCGTCGGGGCGCAGGCCACCCGCGTCAGTGCCGCCTCCGATGGGTCATGCCAGCGCCCCGCCGCGCGGGCGATCCCGTCGAGAAAGGCCGCCACGCTCTCGGTCGGGGCGGGTGGCACGCCGGGCCCGAAATCGCGGCCCCGCGCCATGCCGCCACGGGCCAGCACAAAACGCAGGCCCAGACGCCGGGCCTCGTCAAACAGCACCTCTGCCGGGTCATAATCGTAGCGGTCGGAGAACACGTAGTGATGGTCGCAGACCGTGGTCGCGCCGCTCAACGCCAGCTCGGCCAGACCGATCCGTGCCGAGATCCGCAGCGCCTCTTCGTCGAGCCGCGGCCAATAGGTATAGGGCACCGCCTCGAGCCAGGCATCGAGCGCACTGTTGAGGGCCAGCCCTTTGAGCGCCGACTGGAACAGGTGGTGATGGGTGTTCACCAGCCCCGGCGCCACCACGCAGCCGGTGGCATCCAGCACCTCTTCGCCGGGGCGCGGGGTGAGCGCGCCGATCTCGGCGATCCGGCCGTCCGCCACGCGGATGGCGCCAGTCAGACGGGTGCCGGCGGCATCGCCGATCCAGCCGTGGGCGATATTGGCGATCAGCAGGCTCATGTGCGCGCTTTCGGCAACGACCAGGGAAACAACAGCCGCTGTGCCAGGCTGACCAGCTGGAACAGGCTCAGCGACAGCGCCACGAGGATCACCAGCCCGGCCCAGGCCTGCGGCAGCTTGAACATCGAGGTGGAAAACTGGATGAAATAGCCGATCCCCACATCGGCGGCGACGAATTCCGAGACCACCGCGCCGATCACCGCAAGGGTGATCGAGATCTTGAGGCCAGAGAAGATATAGGGCACTGCGTAGGGCAGCCGGATCTGCGAGATCTCGCGATGCTGCGGCGCGCGCAGCGAGCGCGACAGCTCGATCAGCTCGGGCGGGGTCGCCATCAGCCCGGTGGTCATCGAGACCACCAGCGGGAAGAAGGCGATCATGAAGGTGATGACCACGCGCGGCGCATCATCGGTGCCCAGCACGACGATGATGATCGGCGCCACCGCCACCACCGGCACCGACTGGATCACCACCAGCAGCGGATAGAGCGCCCGGCTCAAGAGCCTGGATTTCGCCAGCCCGACGGCAATCGGCAGCGATACCGCGATGGCCACGCCATAGCCGATCAGCGCCACCCGCAAGGTGGCCCAGACGTGCTCCACCCAGCGCCCGACGTCGACGGCGCCGAAGCCCTGCAGGATGCGGGTCGGCGCGGGCAGGATGAAGCTGGGGATGGCAAAGAGCCGCGCGGCGGCCTCCCAGACGATCAGGATCGTGGCAAAGGTCAGAAGCGGCAGCGCCACCGGCATGGCAATCAGCCGGTCGCCCAGGGGCAGCCGTGGCGGGCGGGTGCGCTGCGCCTCGGGGGCGGCGATATCGGCAGAGGTGGTCAAAGAACAGGCTCCTTGGCGATCAGCAGCTCGCGCAGATGGGCGGCAAAATCCTGCACCTCCGGCGCGCGCAAAGAGGCCTCGTCGCGCGGCCGGCCGAGCGGCACCTCGAGGTCGGCGATGATCCGGCCGGGGCGCGCGCTCATCACCACGACGCGGTCGGCCAGCAGGACGGCCTCGGGGATGGAATGGGTGATGAACATCACCGTCTTGGGGCTGGCCTGCCAGAGCTTGAGCAGCTCATAGCCCATGGCATCGCGGGTCAGCGCATCGAGCGCCGAGAACGGCTCGTCCATCAGCAGGATGTCGGGGTTGAGAAACAGCGCGCGCGCGATGCCCACCCGCTGCTGCATTCCGCCCGAAAGTTCGGAGGGCAGGCGTTTTTCGAACCCCGAGAGGCCCACGGCGGCGATCACCTCGGCGGCGCGGGCGCGGTCCTTGTCATCGACCCGGCCGCGTTTGTGGCGGGCCGGAAAGGTCACGTTGTCCGCGACCGTGGCCCAGGGCAGGAGCGTCGCCTGTTGAAAGACGATGCCCACGTCGTCGCGCGGCGCGGTCACCGGCAGGCCGTGGACCGACACGGTGCCGCTGGTGGCGGCCATCAGCCCGGCGGTGAGCCGCAGCAGGGTGGACTTGCCGCAGCCCGACGGCCCCAGCACCGCGACGAACTGGTGCTGGGCAATGGTGAGATCGACGCCATCGAGCGCGGTCAGAGGCCCGCTCTCGGTGGCGAAGGTCTGGCCCACGCCATTGAACGAAATCGCATCCTTGACGAGGGCCATGCGCTTATTCCGCCGGCAGGAAGGAACGGTTGACCACGCTCTCGGGGTCGAGCGAGGCCGGATCGAGCCCCTGCGCCGCCGAGACGCGGGTCCAGGTGGCGGCCAGCCGATCGGCGTCAAAAGTGCCGAGACCGAATTCGTCGGAGACCTCGTTGAAGGCCAGCTTGGAGGCGTCGAGCCAACTGCCCTTGACGTCTTCTGCCGAAAGCTCGGGCACCTGTGCCGCCACCGCTGCGGCGGCCTTGTCGGGGTTCTCGTAGGCAAAGACGAGCGATTTCTGGAACGCCGCGACAAACCGTTTCGCCACGTCGGGGCGGTCGGCCAGGAAGCTGTCATTGGCGACGAGTGCGGCGGAATAAAGCTCCAGCCCGGCGTCGGACCAAGGCAGGATCACGATCTCCTTGCCGGCTTCCGCGGCTTGGCCGGTGTAGCGCGACACATCCGTCAGCCAGGCGATGATCGCGTCGGCCTGTCCGGTCATCAGCAGCGGCCCCAGCGCGCCGGGATCGGATTTGGTGAGCGTGATGTCGTCTTCGCTCAGGCCGTTGTCGGCCAGCACCAGCGGCAGAAAGACATTCGACGAGGTGAAGGGCGAGGTGGCGACGGATTTGCCCTTGATGTCGGCCAGCGTGGTGATGCCGGAGTCTGCCGTGGTGTAGAAGGCATGCGGCCCGGTGTTGAAGATCGACATGACGGCCGTCACCGGCACATTCTCGCCAGAGACCGCTGCCATCAGCGCGCCCATCCCGGCGCTGCCGATGTCGGACGAGCCGGTGGCGATCTTGGTGATTGCCTCTGAGGAGCCGCGTCCGGGCTCGATGCTCACCTCGATGCCGGCCTCGGCGCAGAAGCCTTCCTCGATGCAGACGTAGATCGGCGATTTGTCACCGCCGGGCAGCCAGTCGAGCTGATAGGTCACCTGGTCCTGTGCCGCGGCCGGCAGGGCGAGGCCGGCGGCAAGCGCTGCCGAGGCGAGCAAGGTGCGGGGGGGCGTTGTCATAGATAAAAACCTTTCAGGGAAGTGGAAAACGGGGGTCACCAGAAATCCCGGTGCGCGTGAACGATGGCGTCTTCGAGATCGGCAAACGGCCCTTCGACCGCGATCTCGCGCTGACCGGCACCCAGCACCTGGCGGCAGGGCAGCGACATGGTCAGGTTCTCGGGGTTGTCGCCGGTCAGCTCGGCCAGCCGGACCTCGGACATGCCATAGACAAGCCGGCCGATCCCGGCCCAGTAAAGCCCGCCGGAACACATCGAACAGGGCTCGACCGAGGTATAGAGCGTGCAGCTTTCGAGGAACTCGGGAGGGTATTTGGCCGCCGCGGCGCGGGCGACGTTCAGCTCGGCATGGCCGGTGCCGCCGTCGGTGGCGTGGGTGTTGCCGCTGGTCAGCAGGACTGCCCCCTCGGCATCGGCCAGCAGCGCCCCGAAGGGATGGTTGCCATCGGCCCGCGATTGCTCGGCCAGTTTGACGGTTTCAAGAAGAAGTGCGTGGTCGCGGGTCATGGGCAGCCCTGTCTTTCTGCAGTTGCACAGAGGTTAAGGGATTGCCTGCTGTAAGAAAAAGTAGAAAGAATCTCACATGGCCGTGCAAAAAACCTTACACCCGGAGACCCATGTCAGCTTTTTCCCGTGAAATCAGGTCATTTCTGGTGGTGTCGCAATCGGATTCGATCCGGGCGGCGGCAGACCGGCTGAACATGTCCGCGCCTGCACTCAGCCGACAGTTGCAACTGCTGGAGCGCAGCTACGGCACGCAGCTGCTGGTACGCAGTGCCAGCGGGGTTGCTCTCACCGCCGAGGGCGAGGCGCTGCGCGACGAGGCGATGCGCTGGATGGCCTCCGACGCGGCGTTTTCCAAGCGGTTGCGCCAGCAGCGCAACGCCACCGACCTGCGGCTGCGCATCGGCGTGATGGAGGGGCTCGTGGGCACGCTGATCCCGCGGCTGACCGAACGGCTGGAACAGCGCTTCGGCGTGGTGGAGCTGGAGCTTGCGGTGGGCACCACCCATGACATCATCGACCGGGCCGAGGCGCTGGCGCTTGACCTGATCGTCGCCTTCAACATGCCGCGGCTGTCGCGGCTGGTGGTGGTGCAGACCGAGGAATACCATCTCGGCGCGGTCTATGCCGCCGGGTTTCCGATCACGGGCGAGGGTCCGATCTCGCTGGCGGAGGCGCTGCAGCATCCACTCTGCCTGCCGTCGTCTGCCCTGTCGATGCACACCCGGCTTCTGGCAGAAATCCTCAGCGTCCGTGTCAACCCCCGGGTCAATGTCAGCAGCAATTCGATCGGTGCGCTGCTGACCTATCTGCGCGCGGGCAAGGGCGTTGGGTTTCTGACCTGGGCGGATGTCTGCAGCGACGTGACTGAGGGCAGGCTGGTCTTCCGCCCGCTCGAGAACCGCCGGTTGACCGAGACCCTGAGCCTCTCGATCTGCCGCGGCAACGGACTGGGCGAGGCGACAGGCGACGTGGTACGCGAGATCTCGGCCCTGCTGGAAGAGATGGGCAAGTGACGCCAGCAGCTCTGCAGCGCGGCTTGGCCCCGGTCAGCCGCCTGACAGCAGCGCCCGTCCGATCAGCAGCGTCACGGGCAAGGTGACGAAACTGACCAGGGTTTGCGTCGTGATGATCGCCGCCATCAGCGGCGCGTCGCCCTGCATCTCGCGGGCCAGCGTATAGGCGGCCACGCCGGTCGGCAGCGCCGCAAAGATCAGGGCGATCTGGGCCACCAGCGGATCGGGCGCGAGGATCAGCGCGGCAAGAACGATCGCGGCGGGGTTGATCACGAACTTGCCGATCATCGCCAGCCCGATGGTCCGGCGCGACCCGCCCAGCCCGCGCAGCTTGAGATTGGCGCCGACGCAGAGCAGCATGATCGGCAGCGCGGCATCGCCCAGAATGCGGGCAATTTCATGCAGCACCGGCACCTCGCCCATCCCGGCAAGGTTGAACAGCGCGCCGGCACAGATGCTGAGGATCAGCGGGTTTCTGACCAGTCCGAACACCACGGATTTGCCGCCGCCACCCAGCTGCCGGGTCATCAGCATGACCACCGCGACATTCACCCCCGGCACCAGCAGCGCAGAGCCCAGCACCGCGATCTGCAACCCCGGCGCGCCATACAGCGCCTCGGCGATGGCGAGCCCGACGAAGGTGTTGAACCGCGCGCTGCCCTGCATCAGCGAACTGGCCTGCGGCGGCGCGATGCCGCGGCCCAGAAGCCAGCCACAGAAGATCGCGGCAAGGAACCCGGCATAGAGCAGCACGGCATAATCCCCCAAGCCCCCGCTCAGGTCGGCGGCAGAGATCTTGGCAAAGAACAGTGCCGGCATCAGGACCCAGTAGACCAGCCGGTCGTTGAGGTTCCAGAACTCGGTCGAGGGGATGCCGCCGCGCCGCAGGCCATAGCCCATCAGGATCAGCACGAAGACCGGTGCAATCGCCAGGAAGATCGTCAGCATGGAGAGGCTCCGCAGATACGCCCAAGCTCTAGGCGAGGCCCCGGACCGATGCAACGGGCGCGTCCGGTGCCTGTGGACCTCCGGGCTGGCGGGCGGGCGGGAAACAGGTCATAGGGTCGGCAGACCCGACACGAGTGCCACGCCATGACCGCCACCCCCAAAGTCACGCCCGCCGCCCGCAACTGGGGGCTGCTCCTGTTTCTCAGCTTCGTCTGGGGCGGGGCCTTCATGTCGATGGCGGTGGCGCTGGAACACTACGGTCCCTTCACCGTGGCGGCCGGCCGGATCGGCATCGGCGCGCTGGCGCTTCTGGTCATCGTCGCGGTCACCCGCCCCGGCGACCTGGCGATCCGCGACCTCAGGACGCTGGGCTTCATCCTCCTCTTGGGGGTTCTCAATTTCGCCCTGCCGTTCAGCCTGCTGGCCTGGGGGCTGCAACAGGTGCCCTCGGCCTTTGCCGGCATCGCCATGGGCGCCTCGCCGATCTTTGTGCTGCTGCTGGCCTATCTCTTCGTCCCGGAAGAGGAGATCGGCCCGCGCCGGATTGCCGGCGTCATCCTCGGTTTTGCCGGGCTGCTGGTGCTGATCCTGCCGGGCGCTTCGGCCAATCTTGGCGAGGGCGGAACGGTTGCCGCACGCATCGCCTGCGTCGGGGCGGCGCTGTGCTATTCGGTCGGCGCCATCCTGATCCGCCGCGCGCCGCAGGTGCCGCCGATGGTCTTTACCGCCGGCATGCTGACGGCGGGGGCGCTTGTTCTGACGCCGCTGGCGCTGTTGCTGGAGGGGCGGCCCGAGATCACCGCCACGCGGGCGACCTGGGCCTTGCTCTATGCCGGGATACTGCCCACCGGGCTGGCCTTTCTGCTGCGGGTGGTGCTGATCCGATCTGCGGGGCCGGTGTTCATGAGCCTCGTGGCCTATGTCGTGCCGCTCTGGGCGGTGCTGCTGGGCGTCCTCCTGCTGGGCGAATCCCTGCGGCCCAGCACCTATGTCGCCGCGGCGATCATCCTGTCGGGTGTCGGGCTGACACAGCTGAGGTTGCTGCGCGCGCGCTAGCACACGGCCCAACGCCAAGCCCCGCAGCCCGGCTCTCGCAGTGCCGCCAAGGCCAACCGACCACCGCGCCCGATCCTGCGCGCCCCGCGACGGGCGCCGGGACCGCAAGAGAAAAGGCGGCGCTGGTTGCGCCGCCTTTTTGTGGTTTCGGTCAGGCTGCCTGCGCGAAGGGGGCCGCAGGCAGGGGAGGGTGATCAGGGAGCTTCGTTGCCTTCGTCGCCCTCATCGCCTTCGTCGTTTTCATTGCCTTCGTCGTCTTCGTCGTCTTCGTCGCCTTCGTTGCCTTCGTTGTTTTCGTCGCCTTCGTCGCCCTCATCGGCTTCGTCGTCTTCGTCGCCTTCGTCGTCTTCGTCGTTGCCGACTTCGTCACCTTCGTCGCCTTCGTCGTTTTCGTCGCCTTCGTTGGCTTCGTCGCCCTCGTCGCCCTCGTCGCCTTCGAAGCCTTCGTTGCCTTCGTCGCCCTCGTCGCCGAGGTCTTCCTCGTTCAACTCATCGTTCTCGTCGAATTCGTCGCCTTCGTCGTTTTCGTCGGCTTCGTCGCCTTCGTTGCCTTCGTCACCTTCGTCGCCCTCGTTACCTTCGTCGGCTTCGTCGTACTCATCATCTTCGTCGCCTTCGTCGTCCTCGTCTCCTTCGTTGGCTTCGTCTTCTTCGTCGCCTTCATCGTTTTCGTCGTATTCGTTATCCTCGTTGTGTTCGTCGTTCTCGTTGCCTTCGTCCTCTTCGTCGTTTTCGTCGCCTTCGTTGTTTTCGCCGCCTTCGTCGCCCTCGTCGCCTTCGTCGCTTTCGTCGCCTTCGTCGCCCTCGTCCGATTCGTCGCCCTCGTCCGCTTCGTTGTCCTCGTCGCTCTCGTCGCCTTCGTCACCGTTGTCGCCGGCTATCTCGTCGCCTTCGTTGTCTTCATCGTTCTCGTCGTACTCGTCGTCTTCATCGCCCTCATCGTTTTCATCATCCTCGTCAGACTCGTCACCTTCGTCGTATTCGTCACCCTCGTTGTATTCGTTAGCTTCGTCGCCTTCGTCACCTTCGTCGTGTTCGTCACCCTCGTTGTCCTCGTCGGCTTCGTCGCTTTCGTTGTCCTCGTCGTCTTCGTCCTCTTCGTTACCCTCGTTGTCCTCGTTGCCTTCGTCGTATTCGTCGTGTTCGTCGCCTTCGTCGTTCTCGTCGTGTTCGTCACCTTCGTCGTGCTCGTCGGCTTCGTCGCCTTCGTCGTGCTCGTCGGCTTCGTCGCCGTTGTTGTCTATGCCAGGCTCATTGCCCTCATTGGCTTCGTTGCCTTCATCTCCGTCACTGTCTTCGGGCTCATCACCTTCGTTGCCCTCGTCCTCTTCATCACCTTCGTCACCCTCGTCAACCTCGTCGTTTTCGTTGGCTTCGTTGGCTTCGTCGCCCTCATCGTCCTCGTCGTTCTCGTCGTTCTCGTTGTCTTCGTCGTACTCATCGTATTCGTCGCCTTCGTCGAATTCGTCACCTTCGTCGCCTTCGTCATCCTCGTCGTTCTCGTCGTACTCGTTGTCTTCGTCCCATTCGTCGTTTTCGTCGTTTTCGTCGCCTTCGTCGTCCTCGTCATTCTCGTCGTTCTCGTCGCCTTCATCGTCCTCGTTGGCTTCGTCGCCTTCATTGTTGTTGTTGGGGACAGTGCCCTCGTCGAATTCGTCATCCTCGTCGCCTTCGTTGGCTTCGTCGCCTTCGTTGCCTTCGTCGAGTTCGTCGCCTTCGTTACCTTCGTTGTCTTCGTTGTTTTCGTCGTCTTCGAAGCCTTCGTTGTCCTCGTCGCCTTCGTCGCCTTCGTTGCCTTCGACTTCGTCGCCTTCGTCGCCCTCGTCGCCTTCGTCGTCCTCGTCGCCTTCGTCGGCTTCGTTGCCCTCGTCGTCTTCGTCGAGTTCATCGCCTTCGTTGGCTTCGTCGCCTTCGTCATCCTCGTCGGCTTCGTTGCTTTCGTTGCCCTCGTCGCCTTCGTCGTCTTCGTCGTCTTCCTGGCCCGCGACTTCGTTGCCTTCGTCGCCTTCGTTGCCTTCGTCACCGTCGTCGTCGCGGTTGAAGTCGTACTCGTCTTCTTCGTTGTTCTCGTCGCCCTCGTCGGCTTCGTCGTCCTCGTTGCCTTCGTCGCCTTCGTCGTCGAGCGTGTCGGCCTCGCCGCCCTCGTCGCCTTCGTCGTCCTCGTCGTGTTCGTCGCCTTCGTTGTATTCATCCCCCTCATCCTGGGGGTTTATGTCGTCTTCGTCGCCCTCGTTGCCCTCGTCGCCCTCATTGCCTTCGTTGTTCTCGTTGCCCTCGTCGTCCTCGTTGCCTTCGTCGCCCTCGTCGCCCTCGTTGCTCTCGTCACCCTCGTTGAAGTCCTCGTCGCCCTCGTTGCCTTCGTTGTCCTCGTTGCCCTCATCGTCTTCGTCGGCCTCGTTGCCTTCGTCGCCCTCGTCGTGCTCGTCGCCTTCGTCACGCTCGTCCTGCTCGTTGCCCTCGTTGCCTTCGTCGCCGTCGGACTCGTTGCCCTCGTCGCCCTCGTTGCCTTCGTTGTCCTCGTTGCCTTCGTCGCCCTCGTTGCCTTCGTCGCCTTCGTCGCCCTCGTTGCCTTCGTTGGCCTCGTCGCCTTCGTTGCCTTCGTCGTCCTCGTCGCCTTCGTTGCCCTCGTTGCCTTCGTTGCCTTCGTTGCCCTCGTTGCCTTCGTCGGCTTCGTTGCCTTCGTTGTCCTCGTTGCCTTCGTTGCCTTCGTCACCGTTGGCCGAGGTTTCGTTGCCTTCGTCGTCCTCGTTGCCCTCGTCGCCCTCGTTGTTTTCGTTGCCCTCGTTGCCTTCGTTGCCCTCGAAGTCCTCGTCGCCTTCGTTGCCTTCGTCGTCCTCGTTGCCCTCGTTGCCTTCGTTGGCCTCGTCGCCTTCGTTGCCTTCGTTGCCCTCGTCGCCTTCGTTGCCCTCGTCGTCCTCGCTGCCTTCGTCGCCTTCGTTGCCTTCGTCGCCTTCGTCAGCTTCGTTGCCTTCGTTGTCCTCGTTGCCTTCGTTGCCTTCGTTGCCCTCGTCGCCCTCGTTGCCCTCATTGCCGCCATCGGGCTCGTTCTGTTCGTCGCCTTCGTTGCCTTCGTTGTCCTCGTTGCCTTCGTCGTTCTCGTCGCCTTCGTCGAACTCATCGCCCTCGTCGTCTTCGTCGTGTTCGTCGCCTTCGTTGCCTTCATCGTGTTCGTTGCCTTCGTCGCCGTCGAAGTAATCGACGAAGCTCAGCGAGGCCGAGAGGTCACGCGCCTCGAGTGCCACATCAATCAGCGCGGCAAGCTCTTCGGTCAGAGCGGCGGTCAGCGAGGCGGGGGTGGCGATGATGGCGGTCATGGGTAGTCTCCTGGGAAAATCTCTTGGTGAGATTGTAAAATTGCACCTGCCGTGCAGGCGGTGATTAAACGGAAGTCGTTTTGGAGTCGGCGCGAGTCGCCGAAAGAATTCAAAAATGCAGATGTTTGCGAAAGGCATTGCTGATGTGCATTTGAACTATGAAATCAACGGAATAGATAATTCATCAAATGCGGACCAAAGTGATGCGAAGACGCCACGGCCCCAAGTAATGCATATTTGGGTCCAATGTTCGGTACGAATCGGCGTTCTGTCAACGTAAAATTAGGGTTCTCCGAATTCCTGCATCGCAGCAGATCCGGTAAATCATGGCAAAATTCGCTGCGTCACCCGGCCGATCCTCAGGCGGGTCCGTGCCTCCGGCGTGACGCGCAACTATCGTTAAACGTGTGTCTCTGCGATGAGTTCGGATACCGTCACCCTGCCGTGAAACACGGCTCGGCGCAGGCTCGCCGGGGCGTCGCGCTGCATGAAGAGCGCCAGGATCCGGGCCGGGGGGTAGTTCCATCCGTAGTCGTAGAGGGCCGCGCCCTCGGCGAGGCTGGCCAGCAAATCCCGGCGCATCGGACCGAGGTTGCGGCGGCGAGACCGGACCAGTACCTCGGCTGCCGCGCCGGCCTGCTCCGGCGCGGTGCCGGTCAGCGCCTGGGGCAGGAGTTCCTCTGCGAGGAAGGCGCAGGTTTCGCGCAGAACGGGCGCCACCGGTGCCCCGGCGATACAGTGCAGTTGCAGCGCATGTCCGAATTCATGGGCCGCAATGACCATGTCCCTAGCCCCCCCTGACAGCGGGCAAGAGACGTAAACCATGGCTTTTTTCTCGATATAAAGCGCGAAGGGCCGGGGGTGACGGGCCCTGTCAGGCGCAAAGTTCACCACCGTTTCAGCGGCGGTTCGCGCGATCTCGGGGGCAAGCTCTGGCAGGGCCTCGGCCAAAGCGCTGGCAACCAGCGCCCAGAGCGCCGGACCGTCCAGCCCCGCCGCAGCCGCCCCGGCCGGTGCGACGGGCGCGGGCATCGGAGGGGTCAGCGCCAGCAGATCGGCGCAGTTCTGCACCGTCAGCCCGTGCAGCGCAAGCCAGTCCTGCAGGTTGGGGGGCGAGGCGGCACTCACCGTCCCAACCCGCAACCACAAGCAGAGCAGCCTGCCGTAACGTCAGGAGAACCCGACACAAACTCCCGGACCACCCGGCGCGGCAATTCACCCTGAAGTTGCATTTCTGACACGTGAAAATAACCAATTGGTTTGGAGCGCTTCGCTGGTATGATCGAAGCCGGCGGAAACAGGCCGCCATGCTACCAAGATGCTGTATTTGAAAACAAGTGAGAGATGGAATGGCGAACGACGACCTCGATTTCACACGGCGCATGTACTTTCCGACAATGGTTTTTCAAATCGATGTGAAAAACCCCGAAACGCTGAACGAAACCCTGATTGAAAACATTTACACCGAACGCATGCGCGACCAGAAAGGCATCAGCCGGTCGAACATCACCGCGCTCGGCGGCTGGCACAGTCACAACGACCTGCACAAGTCCGAGGATTACGCCCCGCTGGTGGAAAAGGTGAACCGGGCCACGGCCAAGATGTCGGCCAACATGGGATATGCCGACAGCCACGAGATGAAGATCGGCACCATGTGGTCGATCATCAACCCGCCGGGCTGCGTGAACAAGGCGCATGTCCACCCCGGCTGCATGTGGAGCGGGGTCTACTATATCCAGGCACCCGAGAATTGTGGTAACATCGAGTTCATTGAACCCCGAACGGTGCATTTGATGAACCAGGCGAAATTTCAGCCGAACAAGAAACGACCCAAGGAATGCTGGACCAAGGTCCGCTTCACGCCGGTCGCAGGTCGGATGCTGATTTTCCCCAGCTGGCTCTATCACTCGGTCGACATCAACGAATCCAAGGCCGAGGGCAACGACGCCAACCGCATCATCATCAGCTTCAACCTCAACCAGGTGAAGAAGCCGAACAAGAAGACATAGCTCTTCCGGAGCACCTGCGCGGCGGTGCCATGCGGCACGGCCCCACATGGGATCGTCCGAGGCGGTCCGGTCCGGTTCGGCAACGACGGAAGGACTTTGAACGGTGAATTCAGCCAAGGCACTCCGAGGATCGGCGCGCGCCGCCGTCCGCAAGGGCGGGTTCATCCTCACGTCCTCCTTCCTGCTCAGCTTTCTGGTCAATGTGCTGCGGCTGGCCGGGCCGATGTTCATGATCTTGATCTACGACCGGGTGCTGACCTCACGCTCGGTCGAGACGCTGGTGGCGCTGGTGGTGCTGGTGATGGGGCTGCTGCTGGTGCTCGGCGTGCTCGACTACGCCCGAAAGCGGCTGCTGGCGCGGTTCGGCGCGCAGTTCCAGGAAAAGATGGAACAGACCCTGCTGCGCCACTCTGGCCGCAACCACGTGTTCCAGCACAACAAGGCCAAGCCCGCCGTCGGGCTCGACGAGGTCGATGGGCTGCGCGGCTTCTTCCACTCCGGTTCGCTGATCGCGATCTTCGATTTCATCTGGGCGCCGATGTTCGTCGCAGTGGTCTTTGTGCTGCACCCTCTGCTGGGCTGGGCCTGCATGGCCGGGGTCGGCATCATTGCCCTGCTGGCGGCGCTGCAGGCGATCTTCATGGGCGGGCGGCAGGAACGCTCTCGCGCCGCCGGCGGCCTTGTCAACCAGCTCAAGAACGTGCTCATCGCCTCGCGCGATACCGTCCGGTCGCAGGACATGGGCGTCGGCTTCAACCCGCGCTGGCAGCAGGCCCGCAACCAGGCGCGCGACGACTCCATTGCCCTGCGCGACTGGACAAGCTGGTTCGAGACCATGTCGCGGATCACCACCATGCTGGTGCGCTACGCGGTGCTGGCCACCGGGGCCCTGCTGACCCTGCAGGGCGAGCTGACGGTGGGTGCGATGGTGGCCGCCACTTTCCTGGTGACCCGAATCCTCGGGCCGGTCGACCGGTTCTTCACCCAGTTCCCGCGCATGATCGAGGCACGGCAGCATTGGCAGCGGCTGACCCGCATCCTCGCCAATCGCGCCGAGGAGCTTGAGGATGACTACGCCGAACAGCCCGGCGCGCCCTACCGGATGGTGCTGCAGAACCTCTCGGTCCGCTCGCCGCTGACCGGCGACCTGATCCTGCGGTCGGTCTCGCTGACCGCCAATGCCGGTGAGGTGATCGAGATCAACGGGCTGTCGAGCCAGGGCAAGACGGTGCTGATGGAAACCATCCTCGGCATCTGGCAGCAGAGCGCCGGCGCGGTCCTGATCAACGGTCGCAACACCGCGCGGCTGACCGATGCCGAGGCGCAGCGGATCTTCGGCTATGCGCCAGAGGCCCCCGGCTTCGTTGCCGGCACCATCGAAGAGAACATCTCGGGCTTTGAGGCCAACCCCGATGCCGAGCGGGTCGGCGATGCCGCAAGGCGGGCGCGGATGCACGCCTCGATCTGCTCGCTGCCCGAAGGTTTCAAGACCCAGATCGATGCCCGCGGCACCTGTTTCTCGTCCTTCGAGCGCTATCAGCTGGGGCTGGCCCGGGCGCTCTATCACAACCCAGAGATCCTGATCATCGACCAGCTCGATTCCGATATGCTGGTCCGCATCCCGAGAAAGCTGAAGCAGACCCTGACCGCGCTCAAGGACGAGGGTGCGCTGATCGTGATGACCGCCCGCGCGCCGCTGGGTCTGGATTATGTCGACCGGCAGTTCCAGCTCAAGGATGGCCGTTTGACCGAGACCAGAGGATCGGCCTCGTCGAACCAGAACCGCAAGATGGCCGAGGCCAAACCCGCCGCCGGCCCGCAACGGCCGCATGTGGTGGCGGTCAGCAGCGCGCCGGACGAAGACGCGCGGGCCAAGCCCAAGATCGCGAGGCGCTAGGCGATGACCGACACCCCGGACCGCAGCCGCCGAACCTGGACCACCGGCCGCCCCTTCACCATCGTGGTGCTGACGATGATCCTCGGGCTGGCCGGGCTGGGCTACTGGTCGACCCAGGCGCGCATCTCCGGCGCGGTGATCGGCAAGGGCGCACTCGAGGTCTCGACCACCATGACGGCGGTGCAGCATCCGGTGGGTGGCGTGGTCGACCAGATCTTTGCCCGCAACGGAGACCGGGTGCACGCCGGCGACCTGCTGGTGCGGCTCGACAGCAGCCAGCCGCGCTCTGATCTCACCGTCACCGAGGGCGAGCTGTTCGAGACGCTGGCCAATATCGCCCGGCTCGAGGCGGTGATCGACAACCGCGAGCGGCTCGATCTGCACCCGCTGCTCACCGAGGCCGCAGCCGCGCGCGAGGACATCGCCCTGCTGGTGGAACGCCAGCACCGCCAGCTGACCGCGCATTTCGAGGCGGTGACTTCGGGCATGGGACTGCTCGACGAACAGGCCCAGCAGATCCGCGCCGAGATCGCCGGTGTCACCTCGCAACTGGAGGCGACCCGCGACGAGCTGACACTGCTGGCCGAGGAGATCGCCAACGCCGACATCCTCGCTGAACGCAATCTGATCAAGGGCTCTGACGTCTACAAGCTCAAGAAGGAAGACGTCGCCATGCGGGGCGACATTGGTCGGCTCGAGGCCAAGATCGCCGAGCTGCGCGGCAAGATCTCGGAGCTGACGCTCAAGCGGCTGGCGGTGGTGCCGGTGGCGCAGGAAAAGGCCGAGGATGCGCTGAGCAAGCTGCGACCCCTGCGCACCCGTTACATGGAAAAGCGGCTGCAGCTCACCGACACGCTGAGCAAACTGGAAATTCGCGCGCCGGTCGATGGCACGATCCACCAGTCGGCGCTGTTTGGCGCACGTTCTGTGGTAGTAGCGGCCAAGCCGCTGATGATGATCGTGCCCAGCAGCGAACCGGTGCAAGTGGCGGTGCGGGTTGATGCCACCGACATCGATCAGGTGCATGTCGGTCAGGAGGCCTCGATCAAGTTCAAGGCCTTCAGCCAGCGCGAACTGCCGATCATCCTCGGCGACGTGGCGCGCATCTCGGCCGATGCGATCTCGGACCCGGTGACCAAATCCTTCTACTACGACGTCAAGGTCACCCTGCGCACGCCGGAGATGGCCAAGCTGGGCGACCGTGACCTTGTGCCCGGCATGCCGGTCGAGGCGTTCATGTCGACCAACAGCCAGATTGCCATTCAATACGTGCTGCGGCCGATCAAGCACTACTTTGACCGCGCCTTCCGCGATACCTGAGGCTATTGCGGCTTCGGCGTCGCGTGGAAATCGCCGGCGGCCAGCACCGGCGAGGCATCGATATCCTCGGCATCGAGCATCGCGGCGACCCGCTCGAGCGAGGACAAGAGCTGCGCCTGCTCCCAGTCCTGCATCCGCTCGAAGGCGCCGACGAATCGCTGTTGCAGTGCATCGGGCACGTCCTTGACCACGCTGCGGCCCTTGTCGGTGATCACCACATGGGTCTGGCGCCGGTCAGTCTCTGAGCGCTGCCGCGACACCATCCGGCCGGCCTCGAGCTTGTCGATCAGCGCGGTCACCGTCGCCTGCACCACCCCCATCTGGGTGGCCAGCACCTTGGGCGTGGTGCTGCCGTCGCGCTGGCCGTGCAGGATCTGCAGCACCCGCAGCTGCGCCGGGGTGATTCCCGCCGCCAGCGCGAGATTGCGCTCATAAAGCGTCGTTGCCCGCAGGATTCGCCGCAGGGCGATCAGGCATTCGTCGACACGGATGGGCGGCAGCTCTGTCATGGCGCACAGTGTCGCATGAAGCGGCCCGTTGCTTCAATCGGCAAACTATCATGGGATATTCGTTCACGTGGCGAAGAAACCACGGGTCAACCTCCTTCGATAGCCTTTCCAGTTTCGGCACATATTTGCCGCAAAGCCCGCTATGAGCGCCGCAAACCCAGATAAATCTACTTCGCATGTTGAAGTTTTGCTGCTCTGCAGCTATTTAAAGTCTCGAACGATCAGGGAGGCGAAAGCCCAATGCCGAAAGACATGACCGAACCCCGAACGCGTAAGCTCCGTTTGCGCAAGCCCGACGCGACGGACGGAGCCGACATCTGGGCGCTTGTCAAAAGCTGCAAGCCGCTCGACGAGAATTCCATGTACGCGAACCTGATCCAGGCGGATCACTTCCGCGATACCTGCGTGGTGGCAGAGCTCGACGGCGAAATCGTCGGCTGGATCTCCGGCCACATGATTCCTGCCAAGGACGAGCTCTTCGTCTGGCAGGTCGCGGTCAGCGCGACCGCGCGGGGCCTCGGTCTCGGCAAGAAGATGTTGCTGGAACTGGTCCAGCGCGACGCCTGCGACGGCGCCGACCATCTCAAGACCACGATCACCAAGGACAACGCCGCATCCTGGGGGCTCTTCAAGAGCTTTGCCCGCGAAATCGGCGGCGAACTGGCAGATGAACCGCATTTCGAACGCGATGCGCATTTCGACGGGCATCACGACACCGAGCACATGGTGACGATCACCCTGCCGGCGCCCGAAATGCTGGCACGCGCTGCCTGAAGCACACCGACATTCCCGGAATTTACCAACGCACCAAGTGCGAAAGGATACCTCATGCCCAAAGACATGACAGAGACAGACACACAGACCATCTTCGAACGCCGCGAGAGCGCCGCCCGTTCCTACTGCCGCTCGATGCCCGCCGTCTTTACCAAGGCCAGCGGCTCCGAGATGACGGCCGAGGACGGCACCCGCTACATCGACTTTCTCGCCGGCTGTTCCTCGCTGAACTACGGTCACAATGACCCGGACATGAAGTCGGCGCTGATCGATCACATCAGCGCCGACGGCATTGCCCATAGCCTTGACCTGCACACCAACACCAAGGCCGAGTTCCTCGGTGCCTTCGACCGCCACATCCTTGCCCCGCGCGGCATGGATCACCGGGTGATGTTCACCGGCCCGACCGGCGCCAACGCGGTGGAAGCGGCGATGAAGATTGCTCGCAAGGTCACCGGCCGCACCAATGTCATCGCCTTCACCAACGGCTTTCACGGTGTGACCAACGGCGCGCTGGCCGCGACCGGCAACGGCTATCACCGTGGCGGCGCCGGCATGGCGCTCTCCGGCGTGACCCGGATGCCCTATGACGGCTACTTCGGCGCCGACACCGATACCGCCGATTTCCTCGAGGCGATGCTGGGCGACAAGTCCGGCGGCGTCGACGCCCCCGCCGCGATCATCCTCGAGACGGTGCAGGGCGAAGGCGGTCTGAATGCCGCGCGCCCCGAATGGGTGCAGCGCATCGCCAAGCTGGCGAAAGAGCATGGCGCGCTGCTGATCATCGACGACATCCAGGCCGGCTGCGGCCGCTGCGGCACCTTCTTCTCCTTCGAGGAGATGGGCGTGACGCCGGACATCGTGACCCTGGCGAAATCGCTCTCGGGCTTCGGTCTGCCGATGGCAATGCTTCTGGTGCGCCCCGAGCATGACGTGTTCGGCCCGGCCGAGCACAACGGCACCTTCCGTGGCAACACCCATGCCTTCGTCACCGCGCGCGTCGCGATCGAGAAGTTCTGGGCCGATGATGCCTTTCAGACCGAGCTGGCGGAAAAGGCCGAGCTCATCAACGCCAAGCTGACGAAGCTGGCCGGCATGGTCGCAGGCTCCAAGATGAAGGGCCGAGGGTTGATGCAGGGCGTCGACGTGGGCTCGGGTGAGCTGGCCGGCGCGATCTGTGCCAAGGCCTATGAAAACGGGCTGGTGGTCGAGACCTCGGGCAACGAGGATCAGGTGGTCAAGATCCTGGCGCCTCTGACCACCCCGGCCGAGCTGTTCGAGAAGGGTTTCGACATCCTTCTCGCCGCGGCCGAGACCGTGATTTCCGAACAGACAGCAATCGCAGCGGAGTAACCGACATGATCGTGAGAGATTTCAACAAGATCGTCGATTCCGAGCGGGATCGCGTGGTATCGGATGCCAACTGGACCTCGGTCCGGATGCTTCTGGCGGATGATGGTATGGGCTTTTCGTTCCATATCACCTTCCTCGAAGCCGGCTCCGAGCACACCTTCGAGTACAAGAACCACTTCGAGAGCGTCTATTGCATGAAGGGCAAGGGATCGATCACCGATCTCGCCACCGGCGAGACGCATGAGATCACCCCGGGCGTGATGTATGCGCTCGACAAGCACGACCGTCACGTGCTGCGGGCCGAGGAAGAGCTGGTCATGGCCTGCTGTTTCAATCCGCCCGTGACCGGCACCGAGGTGCATCGCGAAGACGGGTCCTATGCGGCAGCAGAGGTAGCGTAACCATGTCCCATACAGTCGAAAAAATCGGCGGGACATCCATGGACCGCATCGATGAGCTGCGCGATACGCTGATCGTCGGCGACCGCAAGCCGGAGGACCTTTATGGTCGCGTCTTCGTGGTCTCGGCTTTCGGCGGCATCACCAACTTGCTGCTCGAACACAAGAAGACCGGCGAGCCCGGCGCCTATGCCGCCTTTGCCAGCGATGACAATGATCACGGCTGGCACGACCGGCTGGACCGCGTCGCCGAGGCGATGACCGCCGCGCACACCCGCGTGCTGGACAACCCGGCCGATATCGAACGCGCCGATGCCTTCGTCAACGACCGGCTGCTGGGCGCCCGCAACTGCCTGATCGACCTGCAGCGGCTGTGCTCCTACGGGCACTTCCGCCTGTCGCAGAACATGGGCCAGACCCGTGAGCTGCTGGCCGGTCTCGGCGAATCGCATTCCGCCTTCGTCACCTCGCTGATGTTGCAGCGGGCGGGCGTGAACGCGCGGTTCATCGACCTGTCGGGATGGTGCGACGATGGCGAGATGTCGCTCGACGAGCGCATCACCGGCGCGATGGAGGGGGTCGACCTGACCGCCGAGATGCCGATCGTCACCGGCTATGCGCAATGCGCCGAGGGCCTGATGGGCGAGTTCGACCGCGGCTACTCCGAGGTCACCTTCTCGCGCATGGCGGCGCTCACCGGCGCACGCGAGGCGATCATCCACAAGGAGTTCCACCTCTCCTCGGCCGATCCCAACCTTGTCGGTGCCAATGCCGTCAAGAAGCTGGGCCGGACGAACTACGATGTGGCCGACCAGCTGTCGAACCTCGGGATGGAGGCGATCCACCCCAAGGCCGCCAAGACCCTGCGACAGGCCGATGTGCCGCTGCGGGTGACCAATGCCTTCGAGCCGGCCGACCCCGGCACGCTGATCGACGATCAGCCGGCAGAGGAGGCGGCGGTGGAGATCGTCACCGGCCTCGACCTCTTTGCGCTCGAGGTGTTCGAACAGGACATGGTGGGCGTCAAGGGTTACGATTCGACCGTGCTTGAGGTGCTGACGCGCCACAACGTGCGGATCGTCTCGAAAGTGACCAACGCCAACACGATCACCCATTACGTCGACACCTCGATGAAGGTGCTGCGTCGGGTCGAGCGTGACCTGGCCAAGCTCTACCCCTCGGCCGACGTCTCGTCGCGCGCCATCGCCATGGCGGCGGTGGTCGGGCGTGACCTCTCCGGTCTCTCGGTGCTGACCCGCGGCTTGCAATCGATCGCCGCAGCCGGGCTCGAGGCCATCGGGGCCACGCAGGGCCCGCGCCACGTGGACGTGCAGTTCATCCTCGAGCGCGACGCCCTGAAGCCGGCGATTGCCGCGCTGCACGGCGCGCTGGTCGAGGAAAACAGCCCCAAGCTGGCGCGCGTCGCCTGACGCGCCCTGCATGACATGATGAGAAGGCCCGCCCGACAGCACCGTCGGGCGGGCCTTTTTCATGCTGAGAGCGCGTCCAGCGCCGCCAGCACCCGGTCGGGCGTCGCCGGGAAATCGCGCAGCCGCGCGCCGCAGGCGTGGTGGATGGCGTTCAGGATCGCGCCCCCTGCCCCACAAATACCCAGCTCGCCGATGCCCTTGGCCTGCATCGGCCCGGCCCAGGGATCGAGCTCTTCAAGGAACTGCACATCGAGCTTGGGCACGTCAGCGTTCACCGGAACGTGGTATTCGGCGAGGTCGCGGTTCACCACATGGCCGTCGCGGCGGTCATGGGTCAGCGCCTCGGTCAGCGCCATGCCGATGCCCCAGATCATGCCGCCGTGGCATTGCGACCGCGCGGTGCGCAGGTTGAGGATGCGCCCGGCCGCAAAGGTGCCCTGCATCCGCCGCATCCGCACCTCGCCGGTGACATCGCTCACCGCGACCTCGGCGAAATGCGCGCCGAACGTGGCCTGTCGGACCTTCTCGCTGGCCTCGCCCGGGTGCACATGGCCGTGACCGGTCAACGCGGCCCCTGCAAGCACATCGCCGAGGCTCTGACGGGTGTTGCCCTGCACCACCGCGCCGTCCTTCAGCGTCAGGTCGGTCTCGTCACAGCCCAGCCGCGCGGCGATCTGCCGCCGCAGCTCCATCCCCGCCAGCCAGACCGCGGTACCGGTCGAGGCCGCGCCGACCGAGCCGCCAGAACCCGACCCCGGCGGATGCGCGGTGTCGCCCAGCGAGACCGTGACCTGATCCTGCGGCAAGCCCAGCAGCTCGGCGGCAATCAGTTGCAGGATCGCATAGCTGCCGGTGCCGATGTCGGTCATGTCGGTCTCGACGGTGGCGCCTTCGCCGGTCAGCCGGATGCGCGCCTCGGCCTCGATGATCATGTTGACCCGAAAGGCCGCCGCCATGCCGGTGCCGATCCACCACTCGCCCTCGCGCCTCTGTCGCGGCGCGGCGGGCCGGTCGGCCCAGCCGAAACGCTCGGCACCTTTGGTCAACGCCTCGCGCAGTCGGTGCGAGGAGAAGGGCTTGCCGCTCTCCGGGTCGGTGTCGGGGATGTTGCGCAGCCGCAGCTCGACCGGGTCAACCCCCGCCGCCGCCGCCAGCTCGTCCATCGCCACCTCGAAGGCGGTGACCCCCACCGCCTCGCCCGGCGCGCGGACCGAACCTGCGGCGGGGCGATTGATCCGCGCCACCTGCATCTTGAGGCGACGGTTGGCGGCGGCATAGGCGAAATGGCTGGCCTGCAGCACCGGCTCGGCAAAGCTTTCCTGCGGCAGGTTTGACACCAAAGTCTCGTGCCCCAGACCGGTCAGCCGGCCCTCGGAATCGGCGGCCAGCCGGATATGCTGGCGCGTCTCTGACCGGCGGGTGTTGACCTCGAAGACATTACGCCGGTGCTGCACCACCCGCACCGGCTGCCCCAGCTCCATCGCCGCCAGCGCGGCGGCGACGCAGTCGGCGGAAATGCCGAGTTTCGAACCGAAACCGCCACCGACATAGGGCGCCAGGAGGCGCACCTTTTCGGGGTCGAGACCGACGCTGTCGGCCAGTTCGTTGCGGTTGAACTTCAGCATTTGCAGCGCGCCGCGCAGGGTCAGCTGTTCGCCATCCCATTCCGCCAGCGCTGCATGCGGCTCCATCGCCGCCGAGTTCATCGACGGCGTGGTATAGACCGCGTCCACCGTCACAGCGGCATCGCGCATCGCCGCGTCGAGATCGCCCTGCGCGGTCTGCTTGTCGTCGGGCTCTTCCGGCGTCACCGCCTGCGGATCGACCGGCGCGTCCCTGCCGTCGATCTCGACCTTCAGCCGCTGCGCCGCGTGCCGTGCCTGTTCAAAGCTGTCGGCCACCACGAGGGCAATCGGCTGGCCTGCGTATTCGGCCTCGTCCACCCCCTGCACCGGCGCCTCATTGGCCATCCCCTGCGCGGCGTTTCGCACCATGCGGGCGTCGCGCAAGACCAGCCGAACCCCCGCCATGCCGCGCACCTCGTCAAGGTTGGGGCAGCGCACCTGCCCGATCCGCGGCGCGCGGCGCAGAAAGCCGTGCAGCATCCCCTCGGGGTGCGGTTCGGCCGCGTAAGTCGCCGCGCCGGTGGCCTTGAGGATGCCGTCTGGCCGGGCGCTGTCGGTGCCAAGCACGCCCTGCGCCATGTCGTCGGTGCGATTGGTCTCCTCGCGGCTGTCGATCTTCATCTCGTAAGTCATTGCGCAGCCTCCGTCAGAACCGCCTTGAGCGCGCGTTTCGCCAGCGGCAGCTTGAATTCCGTTCCCTCATGTGGCGTGGCGTCTCGCAAAAGCACCTCGCCGGCCTTGTCGAACAGCGCCTCCGACGGCGCCTCTCCGGCCAAGAGCCGTTCCACCTCCGGATCGCGCCACGGCCGCGAACCGAGGCCGCCAAAGGCCAGTGCCGCCTCGGCAATCCGGCCGCCCTCCATCCGCAACACCGCGGCGACCGAGACCAGCGCAAAGGCATAGGACGCGCGGTCACGCACCTTGCGATAGACCTGCCGGTCACCCAAGGGCGCCGGCAACCGGACCGCGGTGATCAGGTCGCCGGGGTCGAGCGTCGTCTCGAGATGCGGGGTGTCGCCCGGCAGGCGGTAGAAATCATCGAGCGCCAGGTCGCGTACCGCGCCATCTGCCGCCGCGACCTCGACCCGCGCATCGAGCACCCGCATTGCCACCGCCATGTCCGACGGATGCAGCGCCACGCAATGCTCCGAGATACCAAGCACCGCGTGGTTGCGCATCTCGCCCCCCAGCGCGGCACAGCCGGAGCCCGGCGCGCGCTTGTTGCAGGCGGCGTCGGTGTCGTAGAAATACGGGCAGCGGGTGCGCTGCAACAGGTTGCCGCCGGTGGTCGCCTTGTTGCGCAGCTGCCCCGAGGCCCCGGCCAGCAGGGCGCGCGACAGCACCGGGTAACGCCGCCGCACCGTCATGTCTGCCGCAAGGTCGGAATTGGTGACCGTGGCGCCGATACGCATCCCGCCGTCCTGCGCTTCGATCCCGTCGAGCCCGAGGCGCGAGATATCAACCACCCGCTCCGGCGCCATGACTTCGAGCTTCATCAGGTCGATCAGGTTGGTGCCTCCGGCAATGAAACTGGCACCTTCGCTGGCCGCGGCGGCACGGGCGGCCTCGGCCGACTCGGGGCGTTGGTAGTCGAAAGGCCTCATTGTGCCGCCTCCTTCTCGTCGCCGGTCCGCTGGTTGACCTCGGTGATCGCGGCGTTGATCCCGGGGTAGCAGGAGCAGCGGCAGAGGTTGCCGCTCATCCGCTCGGAGAGCTCGTCATGGCTCAGTTCCACCGCGCCCTCGAGATCGGCGCTGACATGGCTGGGCCAGCCGGCGCGCAGCTCGTCGAGCATCGCGGTGGCCGAGCAAATCTGGCCCGGCGTGCAATAACCGCACTGCATGCCGTCATGGTCGACAAAGGCCTGCTGCAACGGCGAGGGCCCGCCCTCGGCCAGGCCTTCGACGGTGGTGACCGCCTCGCCATCATGCATCACCGCGAGGCTGAGGCAGGCATTGATCCGCCGCCCCTCCACCAGCACGGTACAGGCACCGCACTGGCCGTGATCGCAGCCCTTCTTGCTGCCGGTCAGGCCGATATGGTCGCGCAAGGCATCAAGCAGGGTGACGCGGGGGTCGAGGTCGAGCGCGTGGCGCTGACCGTTTACGGTAATCGTGACGTTCATGGAAACTCTCCTGCGGGTGACGCGGTCTCAACGTCACCGGCGCGCGGGTGTTCCATGGGGATCGGGATCGTCTGGGCCGCAGAGGTCGAGAGGCGCGCGCAGGCGAGTGCTGCGGCACGACCGGGAGGCTGTCTGGAAAATGGTGCCATATACGGCCGGCTCGCCCGCCTTGAGGGTCGTCAGCGTCGTTTTGAGCCACGGCAGCTGGCGGCTCGTCGCAACGATGATCACGCTCCAGTTCGATGCGCTCTTTGCCAGCCGGCTATCCGAGCGAGACTTCGCCATGCTCACCAACCGCAATAAGCTCGGATCGATTTTGACAGCAGCCCACCCGACAGTAGATCACTATCTCCCGGCGCTGACGATTGCAGGTGCGTCCAACCAGCGGGGCGATCTCACCTTCATGACGAATGCGATCGATCTTGGCTCGGTCTCGATGCGCTCATTCGTATTCCACGCAGCCTGACGAAGGCGACGCGGAAATGAGCCGGCCGGGGTGGCAGCTGTCGTTCTCGGGCGCATGGTTCGCGTGGCGTGCGCCAGGCTCGTCGGACGCGGATCACCCGGGTCGCAAACGACGCCACCACGCCAAGCAAGCCGAGCGCCGTCCTGGCCACGACCATGGCCGCACCCACCATCGCGGCAAGCGCACTGCGCCGCCGCCGACCGCGGTGAGAACGCGCCGCAGGAACGCCGGAAGCGGGCCGGGTCTGGGGGCATCGAGTCTCGCCAGAGCGTCATGGACGATCCGGCGGATCAAGCGCAGCGGATGCCGTGCCGGAATGCGCTCCTCACGATCGGCATAGCTGAACAGCGATCCCGCGGCCTCGTCCGTCCCGCGCATCGTCATCCTCTCCACCACTGCCGTGCCGAAGCTGAATCACGTTCTCGAAACCGCGTCGAGACCGGTGCTTTTCAGCAGCCTGTCAGATGAATTCGGTTTACAGAGCCCCAGATCTGGCATATCAATTTAGTTAACTATTATATTTTGGATTCTCTTTGACATGCTACAAAGTAGGCCAACAAAGCCGAAGTCTCCTGATGGGGTGTCCATCTCCAGCCTTTTAGGGGGCGCGGATGTGGACTCAGGAACTGGCGGCGTCGCATTTCGCGTTCTGGATCTGTTGCGTGATCTGATCGTGACTGTGCAGCTTCGGCCCGGTCAGCGCCTTTCAGAGCTCGAAATCGCTTCCGCACTCGGCATCAGCAAAACTCCGGTGCGCGAGGCGCTGATCCGGCTGGACGAGATGGATCTGGTCCGGATCGTGCCGCAGAGCGGAACCTACGTCACCCTGATCTCGGTGCAGCGTTACACCACAGCCTGCTTCATCCGCCTGCACCTCGAAGTCGGCGCCGCGCGCATGGCAGCCGCCTCGGCGGCCCCGCCACACAGCTTAGAGAAGCTGCGGCAGATCCACGACCAGCTCATCGACGCCGAGACCCGGGATGATCATTCCGCCTTCGTCAGCCGAGACGAGGACTTCCACCGCGAGATTTTCCTGCTCGCCGGGCATCTCGACGCCTGGGTCACGGGCCGACGGGCGCAGTTCGACCTGAACCGCGCGCGCAACATCCGCCGGGAGCATCGCATCCCACGCGGACCAGAGGTGATCCGGCAGCACGCCGAGATCATCGCCGCGCTAGAGGCGCATGACCCCGATCGTGCCGAGGCGGCGATCCACGCCCATATCGGCGACCTCGAGCGCCAGGTCGGACGCCTGTTCACCGACAATCGCCTGAACGGATTGATTGAGTTGCCGAAACCGAACTGACCCCACCCGCGGCAGCAGCCGGCGCCCTGGAGGAGGGCAAGCGCCTTTGGGCGGGGTCTTGTCATGCACTTAAGGAGGAGAACGCATGCGCAGACTTGGATTGACGGTGTCACTTTTGGCATCGAGCTGCTTGGCCGGAATGGCCGCAGCAGAGGACCATAGCCGGATCGTGGAGGAGCCGCTGGAACTCACCATCCACTTCCATTCGGACTTGACCCAAGGCTACGAGGAGGATTTCCCCGTCGAGCAGAAGGCCAGAGAGCTGACCGGCATCCACCTGGTGGACCAGACCTCGGGTCGCAACACCGCCAATACGCTGGAGGCCACCAACCTGTTGCTCGCTCAGGGCGGCATGCCAGACATCGTCGGCGGGCTGCTGATCAAGCAGGTGGTCAACGAATACGGACCACAGGGCGCTTTTCAGCCGCTCAACGACCTGATCGAAGAGCACGCCCCCCACATCAAGGCATTGCTTGACGAACGCCCCGACATCGCCAAGTCGATCACCGCCTACGATGGCAACATCTACTACATTCCCTACGTGCCCGACGGGAAATACGGGCGGGCCTATTTCGTCCGCCAAGACTGGCTCGATAAACTGGGACTCGGCCAGCCGGACACGGTCGACGAGCTCTATGAAGTGCTGGTGGCCTTCCGCGACCGCGATCCCAATGGCAACGGCAAGCAGGACGAGGTGCCCTTCTTCGTCCGCCACTGGGAAGAGGCGGTACGGCTGGTCACCCTCTGGGACGGGCGCACCTCGGGGTCCGATACATTCCACGACTTCCTGGTCGAGGATGGCCGCATCGTCCACCCCTACGCGATGGAGACCTATCGCGACGGGCTGGCCGAGGTCGCCCGCTGGTACGCGGAAGGCCTGATCGACAAGGAGGTCTTCACCCGCGGTCGCTCGGCAAGGGATTTCCTGCTCTCGGGGGATCTCGGCGGCATGACCCATGACTGGTTCGCTTCGACCTCCGGCTACAACGCCCACCTGGCCGATGACATCGAGGGGTTCAATTTCATCCCCTTCCTGCCGCCGAAGACAATCAGCGGCAGGCGTATCGAGGAGCACCGCCGCATCCCGGTCAAGCCCGACGGCTGGGCGATCTCGCACACCAACGATCACCCGGTGGAAACCATCAAATACTTCGACTTCTGGTTCTCCGAGCAGGGCAAGCTCCTGTCGAACTTCGGCGTCGAGGGTGACTCATGGGACATGATCGACGGCGAACCAGTATTCAAGGACGTGGTGCTGAGCGGCACCGAGCCGATCAACACCCACTTGCGCAACATCGGCGCCCAACTGAAGAAGGGGTTCGCCCAGGACTACCGCTACGAGTGGCAATGGACCGCCGAGGGCGCGCGCAAGGGGATCGAGCTCTACGAGACCGAGGACCTGCTTGTCGACCAGTTCCTGGGCGTGGCGCTGACCAAGGAAGAGCAGGAGGTCTACGACCGCTACTGGCACGCGATCCTGGTCTATATGCTCGAGCGCCAGCAAGCCTGGTTCCTGGGCACCGGCGACGTCAAAGCGGACTGGGACGACTACGTCGCAGCTCTGAAGAGTAAGGGCTACGACAAGGTCATGGAAGTGATGAACGCCGCCTACCAGCGCCAATACGGTTGAGGCCGTGCGAGGGCGGGCGGGGCTTGGCCCGCGCCGCCCTGCCCGCCCCCCGGGGACGGCCGGGGCGATCGTCCCGGTCCCGACTGACAGGGCGGGTCCGTCTGCCCTCCAGGCCAATCTCCCTGTCAGGGGGCGAGGCACTCCCCTGTCAGTCTTGTCTTCCTTAACGGCCAAGGAATCCCGCGCCGCGCGGGTGCCGCGACACGTCGAGCACCACGAAGAAATCACCCACCAAAGAACGGACTCTAAATGAAAATCACCGATGCGAAGGTCTTCGTCGGGGGACCCGGCAAAAGCTACGTCACCATAAAGATCATGACGGACCAGGGCACCTACGGCCTCGGCGACGCTACGTTGAAAAGCCGCGAGACCCTGACTGCGAAGTATCTCACCGACTACCTGATCCCCAATTTGATCGGGAAGGACCCGCGCAACAGCGAGGACCTGTGGCAGTTCTTCTACCGCGGTGCCTACAACCGCGGCGGCCCGATCGCGATGGCGGCCTTCGGCGGCATCGACATGGCGCTCTGGGACATCAAGGGCAAACTCGCGAATATGCCGCTCTACCAGCTGTTTGGCGGCAAGAGCCGGGACGGCGCGCTGGTCTACGGCCACGCTACGGGCGCCGACCTCGAGGACCTGATGGACTCCATCGCCTGGTATCAGGAGGAAGGCTACAAGGCGGTGCGCGTGCAATGCGGCATCCCCGGCATGCCGACCGCAAGCTACGGGGTCTCGCAAAAGGGCAACTTCAAGAACTACATCACCGATTTCAGCGGCATTCAGCCGGACGTCGAAATCTGGGACACCGACAAGTACCTGCGCTTCATGCCGGACGCGCTGATGCAGATCCGCGAGCGCTTCGGTCCCGATCTCAAGATCCTGCATGACGTTCACCACCGGCTGACCCCGCGCGAGGCAGCGGAATTCGCCAAGGAGGTGGAACCGGTGCGGCTGTTCTGGCTGGAGGATCCGACCCCGGCCGAGGACCAGGATGTGCTGCGCCACATCCGGCAGCACAGCACCGTTCCGATCGCAATCGGCGAGGTTTTCAACTCGATCTACCAGTGCAATCGGATGATCGAGCAGGAGCTGATCGACTTCATACGTGTCGCGGTCACCTATGCCGGCGGCATCACACCGGTGAAGCGGATCGTCGACCTTGCAGGCCTCCACAATGTGCGCACCGGCTTTCACGGCGCGCCGAGCCATTCGCCGCTCTGCATGGCGGCACAGGCTCATCTCAACGCTTGGGCGCCCAATTTCGGCATTCAGGAATGGCTGGTTCTGGGCACGCCGGAATGCGACGCCCTGTTTCCCACGGAACATCGGATGGAAAACGGCATGGTCTGGGTCAGCGATGCGCCGGGGCTGGGGATGGATTTCGATGAATCCGAGGCGGCCCGCTACGAATACGAGCCCTCCAGTCACCCGGTGACCCGGTTGGTGGACGGCACTCTCTGGAATTATTGACCCAGAGAGCCCTGATGGCGAAGAATGTCTAAAATTATCTAAAGAATAACAAAAACTACAGAACACAACCGTTGACATATTTTGCCCAAATACTAACCTACCAACTAGTAGATTCGAAAAGCTAAGGGAGGAGCTTCAATTGACTAGCAAAAAGACAGACGCGGAAAATCAATCCGAACCCGTGAGCCCGGAGACGGAAAAGGCAACAGCACCCCGCGCCAAAGCGGTTGGCCGGCGTGAATTTCTCACCTCGGGCGCCGCCGCGGGTGTTGCCACCGCGGCAATCACAGTCGGTGGTGGAACGCCGGCGCAAGCCCAGGCGACCGGGGCCGAGGGCGCAGCCGAGCAGGTGCCCGGGACAGACAACAGTGGAATCAAGTGGGACTACGAAGCCGACGTGGTCGTAGTCGGGTCTGGTGGCACGGGACTGCCGGCGGCGATCAGGGCGCGTGACCTCGGCGCGTCGGTTCTTGTTGTCGAGCAGAATTTCGACATCGGTGGAAGGATGGCACACAGCAACGCCTATATTTCGCTCGGCGGCGGCGATGCGATCCAGAAGCGGGACATGCGCGGCGAAGGCGATCCGGACGGTTTCATCACCTCGCCCCCGATCGAGCCGCCGGAGGCGCTGGACGACAATCCGGAATTGCTTTTCAATGACTTGACCGATTGGTCGGTGGTCAACAACGCCGGCAAATCCCGGTATCGTTAGAATGATCCCGAGCTCATCCGCAGCTGGGCCGACAACACGGTCGCTGTCCGGCAATTCATGATGGACAACTACGTCCGCTTTTCGCGGATCTTTGGCACCCATACCGGCGGCGGCCTTTCGCGGGCCCGTCGGGCGCAGCCGATGTTGAACCTGGGCGAGGTCACGGACATGCGGGCCGGTACAGTCACCGCAGAGGATGCGGGCCAGAACGAGCGCGTCAGTCACTTCACGATGCGGATGATGGACGGCGCAAGCACCTTGCTGCGAGGTGGCCCAAATACCCGGATGATGGGAGTCGCGATTTCTCGGCCTATGGAATTCAGCGCCAAGGAAAAGGGCGTTCAATTCATGCTTAATCGCCGCATGGATGAAATTATCAGAGAGGACCAATTTTCTGGAAGGGTTATCGGAATTAAAACAACCTACTTTCCGCGTCGAGACCCCGAAACCGGAGAGCGCCTTCAAAGCTATGCCGATACGGTCGGCGGCGAATGGGCCAAGGGCGTCATTGAGGACGAAGGCGAAACGGTATATATCCGCGCGCGCAAAGCGGTCATCGTCGGCGCCGGTGGTCATCATGGCAATCCCAAGTTCCGGAGCATGTTCTATCCGGCCTCGCTGGAGCCGTCGCATGTCACCAACGGCTGGGCCTGGCTCGGCGGACCTGGTCGCGCCAATGACGCCAGCGGCATCATCGCTGGCATGCGTGTCGGCGCGAACCTTGCCGGGATGGAGCAGAACCGCGACAACAGCTCGTCGCGCCGGCTCGGCTCGCGGCTGGCCACCACCGACCGCACTGGCGGCGAATACCCGGGTAACCCGGCCTTCACCTTCCGCCGCTCGGTCGGCATCGGTGTCGGGCGCAGCGGGTTCGAGCATCTGATCGCCGTCAATCAGGTGGGCAAGCGCTTTGCCGGCGAGATGGGCATGTTCTTCGACGGTGGCGGCGAGGCGATGTATCCGCAGAACAAGGCGCTCTATCCTTGGGATGAATACGAACCCGGCAACTGGCGCAACGCCGAGACCGAGATGGTGGCGGAGAACTACGCCGACACCCACGCCTTTGCCGCCGCGCTGTCGATCAACGAAGGCTCGCAGCCGCCGCATTACCTGCCGGGGCCGATCTGGGCGATCTTCGACCAGGCTGCCGTCGACCGCGCCGGCTGGAAGATCGGCTACCCCTATACCGGCGACAACGGGCTGTTCTTCAAGGCCGGCACGTTGGAGGATCTGGCCGCCGCCGTTCTGGCCGGCAACGAGCACCAGACTGTCGAGATGTCCTACCTGGCAGAGACCGTCAAACGCTGGAACGGCTTTGTTGCGGCCGGTGTCGACGAGGATTTCGACCGCCATGTCGGCGGCGTGCCGATGCATGAAATCGGCAACGGCCCGTACTACGCCGCCCGGATCACGGTCGAATACCACGACTCCTGCGGTGGGTTGCGGATTAACGGCAAGGGGCAAGTCGTCGACATGGAACTCGACGTCATTCCGGGGCTCTATGCGGGCGGTGAATCCGCCGGCGGCTTCGAGATGCACGGTCTCGGCCGCGCCTGCACCCAAGGCTACATCGCCGGCACCAACGCCGCGCAGGAAGCCGTCTGACCAAAGCACCGTCCTGGCCTCTGACACCGGAGGCCCGGGCGCAGCCTGACAAGAAAAGCAATGAATTGGAGGAGATTATCATGGACAGACGGACATTCTTTCAGACCGCCGCGATCGGCGGCGGCGCCGCGGTTGCGGCCGGCCTCGGCGCGATCACCGGGGCGGGCGCCGCCCGCGCCAGCACCGCCAGCGCGCAGGGCGTGGCGCAATCCGATCCGCATATCACCTGGAACATCTTCACCCGCCACCTGCAATGGCTGACCACCGAGGC
This sequence comes from Marinovum sp., assembly GCF_034669705.1. Lineage (GTDB taxonomy): Bacteria > Pseudomonadota > Alphaproteobacteria > Rhodobacterales > Rhodobacteraceae > Marinovum. Next base: position 124,976 of record NZ_JAXMOR010000010.1, read on the forward strand.
GGAAGCTGTGGCCCACCCCTATGACACCGGGGTGAAGGTCGGCGAGGCGGCCGCCGAGATCGGCTATACCGCCGTCAACCCGACGATCCGGCGCGGCGGTCATGTCGACCCCTCGCAGGTCGACGTGCGCAAGAACCTGCCGCTGTTTCTCGACGGGGTGCGCAGCACCGGCGTGACCTGCGATTTCATCACCACCAATATCGTCGATGACACCGCGTCGATTGCCACCAACAACGGCCAGGAGGTCTATGCCGAAGACCTGCTTGCCATCGCCCGCGACGAGGGGATCACCCGCTACCGCTGGGGCGGCTTCCGCTATGACGAGGAAGAGGCCTTCGGCCCCGAGATCACCGCCCAGCTCGATGCCTTCCAGCAGCAAATCGAGGGGCTGGCACAGCTCAATGAACGGATGGGCATGACCGCGGTCTATCACACCCATTCCTCGAGCGGTCGCGGCGCGCGGTCGGTCTGGGACCTGATGCACATCCTCAGCGCCTACGACCCGAGCCAGCTGGCGATCAACTTCGACATCGGCCACATGACCAACCAGGGCACGCTGAGCTCATGGCAGACCAACCTGCGTTACGCCATGCCCTATGTCAGCAGCGTCGGCCTGAAGGACACCAAGGTGTTCCGCAAGGAGGACGGCACCGTCGAATCGGCCTGGCAGCAGGCGGGTACCGGCATGGTTCAATGGAAGAAGTTCTTCGAGCTGCTGCTCAAGGGCGGCTTCTCAGGTCCGGGGGAAAGCCACTACGAGTATGACGTGGTCGGGCTCAATGGCGATGTTGCGGTGCTGAACACGACGTTCTGGGCGGACCATCCCCAGTTCGCCTCGGGCAACCTAGATCGCGAGTTTATGATCAAGGAGCTAAGCAAGGACCTCGTCACCTACAAGACCGCGGCCCGTGCCGCCGGCTGGGCGCCCGATCAGCTCACCTGACCTCGCGTGCGTGGCGGTCCGCCAAGTCGGCCGCCACGGACCGCATCTGTCGGTGCCATGCGCCTGCGCAGACCGGGCCCAGAGCGGTCGCTCGCAACATAAATGAACTGACAGCCTGCGCGGGCAAAGCGCCGCTGAGGGCCATGAAGGGATTACGACATAATGCCAGCACCCAGCCAGACCACATCTGAACTGAAACGCCTGGCGGCCATGGTCTGCACGGGCTTGTGCCTGCCGGGCGCCGCACTGGCTCAGGACCTCGATGCCGAGGTTATGACCGCGGGCACCACGCTCTACCAGGATTTCTGCGCAGCCTGCCACGGTGAGCAAGGCAGCGGCACGTCCTCCGGACCACCTCTGGCGACCAGTTCCAGGCTCCAGAACATTGACAAGTTGGTTGGCCAGACCCTCGACGGTGGCGAATATATGCCGGGCTTTGCCTTCCTGCTGTCAGATGCCGAGGTCTCGGCGGTCCTGACGCTCATTCGCAATTCCTGGGGCAATGACTTCGGCCCGGTCCAGCCAACCGATGCGGAGAGGTTGCGCTGAAAGCCCTACTCTGAAGAGAGGCCATGAATTGATGCAGACCTGCTCCCCTTGGAGTCCGCGCTTATAGGTTAGCTCTGTTCAGGGTTTGGTCTTCTTTTGACCGTTGGTGATACTCTCGCGGGGTGAGCCCGTCGAGGCTCTGACGTGCCCCCCGCAAAATCCCTCACCATGAAGTAGAGTTTGCCCAACCTATGTAGGAGCAGACGAATGCGTAAGAGCCGTTTCACCGAGGCGCAAATCATCGGGATGATCAAAGAGCAGGAAGCCGGGATGCCGACGGCGGAGGTGTGCCGTCGGCACGGCCTGAGCCCGGCGACCTTTTACAA
>NZ_JAXMOR010000011.1:0-122185 GCF_034669705.1 Marinovum sp.
CCAGAGGTCTTGGATCATCTGTCGTCTCCGGACATGACACGGCCCGAACCCCGCGAAGGGTCCGGGCCGGATGTAGAGCCTTTGGCCCGATCAGCCGGCGGTGAAGAGCCGCGGCGACAGGATGCGGGCAAAGCCGGTGTCGCGGGCGGATTTCGCCGCCGCCAGTGCGGCCAGGTCGACCAGCGGCTCGATCAGCACGACCATCATGTAGGCGCCGCCGAAGGCCAGCACCGACTGCATGACGTCGGCCGAGACGCCCTGGCCGTAGAACACCCAGAACGCCACCCAGGCGACCACGCCGCCCTGGAAGGTGGCCGAGAATTTCAGAACGTCGGCGTATTTCAGGTCGGTGAAGGCGGTGCCGGCCGGCACCACGCGCCGCGCCAGCGCCGAGGCGGCAAACAGCGGCACCAGCAGGGTGGTCACGTTGACGAAATACATCGGCAGGTCGGTGGGCGCAAAGAACATGCCCTGCAGCAGCAGGCCGAAGGCCAGGCCCAGCGCGGCCGGGGCGGCGCCCAGCAGCAGGAACAGGGTGGTGCCGAGGATGAAGTGCACTTCGGACACGCCGACGACGAAATGCGGCAGCACCTCGAAGCAGAGGAAGGTGCCAACGGTGGCCAGCGCGGCGCGCGCTGCAAAGGCGACGGGGTTGCTGGCGCGCAGATCGCTCAGCGCCAGCTTGGCGGTATAGCCGGCGGCGCCGGCGGCGGTGACACTGGCAAGGCCCATTTTGGCGGCGTCGACAACGCCCGGTTCGATATGCATGGTCAATCCTTCATACAGGTGCTGCCCCTCCGGCAGCGGGATGGATCGGGCCGTGGCCCGGCGATGCATGGCAGGTTTCCTGACTTGCGGGTCATTGCGCGCGAAGGCCCTTCCCAGCGTCGCCGCCAGTGGTCATGCCTCTGCGCTCGCCGCTCACAGTTGCGGGGGCAGTCCGGGTCTTGCACCCGGTTCCCTGAGGTCACCAAGGTGACACCATGCCCCTCCGGTGTAGCCAGCGGCACGGGGCCGGGGCAAGCACAAACTGTCAAATCAGCTCTCTGCCAGGGGTCCGTAGAGGATCAGCGCCGGCTGGTCGCCGGTTTCCCGCGCCAAACGGTCTGACAGCGCGCTCACGGTGTGGCGGCTGATCTGCTGGTCCGGCCGGCTGACCGCCTCGGCCAGAATCGCCGGCGTCTCGGGGGGCAGGCCGGCCGCGATCAGACGCGCCGCCAGTTTCGGAAAGGTGCGCTTGCCCATGAAGACCACGGTAGTCGCGCCCGGATCAGCCAGTGCCGCCATATTGACGTCTTCTGGCAGGGCACCGGTGACATCGTGACCGGTGACATATTGCACCCGCCGGGCGGTCAGCCTGCGGGTCAGCGGAATGCCCGCGGCGGCGGCGGCGGCATTGGCCGAGGGCACGCCGGGGATGATCTCGTAGGGGATGCCCGCGGCCTTGAGCGCGGTGATCTCTTCCTCGAGCCTGCCAAAGACGCCGCTGTCGCCGGATTTCAGCCGCACCACCCGCTGGTCGAGCTGCGCGTAATCCACCAGCAGCCGGCTGACATGGTCCTGTCGTGGCGAGGGCCGGCCGGCGCGCTTGCCCACGGCCACCATGTCGGCGCCGCTGCGGGCATGGTCGAGGATCGGCCCAGACGACAGATCGTCGAACAGCACCGCGTCGGCGCGTTTCAACCGGTCGACCGCCTTGAGCGTCAATAGCTCCGGATCGCCGGGACCGGAAGAGACGAAGGAGACAAAGCCGGTCATTGCGGATCCTCGCCGGTGATCAGGTGAAAGAAGGTGCCGGTGACCGTGCCGCGGGTCGAGCCGGTCTCGGGCACCGGGGTGCCATCGGCGTCGGTGACCTGCGCCAACGGCGTGTCGGGCTGGTCGAGGATCGTCGAGTAGTGGAACTCGTGGCCGCGCAGCGCCGCCCCGGCGTCAAACCCGGGCATCGGTGCACTCAGCGTGGCGCGGCGATAACCGAGGTGGAACTTGCGGGTCTCATAGGAGGTCACCAGCCCGAGCAACCCGGCCATCTCGTGGCGGGTCCCCTGCCTGTCGATCAGCGCCGCCCCAAGCGCCATGTAGCCGCCGCATTCGCCATGCACCGGCTTGCTCTCGGCGTGTTTGCGCAGGGCGGCGCGGAACCTGGTGGCTGCGGCCAGCGTGCCGGCGTGCAACTCGGGATAGCCACCGGGGAGCCAGACCAGATCGGCCCCCGGATCCGGAACCTCGTCTTCCAGCGGCGAGAATGGCCGGATCTCGGCCCCCGCCGCCTGCCAGCCTTCGAGCAGATGCGGATAGGTGAAGCTGAAGGCCGCGTCGCGGGCGATGGCGATGCGCTGTGCCGGGGGGCGGGGCAGGGCAGCAGGCGCGGGCAGGGCATGGCCCCGCGCCGCCGCCTTGATCGCCTCCAGATCGACGTTCTCGCGCAGGAAGCTGGCATAGCCGGCGATGGCGGCTTCGAGGTCGGGGTGCTCCACCGCCTGGATCAGCCCGAGATGGCGTTCCGGCAGGGTCAGGTCGCCGCGCCGCGGCAGCACCCCCAGCACCGGCATCCCGGCGCGTTCCATCCCCAGCCGGGTCAGCCGTTCGTGGCGGGGCGAGGCGCAGCGGTTGAGGATCACCCCGGCGAAGGGCAGGTCGGGCATGTACTGCCGGAACCCCAGTGCCGTGGCCGCCGCCGATTGCGCCTGCCCGCCGACGTCGAGCACCAGCACCACCGGCCAGCCCATCGCCTGCGCGGTCTCGGCGCTGGAGCCAAAGCCCTGCTGGCCGCGTGTCGCCACCCCGTCGTAGAGCCCCATCGAGCCCTCGGCGATGCAGATGTCGGCGCCCGCGGCCTGACCGGCGATCGCCTGCCACAACCCCGGCCCCATCGCCCAGCTGTCGAGGTTGAAACTGTGCCGCCCCGAGGCCGCGCGATGAAACGCCGGGTCGATGTAATCGGGGCCAGACTTGAACGGTTGCACCACCATCCCCTCCTCGGCCAGCGCCCGCAGCAGCCCGAGCATCACCGTGGTCTTGCCGGTGCCCGAGGAGGGGGCGGAGATCAGCAGCCCGGCGCTCATGACGTGGTCTCGCTCTCGGTCTCGGTGTCCGGGGTCCAGTCCGACCATGCGCTCTCGGCGCTTTGCGGCCGGTAGCGGCGGTCATAGTCCACCGCGTAAAGACAGCTCTCGTCAAAGCCTTCGCCGGCCAGCGCCGGTCCGACGAGGATCAGCGCGGTGCGGGTGATGCCCTCGGCCAGCCGGTCCGCGATATCGGCCAGCGTGCCGCGGATGATCTGCTGGTCCGGCCAGCTGGCACGATAGACCACCGCAACCGGGCAGGCGGCGCCATAGGCGGGGGTCAGGTCGGCGACCACGGTCTCAAGATTCTGGATCGACAGATGGATCGCCAGGGTCGCGCCGGTGGCGGCGAAATTGGTCAACGTCTCGCCCGCCGGCATCTTCGAGGCGCGGCCCGGCGTGCGGGTCAGCACCACCGATTGCGCCAGCCCCGGCAGGGTCAGCTCGGCGCCAAGCGCGGCGGCGGCGGCGGCAAAAGCCGGCACCCCGGGGGTGACGGAAACGGGGATATCCAGAGCGCGCAACCGGCGCAGCTGTTCACCCATCGCCGACCAGACCGAGAGATCGCCGGAATGCAGCCGCGCCACATCCTGTCCGGCGTCATGGGCGGCGCGGATCTCGGCGATGATCTCGTCAAGGCTCAGCGGCGCGGTATTGACGATCCGCGCGTCCTCCGGGCAATGCGCCAGCACCGCCTCGGGCACCAGCGAGCCGGCATAGAGACAGACCGGGCAGCTGGCGATGATGTCGCGGCCGCGCAGGGTGAGCAGGTCGGGCGCGCCGGGGCCGGCGCCGATGAAATGAACGGTCATGGGGTCTTTCCTTGGGCGGACGACCGGGCCAGCGCACAGGTCGCCAGCCGGTCGGATGAGAAGGTGCGCGGCGCGATCAGCCGCGCACCGGGGCCGGCCGCGGCCAATGCTGCGGCCTCGGCGACAGAGCCGGTGCCGCGGGTGGTTTGCGAGGCGGCGGAGCGGGTGGTCGTGTCCTGCGCGGTCAACGCCTCGGCGGAGACGCGGCGCAGCGGCAAGCCGAGGTCATCGGCCAGCGGCGCAAGCTGCGCCGCCTTGTCGTGGGCGGTGGCCAGCGCCTCCGGCGTGCCACCGGTCTGCGCCAGCGCGTCACGCAGCGAGGCCAGCGTGGCGCGGGTGGAAAAGCCGAAGCCCGCGACGATCATGGAAAGCTCCACTGGGTGATCGGAAACGCCTGTTTCCAGCCGCGTTTCGGCCCGATGGCCACGGTCTCGGAGATCTCCACCCGCATCAGCCGGCCGCCACGCCGCGCCTGCGCCGCCACCAGCAGCGCCTCGCTTTCCAGCGTCACCGCATTGGCGACGATGCGGGTGTCCAGCGGCTCCAGCGCCGCGAGCAATGCCTCCGACAGCCCGCCGCCGATGAAAACCGCATCGGGCCTCGGCAGATCCATCAGGGCGTCGGGCGCCTTGCCCTTCACAACCCTCAGCCGGTCGACGCCGAGCGCGCGGGCGTTGCCCTCGATCAGCGCGATCCTGTCAGCGCGGGGCTCGATCGCGGTGGCCTGCAGGCTCGCATCCGACAGCAGCCATTCGATCCCGATGGACCCCGACCCACCGCCGATATCCCACAGATGCTCGCCCGGCCGCGGGGCCAGCGCCGAGAGGGTCAGCGCCCGCACCGGACGTTTGGTCATCACCCCGTCGCTGTCGAACAGCGCATCCGGCAGACCGCTGGCGCGCGGCAGCACCGCGCCTGCCCCTGCCACTTCGACGCCGACGCAGACCGGGTGGGCGAAGACCCCCTCCAGCGTTTCGGCCGAACCGTCTGTCACCCGCTCGCGCGGCCCGCCGAGCGCCTGCATCACCGTCACCTCCGAGGCGCCAAAGCCGGTCTCGCGCAGGTAGGCGGCAAGCGCGGCCACGGCATCGCCATCGCGCAGCAGCAGGATCATCCGGGCGCCCGGCGCGAGATGCGGCCGCAACCGGCTCAGCGGCGCGGCATGCAGGCCAAGGCAGAGCGTGCGCTCCAGCGGCCAGCCCAGCCGGCTTGCGGCCAGCGAAAAGGTCGAGCGGCCGGGAAAGGCGCGCCATTCGCCCGGCGCCAGATCGCGGGTCAGGGTGGTGCCGGCGCCGAACCAGAAGGGATCGCCCGAGGCCAGCACCACCACCGGCCTTCCGCGCAGGGCCATCACCTCGGCGACGCCCTGGGCAAACGGCACCGGCCATTCGATGATCCGGGCGCCGGTCTCGATCAGCGACAGGTGCCGCGGCGGGCCGATGACGATTTCCGCCGTCGCCAGCGCGGAACGGCTTGCAGCGCAGAGCCCGGCCGGGCCATCTTCGCCCAGACCGATGATCGTCAGCCAGGGAGCCTCAGCCATGACCGTGAACCTTCTGATCCTCGGCGGCACCACCGAGGCCCGCAGGCTGGCCAGCGCCGTGGCCGAGGCCGGTCTGCGCGGCACGGTCTCGCTCGCCGGTCGGGTGGAGCGGCCGGCGCCGCAAGGCCTGCCGCTGCGCTCGGGCGGGTTTGGCGGCATCGCGGGGCTGGCAGGCTACCTGCGCGAGACTGCCGTGACCCATGTGATTGACGGCACCCATCCCTTTGCCGCGCAGATGAGCGCCAATGCGGTCGCCGCCTGCGCCGAGACCGGCGTGCCATTGCTGGCGCTGACCCGGCCTGCCTGGGAACAAGGGCCTGAGGACCACTGGATCCGCGTGCCCGACATCGCCGGCGCGGTGGCGGAGCTCGACCGGCCGGCGGCGCGGGTGATGCTCGCCGTCGGGCGCATGCATCTGGCGGAGTTCGCGCCGAACCCGCAGCATGCCTACCTGTTGCGGCTGGTCGACCCGCCCGCCGAACCGCTGCCTTTTCCCGAGCATCACGTGGTGGTCGATCGCGGGCCCTTTACCCGCGACGCCGACCTGAAGCTGCTGACAGACCATCGCATCGAGCTGGTGGTCTCGAAGAACGCCGGCGGCAGCGGCGCGCGCGCCAAGATCGACGCAGCCCGTGCGCTCGGCCTGCCGGTGATCATGATCGACCGGCCGGCGATCCCGCCGCGCGCCGAGGCGCATTCCGTCGAGGCGGCGCTGGCCTGGCTTCATGGCGCGACCGAGCGGGGGGTATAGACGAAGGGCGCGCCGTCCCGCGCGATCACCCGGGTGGTCGCGCTGCCGACGATGACCACGGTGCGCATGTCGGCCATTTCGGGCCGGCAGTCGGGCAGCGGTACCACCCGCAACGCCTCGTCGGGGGTGCTGACGGCGCGGGCAAAGATCACCGGGCGGGCGTCGCCGCAGGCGTCTTTCAGAATGTCGAGCGTGCGCACAAAGCCCTCGGGCCGCGATTTCGAGCGCGGGTTGTAGAAGGCCATGGCGAAATCCGCCTCGACCGCCAGCCGCAGGCGTTTCTCGATCAGCGCCCAGGGCTTGAGGTTGTCCGACAGGTTGATGGCGCAGAAATCATGCCCCAGCGGGGCGCCGGCGCGGGCGGCGGCGGCGAGCATGGCGGTGATGCCGGGCAGCACGCGAATGTCGAGATCGCGCCAGGCGTCCGGCCCGGCCTCCACCGCCTCGAAGACCGCCGAGGCCATGGCAAAGACGCCGGGATCGCCCGAGGAGACCACGACGACGCGCCGCCCTTCGCTGGCCATCTCCAGCGCATGGCGCGAGCGGTCGAGCTCGACCCGGTTGTCCGACGGGTGCAGGGTCAGCCCCGGCCGCGCGGCAACCCGCGCGACATAAGGGATATAGCCCACCACATCGGTGGCCTCCGCCAGCGCGGCGCTGACCTCGGGGGTGACGAGGGCCTCGGCGCCGGGGCCGAGACCGGCGATGGTGACACTGCCGCTCATGGCCGCCGCCCCTGTCCATGCACCACGATGATCGAGAAATAGGGGGTGATCTTGTCCTCGGCCTCGGAGAGCCGCTGCACCGTCTCGCCGGGCATGGCGGCATATTCCACCAGCCAGGCGGCGTCATAGCGCCCGGCCTGCTTCAGGGCGCGGCGGATCTTGTCGATGTTGCGGCCGATCTTCATCACCACCAGCGCATCCGCCCGTTGCATATGGTCGACCAGCTCGGCCTCCGGCAGGGTGCCCATCAGCGTCGAGAGCACATCATCGCCCCAGGTGATCGGCGCGCCGGTCGCGGCCCAGGCGGCGGACATGCCGGTGATCGCCGGCACCACCTCGACCGGGCAGGTCGCGCTCAACCGGCTGTGCAGATGCATGAAGGAGCCATAGAAGAACGGATCGCCCTCTGAGACCACCACCACCTCCTCGCCCGCCTGCGACAGCGCCCGCAGCCGTGCGGCGCTCTCTTCGTAGAAGGCCGAGAGCAGTTCGTTATACCGTGGATCGCTCAGCGGGATTTCGGTGGTGACGGGGTATTCCATCGCAATCTCGGAAACATCCGCCCGCAGCATGCCGTCGATAATGCGCCGCGCCTGGCCCTCGCGGCCGGCCTTGCGAAAGAACGCCACATGGCGGGCCTCGCGCAGCAGCCGGTCGGCCTTGACCGACATCAGCTCGGGATCGCCGGGGCCGAGGCCGACGCCCCAGATGGTGCCAAGATCGGGGCCGCGCCTGGAAGCGGGATCAGGGCCGAGATCAGAGCCGAGATCGGGGGCATGATTGGGGCCAAGATTGGAGGCAAACGCGGTCATTCGGCGCGGCTCGCGATGGCGTTGATCGCGGCGACGGTGATCGCGCTGCCACCGAGGCGCCCCTCGACGATGCAGCAGGGCACCGGCTGATCGGCCCAGAGCGCATCCTTGCTCTCGCGCGCGCCGACAAAGCCGACCGGGCAGCCGATGATCGCCGCCGGGCGCGGGCAATCGGGGTCTTCGATCATGTTGAGCAGGTGGAAGAGCGCGGTGGGCGCATTGCCGATCGCCACCAGCGCGCCTGCGAGCTTTGGCCGCCAGAGCTCCAGCGCCGCGGCCGAACGGGTGTTGCCCATCTCGCGCGCCAAATCGTGGATGCCCTCGGCCTGCAGCGTGCAGAGCACGGCGTTGTCAGCTGGCAATCGCGCCCGGGTCACCCCTTCGGAAACCATGCGCGCATCGCAAAGGATCGGTGCGCCACCCGCCACCGCTTCGCGGGCGATGCGGGCGAAACCGGGGGAAAAGCGGATGTGCTCCTCGAGCCCCACCATGCCGGCGGCGTGGATCATCCGCACCGCGATCGGCTCTTCCTCGGGGTCGAACCGCGCCAGATCGGCCTCGGCCCGGATGGTGGCAAAGCTCTGGCGATAGATGGCGGCGCCGTCTTTTTCGTAATCGTAGGGCATTCAGAGGCTCTCTTTTACTTGGTCCGGGGTCAACGCGCGGGCGGTAGGGCTGTCCCACGGCGCTCCGTCGCGGACAAGATCGAAACGCCCTTCGCGCCCGGTGAGGGTGAGCGCGGCGGGGCGGGGATGGGCGCAGCCCTTGGCGCAGCCCGAGACATGCAGGGTGGCGCGCGTCCGGGGCGCGAGCTCGCGGGCGAGGTCGAGGGTGGCGACCGTGGCCTGCGGGCAGAACGGCGCGCCGGGGCAGGCATGGGCGCGCATCAGCGGATCGTCCGGGGCGGTGACGAAGGGCGTGTCGCCGGGGCGGGCCTCCAGCAGCAGGACCAGCCGGCCGGGCAGCAGCCGCAGGCCGGGGGTGCCGCTGGTCGCGATCAGGGCGCGCAGGGCCGGGGCGGCAAGCTTGCCAAAGGCGGCGCCGAGCAGGGTGCCCTCGGGCAGAGGCCCCGGCGCGGGGGCCGGGGCGGGGTCACGCGGGGCGGTGGTGGTCCACTCCGGCGGCAGCGGCGTCTGGCGCAGGTGGCGGGCCATGCGGCCATTGGCAGGCCCGCCGGTCTCGGTGAACCAGCGCGCAAGCGCGATCAGCGCCGCCATCGCCTCGGCCTCGGGGATCGCGCGGCCGCGGGCGCTGCCATCGGCGCGCAGGATGAGCTGGCCGACCGCATCCAGCTCGAAGCGGATATCGGCGGAGGCCTCGGTCAGGATCGCAGCGCGGCCGGTGTCGAGGGCAAAGCCCATCTTCTCGGGCAGGTCCGGCAGCTGTGGCAGGGTCGCCAGCAGCGCGTCATGCAGGCGGGCGCTCAGCCCGGCGGCATCGCGCAGCGCCGGCATCAGGATGTTGCGGTGACCCTCGACCGCCGGGTCGTCATCGATCAGCCCGAGGGTGGCGAGCTCTGCCAGAAGCGCCGGGTGGTCGGGTTCCGAGACGCCACGGATCTGCAGGTTGGCGCGCGAGGTGAGGTCGATCATGCCGTTGCCGAAACGCTCTGCCAGATCGCAGAGCGCCAGCACCTGCGCCGCGTTCAGCTCTGAGCGAAACGGCCGCACCCGCACCAGCAGGCCGTCGCCCGAGAGCATCGGGCGATGCGCACCGGGGCACCAGCCTTTGACGATCGGGCCTTTGACGATCGGGCCTTTGACGATTGAACCCTTGGCGATCGTGCCCTTGGCGCTTGAACCCCTGACCACCGGCGCGCTCATGCGTCGGCCTCCAGCGCGGCGCGGATCGAGTTGCGGCGGGTCTGCCAGAGCCCGGCGGCCTGCAAGGCGCGGAACCTGTCCAGCATCGCCTGATGCGCCGCCGGGTTGGCCGCGCGCAGAAAGGCCGCGACCTGCGGATCGCCCAGGGTGGCGTCATGGTAGGCGTCGAAGAGATGCGGGCCGACAACGCGCGCCAGATGGGCAAAGCTTGCCATGTGATCGAGCGTCGCGGCGATCTCGGCGGCGCCGCGGAACCCGTGGCGGCGCATCCCGGCGATCCAGCCGGGGTTGGCGGCGCGGGCCTGCACCACGCGGGCGATCTCTTCGCGCAAGCTACGCGCGCGGGGCTGGCCGGGATCGGTGCTGTCGAGGTGATAGAGCGCCGCCCGCCCGCCGGTGACCGATTGTGCGGCGGCAAAGCCGGCCTCATGCGCGGCGTAATCGGCGGCCAGCAGCAGGTCGGTCTCGGGCAGGTCCTGCAGGTGCACGAAACTGTCGGCCTGCTGCACCCGGTCGCGGATGCCGGCTGCGTCGCGCACCGCCGCATCGCCGTCGAGCGCCCAGGACGAGGCCTTGAGCCAGGCTTCGCCGGCCTGCGCGCGGGCGTCTTCGGTATAGGTTTCCGTGGCATGGCCCATGCCCAGCCCGAAGCTGCCCGGCGCCGGGCCATAGACCCGCGCGCCCACCGACCGTCCGGCGTAGGGGTTCCAGTCGGCGGCCTCGTCGCGTGCCTCCAGCGCCCGGACAGCCGTTGCAAAGAGCGCCGAGAGCGTCGGAAAGACATCGCGGAACAGGCCCGAGACCCGCAGGGTGACGTCGATCCGCGGCCGGTCGAGCTCGGCGATCGGCAGCACCTCGATGCCGGAAACGCGCTCGGATCCCGTGTCCCAGACCGGTTTGACGCCGAGCAGATGCAGCGCCATGGCGAATTCCTCGCCGGCGGTGCGCATGGTGGCCGAGCCCCAGAGATCGACGATCAGCCCGCGCGGCCAGTCGCCCTCGTCCTGCAGATGGCGGCGGACCAGCTCTTCGGCGAGCGTCACGCCCTGGGCATGGGCGGCACGGGTCGGCACCGCGCGGGGATCGGTGGTGAAGAGGTTGCGGCCGGTGGGCAGCACATCGCTCCGCCCGCGATAGGGCGAGCCCGAGGGGCCGGGCGCGATCCGCCGGCCGTCGAGGGCATCGATCAGCGCCTGCCGCTCGGCCGCGGCGCTGGCGGTGAGCGGCGCGGCGGTGGGGGCGCTCTGGGGTCCGGCTGCGGTTTCCGCCTCGGCAGCGGGCGCGCTGTCGGGCCGGCCCCAGATGTGCAGACCGTCGCCGTACTGGCTTTCCTTGATGTCGCAGACGAAACGGTCGATCCGGGTGAGCGCCTCGGCGGTCGAGCTAGCGCGGTCAAGACCGAGATCCTCCTCAAGCCCCAGCGCCCGGGCCTCGGCGCGGATGTCGCCCTGCAGCCGGTCGCGGCGCTTCGGGTCGAGCCCGTCGGCATTGGAGAACTCGTCGAGCAGGCTTTCCAGCGCGGCAAAGCGCTCGGGCGTGCAACTGTCCTTCAGCGGCGGCGGCACATGGCCGAGGGTCACCGCGCCGATCCGCCGCTTGGCCTGTGCCGCCTCGCCGGGGTCATTGACGATGAACGGGTAGAGCACCGGCAGGGCGCCGGTCAGCGCCTCGGGCCAGCAGGCGCGCGACAGGGCGACGGATTTGCCCGGCAGCCATTCCAGCGTGCCATGGGCGCCGATATGGACCAGCGCGTCGGCCTGTCGCTGCAACCAGAGGTAAAAGGCGACATAGGCATGACGCGGGGTGCGGGCGAGGTCGTGGTAGTCGTCGTCGCGGGTCGCGGGCGTGCCGCGCTCGGGTTGCAGGGCGATGAGCGCTTTGCCGAGGGTGAGGGCGGCGAAGCGGAAGGCGCCGTCGTGGCAATCGGCGTCGGTCTCGGGCGCGCCCCAGGCGGCCTGCAGGTCGTCGCGGAGGGTCTGCGGCAGGGACTGCAGCAGCGCGGCATAATCGGCCAGCGGCAGCTGCATCTCGCGGGCCAGCAGGCGGGTGTCGAGGGCGTCCGGCACTGGCGCGATGTCGTAGCCTGCGCCCTGCAGGTCAGACAGGATGGCGCGGGCCGAGGCGGGGGCGTCGAGGCCCACCGCATGGCCCATCTGCCAATCCTTGCCGGGATAGGTCGAGAGCACCAGCGCCGGGCGGCGCGCCGCCGGTGGTCGCGCCGCGAGGTCGAGCCAGCCCTGCACCCGCGCCACCAAGGCGGCGATCCGGTCGGCATCGGGCCGGTGGACATGGCGGGCGAATTGCAGCTCGGGGTGGCGCTCTTCCGGCTCCTTGAAGGAGATGGTGCCGCCGGTCAGCCGGCCGTCGACCTCAGGCAGCACCACATGCATCGCCAGATCGGCCGGCGAGAGCCCGCGATCGGCCTCGGCCCAGGCCTTGCGGGTCGAGGTCGCCAGCGCGGCCTGAAACACCGGCACCCCGCTGGCATCGAGCGGCGAGGACCCCTCGGCGCCCTTGCCGGAAAAGGCGGTGGCGTTGACGATGGCGTCGGGCGCATAGGCGCGCACCTGGCGGCGCAGCCAGCCAGCGGCCTCGGGGGCCTTGAGCGAGGGGGCAAAGAGGGCGCGGACGTGGTGGCCGCGGACGCGGAACGCCTGCATCAATGCGTCGATCGGCGCCATGTCGGCGGCGACCACATAGGAGCGGTAGAAGACGATCAGGATGCGGCTTTGGCCGGCCGCCGGGTCCGCGCTGTCTTTCAGCTTTCCGGTCGTCCCTCCGGTCAGGCCCCGCGTTTTCACGCTCCCGTCTCGCAGGGCGCTGTCTTTTTGGGGCCACGGCTCTCCGAGATCGGCCAGCGGGCAGCCCGGCCCGTGCTCGGGCGTCCAGCCGCCGACCGTGGGCAGCACCTTGGCGCCGCGCACCGGCGTGGCATAGAGCCCGGCGGCCAGCGCCAGCTGCTGCAGCGCCGCCTGCGCCGCCACCGCGCCGCCGTTGTCGCAAAGATGGCTCAGCTGGTGCAGGGTCGAGACCGGCAGGGTCGAGACCGCCTCGAGCCGCGGATCGGGCCTTCCATCGGCGGGCAGCACCGCCAGCGCGATGCCCTTCTGCTCGGCCAGCGCCTGCACCTGCTGCAGCCCGTAGTCCCAATAGGAGGTACCGCCGATCAGCCGGATCAGGATGCCCTTGGCGCCGGCCAGCGTCTGCTCGACATAGGTATCGACCGACAGCGGATGGCACAGCGCCGAGAGGTTGGCGAGCCGCAAGCTCGGAAGCCCGGCCTGACCGCGCCGCCAGCCTTCCGCGAAAGCGCCGAGGTCGCTGTCGGAGAACGACAGCACCACCAGATCCGCCGGGGACTGGCCCAGGTCGGTCGGGGTGGCGGTCTCGTCGAGACCATGGCTTTCGCGAAAGATGACGTGCATCGGCTGTCCTGGAGGTGGGTTACAAACCCACCCTACGTTATTCGGCGGCTTGCGCGACCGCGCCCAGCACGGCGCGGATCGCATCGGGGTTCACATCGTCATGCTCGGCGATCACCACCAGCCGGCCCTGGCGGGGCTCATCGGCTTTCCACGGCCGGTCGTACTGGTGGCGCACCCGCGCGCCCACCGCCTGGACCAGCAGGCGCATCGGCTTGCCGGTGACGCTGGCATAGCCCTTGACCCGCAGGATGTTCTGGCTCTTGGCCAGGGTCTCGATCCGGGCCACCAGATCGGCCGGGTCGGCCAGCTCGGGGATGTCGATGACGACGGAGTCGAAATCGTCGTGCTCGTGGTCGTCATGGTCGTCGTGGTGGCTGGGGCGGGCCTCCATGTCGTCCTCGGCGGCGGCTTCCAGACCGAGGATGACGCGCGGATCGACCACGCCCTCGGCCACTTCGACCACCGGCAGCGGGCGCGGCGCCTCGGCAGCGATGATCTCGCGGGCCTTGGCGACACCCTCGGGACCGGCAAGGTCGGGCTTGGTCAGCAGGATGATGTCGGCGCAGGAGATCTGGTCCTCGAAGACCTCCGACAGCGGGGTCTCGTGGTCGAGGCTGTCATCGGCGGCGCGCTGCGCATCGACGCGGGCCACGTCAGGCGCGAACCGGCCGGCCGCCACCGCCTCGGCATCGGCCAGCGCGATGACGCCGTCGACAGTGATCTTTGAGCGGATATCGGGCCAGTCGAAGGCCTTGAGCAGCGGCTTGGGCAGCGCCAGCCCGGAGGTCTCGATCAGGATGTGGTCGGGGCGCGGATCGAGCGCCATCAGCGCCTCGATTGTCGGGATGAAATCATCCGCCACGGTGCAACAGATGCAGCCGTTGGCCAGTTCCATGATGTTTTCCGCCGGGCAGTCGGGGATGGCGCAGCCCTTGAGGATCTCGCCATCGACGCCGACATCGCCGAATTCATTGACCACCACGGCCAGCCGGCGGCCGCCGGGGTTCTGCATCAGATGACGCACCAGGGTGGTCTTGCCGGAGCCAAGAAAGCCCGTGATGACGGTGACGGGGAGTTTTGCGAGATCGGTCATTCGGCGGCCTTTACGGTCAGGGGTGGGATGCGCGCGATGCAGTTGCGCTTGAAATGGTCGGGTCGCTGGCGCCAGGGGATCAGCCCGTCGGCTGCCGCGTGATAGAGCGCCGCGCCTTCGATCAGCATGTCGGGATGCGACGTCTCGTCGAGGTTTCCGTACAGATAGGTCCAGCGGTCGCCGCCGCGCAGCGCCACGGTGCAGCCGGCCTCGCAGTTCTGCAGGCATTCGACGGCGGTGACGCTCACCTGATCGGGCAGGTCGCGGGCGGTGACCTCGTCATAGAGACGCTGGCCGGGGCGGCGGTCGTCTTCGGGGATCTCCTGCCCCCTGCGGCATTTGACGCAGATCAGCAGTTCGACAGGCGCGCTCATGGTCATCTCCATTTCAGGGGGTGCGCGCGGGGGTGGCAGGATGCCACGCATCCGAGCCCGGAACACCCCGTCCGGTTCGTCATCGTCTGCGTTGGCAGGTCTCCCGGCTTGCGGATATGGGCCCTGGCCCATGGTCCCCGGCCTTCCCGGCAATGCTGCCAGTGGCGGTGGGGCCCTCTCCGGTTCACGGTCGCGGGGGCGGCTGTGCCTGACCGCGGGGGCGCTCCCCCTTGGCTGCACATTCCCTTTTCACCTGTTTACACAGGCACCAACTGGGTGCGACATGCTGCGAAAACCCATTCGCTGTCAAGGAGCCCTGCCGCCATGTCCGACCAAAATGACGCAGAGACCAACGCCCGCCACGCCGAGAAGATGAAGAAGATCAAGGCCGCGCGCGACCGGATGATGGCCGGCAAGACCGAAGAGAAAGGTCTGATCATGGTCCATACCGGGCCGGGCAAGGGCAAGTCCTCGTCCGGCTTCGGGATGATTCTGCGCTGCATCGCGCACCAGATGCCCTGCGCCGTGGTGCAGTTCATCAAGGGCAACTGGATCACCGGCGAGGCCGAGATGATCCGCACCCGCTTTGCCGAGGAGTGCCGGTTTTTCGTCTCGGGCGAGGGCTTCACCTGGGAGACCCAGGACCGCGAACGCGACATCGCCGCGGCGCAAAACGGCTGGAAGATCGCGCAGGAGCAGATCCTCGACCCCGAGATACAGTTTGTGCTGCTCGACGAGATCAACATTGCGCTGCGCTATGACTACCTCGACATCGACGAGGTGGTCGACTTCCTGCTGCACAGGAAGCCGCCGATGACCCATGTCTGCCTGACCGGCCGCAATGCCAAGCCCGAGCTGATCGAGGCGGCGGATCTGGTGACCGAGATGACGCTGGTTAAGCACCCGTTCCGCGACGGGATCAAGGCGCAGAAGGGCGTGGAGTTCTAGAGCGCGCGCATCGCCGCTTCGAGCTGCGCCCAGCGTTCGCCCGGCGGCAGGCCGAGGCGCAGCCAGCTGTCGGAATAGGGAAAGATGCGCGACCAGACGCGGTGCCGTGCCAGTGTCTCCTGCGCGGCGGAAGCGTCCGGCGTGGTGTAGGTGCGAAACAGCGGCGTGCCACCGATGGGGGTCCAGCCGGCCTCTGCCGCCAGTGCGTCGAGCCGCGCCGCGCCCTCGGTCAGCCGGGTGATGCAGCGCGCCTGCCAGTCGCGGTCGGCCAAGGCCGCGCTGGCGACCTCGATCGCAGGACCGGAGACGGGCCAGGGGCCGGCCATTTCGCCCAGCCTGTCGGCGAGATCGCCTTGGGCCAGCGCAAAGCCCAGCCGCAGCCCGGCCAGCCCGTAGAACTTGCCGAAGGACCGCAGCACCACGAGATTGTCGCGCATCTGCCCGGCTATAGAGAGTTCCGGCTCGGGATCGGCAAAGCTCTCGTCGACGATCAGCAGGCCCACTTGCTGCGCCAGGGCCAGCAGCGCCTCAGGCGCATGCCGCCGCCCATCGGGGTTGTTGGGGTTGACCACCACCGCCAGGTCGGTGCCGCGCAGCGCGTCCAGCGTCGCCACCTCGGCCACCTGCCAACCACAGGCGCGCAGGGCGGCGGCGTGTTCGTTGTAGGTGGGCGCCAGCACCGCTGCCCGCCCCGGTCGCGCCAGCCAGGGCACCAGCTGGATCGCGCCCTGCGCGCCGTTCACCGCAATGACGCGGGCCGGGGTGGCATAGGCGCGGGACGCGGCGTCGCAGAGCCGCGCCATGTCGGATTTGCGCGGCAGCACCGCCCAGGCCTCGGCCGGGATCGTGGGCAGGGGGTAGGGGTCGGGGTTGATCCCGGTCGACAGGTCGAGCCAGTCGGTCGGGCTGCCGCCGAGGCGGGCGATGGCGGCGTCGAGGTTGCCGCCGTGATCACGGGTCATGTTCATGGCCGCCTTAGAGCAGCGCCAGCCCGGCCAGCGCAAGCCCGCAAAGCAGCATGGCGCGGCGATAGAGCGCCAGCGCTCGGGCCAGGTCCTGCGGCGTGGGGTCCGGCGCGCCGGGGTTGAGCCAGGGTTCGCGGGCGACGGCCGCGCCATAGACCCGCGGACCGGAAAGGCGGATGGCGAGCCCGCCGGCCATGGCGCCCTCGGGCCACCCGGCATTGGGCGAGCGGTGTTTCGGCGCGTCGCGCCACATCACCCCTGCGGCGCGCCCGGGCCGGCGGGAGACCAGCGCAAACAGCAGCCCGGTCAGCCGCGCCGGCAGCCAGTTCACCGCGTCGTCGAGCCGGGCGGCAGCTTTGCCGAAGGCCTCATAGCGGGCGGTGCGATGGCCGATCATCGAATCCATCGTGTTGATCGCCTTGTAGGCTGCGATCCCCGGCAGGCCCAGCAGCACGCCCCAGACCAGCGGCGCGACGATTCCGTCAGAGGTGTTCTCGGCCAGGCTCTCGGTGGCGGCGCGGGCGACGGCAGGGGCGTCGAGCCGGGCAGGATCGCGGCCGACGATCATGCTGACGGCCCGGCGCGCACCGGCGAGGTCGCCGGCCTGCAGCGGGCGGGCAACGTCGGCCACATGCGCGTGCATCGAGCGCAGGGCGATCAGCGGCCAGGCACAGAGCGCGCCGAGGGCCACGCCCGGCCAACCGCCCGGCAAGACCCGCTGGATCGCCAGCGCCGGCAAGCCCGCCAAGACCACAACGACCACCACCGTCAGCGCGCCACCACCCAGCCGCCGGGGGCGTGTGCCGGTGTTGAGCCGGTGCTCCAGCGAGGAAATCGCCGCCCCCAGCCAGGTCACCGGATGGCCGATCCGGGCATGAAGCCAGCCCGGCCAGCCCAGCGCCAGGTCGAGCACCATGCCGCCCAGCATCATCGCGGCAAAGCTCATGGCGCCCCCGTTTCGAAGCTCAGCACCCCGGTCAGCCCGGCCTCTGCCAAGGCCGCGGCGCCCTGTGCCGGCAGGGCTCCCGGCGCAAAGACCAGCCCGCGGGCCGAGCCGGTATGCGCCCGGATCACCCCCAGCGCGCCCAGCTCACGCGCCAGATCCGCCATCGGATCGCCCGGCCCCCGGCGCGCGGTGCAGCGCGCGGCAGAGGCGCTGGCGATGGCCGCCGCGCGGGGCAGGTCGCGGTTCTGGCTCGCCGCCATCCAGTCGGTGGCAAGATCGGTGATATCGTCGAAATCCGCGTCTCCGGCCTCGGTGCGCTGCGGCGCGCCCCATTGCCCGCCGAGCACCACGGCGCGCGGCGGCGGGGCCAGATCACGCAGCACCTGCCCCCGGCGCGAGGCCCAGAGCAGCTGGTCGGGGCTGGCAAACATCAGCGGATCGCTGGCGCCCTCGATGGCGATGCAGGCCCGCGCCAGCGCCTCGGGCGCGCCGTCGAACCCTGCCGCCCGCGCCAGCGCCACCAGCGTCGCGGTCGAGGCCCCGGCGCCGATCCCCAGTTCGAAATTGCGGCTGGCGCCGGGCAGGGCGCCGAGGCCGAGCCTGGTGGCGAAGGCCGCGAGATCCTCTGGCGAAAACGGCATCGCACCGTCACCGGGCGCGGTCACCTGCAGCGCCGGGCAGACCACGGTGACCAGCGCCACCGGGCCGTCGGATCCGATGCGGCCCTGCAGCCATTCGCCGAAATGCCCCTGCACCGTCACCGGCCTCATTGGCGGTTGACCTCGATCACCGAGACCGGGCCGTCAGCCCCGCAGCGCAGCCGGGTCAGCGACAGCGGTGCCACTTCGAAGGCCAGCGCGCCGGGCACGCTGCCGATGACCAGCGCCAGCGCGGACCGGATCACCCCGGCATGCACCACCAGCGCAACCGGGCCACCCCAGTTGGCCTGCGCGCCGTGCTGGGCCAGCGCCGGCGCGGTCCGGGTGCAGAGATCGGCAAAGCTCTCGCCGCCCGGTGCCGCATGGCGGGCCAGCGCCGCAGCGCTGAGGATGCCGAGATCTGGCAACGCCTCGAAGGGCAGGCCGTCATGGGCGCCGAAGTCCTGCTCCCAGAGCCGCGCGTCCTCAAGGCTGGTGCCGAAGAGGGCCTCGGCGGTCTGGCGACAGCGCTGCGCCGGGCTGCTGATAACCTGCGCCACGTCACCGAGCCGCGCCTTGAGCGCGGAGATCGCCGCCGGATCGATCCGCGCCGCGACGTCGGTGCAGCCGTAGAGCCGCCCCGGCACGGCGGCGGGCGCATGGCGGATCAGCACGAGTTCTCCGCTGGATGGCGTATTGGTCTGCAACAGGTCGGCTTTCTGGCTTTCTTTTCACGTCGGAAAATGCTTTCCCACGCGGCAATGCAAAAGTCGATACTCATCACCGGTGGCGCGCGGTCGGGCAAATCCGCGCTGGCCGAACGCAGGGCGCTGCAGCCCACGGGCCGCGCGATCTATATCGCAACCGCGCGGGTCTACGCGGGCGACAGCGAGATGGCCGACCGCATCGCCGCCCATCGCGCCCGCCGCGGCGCGGCCTGGCAGGAGCTGCATGCGCCGGTGGATCTGGCGGGGGCGCTGCGCGACAGCGACGGTGGCGCGCCGCGGCTGGTGGATTGCCTGACGCTCTGGCTGACCAACCTGATGCTCGACGAGGCCGACTGGCGCGCCGCCACCGACGCGCTGGTCGAGGCGCTGGCGGCGCAATCCGCGCCGGTGATCCTTGTCAGCAATGAGGTGGGTCTGGGCATCGTGCCCGAGAACCGGCTGGCGCGGCGCTTTCGCGATGCTGCCGGCCATGTCAATCAGGCCGTGGCCGCGGCCTGCGATGAAGTCTGGCTGGCGGTGGCCGGCCTGCCAATGAGGGTGAAACCGAGTGACGATACTTTCTGACTCCGCAACGCTGGCGGCGGTGGCCACTCTGGCCGGCCGCCTGCCGCAGATCGATGCCGAGGCCGCCGAGGCCGCGCTGGCGCGGCAGAACAGCCTGACCAAACCGCCCGGCGCGCTGGGTCGGCTCGAGGAGCTGGCGATCTTCATGGCCGGCTGGCAGGGCCGGGAAAGGCCGCAGATCGACCGGGCGCAGGCGCTGGTCTTTGCCGGCAACCACGGGGTCTGCGCGCAGGGGGTGAACCCGTTCCCGCAGGAGGTCACCGCCCAGATGGTGGCCAATTTCGAGCAGGGCGGCGCGGCGATCAACCAGCTCTGCCTTGCCAATGACGCCACGCTCTCGGTGATCGCGCTCGCCTTGGACCGGCCCACCGGTGACATCACCGAAGGCCCGGCGATGTCCGAGGACGAGACCCTGACGGCGATGCGGCGCGGCGCCGAGGCGGTTGACCCCGAGGCCGCAGTGCTGGTGCTGGGCGAGATGGGGATCGGCAATTCCACCGTCGCCGCGGCGCTGGCGATGGGTGCCTTCGGCGGTGCGGCAGCGGATTGGGTCGGGCGTGGCACCGGGTCCGACGCCGACGGGATGGCGCGCAAGACCGGCGCCATCACCCGCGCCTGCGCGCGCCATGCCGGGGCCGCCGGGCTCGACATCCTCGCGCGGCTCGGCGGGCGCGAGCAGGCGGCGATCTGCGGTGCGGTGCTCGAGGCGCGGGCGCGGCGCATCCCGGTGATCCTCGACGGCTTTATCTGCACAGCGGCCACGGTGCCGCTCTTTGCCTGCGATCCGCGGTTTCTCGATCACTGCGTGGTGGGCCATGTCAGCCGCGAGCCGGGCCATGCCCGCCTGCTTGATGCGCTGAACCAGCGGCCGATCCTGTCGCTCGACATGGCACTCGGCGAAGGCTCCGGCGCCGCATTGGCGCTTGGCGTGCTGCGCGCGGCGCTGGCCTGTCACAACGGCATGGCGACCTTTGCCGAGGCCGGGGTCTCGGACGGATGAGCCTGCGCGCCCGGCTGGCCGAGGTGCAGCTGGCGGTGATGCTGCTGACGCGTCTGCCGGCCGGGCAGACCTTTGGCGCCGTGCCGGAGCTGGTGGCGGCGCGCTGGGCCTTTCCGGCCGTTGGCGCGCTGATCGGCGGGCTGACCTGGGCGGGCTTTGCCGGCGCTGCGGCGCTTGGTGCCCCGCCGGCGATTGCGGCGCTGCTTGCATTGGCGCTGCTGGCGCTGCTCACCGGGGCGCTGCATTTCGACGGGCTGGCGGATTATGCTGACGGCATCGGCGGCGGGCGCGACCGGGCCCATGCACTCGAGATCATGCGCGACAGCCGGATCGGCAGCTACGGCGTGCTGGCGATGATCGTGGTGGCGGGGCTCTGGGCAGTCTCAGTGGCCGAGGCCGCGCCGGGGCCCCTGGACTTCATCGTCGCGGCGGTGCTGAGTCGGGCGGCGATGGTGGCGCTGCAGGAGGCGCTGCCGCCCGCGCGGGCCGATGGCATGGGACGGAGGGCCGCCGGCCGCAGCCGCGCGGCGCGTTGCGTCCTTGCGATTTTGGCGCTGGTGGCGCTGGTGCTCTGGCCCTGGCCGCTTCTGGCCTGCGGGCTTGTGACCGCGCTCATTGGCTGGCAGGCGCGACGTCGGATCGGCGGCCAGACCGGCGATGTGCTGGGCGCGGCGCAGCTGGTGTCGGAAACCGCGATCTGGGTGACGCTGGCCTGCCTGTGACGCCGCTCAGCTGTCGGTCAAGGCAAAGGCGCTGATCTCGTAGCGGGTCGTCCAGGGCGTGCCGGCGCGCAGCTGCACCCCGGCGCGGCGGCCTTGAAGACTGGGGTCGAAGGGGGTGACGCCCCCGTCAAACAGGCTCGAGACAGGCTCGACGCCCATGCCGGTGAACTGCCCGAAGCCGGGGATCTCGGTGCCGGGATTGGCGAGCCAGAGCAGGCAATGCGGCAGGTCGTCGGCCGACCACGTCAGCCTGACACCGGCCCCCTCGTCCGGATAGCGCAGTTCCGCCTCGCCGTCGCAGTCCCAGATTTGCACCAGCGCCTCGCGGTGACGCGGGAACGCCTCGGGAAACCGCAGCGCGCCGCCGTCCCGCGTGGGCAGGCTGCCGCCCTTTTGTACCAAGGTGGCCGGCTGCAGCCCCATGCCCGCCGGGGCCAGCGCGGCCGGCACGGTGCTGGCCTCTGCACCGCCGGTCCAATCGAGGGTGACCCCGGCGCCGCCGTCGGGCAGGCGAAAGATCGGGTGCAGGCCGATCGGCAGCAGGCAGTCGCGCGCCGGGGTGACCGTCAGGGTGAACTCTGCTCTCGGTGCGTCAGACGACAGGCGCACCTCGCGCTCCAGCCGGGCGACATCATGGCCCGCGGGATAGTCGATCGACATGCGGGCGCTGGCGCCGTCGCTGTGATCGAGCTGCCAGCGGGCGTTGCTGCCGTAGCCGTGGTGCTGCGGGTCGGGAGCGGAGGTGCCGAAGGGCACGCAGGGCCATTCGCCGCCCAGCTCGGCCAGATGCGGCGACAGTCCCGGCAGATCCTCGGGGCGGACGGTGCCGCTCCACGCGGCCTCGGCCATGGGCGCAAAGCTGCGACCGCCGGGCAGGTGAAAGGTGAGGTCATGCAGGATCGCGCCCAGCGGGCCGATGGCGGCGCTGCACTGCGCGGTCTCGAGCGGCGTCCAGCCGTCACGTGGGGCAGAGGGGGTCATCACGCAGCTCCGGTCCGTGGGGGTCGGGGCGCTTGTAGCGTGCGCCGGCACGGGAAGCCAAGCTGGGAAACGTGCGGCGGTCCGGGGAGGAGACCCCGGACCGCCCGTGGGTCAGCGCGCTCAGGCGGCCTTGACCGGGGTGCGATCCCAGAACCGCAGCTTGCGGCACATCTCGATGAACCGCGTCGAGGCATCACTGTCAGACAGCGCGCAGAAACCGTCGTCCATCTTTTCGGCAACGCCCACGGACTTGAAAAGCGGCAATGCGCCGTCGGTATGGGCGATGAACTTGGCATGGGCAAAGGCGTCGCTGGCGAAGTCCTGGCTTGGTTTGTCCTCGGCCAGGGTCTTGCCGGCCGCTTCGGTCAGCACGATGGCCACCGCGTCATAGAGCACCGAGGGGCCGCCATCGATCTTCTGGTCGGCTTCGATATGGCTGCCATCCGACAGGGTCGCGCCGGCGACATGCGGCGCCACGATTTCAACCATCGCGCCCTCGGCCTTGGCGGCCGCCTTCAGCGCGTTGACCAGATCGGCGTCGGAGCCTTCGGCGAGGTAGATGCCCAGCTTGCGGCCGGCGAAACTGTCGGGGCCGTTCTTGAGGATGGACAGTGCGGGCGACTCAGCCAACCCGGTCACCGGCTCGCGCGCCGGCACCGCCTTGTCAGGCAGCGCTTTCAGGCCGATGCCATCGGCCACCTGCTGCGCCAGCCCGTCGTCGATCCAGCGCAGGTGGCCCACCATGCGCTCGCGGATGTCCATCCGTTGCACCTTGGACAGCTCGAAGGTCAGCGCGTCGGCCATGTGCTTCTGCTCGAGCGGCGTCTGGCTGATGTAGAACTGCCGCGCCTGGCTGTAGTGGTCGGAAAAGCTCTCGGGGCGGATCCGCAGCTTTTCGCCCTCCATCGGCTCGCGATAGCTCTGAAAGCCGCGGCTGGGGTTCTCGCGCGGGCCGCCGTCTTTGCCCCAGCTGTTGGGCTCGTAGTTGGCGCGGCCCTTGGGGTTGTGCATCGCCATGTGGCCGTCCTGCTGGAAGTGATGCACCGGGCAGCGCGGGGCATTGATCGGGATATGAGTGAAATTCGGCCCGCCAAGCCGCTTGGTCTGGGTGTCGAGATACGAGAAGTTGCGGCCCTGCAGCAGCGGGTCATTGGTGAAATCGATGCCGGGCACGATGTTCTGGGTACAAAAGGCGACCTGTTCGGTCTCGGCAAAGAAGTTCTCGACGTTGTTGTCGAGCACCATGCGGCCGATGATGCGCACCGGCACCTGCTCTTCGGGGATGATCTTGGTGGCGTCGAGCACGTCGAATTCGAAGCTGTCGGCGAATTCCTGGTCAAAGACCTGAACGCCCAGCTCCCATTCCGGGTAATCACCGCTGTCGATCGCGGCCCAGAGGTCGCGGCGGTGGAAATCGGGATCGGCGCCGTTGATCTTGAGCGCCTCGTTCCAGACCACCGACTGCAGGCCCTGCTTGGGCTTCCAGTGGAACTTGACGAAGGTCGATTTGCCCTCGCTGTCGACCAGACGGAAGGTGTGCACCCCGAAGCCCTCCATGAAGCGGAAGGAGCGCGGGATGGCGCGGTCTGACATGATCCACATCACCATATGCGTGGCTTCCGGGGTCAGCGAGATGAAATCCCAGAAGTTGTCATGCGCGGTCTGCGCCTGCGGAAAGCCACGGTCGGGCGCGGGCTTGGCGGCATGCACCAAGTCGGGGAACTTGATCGCGTCCTGGATGAAGAAGACGGGGATGTTGTTGCCGACGAGATCCCAGTTGCCGTCCTTGGTGTAGAACTTTACCGCAAATCCGCGCACGTCACGGGCGAGGTCCGGCGAGCCCTTGTTTCCGGCGACGGTCGAAAACCGGGTGAACACCGGCGTCTTCTCGCCCTTGCGCTGGAACAGGTCGGCGGCGGAGAGTTCCGGGATCGGGTCGGTCAGCTCGAAATAACCATGCGCGCCGTAGCCGCGGGCATGGACCACGCGCTCTGGGATACGCTCGTGGTCAAAATGGAAGATCTTCTCGCGCATCACGTGATCTTCCAGCAGCACCGGCCCGCGCGGCCCGGCCTTGAGCGAGTTCTGATCGTCGGCCACCGGCGCGCCCTGAGCGGTGGTCATTGTCCGTTCGGCCTCGGTGGTCGTTTGATGGATCTCGCCACCGTTGCCCTTGGTCTGGTCAGTCATGCAATCGTACCTTTTCACTGGAGATGAACGGAGAGAAACCCCGGCCAGACACTGGTCTTCCGGGGCAAGAGGCGCCGGTCAGTCGCACGGCGGCCTCATGACGCGCCCTTGCGCCAGGGCTCAGCGGTATCGGCAAAGAACCCCTCGAAGCCCTCGAGCCTGGCCAGCCCCTCGGGATCGGTGTCGCCCGGCGCGTCGGGGGTGTGCGGCGAGAGGGTGATCTCCGAGGCCGAATCCTCCGGAGCAGGCCAGAGACCGCGCCAATGCGCCCAGAACGGGACATGAAAGATCGCCAGCGCGGCGCTCGGCGGCTGGGGCCGGGCGTCGACGGCGGGGTGGTGTGGGTCAGTTCCTAAAGCGGCCATTCCGGCGCCTCCTGGCTGCGGGATGCGACTGCGGGGTGCGTCGCGGCTCCCTGTTTCAAATCACCCGGGCGCTGGACTGGCCGTGGGCTGATCTCTCACACATCACTCGTCACGCGGCACGCCGGTACAGGAGATCAGCCCCTCGCGGTCCACCCGGGTGGGAGCCAAGTTTCGGGTGCCGCAGGTTCAACAAGCCAGGGCGCGATGGGTTCCCGCCGCGGGCCGGGGCCGGCGCAGATTTCCCGGCGGCGCGCTCGCGGCGACATCGCATCAACGTGACAGGCTGCGGCGGAAATCTTGCGTAGATTGCCAGAGACGGCCGCCGGGCTCGCGCAGCGGTGCGGCCTGCTGGAACCGGACCAGCGGCGGCGCGTTTCACAGCCCTGCAGGCTAGAAGAAAGGCAGACCCATGAAGAGACGACAGTTTGTTGGCGGCGCGCTTGGCGCGGCCGTGCTCGGAGCCGGAACCCCCGCGCTGGCGCATCCCCCGGAGCAACTTCCCGCCTATGATCTTCCTCCCGCGCTGCTGCCGCGCGAGATCGATTTCTTCGCCGATCTGCCACCCTACGAGATACATGTGGTGCCGGACGAGTTCGCGCTCTACTGGACGCTGCCGAACCAGAGGGCGATGCGCTATGTGGTGGGCGTCGGCCGGCCCGGGCTTTATGAGGCGGGCGAGTTTTATGTCGGTGCCCGTAAGGAATGGCCCAGCTGGACGCCGACGCCGGGCATGCTGGAGCGCGAACCGGAGCGTTATCAGCAATATGCCGACGGGATGCCGGGCGGGCTGAACAATCCGCTGGGGTCGCGGGCGCTCTACCTGTTCGATCCCGAACGCGGCGACACGTTCCTGCGCATCCACGGCACCAATGAGCCCTCGACCCTGGGGCAGCGGGTCTCGAATGGCTGCGCACGGCTGGTCAACGACCAGATGATCGAACTCTACGATCAGGTGCCGATGGACACCCGCGTCGTGCTGCATCCGCAGGACGTCTGACCCGGTCCTCTACGCCCGCCCGAGGTGCCGCGAGATCGCCCGGGCGCAGCCGGTGACCGCCTCGATCAGCCGCGCGTCGGGGGCTTCTGGCACCTCGATCGCGCGGGTGGCGTTGATTGCGCCGACGATGCCGCCCGACAGGTCGCGGATCGGTGCCGCCACCGAGGCCATGCCACGCTCGAAACTGCCGAGCTGCACCACCACCTCGCGGCCACGGTCCGCCCGCCATTGCTCGAGCAGCGTCGCCATGCTCTGTGGCGTGCCGCTTGGCGCGTGGTCGTATTGCTCGTCGCGATAAAGCGCGACCAGCGAGTCTTCGTCGAGATCGGTCAGCAGCACCCGTCCCATGGTGGTCGCCGCCGCCGGCAACCGGCTGCCGACATGCACGATGCTGCCCATGCCGGTGCGGCTGGCGACCCGCAGCATGTAGAGCACGCTGCGCCCGTCACGGACGCCCAGATGGGTCGACCATTCGGTGTCGTCGCGCAGCCGCTCGATCTCGGGCAGGGCGATCTGCACCAATTCGCGCGAGGCCATGTAGCCATGCCCCAACCGCAGCACCGCCGGCCCCAGCGCATAGGTCTGGCGGCGGGCGTCATGCAGCAGAAACCCCAGGTGCGCCAGCGTATAGACCGTGCGGAACGCCGCCGAGCGGCTGAGGTCGAGCGCGCGGGCGATTTCTGACAGGGTCAGCTCCGGCCGGTCGGCGGCAAAGATGTCGAGCACCGCGAATCCCCGGATCAGCCCGGGCACGAGATAGCGGTCTTCGTCGGAATCTGTTTTGTCCATAAAACGGTGTGTATCAGGCAAAACGCGGTCGCGCTACCTTTGAAGCACAGACACGTGCAGGCCACGGACCAAGGAGACACCGACATGAACATGCGCGCTACCGCATCGCCGCTCGCGGCAGACCTCAAGGCCCATACCGGCCGCTTTACCGACAAGGAATTCGACTGGAACGCCTTTCCCTCGAATGCCGGGTTCGATGACCTGTCCCGCGCGCAGATGCGGTATGTCGGCGCCGGCGGCTCGCCCAAGGTGGGCGACACCTCGACCCTCAAGGCCGACAATTTCACCGTCTCGCTGATCTACAAGGAGCCGGGCAAATACGCCGCCTGCCACAGCCATGAGATCGAAGAGAGCTTTCTGATCATCGACGGTGCGCTGATCGTCGGCTGGGAAAAGGATGGCGAGGTGGTCGAGGTCAACCTCGGGCCCAAGGACATGATCCTGAATGCCCGCGAGATCGGCCATGGCTTTCGGGTCGACGGCGTCGAGCCGGTGCTGATGACGATTTCGGTCGATGTCGGCAAGCCGCTGCCGCCGGTCTATCACTACCATCCCAAGGAACATGCCCCCGAGCTGGCGCGGGCGTTCGGCGCCAAGCCGGGCGAGACCCTCAAGTTCGATCCCGAGGGCGAACATCCGCTGCAGCAGCTAATGGCGAAATACGTCATTCGCCATGCCGACCAGCCGACGATCTGGGAAAAGGCGGGCTTTACCCGCAAGGTTTATGTCGGTGCAGGCGGTCTGGAGCATGACACCTGCCGCAAGGAAATGTGGGGTGTGCCCTCGCGCGTCGGCATCAAAGGGTTTATCCGCGAGGTCGAGGATGCGTTTCTGGTGCTCGAAGGCAGCCTGACCGTCGGCTGGGAAGACAACGGCGAGACCGTGGAGGTCGAGCTTGGCCCACGTGATCTGGTCAAGACCCCGGCCGGCCGCAAGCATTGGATCCGCAATGACGGGGCCGGCGCCGCGACGGTCTGGCACGTGATCGGCACCGCGCAAGAGGATGGTGTTGTCTACGAAGCCGCCTGAGCCTGTGACAGGCCAAGAATAACCGGTGTGGCGGTCTGAGCCGCCGCACCGCGGAGGTCCGTTTCGCTGCCTTGGGAGGGGTTGGCGCGCGCCTCGGATTTCATCATGATCTGCGTTGAAATTCAAAGGCTTGCACAGATGTTGTGCAGGAGGAGACACCGGCCGGGAGCCCCCGAGAATATTTGCGAAAGCACTTGACTCACCCGGGGGCCTTTCAGCTAACATCAATTGTGAACACAGTGTTCGCATTTGAACATCAAGATGCGACGTCGGGCGAGACGTCACACAGCCAAGGGAGACGCGTCATGGATGCATTCAAGGACAGACTGGCTCAGCGCGCCGCGGACACCAGCCGCCCGGCGCTGGCGCATCAATGCCGCGGCCGTGCGCTCGAGCCGCGCGAAACCGCCTTTGCCACAGCCTTGATGGAGGTCTATGGCGCGGTCGGTCACGACTGGGACGCGGTCGCCACCGAACTGGCCGACCGCTGCGTCGAGGCGCCGCGCTCTGGCCGCACCGACTGGACCGCGGATCTGCTGCACGAGGAACTGTCGGCGACCAATGCCGAGCTCGACGCCGCCTATGCGGAGCACGGTTATGGCGCTTGAGTTCCGCAATGTCACCAAGGAGTTCACCACCAACTCCGGCGCGCGGCTGACCGCCGTCACGGATGTGAGCTTCAGGGTCGAGCCGGGCGAGTTCGTCTCGGTCGTGGGGCCGTCGGGCTGTGGCAAGTCGACGATCCTGTCGATGACCGCCGGGCTCTACCAGCCGACCCAGGGCGAGGTGCTGGTCTCGGACCGGGCGGTCACCGGGCCGAATTCGCATGTCGGTTTCATGCTGCAGAAGGACCTGCTGCTGCCGTGGCGGTCGATCCTCAACAATGTCGAGTTCGGGCTCGAGGCGCGCGGCGTGGCCAAGGCCGAACGCCGCGAACGGGCGATGGCGGAGCTGGCGCATTGCCAGCTGGCCGGCTTCGAGAACCACTATCCCTACCAGCTCTCCGGCGGCATGCGGCAACGCGCGGCGCTGGCGCGGACGCTGGCGATCGATCCCGAGATCATCCTGCTCGACGAGCCGTTCTCGGCGCTCGATGCGCAGACCAAGCTGCTGCTGCAGAATTCCTTTGCCGGCACCATCGCCGAGACCGGCAAGACCACGCTGCTGATCACCCACGACCTGGCCGAGGCGGTGCTGATGTCCGACCGCATCCTGGTGCTGTCGGAACGTCCGGGCACGGTGATGGCCGAAATCAAGGTAGAGCTGCCACAGCGCGACAAGCCGATCAACCGCCGCACCATGCCGGAGGTGGCCGACTATGCCGCGCAGCTCTTCAAGCATCTGAAACTGGAAGAAAAAGCTGCCTGAAGGCGGCGCTCGGAACAGGGAGTCCCGAACCATGAAGCATACCATCCTGAACACAGTCGCCGCCGCCGCCCTGGCGCTTTCCGCCGGTGCTGCCTCGGCTGCCGACAAGGTCACCTACCTGTTCCCGGCACCCGATTTCCTGCCCGCCTTCGCGCCGTTCCAGCTGGCCAAGGGCAAGGGCTATTTCGAGGCCAACGGTCTCGACGTCACCTTTCAGGTGGGCAAGGGCGGCGCCGATGTGGCGACGCAGGTCGCGCTCGGCAATGCCGAGCTTGGCGGGGGCATCGGCGACACGCCGATCATCGTGCGCGCCAACGGCCTTGAGATCCGCGGCGTGGCGCTTCTGGGCGGCCGGGGTCTGACCCAGCTGGCCTGGCGCGAGGATGCCGGCATCTCCGGCCCGGCCGACCTGAAGGGCAAGTCGATCGGCGTGCTCTCGTTTCAGGACACCACCTATTACAACCTCCTGGGTGTGCTGGCCTCGGTCGGGCTGACCAAGAATGACGTTGATATTCAGGCCGTAGGCCCCGGCGGCATCATCCAGCTGACCATTGCCGGCAAGCTTGACGCTATGTCGGGCGTGCCGGAATGGATCGCGGCGATAGAGGCCGCCGGCGTGGCGATGGACCAGCAGCCGGTCGACAGCGTGTTTCCGGCCATGGCGCAGGCGATCATCGCCTCTGACAAGACCATCGCCGAGAAACCGGAGGTGGTGCAGGGATTTGTCGACGCGGTGCTGCAGGGCGTGCGCGACATCTCGGCCGATCCCAAGGCCGCGGCCGAGGAATACGTCAAGCTGGTGCCGCAGCATTCCGAGAACCTCGCCGGGATCGAGGCGATCATGCGCGCCTATGCCGAGCTGATCTATCCCGAGGGTGAGAACCAGCCGCTGGGTGCCTTCAGCGAAGAGCGGATCAAGGCGGTGCAGGCCTTCTACGTCGATAACGGTCTCGTGCGCACGGCGGTGCCGGTGGACGAGCTCTATACCAACGAGTTCATCAAATGACAGATGCAACGCAGGCCGTGGCCGGGGGCGTTTCCCCGGCTGCGAAAGCCCCCGCAACCGATGGGCCCCGTCTCATGCGACTTTCCAATCCGATCTACGCAAGCCTGACGCTGCTGGTCCTCGTGCTGCTGGCCTGGCAATTCCTGCCGACCGCGCTGGACGTGCCGAAGTTCATCATCCCGACGCTGACCGACTGCCTGTCGGAACTGGTGCGGATGTTCAGGTTCGAGGGGCTCACCGGCCACTTCCTGTCGACCGCGCTCTATACCGTGCTGGGCTTTCTGATCGGCAGCCTGCTGGGCGCGGTGCTGGGCTATCTGCTGGGCATGTCGGAGTTCTGGGAGAAGGTGCTCTCGCCCTACATCCTGGCGCTGCAGATCGCGCCCAAGGTGGCCTTTGCTCCGCTCTTCATCATGTGGTTCGGCTATAACTCGATCCCCAAGCTCTTGGTCACCGTGCTGATCGTGTTCTTCCCGGTGCTGGTCAACGTGCTGCAGGCGATGCGCACCGTCGACCGTGATCTGGTGAACCTTGCGCGGGCCTACAACCTCAGCCGGCTCGGCGTGTTCTGGAAGATCGAGATGCCCTCGACCCTGCCCAACCTGATGGCCGGTCTGCGGATCGCCTCCACCCTCGCCGTGATCGGCGTGACCGTGGGCGAGCTGGTCGGCGGCAACACCGGGCTCGGGTTCCTGATTTCCTACGGCGGCGGGCAAGCCAATGCCGCGATGGTGTTCAACGCGATCCTGCTGCTGACGGTGATTGGCTACGGCCTCTATGTCGCGCTGGTGCGGATCGAGACCCGGGTGCTGCACTACCTGCCGCGCGCCGAGCACTGAGCTTACACGAAGTTTCGGCCACCGCGCGTGGCCACCCAAGACAAGGGAGAAGGCACATGACTGTCGTCGACAAGAAGGCGCTGATCGAGAAGCGCGTGAACGAAGGCCTGAAGGGCCAGTGGTATCCGGTCTGCAAATCGGTGGAGGTCAAGACCTCGAAGCCGCATGGCGTGAAGCTCCTGGGTCAGAAGCTGGTGCTGTGGCGGGACGGATCGGACCGGATCCGCTGCCTCGAGGATTTTTGCCCGCACCGTGGCGCGCCGCTCAGCTATGGCGAGGTGCATGATGGCAACGTCGCCTGCCGCTACCACGGTGTCGTGGTCGATGGCGAGGGCGTGGTGCAGCGGGTGCCGGCGATGCCGGAATGCGCGCTCGAAGGCCGCAAGGCGCTGCAATCCTACACCGTGCAGGAGGCCAACGACGCGGTCTTTGTCTATGTGCCCTCGGCCGACCGGCCCGAGCCGCCGGAACTGCTGCTGCCCAAGGAGATGACGAGCGACGCATGGACCGGTTTCCTGTGCACCTCGCTGTGGGAGACCAACTACCGCTACGCGCTCGACAACCTCGCCGACCCGATGCACGGCTGCTACCTGCATGCCGACAGTTTCACGCTGGCCTTCGGGTCCAAGCAGGACCTGATGCAGCTCAACAAGACCGACGAGGGCTTTCGCATCGAGCGCGTCGGCCAAACCGGCGAGAACTTCGACTGGACCGAGTTCGAGATCCATCCCGGCTCGATGTTCTGTTTCCTCGACATTCCCTATCCGCCGGCGGCGGGGCCGGGGGGCGTCTTTCGGATCATCGGCTTTACCACGCCGGTGGATGAGACCACCTGCCGGGTGTTCTTCTGGCGGATGCGCAAGGTGGAAGGCACGGCGCGCGAAAGCTGGCGCTTTCTCTATCGCGCGGTGCTCGAGACCAACCACTGGAACGTGCTCGAGCAGGACCGGGTGATGCTCGAAGGCATGCCCGACGACGCCCGCAAGCGCGAGATGCTGTATCAGCATGACCTAGGCGTAAGCCGCATCCGGCAGATCCTCACCCGCGCGGCCAAGGCGCAAATCGAGGCCGAGCTGAAGAGCGAACAGGTGGCGGCGGAATGAGCCTTGCAGGCCGTCATATCCTCGTCACCGGTGCGGCGCGCGGTCTGGGTGAAGTGATCGCCCGGTCGCTCGCCGACAGGGGCGCACGCCTGATCCTCGCGGATATCGCCGAGGAAGAGGGCCGCGCCACGGCCGAGGCGCTCGGCGCGGGGTTCGTGCCGGTCGATCTGGGCGATCCGGGTTCGATCCGGGCCTGTGGGGAAGAGGTCGCGCGGCTGACGGGCGGCACATTGCACGGGCTGGTCAACAACGGCGCGATTGCCACCGGCATCGGCGGGGTTCCCTACGACGAGATCGAGATCGACAGCTGGGATCTGGTGCAACGGGTCAACGTGCGCGGCACATGGCTGATGGTGCGGGCCTGTGCGCCGCTGCTCAAGGCGTCAGGCTCGGGCCGCATCGTCAACATGGCGTCGGATACCGCGCTCTGGGGCGCGCCGCGGCTGATGTCCTATGTCGCGAGCAAGGGCGCGGTGATCGCGATGACGCGGTCACTGGCGCGCGAGCTTGGCCCGGACCGGATCGGGGTGACGGCGGTGGCGCCGGGCATCCTGACCACCGAGAGCACCGACTACGTGCCGGAGGCGCGGCACCGGCAGTATGCCGAAGGCCGCGCGGTGCCGGGTTCGCAAGCGCCGCAGGACATCACCGACGTGGTGGCCTTTCTGGTCGAAAAGGGCGCGCTGACGCTCACCGGGCAGCTGCTGCCGGTCAACAACGGGTTCGTTTTCGCATGAGCTGGGTCGCACATACCTCCGATGGCCTGAGCTATCTCGAACGCCCCGGCAACGGGCCCGTCTTGGTGCTGCTACACGGCATCGGGTCGAACGCCGCCTCCTTCACGCCGCTCCTGCCGCATCTGCCGGCAACCCTGCGGGTGATTGCCTGGAACGCGCCGGGCTATGGCGGGTCGGCGCCGCTGGCCCCGACTTGGCCGCAGGCGCAGGACTACGCTTCGGCGCTCGACGGGTTGCTCGACCGCGCCCGGGTACCGGAGTTCGCGCTGCTCGGCCATTCGCTGGGCGCGCTGATCGCGGCATCCTATGCGGCAGGCCGCGCCGACCGGGTGAGCCATCTGACGCTCGCCGCCCCCGCCATTGGCCACGGGGTGCCGGCTGGCGAGGCGCTGAGCGCCCCGGCGCAGGCACGGATCGACGATCTGGAACGGCTGGGTGCGGAAGACTTCGCCAAGGCCCGCGCGCCGCGCCTCGTGCACCGGCCCGAGGACAATCCCGAGGCGCTGGCTCTGGTGCAGACCGCCATGCGCCGGGTCTCGATGCCGGGCTATGGCCAGGCGGCGCGGATGCTGGCTTCGGGGCGGCTGCTCGACGATGCCGACCGGCTCTGGGTGCCGACTGATGTGATCGTCGGTGCCGAAGATCAGGTGACCCCGCCAGAGGGCGCGCGCCGCGTGCATGACCGGCTGCACGCCAAGGCGCGCGGAACATACACGGAGCTGCCGGGCCTCGGCCACGCGCTCTATCAACAGGACCCGGTGCGCTTTGCCAAAGCCTTGCGCCAGACCGCCGCGGCGGTCGTGTGACCGGAGAGGGAGAACGAGATGACTGAGACCATTCGCACCGAGGCGCTGCGCGGCATCATGATGCGCGGCCCCGGCCTGACCCAGACGCTGCCGTTCTACGAGGACATGTGGGGGCTCAAGCTGGCCCATGCCGAGGACGGCACGGCGCTGTTACGCGGCACCGGCGAGGAGGCGTTCCTTTATGGGCTGAAGGACGGGCCGGTCTTCGGGATCGAGTACATCCACTTCGCCATGCCCGACCGCGAGACCATGGACGCGCTGCACGCGCAATGCCTCGCCAAGGGCGCGCCGGTCTTGGGCGCTCCGATGGCGTTCGACGACTGGTCCGGCGGCTACGGCTTCGAGGTGCTGGACCCTGACAATCGCCGGTTGCGGTTCCGCTGCGATGCCCGCACGCTGGACGAAGAGCCGGAATGGGCCAAGCCGCGCAAGGTCTCTCACGTGGTGCTGAACGCGCCGGACATGGAGGCGACACAGGCGTTTTACGAGACCGTGCTGGGCTTCCGGGTGTCGGATTATTCCGCCGACCAGATGGTTTTCCTGCGTTGCAACACCGACCACCACGCCATCGCGCTGGTGCGCGGCAACTATGCCAGCGTGAACCACGTGGCGTTTGAAATGCCGACGCTGGATGAGTTCATGCGCGGCATCGGCCGGATGAAACAGAAGGGCCATGTGCCCACATGGGGGCCGGGGCGGCACGGGCCGGGCGACAATCCGTTTGCCTATTTCGTCTCGCCGTCGGGTTTCGTGATCGAGTTCACCTCGGAGGTGCAGCAGATCGACGAGGCCACCCATGAGGCGCAGGTCTGGCCGCGTGACGACCCCGAGAAGATGGACCAGTGGATGACCGCAGGCCCGCCGACCCCGGCGCAGCGCGCGGTGATGCAGGGCCGGCCCGATCCGGGCTTTCCCGAGCTGCGCGCCAAGGCGAAAGGAGCCGCGTAATGCGATACGACTATGACAAATGCGTGGCCGTGGTGACCGGCGGCTCCTCCGGCATCGGCCTCGCCACCGTGCGGCTGCTGCTGGAAAGCGGCGCGCGGGTGGCGTTCTGCGCCCGCAACGAGAGCCGGTTGAACGACGTGGCGGCGGTGCTCAAGCGCGACTTCGGCGAGGGCAACGTGCTGACCTCCGCCTTCTCGGTGCTGGACAAGGACGCGGTGCAGGGCTTCGCCGATCAGGTGCGCGACACCTGGGGCCGCTGCGACCTGCTGGTCAACAACGCGGGGCAGGGCCGGATCTCGACCTTCGAGGACACCAGTGACGACGACTGGCGCGCCGAATACGAGCTGAAGCTGTTCTCCCAGGTGCTGCCGGTGCGGGCCTTCCTGCCGATGCTGCGCGAGGCCGAGGGCGCCATCGTCGCGGTCAATTCGCTTCTGGCCTACCAGCCAGAGCCGCATATGGTCTGCACCTCCTCGGCGCGCGCCGGCGTGCAGAACCTGCTGAAATCGCTCTCGGTCGAACTGGCGCCGCAAGTGCGGGTCAACTCCGTGCTCATGGGGCTCATCGGCTCGGGCCAGTGGACCCGGCGCTTTGCCGAGCGCGAGGACCAGTCGGTCAGCCGCGCCGAATGGTACGGCGCACTGGCGGCGAAGAAGGGCATTCCGCTCGGCCGACTGGGCGAGGCCGAGGAAGCCGCCAATGCCATCGCCTTTCTGGGGTCCAGAGCGGCCAGCTACATCACCGGTGCACAGCTCGAAGTCTCGGGCGGCCTGTCCCGTCATATCTGAGGAAGCGGACCATGAAACACGATCCCATCAGCAAGACCGACACGGTCGGCGATTTCATTGCGCATTACCTGGCCGAGATCGGGGTGTCGGTGATGTTCGGCGTGATCTCGATCCACAACATGCCGATCCTCGACGCGGTGGCGCGGCAGGGGCGGATCCGCTTCGTGCCGGCGCGCGGCGAGGCCGGCGCGATGAACATGGCCGACGCCTATGCGCGGGTCTCGGGCGGGCTTGGCGTCTGCCTCACCTCGACCGGCACGGCGGCGGGCAACGCCGCCGGTGCGCAGGCCGAGGCGCTGACCGCGGGCAGCCGGGTGCTGCATATCACGACGCAGGTCGATCTGGGCTATGCAGACCGTGACAGGGCGGCGATCCACGACGTGCCGCGCCAGCCCGAGATGCTGCGCGGGGTATCGAAATCGGTTCACCGGATGTGGGACGCCAATGGCGCGATCGGCGCGCTGACGGCTGCTGTCTCGGACGCGCTCTCGGCCCCCTCCGGCCCGGTGAGCCTCGAGATCCCGGTGGATGTGCAACGCTCCCCCGCGGTGGTGATGGCGGCGGTGCATGTGCCGGTGCCCACCAAGCCCACCGCGCCGCAATCGGTGGTGGAAGAAATTGCGCGGCGGATCGCGGCCGCCAAGCGCCCGCTGATCTGGCTGGGCGGCGGCGCCCGCGGCGCGGTGGCCGAGGCCAGCGAGTTGATGCGCCGCGGCGTGGGCGTGGTGACTTCGACCAACGGCCGCGGCACGGTGTCGGAAGAAGAGGCCGGCAACCTCGGTGCCTTCAACATGGGGCCAGACGCGCTGGAACTCTTTGGTTCCTGCGACCTGATGCTGGTGGTGGGCTCGCGCCTGCGCGGCAACGAGACCCGAAACAACAAGATGCCGCTGCCACGGCCCTTGCTGCAGATCGACGCCGATGCAAGCCAAGGCGGGCGGAACTATCCGGTCGATGTCTTTGCCCATGGCGATGCCGCCGATACGCTGCGCCGCGTGCTGCAGCTGCTGCCCGAGACACTTGCCATCGACGATGGCCTGCGGTTTGACATTGCGCGGCTGCGCGCCCAGGCCGAGGGCCGGTTGCGCGACACGCTCGGACCCTATGCGGTGGTGGCCGAGGCGATCAGCGAGGCGGTGAGCGCCGGCGGCAACCCCTGGGTGCGCGACGTGACGATCTCGAACTCGACCTACGGCAACCGCTACGTGCGGCTCTCGGATCCGAAACAGGGCGTGCATGCGCTTGGCGGCGGCATCGGTCAGGGGGTGGCGATGGGCGTCGGCGCGGCGCTGGCCTCGCAAGGGTCGAAGGCGATCACGCTCTTGGGCGACGGCGGCACGATGCTGGGGCTGGCCGAGATGATCACCGCGGTCGATGAAAACGCGCCGCTGGTCTACGTGCTGATGAACGACCAGGCCTACGGCGTGATCGAGAACATTCAGGATGCGCAGTACGACAACCGCCGGCATTACTCCAAGGTCGCGGTGCCGGAGTTCGGCACCTTCTGCGGCTCGATCGGCATGCCGCATGTCAGGGTGGACGCCGTTGACGCCTTCGAAGCGGCGCTGCAGGCGGCGCTGGCGGCAGAGGGTCCGCGGCTGATCGAGGTCGACATGTGTGCCATCGGTCCCTTTGCCGAGGCCTTTGCCGGACCGCCGGCGGGCGCCGCGGGCAAGAAGGAGTAGGGCATGCATCTCGGTCTCGTCGGATACGGCAATATCGGCCGGTCGCTGCTCGACCTGCTGGACGCTGGGGAGCTCTCTCGCCTGACGGTGCTGGCGCGGCCGGGCAAGGCGCCGGACCTGCCGGGTGAGGTGGTCGACACGGTCGCGGACCTGATCGCCGCCGCGCCCGACCTGCTGGTCGAATGCGCCGGCCACGCGGCGGTGCGCGAGACGGTGCTGCCGGCGCTGAAGGCGGGGATCGACGTGGTCTTGGTCTCGATCGGTGCGCTCAGCGACCCGGAGCTTGAACGGGACCTGCATGCCGCGGCCGAGCAGGGCGGCGCGCGGCTGATCCTGCCGGCGGGGGCGATTGGCGGCATCGATCTGCTGGCGGCGATGGCGCCGGCGGGCGGGCTCGAGGTGAGCTATACCGGCACCAAGCCGCCGCAGGCCTGGCAGGGCACGCCGGCCGAAGACCTCATCGACCTTGGCGCCCTGACCACGGCGGCGACCTTCTTCTCCGGCAGTGCCCGCGAGGTGGCGCGGACCTTTCCGAAAAACGCCAACGTCGCGGCGACCTTGGCGCTGGCCGGCGCGGGAATGGATGCGACGCGGGTCGAGCTGGTGGCCGATCCGGCCGCAACCGGCAACCGCCATGCCTATCGCGTGCAGTCGCCGCTCGGCGACTACGAGATCCGGATCGACAACCGGGCCTCGAACGGCAACGCCAAGACCAGCGCGGCGACGATCTATTCGGTGCTGCGCGAAATCCGAAACCGCAAAGGACCGGTGGTGATCTGATGAAAATGGAACGTGATATTCTGCCCTCGGGGGCCTTGTTCATCGGCGGCACCTGGCGCACGGGGCGCGGCGCCGAGATCGCGTCGGTGTTTCCCGCCGATGGCTCTGTCAACCGGGTGCTCCGCGGTGCCTCGACCGAGGACGGCGAAGAGGCGATTGCCCGCGCCAAGGCGGCGCAGCCCGCCTGGGGGGCGCTGAAGCCGCATGAACGGGCGCGGGTGCTGGCCGCCATCGCCGACGGGATCGAGGCCAACATCGGCCGGATCTCGCAGATCCAGTCGCAGGACACCGGCAAGACTCTCTCCGAGACAGCGGCGCTGGCCGCCTCTGCCGCTGGCACCTTCCGCTATTTCGCCGCCGTGGCGGAGACTATGGACGAAGACCTGACGGCGCAGCGCGGCACCGCGCTGACGCTCTCGGTGCACGAGCCGATGGGCGTGGTGGGCGCGATCACGCCGTGGAATTCGCCGATTGCCTCCGACGCGCAAAAGCTGGCGCCGGCGCTGGCGGCGGGCAACGCGGTCATCCTGAAACCTGCCTCCTGGTCACCCCTCACGGCGCTCGAACTGGCACGGATCGCGGACGAGGCGGGGCTGCCCAAGGGACTCTTGTCGGTCCTGCCCGGATCGGGGCGCGAGATCGGCAATTTGCTGGTCGAGCACCGGGATATCGCCAAGATCAGCTTCACCGGCGGCACCGTGACGGGGCGCAACCTGGCCGAAAAAGCCGGGCGCAAGCTGATGCCAGTGAGCCTTGAGCTTGGCGGCAAATCGCCGACCATCGTGTTTGATGACGCGGACATGGAGGTGGCCTTGGCGGGTATCCTCTTCGGGGTGTTTTCCTCCACGGGGCAAAGCTGCATCGCCGGGTCGCGGCTCTTCGTGCAACGCGGTATCTATGGCCAATTCGTCACGCGGCTGGTCGCGGCAACCAAGCGCCTGCGGGTCGGTCACCCGTTCGAGGACGGCACGCAGGTTGCCTCGCTCATACACGCCGATCACTGCGACGAGGTGGCAGGCCATGTGGCCCGCGCGCTGGAGGACGGCGGAAAGCTGCTCTGTGGTGGCGGTGCGCCGGAAGGCTCGCAGTATGCCGATGGCAGCTTCTATCTGCCCACGATCATCGAGGGGCTAGACAATGAGTCCCGGCTTTGCCGGGACGAGGTTTTTGGCCCGGTTCTGGCGGTGCTGCCGTTCCACGACGAGGCCGAGGTGATCGCCCAGGGCAATGACAACGACTATGGCCTGGCGTGCGGCATCTGGACCCGCGATTTCCCCCGTGCCTGGCGGGTGGCGCGGGCGATCCGGGCCGGAACGGTCTGGATCAACACCTACAAGCAGTTCTCGATCTCGACCCCCTTCGGCGGAGATGGAGCCAGCGGGATCGGGCGCGAGAAGGGCCGTCAGGGAATGCGCGCCTATATGCATCAGAAGGCGATCTACACCGATCTGACCGGCGAACCGCACCCCTGGGCCGCAGAGGTGGTGAGGGCATCATGACTGGCAAGATCGCGATCATCGGGGCCGGGCCCTCGGGGTGTTTCCTGGCGCAGGCGCTGCTCAAGGCAGAGCCCGGGCTGCAGGTCGACCTGATCGACCGGCTGCCGGTGCCTTATGGCCTTGTACGCTACGGCGTGGCGGCGGATCACCAGGGCACCAAGGCCGTGACCCGCCAGTTCGCCCGGCTGTTCGAGCGGCAGGGGGCCGGGTACTATGGCAATGTCGGCATCGGCTCCGACGTGACGCTCGACGCGCTGCGCAGCGCCTATGACGCTGTGGTGCTTGCGGCGGGGCTGTCGGCCGACCGGGCGCTCGCGGTTCCCGGCGGCGATCTGCCCGGCGTCTTCGGCGCGGGCCGGCTGACGCGGGCGCTTTACGAGCACCCCGAGGCCGAGGCACTGCCCGACCTGGGGCCGCATCCGCTGATCGTCGGCAATGGCAATGTGGCGATCGACCTGCTGCGATTGCTGGCGAAATCGCCGGACGAGCTGGAGGGCTCTGATCTGGGGCAAGGGCCGACCGACTGGCTGGCGGGCAGCGGCATCGAGGAGATCACCATCACCGGGCGCTCGCCGGCGGCGGCGGCCAAGTTCGACACCGTGATGATCAAGGAGCTGGGCAAGCTCTCGGGCGTCGCGATCCGGGTGATCGGGGCCGGCGAGAGCGACGACCCCGAGGCGCAAAAGAAGCTCGATGCGCTCAAGGCGCTGGAGGGCGGCGCCGGGCCGCGCCGGATCACCTTCCGCTTCGGGCTGACGCCCTTGGCGGTCGACGGCCCGGGACGGGCCGAGGCGGTGCGCTTTGCCACGACCGACGGCGAAGAGCGGCTGCCCTGTACTTCGGTGCTGACCGCCATCGGCTTTGACACGCCGGGCGATCTGCCGCGTGACGCGCTTTTGACCGAGGAGAGCGGGGGCCGGCTGGCCGAAGGGCTTTACGCCACCGGCTGGTTCCGGCGCGGGCCGCGCGGCACCATCCCCGACAACCGCGCCGACGCCAAGGCCCTCGCCGAGCGTATCCTGGCCGAGCTGCGGCCCGACCCAAGCCGGCCGGGGGCT
Organism: Marinovum sp.; assembly: GCF_034669705.1. Lineage (GTDB taxonomy): Bacteria > Pseudomonadota > Alphaproteobacteria > Rhodobacterales > Rhodobacteraceae > Marinovum. The sequence goes on from NZ_JAXMOR010000011.1 coordinate 39,903, forward strand.
GACATCCTGCAGGGCCGCGACCATACCGACTATGACGGCTGGTGCCGCATTGACAGCGCCGAGACCGCCAATCCGCCGCCCGGGCGCTGCCGGGCCAAGATCACGACCCGCGAGGAGATGCTGAGCCTCGCCCGACAGGAGGACATGCAATGAACATCCAGGTGCTTTACGGAACCGAGACCGGCAATGCCGAAATGCTGGCCGAGGACATCGCCGCCGAGCTCGAGGCCGACCACGAGGTCACGGCGGTCAACCTGTCGGATTTCGATCCCTCCGCGTTCGACGCCGGCACGCTCTACCTGCTGGTCTGCTCGACCTATGGCGACGGCGAACTGCCGGCCTCGGCCCAGCCCTTTGCCGAGAAGCTCGAGGCGAAAGCGCCAGACCTGACCGGCGTGCATTTCGGCATCTTCGGCATGGGCGACAGCGAATATGACGAGACCTTCAACGGCGGCCCCAAGACCCTGGCGGAACTGATGATCGCCCGCGGCGCCACGCAGCTGGGCGCGCGGATTGCGCATGACGCCTCTGGTGCGGAGATGGCCGAAGACCTGGCCTTTCCCTGGGCCGAAGAAATCGTCGGCATGGCCGGCGATGCGCTGGGTCAGGCGGCATGAGCACGGCGGCGGAGATACGCCAGCGGCTGAGCCAGCCCTGGCAGCACGGCAGCCACGCCGATTTCCGCGGGGTGTGCTGCGATGAGCTGCTGGACCTGTCGGGGCTGGCGCTCGACGGTGTCGACCTGTCCGGGGCGCAGCTCGCCGGCGGGATCGACGCCTCTGGCGCGCGGTTCGACGGGCTGTGCTGGTTCCGCGAGGTGACGATTACCGGACCGGCGCGGTTTGACGGCACGACCTTCATGAACGATGCCCGCTTCGAGGGGGCGCGCTTTGCAGGCGCCTCGTTCCGGGGTGCGGAGTTTCGTGGCATCGGCCGCTTCGACGGAGCGCAATTTGCCGAGGGCGGGGATTTTGCCGGGATCACCTGTTACGGCAACTTCTCGCTGCAATCGGTCGAGGGGCGCGGGACGCTCAGCTTTCGTGGCAGCGAGTGGCTGGGCGGGCTGTGGTGCGATCATGCCAGCCTGCCAAAGACGGTCGATCTGGCCGAGACGCAGGTCCATGGCCGGCTCTGGCTGCGGGACGCAAGGCGCGGCGCCGCGGCGCTGCGGCCAGAGGATTTCGGCATGGCCTTTGGCTACGCCTACATCTGATCGGCGGCCCAGCCCCGATAGCCCAGCGCCTCGGAGATCTGCTGCGCGGCGGATTTCAACGCCGCCTCGATCGCCGCCGCTTGCTCGGTGCCTTCGGTGAAAATGCCGGCATGGCCGGTGACATTGATCGCCGCCACCGCCTCGCCGCGGTGGTTGTAGACCGGGGCGGCGGCCGAGCCGATTTCGGCCTCGAAGTTCGCCACGCTCCACGACACCCCGCGCGAGCGGTCCTCGGCCAGCTGATCGACCAGCGCCGCGAGCGAGGTGCGGGTCTTGGTGGTATAGGCCTCGAGCGGATAGTCGGCATAGAGCGCCTGCAGGTCCGCGCGGCTGAGTTCGGCCAGCAGGATGCGTCCGATGGTGGTGGCATGGGCCGGCAGGCGGGTGCCTTCGCGCACCGTGCTGGCCAGGTGCGACACCGGGGTTTCGCGCGCGAGGTAGACGATCTCATGGCCTTCGCGGACGCCCAGATGGGCCGATAGCTTGAGCTGGTCGACCAGCTGACACAGCACCGGCCGCGCGGTGGGCACGATGCCGCGATCGTTCAACGCCTCGGCGGCCAGCGAGATCAGCCCGGTGCCCAGCCGATAGCCGCCCTCGTCCGGCAGCGCTTCGATGATGCGCTCGGCCTCGAGCGTGGCAAGGATGCGGATCAGCGTGGTGCGGTTGACGCCGGTCGCCTTGGCGGCATGGCTGATCTTGCGACACCGGTTGCCGGCTGCGATATAGCGCAGCACCGTCAGGGCACGCACCACCGGCTGAACGCTGTAGCCCGGGCTCTTGGGTTGAATGTCCGTGTTCATATAATGCTCATCCTGTTCAATTGTGAACTGGATACCCGGCGCGGCCGGCCAAGGCAACCGCGCCCGCACCCGGCCGGAGCGGTCAATTCCGGGACATCTTGCGACTGTGGCACCATTGGCAAGCGCGCCCGCGTCTGACAGACAGGGGTCGTGGAGGGAGCGCTCATGTCCTACAGCCGTTTCGCGATCTATTACCTGCCGTCCGAGGGTGCTTTGGCGCGGTTCGGCGCGCAGTGGCTGGGCTGGGACGTGGCGCAGGGCACAGAAGTCGCCCAGCCCGATCTGCCGGCGATGGCCGAGGTCACGGCGACACCGCGAAAATACGGCTTTCACGCCACGCTGAAGCCGCCGTTCCGGCTGGCCGAGGGTTGCGATCCGGCCGGGCTGCAGGCGGCGGTGGCCGAGATGGCCGCGGGCTGTCCTCCGGCCCTGACCGAGGGGCTGGAGCCGGCGCGACTGGGGTCGTTTCTGGCGCTGGTGCCCAAGGGCGACACCGCCGGCATCGCGCGCGTCGCGGCCACCTGCGTCTCGGCGCTCGACCGCTTCCGCGCGCCGCCGGCCGAGGGTGAGCTGACCCGCCGTCGCAAAGCACGGCTGAGCGAGCGGCAAGAGGCGCTGCTGCTGCGCTGGGGCTACCCTTACGTGATGGAGGAGTTCCGGTTTCACCTGACGCTCACCGGCCGGTTGCCGCGCAAGGCCGTGGCGCAGTGGCAGGCGCACGTGACGGCGCATCTGCCGCCGCTGCCCGCACCCTTCGTCCTTGATGCGGTAGCCTTGGTGGGCGAGCGCGCCGACGGCCGGTTCGAGCTGGTGCAAAGGTATGACCTGGGCGGCTGAAAAACCTGTGCCTGGAGACCTGCCGGCATAGGAAGGTGAGCGAGCGTGCGCAGGATCCAGCCGGAAATCGCGGAATCAGACTTATGTGATGTCGCGCCTTCTGCGTGGCTTACAGGCGGATGTCATCGAGGCGCTGGTCGCCGGGCAGTTTCGAGCGTTCGAGGATGATCTGCGAGATCGCCCGCGCGCGCACCGGGTCGAGCGCGGCGAGGATCGGGGCGGCATCGCGTTCGTCCATCGTGCCCATCACCATCACCGAAACCTCGATATCGAGATCGTTCATGATCTTGGCGGCGTCCTTGGGCTTCATGTTGCGGTAGAGCGACACCAGACGGTCGACATCGGCGGTATGGGCCGCGTCGATCTTGGCCATCAGCCCCTCGAGCTCGGTCTTCAGGTCGGCCAGTCGCTGGCGCTCGATTTCCAGCGTCTCGAAGGCCAGATCATGCTCGGCCGCGCGCTCGGCACCGCGGGCCTTCTGCGCCTCGAGCAGCTCGCGCTCGCGGCGGATCGAGGCCAGCAGCGCCTCGGGCGCCTCGCAGACCTGTGGCTCCGACGGCATCGCGGCGGGTTTCTCGTCGGTGGCAGCAGAGGCGGCCGAGACGAATCCGGCAAAGGCCGGAAACTCGTTGTCCTCGGGCCGGTCGAGAAAGGTCGTGGTGGCCTTGGCAATGGCGACCACCGCGATCGCCGGAAGGATGAGACTGGTCGGGCGCATCTAGGCCTCGCGCTGGCGGACGGTGTCAAAGAAGCCGCGGATCAGCTCGGACTTGCCGGCGATCGGCGTGGCCTCGGGATTGCGCGGTGCGGGCTCGCGCTTGGTGCGGAAGGCCGGCTCCGACGACGGCGCCTCGCTCTCGGGCCGGGCCTCGGTGCGGGTGTCGGCGCGCTTGCGCAGCGGCGCAACCTCGCGCGCGGCGCGCAAGGCCGAGACGGTGCTTTCGCTGCGATCGACCGCCTGGCTGAAACTGCCGATCAGCGGCTCCATCTCGCGCAGCGCCTCCATCATCCGGCGCACCCGCCGGTCAACCAGCCAGGCATAGCCCAGCGTCCCGAGAAGCAGCACAACCAAGGCAATATCAATCGCGAAGGACATCTGAAAGCTCCTCGTCCTGGTAAAGTTTTTCGGTGAACTTGAGCGCCACGCGGCCGTTCTTGCGCCGCCCGACCTCGGCGAGGGCAATGTCGAGCCCGGCGCAGCGCAGGGTGACCGGATCATCGGCCTGCAGCCCGAGGTCGAGCACCTGCCCCGGCGTCCAGGACAGCACGTCGCGCAGCGGCAGCGTGACCTGCTGCATCACGGCCGCCAGTTCGATGCTGCTGCTGCCCAGCATATCTGTCATCTTGCGCCGCCAGCCGCTGTCGCCGCCAAGCTGGCCGCCGGTGAAATGCTGCGACAGCACATGCGACACCTGCTCAAAGGCGGTATTGGGCAGCAAAAAGACCATCTCGCCCACCCGCTGGTCGATCTGGACACTGATCACCGCGCGCACGCAGGCGCTGGTCGGCGGCGCGATCAAGAGCCCGCGCGGGTTGGTCTCGAGATAGTCGATGCGGAAGGTGACCGGCGAGACCTTGTCGAAGGCGGCGGAAAGATCGGTCAGCACGGTGTCACAGAACGCCCGGCCGACGCGTTTCTCGATACCGGTGAAATTGCGCGTCTGCGGCGCCGAGGACGGGCACATGCGGCCACCGAAGGTGACCTCGACGATGTTGAACAGCAGCTCGGGACTGACCACCGCAGCGATGGTGCCGCCCCAGGCGTCGGCGTCGGTCACCGCGATCAGCGCCACGTTCGGCAGGTCGGCGACGGCATCCTGGCAGGTCAGGTAGTCGATCGAGGTCAGCTCGGTCTCGGCGACGCCGCCGAAATAGCTGCGCAACACCTGCGCCAGCGACAGGGCGAACCGGTCAAAGGCGACCTCGAGCATCGGCAGGCGGGCAAAGGAATCGCGCGCCCGCGCCACCATCAGCTCCTGAACCTCCCGGGTAGAGCCGGATCGGGGGCTGGCCTCGGCGGTCCGTTGCGGGGGTTTCTGGGCGGTGTCGGCACTCATTGGATAATCAGGTCCGCAATCAGGAATTGCTGCGGCGCCTCGCTCTCGGTGATTGCCCTGGCGCGGCGCAGCAGTTCGGATTTCAGCCGCACCAGCCCGATGCTGCCCTGCAGGTCGCTCTCGTTGAGCTGGCGCAGGTACTCCTGAAAGCTGTCGCGGAGGAAGAGCTTGCGCTCTTCGATGTTCGCGGCGCCGGGAAGGGTGGAATCATAGGCCATGGCGATGTTGAGCTTGAGAAACCGCGTCGTCTGTCGACCGGTGGCGGTGGTCGCGGTGATGTTGACGATGATTTCCTTGAACGGCGTGACCGCGATGTTCTCGCCGGCAATCTCGGCTGGTGCGGCGACCGGCTCTGCTGCGTCCACGACCTCGGGCGCCGCATCGCCAAAGGGCAGCAGGGCCATCAACCGCTCTGGCCCGACCGAGATCACCAGCCCGCCCGCCAGCGCGATGACGCAGGCAAGCAGCAGCGCGAGCAGGCGCAGCATCCGCTTGCCCTTGCTGGGGGAGATGTCTGCCGGTGGGTCTGAGGGCGCCGCGACCATGGATCAATGCTTTCGAGTTCATCCGGTTCTTGCCCATGATGCGAAATGAAGCCCGTTAAAGCAAGTATAAAACGGCACAATAACCTTGATAGGCAAGAATAGATGTGGTTAGTTTCCAGTAGAAATGGATGCGGGCAGATTTCCAGGTGCAGGCTATTCTCGAAAACCTCAGATCATTGGGCCGGCCCCGGCTGATCGCGCTTGGCGCGGTCGGGATGGGATTGGCGATGGCGGTCTTCGTCGGGCTGACGGTGTTGGGCTCCCGTGAGTACGTGTCGCTCTATCGTGACCTCTCGCCGGGCGACGCCGGCAATATCATCGAGGCGCTCGAGCAGGCCGACATTCCCGCCCTGGCCGAGGGCGCCGGCACCGGGGTCAGCGTGCCGACCGAGGACCTGGCACGCGCCCGCATGGCGCTGGCCAGCGCCGGTCTGCCGGGTGACGGCACCCCGGGGTGGGAGCTCTTTGACGGCGGCACCGGGCTGGGCATGAACAGCTTCATGCAGCGGGTCAACCGGATGCGCGCCATGGAGGGCGAGCTGGCCCGCTCGATCCAGACCATCGACGGCATCGAGGCGGCGCGGGTCCACCTGGTGCTGCCCGAGCGCGAACCCTTCAGCCGCGAGCGCGCCCGGCCCTCGGCCTCGGTGATCGTCCGCGGCTCGCGCCAGATTGCCACCCGTCAGGCGCAGGCGATCCGCGCTCTGGTGGCCTCGGCGGTGCCTGATCTGATGCCGGCGCAGGTGACGGTGCTTTCGGCCTCCGGCGAGACCATCCTTGCCGAGGATGGCGCGCCGGGCAGCGAGGCCTCGCTGCAATCGGCCCGTGCCCAGATCGAGGACCGGCTTTCGCAGCGCATCGCCCAGATCCTGTCCGCCCGGGTCGGCGCCGGCAATGCGCGGGTGCAGGTCAGCGTCGACCTCTCGACCGAACGGCGGATCATCCACCAGCAGACCTTCGATCCTGCACAGCGCGTCGTCCGATCGACCGAAACCCGCGAGGAAAGCCGCGAGGACCAGCGCGCCGCCAGCGGCGAGGTCGGCGTCAATGACAACATCCCCGCCGCGCTGGCCGCCGATGTGCCCGGCGGCGCCTCGAACAGCTCGAACAGCACCAACGAGGTGGTCAACTACGAGATCGGCGGCATCAAATCCGAGATCGTGCAGGAGCCCGGCGAGATCGAGAAGGTCTCGGTCGCGGTGCTCGTCAACGGCATCTATAACGTGCAGGGCGGCGGTGCGGTCGACTACCAGGAGCGCGACTCGGCCGAGCTGGCGCAGCTCGAGGCGCTGGTACAGAGCGCCATCGGCTTCGATGCCGGCCGCGGCGACAGCGTCGAGGTGGTGAGCCTGCGGTTCATGGATTACTCGATGGATGTGGGCGAGCCCACCGGCGGCGGCATTGCCCAGATGCTGAGCGACAACATCGGCACGGCGCTGCGCGGCGGCTTTGCTCTGGCGCTGGTCGGATCGGTGCTGTTTCTCGGTGTGCGCCCGGCGCTCAACCGCATCCTCGAGCCGGTGGCGCTGGCCGATGGCAGCGCCGCGACAGAGGCCCTGCCCGGCACGTCGGAGGCCGCACGGCTGGCCGCCGAGGGCGCCAAGACGCCGGCGATCGGCAAGGCTTCGACGGGCGAGACCGGTGAGCCACCGGTGTTCCACAGCGGCACCGTGCTCGACCCGCTGCCGCCCGGCGCGGAGAATGACACCGTGGCGCTGGCCTCGGTCCAGGGCGGGGTGCAGCGCGGCTGGATCAACACCGTGGGCCAGCTGATCGAGCATGAGCCCGAGGATGCGGTCAAGGTGCTGCGCGGCTGGCTGGCAGAGGGACGCAGCGCATGAGCTACCTGTTCGATCGCAACTTCGACGCCGAAGCCGAGGGCGGCCCGCGCGGCGCGGCGCCCGCCAACGAGCCGATGATCCCGCTGGCGCAGTTCGAACAGGCGCTCGCCGAGGCGCGCGCCGCGGCCCATGAGGCCGGTGTCCAGCAGGGCCGGGCCGAGGCGCAGCAGACGGCGCAGAGCTCCGAGACCACCCGCAGGCTGCAACTGGCCGAGGCGGTGGTGCCGGTGCTGCAGGCGCTTTTCGCCGACAACGAGGCACATCACGCGGCGCTCGAGTCGCAGATGGTGGATTTCGTGCTCTCGGTCTTTGAACAGCTGGCCCCGGATGTCAGCGCCGCGCTGGCCGAGGGGCAGGCCCGTCGCGAGGCGCTTGGCGCGGTGCGCATGGCGCTGGGGGCGGCGCAGCTGACGCTCTATTTCCCGCCGGAAAGCCTTGAGGCGGCGGCGCCGGAACTGGAAGCGGCGGCGCGCGAGGCGGGCTTTGGCGGCCGGCTCTCTCTGCGCCCCGACCCGGCGCTGCGGCCCGGCGATCTGCGCGCGGCCTGGGATCAGGGGGTGATGTCCTACAGCTTCGCCGAGATCTGCGCCCGCGTCCTCGAGGCGCTGGGGATGGCCCGGCGCGACATCGAGCAAAGGCTCGGGCAGAAACTGACAGGAGAGACGTCATGAACGAAATGACCGACACCACCGCCGAGGCCACCGCCGCGGAAAAGCCCGGCGAGACCGACGCACCCGAACCCCTGCGCACCGCCGCACAGGCCGCCGCGGCCGCCGCGGCCGGCGGCGGCACCGGGATCGACGCGATGCTCAACGTCGGGCTCGACGTGCAGATCGTGCTGGGCCGCGCCAAGATGCCGATTGCCCAGCTGCTCAAGCTCTCGCGCGGCTCGATCATCGAACTCGACAAGGCCATCGGCCAGCCGGTCGAGGTGGTGATCAGCGACCGGCTGGTGGCGCGCGGCGATCTGGTCAAGCTGGCCGATGACCGGCTGGGCGTCTCGCTGACAGAGATCGTCAAGGATTACGTGTCGGACACATGACCCTGCGGCGGGCCCTTCCGGCTGGCCTTGGTGCCGCGCTGTTGATCGGCCTTGCCGCTGCCCCCGCCGGAGCGCAGCAGGCCGGCAGCGACCTGCTTGGCGCCATCGGTGACGCGCTGAGCGACGCGCCCGCCGGATCGGACGAGCGCGCCAGCCTTTCGGGGCGGATCATACAGCTGGTGGCGGCGATCACCGTGCTGTCGCTGGCGCCGGGCCTGCTGGTGATCATGACCAGCTTCACCCGCTTCGTGATCGTCTTTTCGATGCTGCGCTCGGCGCTGGGGCTGAACCAGACCCCGCCCAACATGGTGCTGAGCTCGATGGCACTGTTCATGACCTTCTTCGTGATGCAGCCGGTGTTCCAGGACGCCTGGGACGACGGGGTGCAGCCGCTGATGAACAACGCCATTAGCGAGGAACAGGCGCTGCGCCGGATCGGTGACCCGTTCCGCGCCTTCATGTTCGTCAACACCCGCGAAAAGGATCTGGCGCTGTTTCACGAGATCTCGGGGCGAGAGGCCGAAGAGCTGCCGCCGCTGGCCGAGACCGCCGAAGAGGCCGACTGGCGCACGCTGGTGCCGGCCTTCATGATCTCGGAGCTGCGCCGCGCGTTCACCATCGGTTTCCTGATCTACCTGCCGTTTCTGGTGATCGACCTGATCGTCGCCTCGGTGCTGATGAGCGCCGGCATGATGATGCTGCCGCCGGTGCTGATCTCCTTGCCGTTCAAGGTGATCTTCTTCGTTCTCATCGACGGCTGGTACATGCTGGCCGGAAGTCTCATGGAAAGCTACGTCCCGGTCATCACCGGCGGCTGACACGTCATACAGGGAGCAGATCAATGGCCGTTGCAGATCTCACGCGCAAGCCCACCACCGAGGCCCGTCCCCGGCCGCGCAAGCTCAGCGGGCCGCAGAAGACGGCGATCCTGTTTCTCTGCCTTGGCGAGAAGCGCGGCTCCTCGCTGCTGAGCCGGCTCGACGACCAGGAGATTCAGGAGGTCACCCGGGCGATGTCGGGGCTGGGCTCGATCTCGTCCGAGGCGGTGGAACAGGTGATGTCGGATTTTGTCGAGGAGATCACCAATGGCGGCGGCGTGGTGGGGTCGTTCTCGGTGGCCGAGAACATGCTGCGCGCGCTGCTGCCCGGCGAACAGGTCGACAGCATCCTCAAGGACATCCGGGGTCCGCTGAAGGAGCGCGATCTCTGGGCCCGCTTCGGCGCGCTGTCCGAGAACGTGATCGCCAACTACCTCAAGAACGAGCATGAGCAGACCGCCGCGGCCATCCTGTCGAACGTCAAGACCGATGTCGCGGCCAAGGTGCTGCCGCTGCTTGGCGAGGAGAAGATGAACCAGGTGGTCGAACGAATGATCCGCATGGAGGCGGTGCCGCAACACATGATGGCGCAGATCGAGGAATCGCTGCAGGCCGACGTCATGAATGCCGGCGCCCAGCCCACCACCAACGAGCAGCACCAGCGCATGGCCGACCTGTTCAACAAGCTCGACCGTGTGGCCTTTGATGCCATGGCCCCTGCCCTCACCTCATCCGTGCCCGACAGTTTCGAGGCGATCAAGGCCAAGATGTTCACCTTCGAGGACCTCGCGCGCCTCGAACCGATGGATCTCGCCAAGGTGATGCGCGGCATGCCGGGTAACACCGTGCCGACGGCGCTGAAAGGCGCCAGCCAGGGCACCCGCGAGGCTTTCCTCGACTCGCTTCCGGCGCGGTCGCGCGACATGCTGGCGGAAGAGATGAACTCGATGGGCCCGGTGCGCCGCCGCGACGTGAGCGCCGCCCAGGCACTGGCGCTGGACTACGCCCGCACCCTGGCCGAAGACGAGCAGATCCGCCTGCCGATGAACGACGAAGAGGACGACACGGTGCTGTGATCAGCGCGCCTTGTAGGGGCTGAAGCCGGTGACCGCCGTGATGTCGATGGTGACCGGCACGAAGCTGCCGGAGGTGACATTGTTGCTCAGGATCTGCAGCGCCGCGTTGTTGGTGGTCAGGTCAGAGGTGGCATCCGAAATCGCCATGTAGCGGGTGACCAGCTTTTCCACGGCTTCGGGGTCCTGCAGGCTCTCAAGATCGAGCCGTTCATTGATCAGCGCGGCCTGGCGGTCGATGTCGAGCCCGGCAATCACCGCCGGCAGGCCCAGCGCGGTACGCACGAAGGTCGCCATGTCGGCATCCGCAAGGATCTCGTAGGCGGAGGAGACGTCGGCGGCCTTGCGGCGAAATTCCAGAGCGATCCCGACGGCTTCGTTCTCGTCGGCCTTGCCGTTGACGTATTGGGTGTCGATGAACTTGTCGACCATGCGGTTTTTCCAGTTGCCCAGCATGGTGTTGATGTTGCCGACGCCATCGGTGCCAAAGCCCATGGTGTTGTAGAGCTCCTTGAACCGGCTGTCGGTCAGCTTGTTCACCAGCGCGTCGTCTTCCTCGATGTTGCTCTTGAGGATCTTCTCCATCATCGCCTTGCCGAAGATCTGGTCCTCGAGGTCATGCGCCTTCATCACGAAGCTGTAGAGCCGGTAGTCCCCGATCAGGTCATCGACGGTGTCGACCTTGTCGATGTTCTCGCGGAAGTACTCGATCTCTCGGGCATTCTGCGGCTGGCTGCGCAGCAGCACCTGTTCCTTGCTTTCGGTGGCGTCGACCAGCCGCATGGCCAGGTTGCCCGACATGCCGGAGATCGAGATCATGCCGGCGCCTCCGCCGGAGCCGCAAGGACTTCCGCCTCGCGCGCCAGCAGGGGGCGCAGGTCGCGCAGGGCGGTGAAATACTCGCCGAGGCTGACGTTGTTGGCGGCCGTGAAGACATGGCCGCGCAACTCTGGCGAAAAGGTTGTGGCCAGCACCGCCAGCCGCTGCTGCGCGGCCTTGGCGGCCTTGTCCCGACCCTCGGCGTCGACAAGCGCGCTCTGGATCAGGAAATAGACCGCCTTGACCGGCGTGGTCGCCGCGTCTGGCTTGAGCAGATCGGTCTCGCGGATGATGTCGGCCCGCGTCTCGACGATGATCGTGCTCTTGCGGCCGCCGTTTCGCAGCATGCAGCCGTTTACGATGACCCGTTCAAACGGCTTGAGCGTGAGATTGAGTGCCATTTGTTTCCAATGCCGTGGGTGCCGGGCGCCGCCCCGAGAGGCCCCCCAGGATGTTCTGGTTGATGTCGATCAGCGCCTGCAGGCTGCCGGTCCCGCCCAGCACCTCGCCACAGGTCCGGTCGACCCAGACCGAGAGCGAGATCAGGCTGGCCTTGAGGCCCGCGGGAAGCTGGTTGTTGGGATTGGCCAGGTCGCCCTGCAGCCGGATCCAGAGTTGGCGGTTCTCCGCGATGGCGTCGCGCAGCCCCCCTGCCAGCAGCAGGACGCGTGCCGGCTTGCCGTCGGCGGTGGCCCAGGCGTCGAGATGCTGGCTCATGGCGCCGGTGATGCGGGCAAAGACCCGCGCTTCGATCTGCCGCGGGCTCGCGCTCTCGCGGATCGTGTTCTTGTATGCCGTAACACTCATGTTCTGCTCTGCCCCTTTCCCCGACGTTGCGGGGTTTTCTTTTGGCCGGGCGCGGCTTGTCCGTCACTCCGGCGAAGGGGGGGCGCCCGATGGGCGCCCCTCCGGTATCAGAACCACGGCCCCTGAACGCGGGGCCGCTATCGCCCTTAACGGAACAGCGACAGGATGTTCTGCGGTGCCTGGTTGGCAATCGACAGCGACTGGGTCGCCAGCTGCTGCTGAACCTGAAGGGCCTGCAGACGCGCGGCTTCCTCTTCCATGTTGGCATCGATCATCGATCCGACCGACGCGTCGATGTTGTCGACCACGGCCTTCAGGAAGGTCTGCTGGGTCTCAATCGACCGCTCGGACTGGCCGAGCTTGGTTGCGACGTCAGTGATCTTGGTCAGGACGCCCTCGGTCGAAGCCAAGGCCCCGCCCAAGAAGGCCTCGCCATTGGTCGCGTCACCCGCGTTGGTCGCGAAAGCTGTGGCGATGGTCTTGAAGTCCGACACGACGTTGGCAATGTCGTAATCGCTGACGACGATCTCGGTGGTGGCATATGTGCCGCCGGCCCGGGTGACGCCGGTCACGACGTTGCGGTCGTTTCCGGTTGTGGCACCGGCCGAGGTCAGCACGCCGGTTGCGCCTGCGATCGAGCCTGCCGTCGGAGGGTAGTCGCCGGCCGCCAGCATGTCGTCGCCGTTGAAGGTCGACTGGCTGAGGGTGGTTTCCATCGACTTGACCAGTTCCAGAAGGTCATCCTCGATCTCGTCGAGGCCGCTGGTCGCACCTTGGGCAAAGGCCACCTTGTCGAGGAATTCCTGCGCCAGATCCTGGACCGTTTCGGCGCCGAGACGGGCGGTGGCGACCGAGCTTTTGGTCACGGTCAGGCCTTCGTTGATCGCGGAATAGACCGAGCTGTCGCTCTTCATGGTTTCCGAGATCTGGAAGTACGCCGCATTGTCCTTGCCGGACTCCACGTTCAGGCCCGAAGAGATCCGGTTCTGGGTGGTGTTCAGGTTGTCGTTGATGCTGCGCAGGGTCGAGAGTGCAGCCATTGCGCTGCTGTTGGTATTGATTGAAGACATTTTTTACTGCTCCGATTTCTATCGTTGGTCTTCGTCTTTCTGACGAAAACGGTCTTGCCGTGAACCATGGCTAACATGGGCCTCGCGAAGCAGAAGGGAAAAAAAGCGTTTGTCCTAAATGGATTGATCCAAACGTTGCGGTTGCGACACATCCGGGGTTTTTGTCGCGCCCTCCCGATCATAGAGGCCGCGAAGGCTCTGACGGTCGCGAATTCGGTCAATTTCCTTCGCAACGGCCCCTGTTGCTTCGGTCATGCGCTGCAAAAGTTGCAGGTCCGTCTGTATCAGACCGCGCAATTCCTCGAGTTTGGCACGCAGCGACACCGCCGCCGGATCGGAGCCGGGCAGAAATTTTTCCGGCTGCCCGAAGCCTGCCTCAATTTCGCCCAGAAGCTCTGCCTTGCGCGGATAGAGTTCTTCGACCCGCGCCAACTGCCCCTGTCCGATGGCGGCGATCTCGTCGCGCAGCAACCGGGCAAGCTGATCCATCAAGAGGGCGGCGCGGGTCGGTGTCAGATCGCTCATCCCCTGCGCTCCCCGGCCTTGGCATCGGCATAGGCCTCGAGCGCGCCGCGCAGGCTGGCGGCGATGCCGGCGCCGCCCTGCTCGGCGATCTGCCGGCCGAAGGCCTCGGCCATGAAGGAGCGCCAGTGTTCTTCCGCCTGGCCGCCGCCGAAATCGCCGATATCGACCTGAGACAGCATCTCGTTGACCATCTGGCCGAGGAACATCGCCTCGAATTCGCGCGCCGCGGACTGGGCGGCGTCTGGCGCGGCCTTGCCCGGCTCGGCGGCCTGGGCAACCGTGACCTGGAGCGCGGCCATGTTGGTTGAAATGTCCATGTTGCCTCCTCAGATGATTTCCAGATCCGCATGCAGCGCGCCGGCGGCCTTGATGGCCTGCAGGATCGAGATGGTCTGCGTCGCGGTCAGCCCGATGGCATTGAGCGCGTCGACCAGCCGCTGCAGGCTGACATCGGCGCCATCGAGAATGGTGAAATGGGTCTCGGTTTCCTCGACGCCGACGGTGGTGCGGGGCACGACAACGGTGGTGCCGCCGATGGTCACCGGGTTGGGCTGGCTGACTTCCGGGTCCTCGCGCACCATCACCGTCAGCCCGCCCTGGCTGACCGCCACCCGGTCGATGCGGACATTGGCGCCGATCACGATGGTGCCGGATCGCGCGTCGATCACCACCTTGGCGACGCCGTCGGGCGAGACCCGCAGGTTCTCGATATCGGCCAGAACGCCGGGCACGTCGAGCTTGTCGGCGCTGCCGAGCGCGATCTCGACGGTGCCGGGATCGAGCACCCGGGCGACATTGCCGCCCAGCCGGGACTCGATGGCCTCTTCGACCCGGGCGGCGGTGGTGAAATCGGGGTTGCGCAGGTTGAGCCGGATGTTGCGCAGCGAGGCCAGCTCGAACTCGATCTCGTTCTCCACCGTGGCGCCGTTCTCGATCCGCGCGACCGTCGGCACGCCCTCGGTGAGCGAGGCCCCCTGCCCCTGCGCCGCCCAGCCCGCCACCGCGATCGGCCCCTGCGCCACCGCATAGACCTCGCCATCGGCACCGGTCAGCGGGGTCACGATCAGGGTGCCGCCGCGCAGCGAGCTGGCATCGCCCAGCGATGAAACCACCACGTCGATCGGCGAGCCGCGGCGGGCGAAAGGCGGCAGCATCGCTGTGACCATGACGGCGGCGGTATTGGCGGTCTTGATGCTGTCTTCCGAGAGGTTGCCGACGCCAAGACGTTCAAGCATCGCCTCGATACTCTTCTCGGTGAAGGGGCTGTTGCGCAGGCTGTCGCCGCTGCCGTTGAGGCCGACCACGAGGCCATAGCCCACCAGCTGGTTCTCGCGCACACCCTCGAACGTGGCGATGTCCTTGATCCTGACCTGCGCCATGGCCGATACGGCAGGCAGCAGGACAGCAGCAAGGGTTGCGAGAATGGCGAGGATACGCATGACGCTCCGGGGGTCTGACGGTCGGGCCCGCAGCGGAGCCCCTCATTGCAGAGTAAACATCGCAGGGAATGAAACCGCAATGTTTAATTCATGATTAACCATTCTATTCTTGCCTTATGCTTGACCACCGGACAGGATGTGCGCAATGTATGCTTGCCAAAGCATGGCAGGGTTTCAACTTCGGTCAGGGGGCGCGGGTGCACATCTACCTTTACGACACGCGATCGCACGCCCTTGGCGGATTGCTCTCCGATCTCGGCGAAGCCGCCTGGCAGCCGGTGCCGGTGACCGACGACTTCTTTGAACGCCAGCTCGACCTGCTGTCGCCAGAGGGGTTTGCCGACCGTCCGGTGCTGCTTTCGGCGCATCCGCAGGCGATCAAGCACATCGCGCGGCTCAGGCGGGCGGGCTGTTGCAACCCGGTGCTGGTGCTGCGCGGTCAGCGAGATCCCGAGGCGGCAATGGCGGCGCTCGATGCCGGCGCCGACGACGATATCGTCGGGCCGCTGACCGGTCTCGAGTTGCGGGCGCGGGTCAATGCGATCACCCGGCGGTTCCACGGCCATGCGGCGGCGTCGATCCACATCGGCGATGTCACCGCCTATTTCGACGGCCGCGACCCCGAGGTTGCGGGCCAGCCGATGAAACTGTCACAGCGCGAGCTGGCGATCTTTCAGCAGATTGCCCTGGCCGCACCGCGGGTGGTGTCGAAATCGCGGATCTACGATGCGGTCTACGGCATGGCCGACGACCAGCCTTTCGACAAGGTGATCGATGTCTACATTCACCGCATCCGGCGCAAGATCGAGGAGATGTCGCCGCTGAGCGACCCGCATATCCGCACCCTGCGCGGCCGAGGCTACAAGCTCGACCCGGCCGAAGCCGAGCCGGCCGACGGGCCGCTGCCGCTGGCCGGATCAGCTCATGAAGTTCAGAAAGCTCAGCTGTGACAGCCGCGCGGTCACCGCGTAGCTGGCCTGAAGCTGGGTCTCGAGCGCGGTGATCTCGGTCGCGGCCTCATAGCTGTCGACCCCCACAAGATCATCGATCCGCGTGGCATAGACCGTGGCCCGGTCCTCCATGCGCGTATTGACCGCCTCGATCCGCCCTGAGGCCGCATCGAGCCCGGTCTGGCTGTCGAGCAGCCCCGCCATTCCTTCCGAGAGCCGGCTGGTCGCGGTGCCGACCCAGGCGGCATAGGCCCCGGGATCGGCAATCTCGCTGACATCGGTCGCGGCCAGCATGGCCAGCCCCTGAAGCACGTTGCGGAAAGCCGGGTCATTGGCCTGCACCGAAAGCTGCAGGGTCTCGCCATCGCCGATGCCGAGGGTGGTGCCGGTGCCGCCGGAAGTGCCGAACAGCGCGTCGAAGCTGCCGTCGTCATTGTCAAACAGCGCGTCGATCTCGGCGATCCGCGCGGTGGCGTCGGCCGCGGTTTCCAGCCCGCCGGCGATCAGGGTCGCAACAACGCTGGCCGGGCTTTCGCCGGTGGCCGGGCTGGGCGCCTCCCAGGGGGTGAGCGACTGGGCCTCGACCGCGGTGCCGGCAAAGAGCGCCATGCCGGCGTGGGTGACATTGGCCTGGCTCACCATGGTGTTCAGCGCCTCGCGGGCCTGACGTTGAAGGCCCTCGGCCGTGGGGCCGCTGGCCTGGCTGTTGGTCAGCGCCAGTTCGAGCGCCGGCTGGACCGAGCCGCGCATGGTGTCGAGCGCGGTGCTCATGCTGTCGAGCCGCCCGGCCAGCAGGCTGTTGGCCGCGATCTGCGCGCTGTCGCGGGCGCGACTGGCGTTCAGCGCCAGCGCCTCTGACGCGCCGGTGCCGAGCGACTTGTAGATGTCGCTCTTGACGCCGGTGGCAAGCTCCTGCTCGGCCTGGCCCAGGCGGGTCTGCAACTCGGCGTTGGTGTTGCGCCGCAGCAGGTTGCTGTAGAGCGTCGAGGGCCCGCGGGTCATATTGTAGATCATCGGTGCGTCCTTCCTCAGGCCGAGGCGAGCAATGTGTCGATCATTTCGGTGGCCACGGTCAGCACCTTGGCATTGGCGGCATAGGATTGCTGGATCGAGATCAGCTGTTGCAGCTCGTCGTCGATATTGACGCCGGAGAACGCCATCCGCGAGCTTTGGACCGCCACCGCCCCTGCCGCCAGTTCGGCGGCCGAGCTCTCGGCCCGGACGCGGGTGGTGTTCTGGCTGGCGATCAGCGTGGCGACATAGTCCGGCAGGGAACTGCGCGCGCCCAGACCGGCGCTTTCGTCAAAGCTGGTGGCGGCGCTCAGCGCGTCGCCGAAAGCGCGGGCCAGGCTGTTGTCACCCGGGGCACCCGGCTCTGTCGCGCCGATGCCGTCGCGGATCCGCCAATGCGCGCCGCCGGCTTCTGGCAGCACCGCGTCATTGATCGCGATGCGGCTGGCAAGGCCTGGCGCGATGTCATCGCCGAGCGCCGCACCGGCATCGGTAAAGAGCCCCGTCTCGCCGGCCGCGAGGCTCGGGTCGGCGGTGGCCATGGCGTCGATCAAGGCGCCGGCCACCTGGTCGAGCTGGGCCTGCATCTCCGGCAGGATGTCGCTGTGCAGGGCGATCTTGCCGGCCAGCGCCCCATCGGCGATGCCGCGCGCTCCGCTCCGGCCGGGGGTGATGTCGACCTCGCCGGCCAGCAGGGTGCCGGTTGCGGCGTCGAACTGCAGCACCTCGGCCGAGCTGCCAGAGAGCAGCTGTGTGCCGCCGGTGGTAAACAACTCCATCCGGCCCTTGGTGTCGCTGCGCAGGGTGAAATCGGTCAGCTCGGCCAGCGCGTCGAGCTCGCTGCCGATCTGGTCGTCGAGCGCCAGACGCGCCTCGCCCTCGATACCGCCCGAAATGCGGTCGTTCATCGCCAGCAGCCGCGACAGGCTGGCATTGATCGCGGCCACATCGCCAGTGATGGCGGCGGCCGTGTCGCCGGCGGTGTCAGACAGCGCATCGCCGGCGCGGTTGAGCGTCGCCGCCAGGTCCTGCGCGGCCGTCACGGTGGTCCGCTGCTGGGCGCTATCGGCTGGTGCGACGGCCAGCAGGTCGAGCGCGTTCTGAAAATCGGTCAGCCGGGTCAGCACGGTGGTGGTGCTCTCGCTGTCGCCGAGAAGCGTGGTATAGGGCGAGAGGCCGGTGGCGATCGCGTCCTGGGTGGCGGTGCGCGCCACCTCGCCGCGGTACATCGCATCGAGCGAACTGTCGACCGCGCGGGTGATCACCGAGGCCCGCGGCGTGCCGGACGGATCGGTGGTGACCGAAAGATCGCGGCGCGCAAAGCCGGCGTTGCCGGCGTTGGCGATGTTGTTCGAAACGGTCTCGGCCCAGCGCGAGCTGGTGGTCATCCCGCTTGCTGCCACTCCGAGCGCAGAAGTCAGGCTCATGGCGCCCTCCTGTCAGGCCGATTGCTGGCCTATCCTTGGCCGATTAACGCTTGATGTTCACTGTTTCCGACAGCATCTCGTCGGCGGTGGTGATGATCTTGGCGTTGGATGAATAGGCGCGCTGGCGCTGGATCAGGCTGGTGAGCTCCTGCGCGATGTCGACGTTGGCCGATTCCACCCCGCCAGAGGTCAGCGTGCCGGTCTCGCCGTCGCCGGCCTGCCCGAGATAGAAACCGCCGGACCCCGCAGACATGGTGAAGGTCGAGTTGTTCGCGGTCTCCAGCCCGTTGGCATTGGAGAAGGTGGCCAGCGGCACCTGATAGAGCGCGCTGCGGGCACCGTTGTCGAAGATGCCCCAGACATTGCCGAACTCGTCGAATTCCACCCGCGCCAGCACGCCGCTCTCGGCGCCGTCGGCCTCGATCGCCAGCGGCGAGTAGTCGCCGGCGAACTGGCTCAGCCCGTCAAAGCTGCCGGGCGCGCCGAGCGTCAGATCGATGGTCTGCGGTGTGGTGCCGTTGTCGATGGTCAGGCTCATGGTCCCGGTCACCGGGTCAAAGGCAAACCCGGCCGGCGCGGTGGCGAGGGCGGTGGCATCGGCATAGCTCTGCGGGGCGCCGGCGGTGGCGCCGCTGTCGGCAAAGGTCACCGTGACCTCGCCGTAATCGGTGGTGTCGTCGTGGATCCGCACCTGCCAGGAATTCGCCGTTGCGGTGGGCTGGAACGACAGGGTCAGACGCTCGGCCCCGCCAAGCGCGTTGTAATACTCGATCGACGAGACAAAGGGATCACCCGCCTCCAGCTGGCCGGTTTCCTGCGCTGGCAGGTTGCCGCTGATGCCGATCCCGGCCGTGGCCGAGCCCGAGATCGAGCGCGCGGCGACATTGACCGGCTCGAGATCGGCAAAGCTGTTGCGGTCGACCCCGCCCAGGGTCCCGTTCGCGCCGTAGGCATAGCCCATCAGGTACATCCCGGCAGAGTTGACCAGGTTGCCGTCCTGATCCGGCTCGAAACTGCCGGTGCGGGTGAACATGTTGCCGGTGGCATAAGAGGCTTCGATGTTGGAGTTGACCACGAAGAAGCCGCCGCCGCTGATCGCCAGGTTGGTGGCGATGGCCGTGTCGAGGTAGTTGCCGTCGTCGGTGTTGCGGTGGATCGAGGTGGTCTGCACCCCGGTCGACATCGCCCCGGTGGCGGTCACGCCAGAGGTCACCATCTGTTCGAAGCTGCGACGATAGCCGACCGTGTCGGCGTTCGCGATATTATAGGAAATGCTGCTCACTGCCGTGGAATTTGCCAGCAGGCCGCTGACGCCAGACGCCATCGCGTTGGAAATGCTCATAACCGCCTCGTTTTTGCCGTGTCGGTGTTTGGTCACCGTTGCAACAACATATAGAGCAGCAAGGTTACAGCAGGTTTAAAGCGGGCCATTCCAAGCGATATTTCACCAGAGCTTGCCCGCTGGACGGCTATTCTTGTGGCAGGGGGCGGTTTCTGTCCGGTCCTGACGTCAGTTGACCCCGCGCGGCGCCGAGAGCGTGTCGAGCATCTCCTGCGCGCTGTTGATCCGGCTGCGGGCGGCGTCCTGGCGCAGCGGCAGGAGATCGGGCGGAACCCGGGTCAGTGTGGCGGCGATCTCGGTCCATTGCGGCAGGTCGGTCAGCCCGTCGAAGCGCTGTACCAGTTCGCCGGCGGTGAGACTGTCGCCGCTGCGATGTGCCGCCAGCAGGTACCGGATCGCATCCGGCAGCGGCAGATCCGGACCAGAGCGCTGCGCCAGCGCCGCATAGGCCGCCTGCGCCTCGGGCCATTCGCCGCGCTCGAACCGCGCCTGCGCCCGCAGCCGCAGAACCTGCTCCGGCGCGCCGCCGTCGGTATCGGACAAGAGCGCTGCCCTCTGGCCGGTTTCCTCCAGATGCTGCGCCGAGACCAGGGCCAGACGTTCCGCCAGCTCCGGGTCATCCGGCGTCGCTGCCGCGGCCAGCAACAGGCCCAGCGTCTCGAACTGCCCCCCAGCAAGCAGGGCCTCGGCCTCCTTGACCGCGAGCCGGTCGAGCGCGCCGGGCTCTGGCGAGAACAGTCCGAGGTCCTGCGCGGCGGTCAGGTGGTCGCGGATGGCGGCATACTCCTGCGCCGCGATGGTGGTCGCCCCGACCGCAAAGAAGTGGTCGGCAAAGTGCTCGGCCGAGGCGGCGTAGCCCTCGGTAAAGCGGAACCAGGGCGCGATGCGGGCATGCAGGTCCATGAAGGTCGACAGGGTGATCTCGCCTTCCGCGCCTTCGACGTAAAGCCGGTCGATCAGCTTTTGCGCCTTGCCGCGCGCCAGTGTTGCCTCGCGGCTGCCCGCATGACGCTGGCGCAGCTTGCCATAGGTCTCGGCCGCGGCCACCGCATCGCCGGAAATCTCCTGCAGCGCCGCGAGATCCGCCAGCGTCTCGGCCGCCAGCGCATCGCCGCGCCAGACCTCGGTCTCGAGTGCCAACAGATCCGCCGCCTCGGCCGAGCTCAGCGCCTCGTGCTTCAACCCCAATTCGACGATGGCGCGCCGTGCCCTGTGCCCCCAGAGATTGCTGGCCCCCTGCGCCAGCGCATAGCTGTCAAACGCCGCCAGCGGCTCGTCGCCGACCTCGGCCACCTTGCCCAGCAGAAAATGCAGCGCCGGCCCGTCGTCCAGGCTGGCATGATCGGCGAACCGGGTGGCGATGTCGCGCGCCAGCCGCCACTGCCGGTCGTCTATGGCGCATTCCAGCATCAGCGGCAGCGCCTCTTCGCGCGCGGTGTCGGGAAACCGCTGCAGCCGGTCAAACGCCGCCCTGAGCCCCGGCGCGGCGCTGGCACAATCGTCGGCGCGCAGCTGCGACAGTGCCAGCAGCATCGGCTGGTCCGGCCAGTCGGCATAGCCCGGCGACAGCAGCGCTGCGGCGCGCTCGGTCAGCGGACGTTGCAACGGATCGAACAGGCCCAGCGCCAGCTCCAGCGCCGCCGCCCGCAGCCCGTGCGCCGGCGGCACTTGTGCGCCGTGCACCCCCGTCAGGATCGACAGCGCCTCAGTGATCATGCCGTGGGCAAAGTGGAACTCGGCCAGCTCCAGCAGCACCCGGTAGCGGGCCGGCGGATTGTCCTCGGCGCGGGTCAGCGCCTGCATCAGGGCGATGCGTTCCTCGAGAAACGGCTGCTTGCGGCGCGGCATCAGGTAGAGCACCGGCGGCGCAATCCCCCAGACCGGGACCGCCTGCCCCGGCACTGCCTGACCCTGCACCGCGGGCACCGCCCTGACCCGCTCGGTCGTGGCCGAAACCGGCAGCGCCGCCGCAAGAATCAGCGCCGGAAGCGCCGCGATGAACCAAGGATAGGCCAAGTTTTTTCGCCGTTTCATCATGATTGTTCTTGATATACACCATGTGAAATCGCATTGTCAGCAAGAAAAGAGCCTCTGGCACGCTGCAGCTCAAGAATTGATCGGGATGAGTGATGGATAATTCCACCTATGTCGCGCTGTCACAGCTTACCGCGCTGGAGCGTCAGCTGGACGTCACCGCCAACAACATCGCCAACGCCAACTCCACCGGCTTCAAGGCCGAGCGGGTGCTGTTCGAAAGTTACCTTCAGTCCGATGACAGCGCCTCGGCCGGCGAGAGCACCAACTACCTGATCGACCGCGGCTCTTATCTCGACAGCCGCTCGGGCGTGGTGATCCAGACCGGCAATCCGCTCGACATGGCGCTTTCGGGCGCGGGCTGGTTCGCCTATCAGCTTCAGGACGGGCAGCAAGCCTTTGGCCGCGATGGCAATTTCGTGCTCGATCCGCAGGGCCGCGTGGTCACAACCGCCGGGGCCCAGGTGCTTGACGCCGGCGGCGCGCCGCTGGCCCTGCCGCCGGCGCTGGCCGGATCGGTGGCGATCTCGGGCGACGGGGTGATCTCGTCCGAGGTGGGGGGCGTGCTGGGACAGGTCGGCATCTTCGCCCTGCCCGACCGCCAGAGCCTTGGCCGCGCCGGCGGCGGCATGTTCGTGACAGAGGACGGGCGGATCGACCTGCAGGCCGACGAGACCGGCACCAAGGTGATCCAGGGCGCGCTCGAGGGCAGCAACGTGCAGGCGGTGAGCGAGGTGACCCGCCTGATCGACATCCAGCAGGCCTATCAGCACGCGCTGAACCTGATCTCTTCGGAAGACGACCTGAAAAAGGAAATGCTGAGCCGTGTCGGCCGCAGCACATAACAGAGGGAAACGCAGATGAAAGCCCTGGGCATCGCCGCGACCGGCATGATGGCGCAGCAGACCAATGTTGACGTGATCTCGAACAACATTGCCAACGCCAATACCACCGGGTTCAAGACCGCCCGCGCCTCCTTTACCGACCTGATCTACGAAAACCTCTCGCGTGAGGGCGCGGTAACGGCTGAAGAAGGCAACACCCGGCCCGTCGGCCTCGACGTGGGACTTGGCGTGCAGGCCGTGGGCACCGTGCGGCTCAACACCCAGGGCGGGCTGACCCAGACCCAGAACCAGTTCGACCTGGCGATCGACGGTCGCGGCTATTTCGCAGTCAACCTGCCCGATGGCGATCAGGCCTTCACCCGCGATGGCTCATTCCGGCTCTCGGCCGAGGGGCAGATCGTCAATGGCAACGGCTACGAGATCGACCCCGGCATCGTGCTGCCCGACAACACCACCAAGATCGAGATCGGCGACACCGGTATCGTCAGCGCCTATGTCGCCGAGGACCCCGTGCCGGTCGAGATCGGCCAGCTCACCCTCGCCACCTTTGTCAACGATGCCGGCATGCGGCCCTTGGGCGACAACCTGCTGCAGGCCACCGTCGCTTCCGGCGATGCGATCCCGTCGCTGCCGGGCGACGAGGGCGTCGGCATCCTGCGGCAGGGCTACCTCGAAAGCTCGAACGTCGACATCGTGCGCCAGATCACCGACCTGATCCAGGCGCAGCGGGCCTATGAGATGAACTCCAAGGCCATTTCCACCGCCGACGAGATGATGTCGGCCGCCAACCAGATCAAGTAAGCCGATGCGCCGCGCCCTTGCCCTGATCCTTGCCACCCTGCTGGTGCCGCTGGCGGCGCTGGCCGAAACCCCCGCGGTGCTGATCGAGGAGCAGGTGCGCCAGACGCTGGGCGCCGAGCTGCCGCCGGAGGCGATGATCCGGGTGCGCTTCAAGGGCGCAACGCCCGAGGCGGCCGAGGCGATCTCGGCCTTCTGGATGGATCGCGACAGCGGCCAGTTCCTTGCCAACGCGGTGACCGAGACCGGGGTAACGCATCGGCTTGCCGGCATGGCGCTGGCGGTGATGGCGCTGCCGGTGCCGGCGCAGCGGCTGATGCCCGGCGCCATCATCGGCCCCGAGGACATCGTGATGACCGAGCTCTCGCTGCGTCGGGTGGGGGCCTTTACCATCACCGATCCCACGCTGCTCGAGGGCATGCAGGTGCGCCGGATGCTGGCCCAGGGCCGGCCGGTGATGACGCAATCGGTGATGCAGCCGCTGGTGATCGACCGCGGCGACAAGGTCAGTATTCTCTATGACGATGGCCGGCTGGTCCTGACCGCCCCCGGCCGCGCCCTGGACAGTGCCCATCGCGGCGCCGGCCTGCGCATCGTCAACCTGGTCAGCAATGCCGCGCTCGAGGGTATCGCCCGCGGGCCCGGGCTCGTGGAGGTGATCCGATGATCCGATTTCGCCCAGTCCTGTTTCGTCCTGTCCTGCCGGTCGCCCCGGCGCTGGTGTTTCTCACCGCCTGTGGCGGGCCGGTGTTCGACCGCGACCCGGAACTCAGCCCGATCGGCGTCGACCGCCGCGACCTGGCCGCGGCGCAGACTGTCAACGTGCCGATGCCACCGCCCGAGGTGGCGCATGTGCCCGACCGGGCCGAGCGCGCCTCGCTCTGGCAGCATGGTAGCGGCGGCTTTTTTGCCGACCAGCGCGCCACCGAGATCGGCGACCTGCTGACCATCGTGATCGAGATCGACGACGAGGCCAGCCTCGACAATGCCTCTGACCGCTACCGCAGCGGCGCGTCGTCGCTGACGCTGGCCGGGTTCTTCGGCTATGGCTCGCAGATCGACAAGATCCTGCCCGGCGTCGGTCCCGCCGACCTGCCCAGCGGCGACATCGTCGACATCAGCTCGCGCACCGGTGCCAGCGGCGACGGCTCGATCGATCGCAGCGAGTCGATCTCGCTGCGGATGGCGGCGCTGGTGGTGCAGCGGCTGCCGAACGGCAACCTGGTGGTCGTCGGCCGGCAGGAGGTCAAGGTCAACGAGGAGCTGCGCGAGCTCAGGGTCTCGGGCATCATCCGGCCGCAGGACATCGACCGCGGCAACACCATCCCCTATGACAAGATGGCCGAGGCCAGGATCAGCTATGGCGGCCGCGGATCGATCAGCCGGCAACAGGCGCGCGGCTACGGCGAAGACGTGATGGACGTAATCCTGCCATATTAGATCGAATTTCCGACATGGTTTGCGAAAACTTTTGACGGATTGCAGGGCGATAACCGATTCCGAACGAACCAGATCGGAATCAGGACATGCAGAAGACCGCAATCGCCTTTGTCGCCATGCCGCTCGCCTTTGCCGCGGCCGGCTTTGCCGGCGGCCAGGTGCTGCCCGCCGCCGTTGCGCCGCGGGCCACGTCTGCCGCAGCGCCCGCCCCGACACCCACCGCCGCGGCGCTGGTGCTTGACCGCCTGGCCAACGAGGAAGAGGCCGAGGCGGCCAAGCTCGCCAAGGTCAGCAGCACCGAACCGGCCCCTGAGGCCGAGGTGCAGGCCAAGAACGAGCGCAGCGATTCCAACGTCGTGCGCCTGGGACGGATGAGCGTGCCGGTCTATCGCGCCCACAGCGTCACCTATGTGGTCTCGGAGATCGGCATCGAGATGCGCGACACCGAGGCGGCGATGAAATACAGCGAGGTCGAGAATGCCTCTCGGCTGCGCGACGCGGTGCTGGCCTCGATGCACAAGGCGGCCGAAGGGCTGAGCCTGACCGGCGGCGCCGTCGACAGCCCGCAGCTCTCGGAATCGCTGGTCTCTGACCTGCGCCAGGGTTTTGGCGAGGACGTGGCCCAGGTGCTGCTTCTGTCGCTGCTTCAGGCCGAGGTGCCGCGCAGCTAGCGGACTTCCTCGATCAAGCCGGCGAGCACCGCCTCGCCGGTGTCGAGCTGCAGCACCGCCAACCCCTGGTCATAGGTCAGCCCGGTGACCTGCGAGAGCGCATAGCTCTGAGAGGTCACCGTATTGCCATCCAGATCGAGCGCGGTGAGCTGCATCGAATAGGGCCCGTCCGGCAACGGCTGGCCATTGTCGTCAAGCCCATCCCAGACCACCTCGTGCAGGCTCCCGGTGCTGCCGGGCAGCCCGTAGAAGGTGCGCAGGATGGTACCGTTGGCATCTGTCACATCCATCGTCACCAGCTGCGCCTCGTTGCCCAGCCGATAGCCGAGGGTCGCCTCGCCGTTGTTCAGCGCCACTTCAGAGGTCGGCGCCACCACGCTGTGGCCGATCAGGTTCAGCCCTGAAATCGCCGACAGGCTGGAAATCTGTGCCGCGATGGCCTCGAGATTGGCATTCTGCGCCACCGCCTGCTCGACCTGGGTCAGCGTCGCCAGTTGCGACACGAAGGCGGTGCTGTCCATCGGCTCGAGCGGGTCCTGGTTCTGGATCTGCGCGGTCAGCAGGGTGATGAAGCTTTGGTAATCCTCGCCCAGCTGGCTCAGCGCATTGCCGGAATTGCTGGCGGGGGGCAAGGTGGAGCTGGAGACGCCGTAGGGGTCGATTGCCATTGTGCCGTCCTGTTCAGACCGTGATGTCGACGGCACCGGAGGGTGCCGCGACGCGGGTCGGGGTTTCTGTCGCATCGGCGGCGGGCTCGCCCGGGCCGGTCCATGTCATGCTCTGTGTGCCCGGCCGCCCGCCCTGCCCGGCGCCCTGCTGCGCGCCGTCGCCGCCACGCTGGTCGCCCAGATCGCCGAAGCTGAGACTGCGGGTGTCGATCTGGTGGCCGGCCTCGCGCAGCAGCGTCAGAAGACCCTCGCGATCGGCCCGCAGGCTGCCCAGCACCGAGGTCTGGTCGGCCCGGACGGTCACGCTGAGCTGGCCATCGTCGCCGGGCGTCAGGCTGATCTCGACCCGGCCGAGCCCCTCGGGACGCAATGCCACGCGGATGGTGCCGGTCTCGCTGACATGGGCGCGCAGCTGGGTGAGAATCTGGCCGCTGTCCGGCAAGGGCGCCGCGCGCGGGGCCGGTGTCGGGCTGGCGGCCGCGGTGGCCGCGACTGGCGCGAGAGGCTGGGTTTGCGGTGCCGCCGGCGGCTCTGTCGCATAGGGGATCGGCGCGCGTGCCTCTCCTGCCGGCGGGGCTGCGCGCACCGCTGGGGTCTCCGGTCGCAGGTCAGGGCCGGTTTCTGCCGAGGCACCCGCCGGTGCCTCTGTCGGCGGGCCAAGCCGCGTCACGGCCTCTGCGCCCGCGCGTACCGGTCCGGCTTCCAGATCACCGCGCGGCATCGACGAGCCGGCCATGGGGCGTCTGGCCTCGCCCTCGCGGGCGGTCAGCACCGACACCAGACGCGACAGCTCGGTCCGGACCTCGGCGGCACCCTCGTTGGGCGCCTCGGCTGCCGGGTTCAGGGCTGCGGCGGGTGTCTTCTCCGGCACATTGCGAGGGACCGCCTCCAGACCTGCGCTGGGTGCCGCGCTCATCGCCACCGCGGGAGCCTTCTCCGGTACCACACCGGGTGCCGTTTCCAGCACGGTGCTGGGTGCCGCGCTCAGCGTAACCGCGGGAGCCTTCTCCGACTCTGCACCGGGTGCCTTTTCCGACGCGCCGCGGGATGCCGTTTCCGGCACAGCGCTGGGTACCGTTTCCGGCACAGCGCGGGGTGTCGCGCCCAGTACGACCGCGGGAGCTTTCTCCGGTACCCCACTGGGCGCCGGTTTCGGCGCACCGCTGTGGACCGTTGTCGGCACACCGCTGGGTGCTGTGCTCAGCGCCTCTGCGGGAGCCTTCTCCGGAACCACACTGGGTGCCGTTTCCAGCGCATCTCTGGGGGCCGTTTCCGAGACTGCCATGGGTGTACGGTCTGGCGCCGCCTCGGGCTGCGGACGGGCATCGCCAGCCACCTCCTGCAACGCCTGCAGCGCCGCCAGCAAGCGCTGCTCGGCCGGAAGCGGCGCGCCGGTGTCGGCATCGGCCACAGGCAACATCTGTCCGGTCAGGGCGGCCACCAGCGGCGCGATCGTCTCGGCCAGCGCCTCGTCGCCCATGTCTGGATCGGCCAAAGCCGTCTGTATCTCGGCCAACACCGCGGCGCCTCTGCCGTCCTCTCTTGGCGCGCCGGCGTCAGGCTCTGCCATCGGCACCTCGGCCTGCCGCCCGAGCAGGGCGGCAAACAGGCCGGCGCGCGGATCCGCGGTGGCGGTATGCAATGGGTCGGACCGGGTGGCACCGGCCAGCCCCACGAGGGCAGAGAGAATATTCATCACCCGTGCAACAGGCTGCGCGAAAAGCCTGCCTCCACCAGGTTGCGGCGCAGGCGCATCATCGCCCGGCGTTCCACCTGGCGCAGCCGCGCCACCGGCAGGCCGAGGTCGGCGGCGATCTTGGCATGCGGGTCGGGGTCGGACACAAGGTGCCGCCGCCGCAGCACTTCGATCTCCGTGCGGTCGAGCTGCACCAGCGCATGCGCCAGCAACTGCGTCAGCTGCGCCTCGTGGTCGCGCCGGGTGACATGTTCCTCCGGGCCGGGATCGTCGCAGACGAGCGCGCGACGGGGATCATCTCCCGCCCCCTCGAGCGCGCCGTCGATCTCGATCGCCGCCTGCACCGCCAGGCGGACCAGATGGTGCTCCTGCTCGGGCAGCCGGCCGGCGCGGGCGTCATGATAGCTGCGCGCTGGCACGTCGATCACCGCCTTGATCCGGGTCACCGCCGAGGAAATCGCATTGCGCACCCACCAGGTGGCATAGGTCGAGAACCGCACGTCCTGGCTGCGGTCGAAACTGTCGGCGGCACGCAGGAGGCCCATCATCCCTTCGGCCGCCAGATCCTCGAGATGTGTGGGGTTGTCAGTGAACCGCGCCGCCAGCGCCCAGGCCTGGCGCGCATGCGCACAGACCAAGAGCTCCAACGCCTTGCGGTCACCTTTATCCTGCCAGCCGCCGATCGCGGCGCGCTCCTGCTCGAACGAGAGCAGCGGCATCCGCATCGCGGCTTGGTACGACATGGACATCATGAAGAATGTCGCCCTATCCTTGATTGCAAGGATAGGAAAACACATTTCTGGGAAAACAAAAAGAATTTAAAGCTTTAGTGAAAGTTAAAGCGCGAGCTGATGTCCTGCTGAAGCGGCTCGAAAGCGCGCTCCGGTGCGCCCAGGCAGGCCCGCAGCATCATGTTGGTCCGGCTGATCCATTCATCCAGCGAGACCGGCTCTGACGCGACATCGAGCAGACGGCTGCCAAAAAGGCTGAGGTCGGGCTCGGAAAAGCCGGGGTCGAGCCGGGTGAGATGCGCGATCATCGCCGGGTTGCCGAGGAAATCGGGCTGCGTGGTGAGCGCCGCGTCGACCATCCAGTGCCGCCCCAGCGCCTGCGCCATGCCAAGCCGGAAGCCGCCCATGTCGAGCACCGCGCCGGTGGCCTTGAGCTCTGCCGCCCGGCGCATCGCCGCCTGTGCCAGCACGTGCAGCGCTTCGGTCTCGCGTTCGACCGGCACGTCGCCCATCGCCAGCGCGAGGATCAGGGTTTCCGCCACGGCGCCGCCCAGCAGGCAGCCGAGACTGCGCTGGCTGCCCGGCAGAAAGACGACCAGTGTGTCATAGGTCAGATCGAGCGGCAATTCCTCGACCAGCACGTCGCCAAGCGGCAGGCCGGCGGCCACTTCGAGGTTGTCGGACATCGCCAGTGGCGCATCGCAGGCCCCGCCCGCCATCAGCGGCGCGGTGCGGACCGGCAGGATGCGCGAGAACAGCGACAGGAAGCGGTCGGACAGGTCGGCGTCAGGCATCGCGACGCTTTTTTCCCAGATGAGGTCCAGCACATGTTGTCCGAGCATTCTCAGTCCGCTTCTCTTTTTTAGTTCAGCTCAATCTCCGTCCTGCAATCAGTACGTGCCACTTAACGTTGCTGAAAGGATTCAAGTGTTAAGGCCCTACCATATTTAGACGGTTCTGCGAGGGCAGACTCTAGATGCGGCAGGCCCTACATGATCTATACTGGCTTGAGGGTTCGGCGGATGTTCGCCGGCTGTTCCGACCGCCCGCAAAGCATAAACACCCTCTGAGATTTCGTTACAAAACCTCCGATCGCCCCTATATTTTGCGGGAAAACACCTGCCCTCCCGCTATATAGCGGTGCTGACCCAAGGTATCGGCGAAGTTTTCCACAGGGTTCTACGGCTGTCAGGGAATCGAATCCGTCTCTGGAACCGGGCGCTCTTTGGACTGCAGCACCATGATGCTGATGCGGCGGTTCTCGGGCGCATCGGCGCTGACACCGTCAAGCGGAACGGTATCGGCCAGACCAGAGATCCCGGTGATGCGCAGCTGGTTGACGCCATTTTCCACCAGCGCCCGCCGGGTGGCATTGGCGCGGTCGGCCGACAGCTCCCAGTTGGAATAGGTGCCACCCTGGTAGCGGCGCGAGTCGGTATGGCCGGCGATGGTGATCTCGTTGGGCAGATCCGCCAGAGCCCCGGCCACCACCTCGAGAAGCTGACGGGTGCGGTCGGGAATGCGCGCGCTGCCCGAGCCGAACATCGACAGGCCGGTGCGGTCGACGATCTGGATCTCGAGCCCCTCGGCCCGGCGGTTGAACTGCAGATGCTCTGACAGCATCTCGAGCCCGGCAGTGCTGGCGATATCCTCGGTGATCTGCTGCTCGAGCTTGTCCTGCGCCGCCTCCCAAGCTTCGCGGACGCGCACCGTCTCGACCGCATCGGGGCTGTCGGCGGCCTCTGGCGGCGCGGTGCCGTCGGACTGGGTCTCGACCTCGACCGCCGGCGTCGGGCGGTCGTCGCGCAATCGGCTGTCAAAGACGGCCAGCGGGTTTTCCTGACCAAAGGTCGGCAGCTGCACCGGCGCCGCGGCCCCGTCTGCCCCGCCCAAGACACCGTCCGCCGCCACAGTGGTCCCCGCCAGAAGGCCGTCGCCGCGGCCGCCACTTTGCGACAGGCTGGGCGAGAAGTAATCCGCCAGCCCGCGCAGTTTCTCCTCGTCAGAGGCGGCGAGGATCCAAAGCAGCAGAAAGAACGCCATCATCGCGGTCATGAAGTCCGCATAGGCGACCTTCCAGCCGCCGCCGTGATGGCCGTGCTCTTCGCCCTCTTCGGTGCGGCGGACGATGATCGTGGGTTCGGTCTGGGGCATTGTCTGGCTCTAGGCTTCGTCGGTGACGACGGAGCGCTCGTACTTGCCGAGCCCCGCCTGTTTGGCGTGATTGGCCTTCTTGCGCGAATAGCTTGGCGCGACCAGCGGGAAGTCCTCGGGCAGGTTGAAGGCAGCGCGATAGGCCGCTTCGGTCATGCCGTGTTCGGCGCCAAGGTGGCGTTTCAGCATCTTGAAGCTGCGGCCGCAGCACAGGCAGGTCACCCGGTCCTCCGAGACCGCCTGGTCGATGGGCAGCGCCGGGCGCAGCTCTCCCGGTGCGGCGGCCGTGCCGCGGAGCGCGCTGCCGCCGGGCCGCGAGAACTCTTCCGCCAGCCGGCGATAGAGCGCCACGATCTGGTCCGGGCCGACGTCTGGCCGGGAGGCATAGGCCGCGACGATGCGCCCTGCGGTTTCCTCTTTCATGGCCTGGCTGTTCATTGTCTTCTCCTAGCTCGCGATCCACACCGGCGGGACCGGTGCGAACCCTGTCCGGGGCCGCCCTACAAGCCTCTTCCGGAACAGTCGCGTTACTCTACGCGAAACCTGATGTTAATCTTGCAAATTCTTGCGTCCGGCCCAGGCTCTCTCCGGGACAGATCCGGAAAAGAGCGCCGCAGCCCAGGAATATTCACTATTCTCTCAAGGGCTTGACCGGTCCGACAGGCGACGGTTTAGATAGTACGCCGGTCGGCAACGCGATGAACTTGCATGCCTCAATCGTGTCTTTCTTCTGGTTTCTTCATGTCATCTGAAAGATAGATAGGCAGCCAAGGTTAATCGGAGTTGAAAATTCGCGAGAATTTGAACAAACCTCCATTTATTTTACAGGTTAAAGGCAGGGGTTGGCCCGGCACATGAAGAACAGGGGATCCTTTGCCGCGGTGGTCGAGCGCGACACCGGACTGCGCAACACCTGGGCCGGCGTGCTGCAGGACTGCGGCTTGCCGCGGGTGCTGCGCCGGGCCCGACCGTCCGAGATGCGCGAGACGCTGACGGAGGGCGCGCCGCTGAGTGCGCTGATCGTCGGGCTTTCGGCGCGTCAGGTGCCTGACGAGGCGATGCTGACCCTGATTGCCGCCGCGCGGCGACAGGCCGGCGATGCGGTGATCCTGGCGATCGATCATGCCAACCGCTCGCAGGGCGCGATTGCCGCCTTTGCCGCCGGTGCCGACGACGCCTTGCGCGCCGATCACGACCCCGGAGAGCTGCGCGCCCGGTTGTCGCTGCGGTTGCAGGGGGCGCAGCGCGGCAATCGCAAATCGGCGCGGCTGGTGCAGCTCGGGCTGACCCCGGTCGAGGAGCGCATTTTCGAGTACATGAGCCGTCATGCCGGCCAGATCGTCGAGCGCGCCGCGCTGGCGCAGGTTCTGGGCGACGCCGACTGGTCCTATGGCGACCGCCGCATCGACGTTCATATCGCCCGGATCCGGCAAAAGCTCGAGCATCGGTCCGACGCGGGGATGCAGGTGCGTTCCGTCCGCGGCCGCGGCTATATCCTCGATGATCCGGATCGCGACTGACCGTGTCAGCGCAGGGCCAGCCGGGTCTCGCCCGGCTCCTCAGGCGCCATCAGCCGGCCCCATTGCAGTTCGAGGAACGGCAGTGACAGCGGCCCGTCTTCGCGCAGCATGGCACCGGCCACGAGACCGAGGCAGACCATGGCGATCAGCGCCGAGCGCACCGGCGAAAACAGCCGGCGACGGCGCACCGGGGCTGCGGCCTCGGGCTCTGGTGTGGGCACCAGCGCGCCGGGTGAGATGAACACGCCCTGGGCGGTGATCGTCACCTGTGTCTGGCGCGGGCCTTGTGCATACCGGGCGCGCAGGGCTCTCGGAAAATGCTCTTCCGGCATGTCGATGACCAGCGATTTGCCGGGCTCCCAGCCGGCCGCGACATAGCGCGGCAGCACAAAGCAAGAAAAGTCGTCACGAAAGCCGATCTGGCGGGCACGGCGCACCGGGGTGTGAATGCTGACCTCTTCGGGCGCGATCGAGAGCCGGACACCGTTGGGGTTGACCTCGAGGATGCCCTCGGCGAAATCGCATTCGGCGGTTTCGTCCAGCGCGACAAAGCCTTCCGGCAGGGTCGGCTTGAGCATTGAGCTCGGCAGCGACTCTGACAGATGCAGCCGCGGCTTCCAGCGAAAGACATCCGAGAACGCGCTCGCCCGCGGCTGGGGTTTCGGTTCCGGCTCGGGGGTGGGCGCCTGGCGCTTGCGCGCGTCCTCTTGCTTGCGAGAGGCCTCATAGCGGTGGTTGATCAGGTAATCCTGTGCCAGTTCGGCCAGGTCGTCCTCGTCAAGGATCAGCGCCATCAGCTTCTGTTCGTCGGTGAACAGCACCCGCCGCGTCGGATAGCCCTCGACCTCGGGCACCACCTCGAGCTCCGAGCGCGCGCAATCCAGAACCGCCGCCGCCTTGGCCGGCATCCGGCCGCGTTCGCTGAGATGATAGAGCAGCAACTCGCAATTCCCGGCCTCTTCCAGACAGAGCACAAGCCCGATCTCCTCGGGCCAGTCAGCAAAGACATGGACGAGGTCGTGGGCTTCGAAGAAGTAGGCGAGCTTGCCGGACGCCATGTCGCGACTCCAGGAATTGTTCTTCACAACTGCAAACTATCCTTATTTATACTTGAATGAAAGTCAATTATACTTATGATTTGGAGGCAATCAGGCCACCTCGCGCAACAATAACCAAAAGCAGAGACATCCCTCATGACCTTCATACTCGGGCTTGCTCTTGTCTTCGGACTGGTCTTTGGCGGCTTCATGTTGTCCGGCGGCAAGATGGACATCGTGCTCTATGCCCTGCCGTTCGAGGGCATGATGATCGGCGGCGCGGCGATCGGCGCCTTCGTGATCGCCAACAGCGTCACGGTGATCAAGAGCTCGGCCGGCGGCATTCTCAAGGTGATCAAGGGGCCGCGCTGGAAGGCCAAGGATTACAACGACCTGCTGCAGCTGATGTACGAGCTGACCCGGACCTACAAGGCCAAGGGCATCCTCGCGCTCGACAGCCACATCGAGGACCCCAAGAGCAGCGACATCTTCTCGCGCTATCCACGCATCATGGCCGATCACTTCGCCGTCGACCTGATCCGCGACAGTTTCCGCATGCTGTCGATGCAGTTCGACGACCGCTATGCCACCGAGGATGTGATCAACCGCAAGATCCGCAAGCATCACCATGAATCGCTGGCCTCTGTCCATGCGGTCCAGCAGGTCGCCGACGGGCTGCCGGCGATCGGCATCGTCGCGGCGGTTCTCGGCGTGATCAAGACCATGTCCTCGATCGACCAGCCGCCGGAAATCCTCGGCAAGATGATTGGCGGCGCGCTGGTCGGGACCTTCCTGGGGGTGTTCCTGGCCTATTGCATGGTGCAGCCGGTGGCCGGGCGGCTCAAGCAGATCGAGGAAGAGGACGGTGCGCTCTACCTCGTGATCCGCGACATCTTTGTTGCCATGGTCTCGAACCATCCGCCCAACATCTGCATCGAGATCGGCCGCGGCAGCATTCCCTCGCGGATGCAGCCCGATTTCTACGAGGTCGAGGCGGCGCAGAAGGAGTTGCCGGCGGCATGATCCGCGCCCTGCTCATCGGCCTTTCCCTTGCGAGTACCACGCCTGTGTTGGCCGCCGCGCCCACGGCCGGCTCGGGCCAAGCCGACGAGCCGGCGTTCAGCTCGGCCGCGGTGGCCGGGGTGTTCAAGGCGCTGCCGCCCACCGGCACCGGCTATCCGATCGAGATGCTGCTGAAGATCCGCGAACGGCTGGGCGGCGAGCCCGTGCCCGCCGAATCCACAGAGCCCGAGGCCGATGACCACTAAGCGGCTGCGGTCGCTTTCGGTGATGGAGCGGGTCAAGGAGCTCGAGACCCGCGAACAGGCGGGCGTCGTCGGGGCCTTGCGGGCCCGGTTCGACACGCTAGAGCAGGAGCGCGCGGCGCTGCTGGCCCGGCTTTTCGGCGAGTCGCATATCGACGGGCTCGAGGGCGCACCCTATCTTGGCCGCTTCATCGCCTCGATCCGCGCCGAGCTGGAGCGCAACGGCCGCGAGACCGCCAGGCTGACCCCCGATCTCGCCGCGGCCGAGGAAAAGCTGCGCGCGGCGCTGTCCGAGCAGAAGACCTTTGAGATCCTGAGGCTGTCCACCCTGCGCCGCCAGCGCAAGGAGGCCGCCCGCCGCGCCGCCGCCGCGCAGGACCTTCAGACCCTGCAGCGCTGGACCCGCGACCCCTGACTTAGGCCGGCACCTCGATGCCCGCGGTTTCGAGACAGCCGCGCAGGGCGGCAAAGGTCTCTTCCGGTGTCAGGGTCTCGCCCTTGCCTTGGCCAAGCAGCGCCTCGAGCGGGCCGGAGAGGCGGATCGCGGCGTCGACCTCGGCATCGCTGCCCGTGCGATAGGCGCCGATGCGGATCAGCTCTTCCATGTCGGAATGCCGCGCCGCCGCCTGACGCGCGGCACGGTAGAGCGCGTATTCCTCTGCCGTGTGGCACTCCGGCAGCATCCGCGACAGCGAGCGCAGGATATCGACCGCCGGAAACCGACCCCGTTCGGCAATGCGCCGGTCGAGGATGATATGCCCATCAAGGATGCCGCGCACCGCGTCGGCCACCGGGTCGTCCATGTCGTCGCCATCCATCAGCACGGTATAGAGCGCGGTGATGTCCCCGGCCCCGCCGCTGCCCGGCCCGGTGCGTTCCATCAGCCGCGGTAGTTCGGCGAATGTGGTCGGGGGATAGCCCTTCGAGGTGGGCGGCTCGCCCCCCGCCAGCCCGATCTCGCGCTGTGCCATGGCGAAGCGGGTCACGCTGTCGAGCAGCAGCAGCACCTGCTTGCCTTGATCGCGGAAATGCTCGGCGACGGCGGTGGCGGTCCAGGCCGCCTGTCGGCGCATCAGCGGCGGCTGGTCGCCGGTCGAGACCACCACGACCGAGCGCGCCAGTCCCTCTTCGCCCAGATCGTCGCGGATGAAATCCTGCACCTCCCGGCCGCGCTCGCCGACCAGGCCGACCACGATCACCTCGGGCTGGGCGTGGCGGGCCAGCATCGCCATCAGGGTGGATTTGCCGACGCCGGATCCGGCAAAGACCCCCATTCGCTGGCCCTGACAAAGCGGCGTGAAGGCATCCATCACCTTGAGCTTGGTCGACAGCCGCGGCCCCACCCGGCGGCGGTCGAAGGCCGGCGGCGGGCCGGCGCGTACCGGGCGCGGCGTGTCGCCCTCGGGCAGGTGGCCGCGGTTGTCGAGCGGCCGACCCAGCGCATCCACCACCCGGCCCAGCCAAGCGGCATCGGGGCGGATCTCGGTCGCGGCCTGGGTCACCTTGACCGGATCGCCGCTGCGCACCCCGTCCCAGTTGCCGAAGGGCAAGAGCCGCGTGCCCTCGGCATCGACGCCCACCACCTCGGCCAGCACCGGGCCGCCGCTGCCCTGCACCGTGCAATGCGCGCCAATGCCCACCGCCCGCTCCAGCCCGGTCACCACCAGAGACAGCCCGAGCGCCGAGGTCACCTGACCGGCGACGCTTGTCCTCTCGATGCGGCGCGCAAGGCTAGAAAGCTCTGAAAATGATGTATGCATGGTCACTATCCATTGCTATTACGCTTTTATTAATGCTATTCTTGTTCAAAGGGAAAGGAATTGTTGATGAAGCTGTCCGGAATGTCCTTTTTTCAACTCGCCTCTCAGCGGATGAGCTGGCTCGGCGCGCGGCAGGCGGTGATCTCGGAGAACATCGCCAATGCCGACACGCCGAATTATCGCGCCAAGGAAATCAGTGGGTTCGACCGGATGGTGCAGGCCCGCACCCCGACCCAGGGGCTGGCGGTGACCGATGCGCAGCACATCCGGACCACCGCCAGCACCCCCGACGGCGTCCGGGTCGAGACTGACGACGCCGCCTGGGAAAGCGCGCTCGACGGCAACAATGTCGTGCTCGAGCAGCAGACCATCAAGTCGGCTGAAGTGGCGGGCAACTATCGCCTGGCCGCGGAACTGTATCGCAAAGGCCACGATCTTCTGACCGTCGCCGTCACCGGCATCCGGTAGGAGACCCGCCATGGACCTTCTGAAATCCATCCTGACGGTCGCGGCCAGCGGCATGCAGGCCCAGGGCGAGCGGCTCAAGGTCGTCTCGGAAAACGTCGCCAATGCCAATTCCACCGGCGCCGCGCCGGGCGCGGACCCCTACCGCCGCAAGACCATCACCTTTCAGGAGATGCTCGACCGCGACGCCGGCACCTCTGGTGTCGCCGTGGCCGAGATCGGCCGCGACACCACCGAATTCCAGCTCCGCTACGATCCCGCGCATCCGGCGGCCGATACCGACGGGTTCGTCAAGGTGTCGAACGTCAATACCATTATCGAAATGGCCAACATGCGCGAGGCGTCGCGCAGCTATCAGGCCAACCTCAACATGTTCGAGACCGGCCGCAGCATGCGGTCGCAGCTTCTCGACCTTCTCAAATAAGGCGAGGCCCTCATGGCAGACCCCACGACACTGACCTCCATCAACGCCGCCTCCGGCGCCTATCGCAATGCCCGTGACATGGCGGGCGAAAGCACCGGTGCGACCGAGGGCACCGGCTTTGCCGAGATGCTGGCGCAATCGGGCCGCGACACGGTCACTGCGATCCGCGAAGCCGAGGCAGCGGCGGTCTCCGGCCTGCACGGCGGCACCGACACCCAGGCGGTGGTCGAGGCGACGCTCGAGCTGGAAACGACGGTGCAGATGGCGGTCTCGGTCCGCGACAAGCTGGTCGAAGCCTACAAGCAAATCCTGAACATGCCCGTCTGATCGCCGCGCGCCATGACCGAGGCCGATGTCCACACCCTGCTCTCAGACGCCTTTCTGGCCGTGCTCTATGGCTCGGGCCCGATCATGGCGATCGCGCTGGTGGTCGGTCTGGTCATCGCCTTCTTCCAGGCGCTGACCCAGGTGCAGGAAATGACGCTGACCTTCGTGCCCAAGATCGTGGCGATCTTCGTCGGCCTGCTGATCTTTACCCCGTTCATGTATGCCATGGTCAAGCGGCTGTCGGACCGGGCCTTTGACCTGATCGTCAGCGGAGGCATCTGATGCGCCGGATTACGGCCCTGCTGCTTGCCCTGCTCTGCGCCGCCCCGGTGGCACGCGCCGACTGGTCGAGCTTTTACACGCCCACCACCACCGCGGCCCCTGCCCCGCTGCAGCCCGAGGCCCGCCGGCCGGCGCCCGCGGGCGTCTGCATCCGCGAGATCCTCAAGGCGCAGCTGCGACACAACATCCCCGGCAACCTGCTGCTCGGCATCGGGTTGCAGGAGGCCGGCATGATGCATCAGGGCGAGCTGACAGTCTGGCCCTGGGTGGCCAATGCCGATGGCGACGGGCGGTTCTTTGACAGCCCCGGCACCGCCGCCAGCTGGGTGCGGGCGCGCCAGGCCGCCGGGGTGATCTCGATCGATGTGGGCTGCATGCAGATCAACCTGCGCTGGCATCCCGAGGCCTTTGCCAGCCTCGACCAGGCACTCGACCCGGCGCAGAACGTCGATTACGCCGCCCGCCTGCTGGTCCGGCTCTACGAACAGGCCGGCGACTGGACCGAGGCCGCCGGGCGCTATCACTCGACGACCGAGAGCTACAAGACCGCCTATATCGGCCGGCTGCGCCAGAACCTGGCGATTGCCAACGACCGGCTCGAGGTGTTCCGCGACCTCGCCTCGCGCGGGCCGTCCCGCGGGGCCGCCGTCATTCCGGCCCAGACGCGCGGGACGCCCGCGGCCAAGGGGCTGTTCTGGTCGTCCGATCTGTCGCGCAACGCCGAAACCGCCGATGGCGGCCGCAGCCTGTTCGGCCGCGAGCCCCTGCAGGCCGTGCTGCCCGCCTTCGAGAAGATGTTCTGATGGCGCTGACCGATCACCTCCGGCCCGGTCGCGGCGAGGCGATGATGGCGCGCGGCATGGCCAATCGCGACATCGGCTTTGCCGCCGCGGTGGTGCTGATCCTCGCCATGCTCTTCGTGCCGCTGCCGCCGGTGCTGCTCGATCTGGGGCTCGCGATCTCGCTGTCGCTCTCGGTGCTGATCCTGATGGTGGCGCTGTGGATCCCACGGCCGCTGGATTTCAACTCCTTCCCCTCGCTGCTTCTGATGGTGACGATGCTGCGGCTGTCGCTCAACGTCGCCTCGACCCGGCTGATCCTGTCGCAGGGCCATACCGGCAGCGACGCGGCAGGCGGGGTGATCGAGGGCTTCTCGCGATTCATCATCTCCGGCAACTTCGTCATCGGGGTGGTGGTCTTTGCGATCCTCGTGGTGATCAACTTCGTGGTCATCACCAAGGGCTCGACCCGGATTGCCGAAGTTTCGGCGCGGTTCTCGCTCGACTCGATGCCGGGCAAGCAGATGGCGATCGACGCCGATCTCGGGGCCGGCATGATCGACGAGGATCAGGCCCGAGCGCGCCGCAAGGTGCTGGAGGACGAGACCAGCTTCTATGGCGCGATGGATGGTGCGTCAAAATTCGTCCGCGGCGATGCCGTGGCCGGGATCATCATCACCCTGATCAATGTGGTCGGCGGCATCCTGATCGGCGTGGCGCAGCACGACCTCTCGCTCTCCGACGCCGCCGGCGCCTATACCGTGCTGACCATCGGCGACGGGCTGGTCACGCAGGTGCCGGCGCTGATCGTCTCGCTCGCGGCCGGGTTGATCGTCACCAAGGGCGGCACCGAGGGCGCGGCCAACGAGGCGGTTCTGGGCCAGCTGGTGCGCTTCCCCAAGGCGCTCTACATGGCGGCCGCGCTGCTCTTCGGCATCGGACTGCTGCCGGGCTTTCCGGTGCCGGTCTTTGCGGTGCTCTCGGCCGGAATGGCGGCGCTGGGGCTGACCATCGCGCGCAAGGCCGAAGAGGCCCGCCGCAGTGCCGACGCCGCCGATGCCGCACGCGAACGCGCCGAGGCCGCCACGCCCGAGGACAACATCAAGGACACCCTGAGGCTCGACAGCCTGCGGCTCGAGCTGGGACAATCGCTGGTGCCGCTGATCTCGAGCAATGACGCGGCGCTGGCCGGCAAGATCAAGAGCCTGCGCAACCTGTTTGCCCGCGAGTTCGGCTTCGTGTTGCCCTCGGTGCGGATCAAGGACGAGCCGATGCTGCCGGCGCAGACCTATGCGCTGGTGGTGCAGGGCGTCGAGGTGGCGCGCGGCGAGGTGCGGCCCAACGGGCTGATGGTGGTCAACCCCGGCGACTGCGGCCTGCCGGGCGAGCCGGGCCGCGACCCGTCCTTCGGGTTGCAGGCGCTCTGGATCGACCATGCCACCGCGCCGAAGGCCGAGGCGATGGGGCTGACGGTGGTCGACCCCGAAAGCGTCATCATCACCCATCTCACCGAGGTGGTGAAGGAACACTTGCCAGAGTTGATGACCTTTGGCGCCGCGCAGGAACTGGTGGGCGGGCTTGACCGCGACTACCAGAAGCTCGCCAACGAAGTGACGCCCAACGCGCCGCTGGTGCTGATCCAGCAGGTGCTTCAGGGGCTCCTGGCCGAGCGGGTCTCGATCCGCAACCTGCCGCTGATCGTCGAGGCGATTGCC
This sequence comes from Marinovum sp., assembly GCF_034669705.1. GTDB lineage: Bacteria > Pseudomonadota > Alphaproteobacteria > Rhodobacterales > Rhodobacteraceae > Marinovum. The sequence continues at coordinate 80,133 of NZ_JAXMOR010000011.1, forward strand.
GATGCGCGGCGCTCGACCTCGAACGTGGCGCAGATCACCGAGGCGGTGCGCCGCCGGCTGGCCAACCAGATCTGCAAGTCGCTGATCGATAGCAACGGCTTCATCTCGGTCATCACCATGGCGCCCCATTGGGAAAAGGAATTTCTCGAGGCGCTGCGGGTCAACGGCGAAGAGCGCAATTTCGTCATGTCGCCGCAACGGGTGCAGGAATTCGTGCTGCAGGCCCGCCGCGAAATCCAGAAATACGCCGAGCAGGACCAATGGCCGGCGCTTCTGGTCTCGCCGGAGGTGCGCAGCTATGCCCGCTCGATGCTCGAACGGGTCAGCCCGATGACGGTGGTGCTGTCGCACAATGAAATCCACCGCAAGGCGTCGCTGCGCACGGTCGCGACCATCGGGCAATAGGGTGGATCTCTCGGCCTTCCTGACCGGTCAGTTCATGGGGGTCGCGCTGGTCTTTGCCCGCATCGGCGGGGTGATGATGTACATGCCTGCTCTGGGCGAGGCCTTCGTTCCGGTCCGTCACCGGGTGGCCTTTGCCCTGCTGCTGTCGCTGGCGCTCTACCCCTCGCTGCCGGTCGGGCCGCAAAGCCTTGACGCGCCGGCCCTGCTGGTGGCCGCGCTGGGGATCGAGCTGACGCTGGGCGTCTGGATCGGCATGACCGCCCGCATCCTGCTGGGCGCGCTGCAGTTCGCCGGCTTTCAGATCGGCATGATCATCGGCCTGTCGAACGCCTTCTCGCCCGACATCGGCTCGTTCCAGGGCTCGACGCTGATCTCGACCGGGCTGATGCTGGCCGGGGTGGCGGTGATTTTTGCGCTCGACCTGCATCACGTCATCATCGGCGCGCTGGTGATGAGCTACGAGGTGTTTCCGCCCGGGTTGATGATGGCCGGCGATCTGGCGCAGCAGATCGTCCGCGCGGTGGCGCAGAGCTTCTACATCGGGCTGTCGGTGGCGGCGCCGTTCTTTGTGATGGGGCTGTTGATCAACCTCGGGATGGGGCTGGCGGCGCGGATGATGCCGACGCTGCCGGTGTTCTTTGTCGCCGCGCCGATGCTGATCGCCGCCGGCCTGCTGCTCTTGGGGGTTGCGGCGCCTCTGATGCTGCGCGAATGGGCTGAACGCTTTGCCGACTGGCTCGGCCTGCTGGTGTTCTGAGGGAGGTCTGATCGATGGCCGACGACGAAGACAAGGACAACAAGACCGAGGAGCCGTCAGAGCGCAAGATGCGCAAGGCGCGCGACAAGGGCGACGTCGCCTCCTCCAGGGAAGGCGGCACCGCGATGGCGATGCTGTCGCTCTTTGCGATCACCGTCTTCGTGCTGCCAAACACCGCCGGGCCACTCTCGGGCCTGTTGCGCGGGGTGTACGAGACCGCCGGGCAGATCGATGTCGGCACCGATCTTGCCGGCCTGCGCGATCTGGGCGGCGTCACCCGCGAACTGATGCGCGGCGTGGCGCTGCTGCTGGCGCCGCTGGTGCTGCTGATGGTACTGGGCGCTCTGGCCGGGGCAGCGCTGTCGGGCGAGGTGGTGGTGGCGCTCGAGCGGCTCAAGCCGAAATGGTCCAAGATCTCGCCCTTGGCCGGGATCAAGCGGCTGGTTTCGGCCGGGGCAATGGTGGAATTTGGCAAGAGCGTCACCAAGGTGATGCTGGTCGGCGCCATCGCCGGGGTGGTCACCTGGCAGGCGGTGGGGCAGATCTGGATGGCGCAGGGGCTGCTGCCCGAGGCGCTGGCCGATTTCGCCCGCGCGGCGGCGGCGCGGATGCTGCTCTATACGCTGGTGCTGATCACCGTGATCGCCATCGCCGACATCCTGTGGAAGCGGTTCGATCACCGGCGCAAGCAGCGGATGTCGATGAAGGAGCTGCGCGACGAGCACAAGGACACCGAAGGCGACCCGCTGATCCGCGCCAAGCGTATGGGGCTGCGCCGCGAACGCGCGCGCCAGCGGCTGGCCACCGCAGTGCCACGCGCCACGGTGATCCTCACCAACCCGACGCATTACGCCGTGGCGCTGAAATACGAAAGCGGCCGCGACGTGGCGCCGATCTGCCTGGCCAAGGGCACCGACCTCGTCGCCGCGCGGATTCGCAGCCTGGCCGCCGAGGCAGAGATCCCGGTGATCGAGAACCGCCCCCTCGCCCGCGCCCTGCATGACGTCGCCGAGATCGACCGCGAGATCCCGGTCGAGCACTGGGAGGCGGTCGCGGCGATCATCGGTTACGTGATGGAGCTGAAGAAGGACAAGCGCCGCGCGCCGCCGGTAGGCTCGCGCCTGCGCGACCCCGAGAGCTAGCCCAGCAGCGTGGTCATCAAGGGGCTGTCAGGGTCTCTCAGCCCGTCGATCACGTCGAAATGGTGCCTTCCGGGCTCGACGACCAAGCTTGCCTGAGAACCCCAGGCCTCGGCCAGAAGGGCGGACTGGCGCAGGAACTCCGGCCGCTCGGCCCCGCCGACCCAGGCGGTGACCGGCACCGGATCGCGCGGGCGCTGCAGCGCCACGCTCTCGGCCAGCGCGCTCTTTTCGGTCAGCTGCAGCACATCGTTGAGCTGCGTCAGGCGCAGCGGCCGCAGGTCATGCAGCCCGCTGATCGAGACCACCCGCGCCAGCCGCGCCCGCACCGCCGGTGCAAGCGCCACGTCGGCGCAGAGCATCCGGGTCACCAGGTGTCCACCGGCGGAGTGGCCGGCGAGATGTATCGGCCCCGCCACCTCTGTGGCCGCTGCGGTGAGCGCGGCGGCGATCTGTGCCGTCATCTCGGGCAGGCGGGCCTTGGGCGCCAGCGTATAGCCCGGCAGTGCCACCGCATAGCCGCGCGCCAGCCCACCGGCGGCCAGATGCGACCAGTCGGACCTGCCGAACGCGCGCCAGAAGCCGCCATGGACAAACACCACGAGGCCCCGCGCCCCGCCCTGCGGCCGAAACAGGTCGAAGGCGCGCCCGGCCGTCATCTCCGACGCTGCGTCGGCATGGGCCGCGCGGAACCGCGCCGCCTGTTGCGCCCAGCGAGCGGGATAGTCCGCCGCGCCGGCGATGTAGGGAGGGTTCGCGAAGGCATCGTCCCAGTCGATCCCGCAGCCACATGTCATCGCTTCCGCCTTTCGCCGCTTTTGTCTTGCCCGCCGCATTGCTACACATCGGCAGCAGGAATTTCACGCCCCCGCGCGCGGGTTTTCGGCCAAGACCCTGTTGGCCGGGCAAAAAGGGCGCTAAAGCTCGGTTCATAACAAGATTTGTCCTCGGGAGGGATACCGATGAAATTCACACAGACCATTCTTGCCGCCGCGCTGGCGACGGCCGCCACCGGTGCCCTGGCCGAGGGCGTCAAGGTCGGCATGATCACCACGCTGTCGGGCGGCGGCGCCGGGCTCGGGATCGACGTGCGCGACGGCTTCATGCTGGCGGTGAACCAGTCCGGGCGTGACGACATCGAGGTCGTCATCGAGGACGACCAGCGCAAGCCCGACGTGGCGGTGCAGCTCTCTGACAAGATGATCCAGTCAGAGAAGGTCGATATCCTCACCGGCATCATCTGGTCGAACCTCGCCATGGCAGTGGTGCCGGGCGCGGTGGCGCAGGGCAAGTTCTACCTCTCGCCCAACGCCGGCCCCTCGGCGCTGGCCGGTCCCGGCTGCAGCCCCGACTATTTCAATGTCGCCTGGCAGAACGACAACCTGCACGAGGCCGCCGGCGCCTATGCCAATGACGCGGGTCATGCCAACAGCTTTCTGCTCGCGCCCAACTATCCGGCCGGCAAGGACGCGCTGACCGGCTACAAACGCACCTTCGAGGGTGCGGTGGCCGACGAGCTCTACACCAAGCTCGGCCAGACCGATTACGCCGCCGAGATCGCCCAGATCCGCGCCAGCGGCGCCGACTCGGTGTATTTCTTCCTGCCCGGCGGAATGGGGATCTCCTTTCTCAAGCAATATGCCGACAGCGGTGTCGACCTGCCGGTGGTGGGCCCGGCCTTCAGCTTTGACCAGGGCATCCTGCAGGCGGTGGGTGACGCAGCGCTCGGCGTCAAGAACACCTCGCAATGGAGCAAGGACCTCGACAATCCGACCAACACCGCCTTTGTCGAGAGCTTCGAGGCCGAATACGGCCGCCTGCCCTCGCTCTATGCCAGCCAAGGGTTCGACACGGCGAACCTGCTGATTTCTGCGATGGAAAAAGCCGACATTTCCGACCGCGAGGCGTTTCGCGCGGCGCTGAAAGAAGCGGATTTCGACAGCACGCGGGGCGATTTCGCCTTTGCCGCCAACAACCATCCGGTGCAGGACATCTATGTCCGAGAGGTCATCAAGGAAGGTGACGTCTATACCAACAAGATCGTCGGGGTCGCGCTGGAAGACCATTCCAACGCCTTCCTCGATGCCTGCAAGATGTAACACCCCCGCCCCGGCCTCAGCGCCGGGGCCTCTTCGCTCGGTCGCATGTCACTGATCCTTCTCATCGAGCAGACCCTGAACGGCCTGCAATTCGGCGTCATGCTGTTTCTCATGGCGGCCGGGCTGACGCTGGTGTTCGGCGTCATGGGGCTGATCAACCTCGCGCATGGCTCGCTCTACATGATCGGCGCCTTCGCGGCGGCGGCGGTGGCGCAGGCCTCGGGCTCCTTCCTGCTGGCGCTGGTGGCAAGCCTGATCTGCGCCGCCTTTGCCGGCGTGCTGATCGAGATGCTGGTGATCCGACGGCTCTACGATCGCGACCACCTTGACCAGGTGCTGGCGACCTTCGCGCTGATCCTGATCTTTTCCGAGGGCACGCGCTGGCTCTTCGGCTCCTTCCCGCTGTTTCTCGACAAGCCCGATTGGCTGTCGGGCACGGTGATGCTGCCCGGCGGCATCGAATATTCGCTCTACCGCCTTGCCATCATCGGCGTCGGGCTCGCGGTGGCGGCGGGGCTGTTCTGGATGATCGCCCGCACCCGCGTCGGCATCCGCATCCGCGCCGGCGAGAACGACCGCGAGATGATCGCGGCGCTCGGGGTCAACATCTCGCGGCTCTATACCTTCGTCTTCGCCCTCGGCGCCGGGCTGGCAGGGTTCGCCGGGGCGCTGGTCGGCACCATCCAGTCGGTGCAGGTCGGCATGGGCGAGCCGGTGCTGATCCTGGCCTTCGTGGTGATCGTGATCGGCGGCATCGGATCGATCAAGGGCGCCTTCGTCGGCGCGCTGCTGGTCGGGCTGACCGAGACGCTGGGCCGCTTCCTGCTGCCAGAGGCCTTCGCCCTGGTCCTCTCGCCCGAGACTGCGCGCGCGGTCGGGGCGTCGCTGGCCTCGATGTCGATCTACATCCTGATGGCCGGGGTGCTGATATTCCGCCCCAAGGGCCTGTTCGGGAGCGTCTGAGATGACACGCGAGACCCTTTTCAACGCGTCCCTGCTGCTGCTGATCCTCGGCGGCGCGCTCTGGGCGCAGCTCTCCGACGAGCCCTTCCTGATCACCCTGACCACCCGCGCGGTGATCTTTGCCATCGCCGGCGTCGGGCTGAACTTTGCCCTCGGGTTCGGCGGGCTGGTGAGCTTTGGCCATGCGGCTTTCTTCGGCCTCGGCGGCTATGTCATGGGGGTGCTGGCCTTTCACGCCCAGACCTACACGCCGCTGACGGACTGGCCGCTGGCGATCCACGGGACGAAATCGATGCCGGTGATCTGGCTGGTGGCCATCGCGCTTTCGGCGCTGCTGGCGCTGGCCATCGGCGCGCTGAGCCTGCGCACCAGCGGGGTCTATTTCATCATGATCACGCTCGCCTTTGCCCAGATGCTCTATTATTTCACCATCTCCTGGGCGGCCTATGGCGGCGAGGACGGTCTGTCGATCTATGTCCGCAACGGCTTTCCCGGGCTCAACACCATGGACCCGATCCAGTTCTTTGCTGTCTGCTTTGCGCTGCTACTGATCGTGCTGGCACTGGTCAGCCTGACGGCGCGATCGGCCTTCGGGCTGGCGCTGGGGGCCGCACGGCAAAGCGAAGCGCGGGTTCAGGCGGTGGGCCAGACGCCCTACCGGCTCTACCTCGTGGCCTTCGTGATCTCGGGCGCGATCACCGGACTGGCCGGCGCGCTCTTTGCCGATCTCAACCGTTTTGTCAGCCCGACGATGTTTTCCTGGCAGACCTCCGGCGAGATCATGGTCTTCGTCATCCTCGGCGGGGTCGGTCGCATCTTCGGCCCGGTCGCCGGCGCGGTGCTGTTCATCCTGCTCGAACACCTGCTGGGCGGGCTCAGTGCCTATTGGCATATCTACCTCGGCGCCATCCTTCTGGGCGTTGTGCTCTTTGCCCGCGGCGGGCTCTACGGGCTGATCGCGGGGCGCGAGGTGGCGCATGACTGAGCCGATCCTCGACATCCGCGGCATCAGCAAGCGGTTCGGCGCGCTGGCGGCCAGTGACGACATCTCGCTCGACCTGCGGCCGGGCGAGATCCATGCGCTGATCGGGCCGAATGGCGCCGGAAAATCGACGCTGATCCAGCAGATCGCCGGCGGGTTGCGCCCCGACAGCGGCGCGGTCTGGTTCGACGGCGAGGATGTGACCGCGCTGTCCACCGCCGCCCGGGCGCGGCGCGGCATGGCGCGGACCTTCCAGATCTCGGCGCTGCCGATGGATTACACCGTGCTGCAGAACGCCGTGCTGGGCGCACTCGGTGCCCGCGGCGGGGTGTTTCGCTTCTTTCGCCCGGTGATGCGCGACGCGGCGCTGCAGGCCCGCGCCCGCGCGGCGCTCGAGGAAGTCGGGCTGGCCGATTTCGAGGCGGTGCGCGCCTCGGAGCTGTCGCATGGCCAGCGCCGACAGCTCGAGGTGGCGGTGGCCTTGACGCTCTCGCCGCGGATCTTCCTGATGGACGAGCCGATGGCGGGGCTTGGCAGCGAAGGCAGCGCACGGCTGACCAGGCTGCTTGGCACCCTGCGCCAGCGCGCGCCGATCCTCTTGGTGGAACATGACATGGACGCCGTCTTTGCCCTCGCCGACCGGATCAGCGTGCTGGTCTATGGCCGGATCATCGCCAGCGGCAGCGTCGAGGAGATCCGGCGCGATCCGCAGGTCCGCCGCGCCTACCTGGGCGAAGAGGCGCCCGCGGCATGAGCCTGTTGCACCTCTCCAACATCTCGGCCTTCTACGGCGCCAGCCAGGCGCTGTTTGACGTGCATCTGAGGCTCGAGCAGGGCCAGGTGCTGGCGCTGATGGGCCGCAACGGCATGGGCAAGTCAACCACCGTCAAGGTGATCTGCCGCCTGTTGCGGCCCCGCGGCGGCACCGCGCTGTTCGCCGGCCAGACCCTTGCAGGTCTGCCGCCCCACAAGGTGGCGCAGCTCGGCATCGGGCTGGTGCCAGAGGGCCGGCGCTGCTTTGCCTCGCTGACGGTGCGGGAAAACCTGGTGGCCGCCGCCCGCCCCGGCCCTTGGGATCTTGCCGAGGTAGCCGGGCTCTTTCCGCGGCTGGCGGAGCGGCGCGACCAGACTGCCGCCTCGCTCTCGGGCGGTGAACAGCAGATGCTGGCAATCGGCCGGGCGCTGATGACCAACCCCCGGCTGCTGATCCTCGACGAAGCGACAGAGGGGCTGGCCCCGGTGGTGCGGCAGGAGATCTGGGCCGCCATCGCCCGGCTCAAGGCCGAGACCGGCCTCGCCATCCTGGTGATCGACAAGTCGCTGCGCGAGCTTTCCGGCGTGGCCGATGCGGCGGTGATCCTCGAAAAGGGCCGCACCGTCTGGCAGGGCGGCTTTGCCGAACTCGACGCCGCGACCACCGAACGCTATCTCGGGGTCTGAGAACCGGCTGGTTGCCGCGGCCGAAACCCACTACACCTCGGCTGAACATCCCGGAGCGGTGCCATGCAAAAGACCCCCCTGCCCGAACGGCCCCATTGGCGCAGCCATGCCGAAGAAGTCGGTTTCACCTTCGCCGACATGCATGGCGAACCCTATTGGGACGAAACCTCGGCCTATGCCTTCTCGCTGGCGCAGATCGAGACCGATCTCGAGGACCCGGCCACCGAACTGCACGGCATGTGCCGCGAAGCGGTGGCGCAGATCATCGACAGCGAAGAGCTGATGGACCGGCTGGCGATCCCCGCCGCGCGCCGCGACCTGGTGGCCGAAAGCTGGCGCCATGGCGACCCCGAGATCTATGGCCGTTTCGACTTTGCCTTTGACGGCACCGGACCCGCCAAGCTGCTGGAATACAACGCCGATACCCCGACCTCGCTTTACGAGAGCGCGGCCTTCCAGTGGCAATGGCTCGAGGATCAGCTGGAGGCCGGCGTGCTGCCGGAGGGCGCCGACCAGTTCAACGGTATCCACGAGGCGCTGGTGGCGCGCTTTGCCGAGGTGTTCGAAAAGGGCAGCGACCTGCATTTCACCGCCGTCGCCGGCAACCCCGAGGACTACGGCACCGTCGAGGCCATGGGCTGGGCCGCGCGCGAGGCGGGACTGGGTGCGCATTACTGCGACCTCGACAAGATCGCGCTGAGCGCCGATGGCCAGTTCCTCGACGACCAGGACCGGCGGATCGCGGTGCTGTTCAAGCTCTACCCTTGGGAAGACCTGCTGCGCGATGACTATGCCGCGCATATCCCGGGCTCCGGCTGCCTGTTTCTGGAACCGGCCTGGAAGGCGCTGCTCTCGAACAAGGGCCTGCTGCCGGTGCTCTGGCAGATGTTCGAGGGCCACCCCAACCTGCTGCCCGCCTTTTTCGAGGCTGATATCGCCGAGGCCATCGCCGGCCGGGGCTCCGCGGCCCCCGCGGTGGCCGAAGCCTTTGCCCGGGTCGAGACGCAGCTGGCCGAGGGCCATGTCAGCAAGCCGATCCTGTCACGCGAGGGCGCCTCGGTGACGATCCGGGAAAACGGCGAGATCACCGAAACGGCACAGAACACCGACTACGCCGAACACCCCAGGGTGATCCAGGCCTATGCCCCCCTGCCCCTGCATGACGGCTTTCGCCCGGTGGTCGGCGCCTGGATCGTCGGACAGAGCTGTGCCGGCATCGGCATCCGCGAGGACCGCTCGCGGATCACTCAGGATTTGTCCCGCTTCAAACCACACTATATTACACCATGAACCGCCCCACCGCCCCCTTGGCAGAAAGACGATTGTCATGACCAAACGCTCGAAACGGGTTGCCATCGCGATTGTCGGCGCTGCCGCCTTTACCCTCGCCGGCTGCGAAGAGGAGAAGGTCGACGCCGCCGCCTATCCCGACCTGCAAAGCTGTCTCGACGATGCCGCGCTCGGCAGCATCTTTCAGGCACAGCAATGCACCGAGGCCTTTGAAGAGGCCGAGACGCTGCATGTCGAGGCCGCACCGCGCTATGACAGCGTCGAGGTCTGCGAAGAGCAGCATGGCGAAGGCGCCTGCGGTTCCGAGGCTCAGGCGACGCAGGGCGGATCCGGCAGCATCTTCATGCCCCTGCTGGCGGGCTACCTGATCGGCAACATGCTGGGCGGGCGTTCCGGGATGTCGGCGGCGCAACCGCTCTACAAGACCTCGGACGGCCGCTTCACCAATGCCGCGGGCTCGAGCACCTTCACCTCCAACAAGGGCGCGGCCAAACTGAGCACCTCGCAGTTCGCCCGACCGGCCTCGACCGTCGGCAAGACGCCGATGACCCGTGCCACCGCCGCCTCCCGGGGGGGCTTCGGCAAGACTGGCGCGGGGCGCACCGGCTTCGGAGGCTAGCGCTGCCTGATTTCCCCTTGATGACAATGGCCGCGCAGGGCGCGTCGCCGGGCGGCGTAACATGGCCGCCCGCGCGGCCCGGACGCACGGCACACCGTGGCTGAACCGGGCCTGTCTCCCCCAGCATCCCCGATTCTGTCGTAGTAACGCTCCTGTGCCTCTGACTAAGGTATTCACGCCTATGCAGGCCTGCAGTGCGATGAATCACCAGTGCGGCAGTCAGGACGGACGGACCTTGGAAACGACGAAGACTGCGTTACTGACCAAGCGCGTGCAGTTGAACAAGGACTAACCCAAGAACAGGGCATACGCGACCTGTGGATAAGGCGAGGGTAAGTTTATTCTTTAAATTCAGCGAATTAGGTTGGATCATCCGCTGTCACGCATGGACAGGACCGCTGTATCTAGTAGAGCGCGCGGACAGCAGCGCAAGAGGCGCATGAACATTTTTCTTGAGTTTCACCCTCTCGCGGGCCATACCTGTAACGCGAAAACAATAGAAAATTCGCCCACCGCGTTCCTGACCATCGCCCCTCATCGGCAACAGAGCAGTAACGCGAAAACGGGCGAGGCGGAAATGGGCAGACCACGATGCACCCTGTGTTGCATGACAAGCTGAAAGCAGACGCCGGCAGGCTGTCCGAGGCGCTTGAACATATGTCGAAACTCTTCCTCGCACCCAAGGAGGAAAAGACCCTGCGCAGCTTCACCACCGCCGAGGTGGGCGAGCTGTTGCGTGTCAGCGACGGCTACCTGCGCAAGGCGCATTTTGACGGCCGTATCCCCGAGGTCGAGCAAGGCCCCGGCAACAAACGCCTTTACTCGGCCGCCAACATACTGGAAATCCGCAATATTCTGGCCCAGAACGCCAAGGACCCCGATCAGTTCCTGCCCGGGCGCAGGCCAGGCGACAAGCTGCAGATCTGGTCCACGGTCAACTTCAAAGGCGGATCGAGCAAGACCACGACGACGGTGACCCTCGGCATGCGGCTGGCGCTGCGCGGCTACCGGGTCTGCCTGGTCGACGCCGATCCGCAGGCCTCGCTGACCACCTTCTTCGGCTATCAGCCCGAGATCGATTTCCGCGAGGGCGGTACGCTCTACGATGCCATCCGCTACAACGACGGCGACACCTCTCGGCAGCCGATCACCGAGGTTTTGCGGCAGACATACTTCCCGAATCTCGACCTGGTGCCCGGGGGAATCATGCTCTCGGAGTTCGAGACCGAGACGCCGACCGCGCTCAGCCGGGGCGAGCAACCGGTGTTCTTCAACCGCATCCGCGACTCCCTGCGGCAGGTCGAAGACGATTACGACATCGTGCTGATCGACTGCCCGCCACAGCTTGGCTATCTCACCATGGCCGCGGTCTGCGCCTCGACCTCACTGCTGATGACCGTCATCCCCGAGCGCGTCGACCTCGCCTCGGCCAGCCAGTTCCTGACAATGGCCTCGGGCATTCTCGAGGTTCTGCACGCCAATGGCGGCATCGGCGCCTACGACAATTTCGCTTATTTGCTGACCCGCTTCGACACTGCGATCAGCACCCAACAGGACCTGGTGGAATGGATCCGGCAGTTGCTCGGCGACAGCGTCATCCGCACGCCCTTTGTCAAATCCTCGGCGGTCAGCGAGGCTGGCTTGTCGCAGAAAACCATCTTCGAGGTCGATCTGGTCGGCTCCAAGAACCGCAAGACCTATGACCGGGCGCTGGAATCGGCGATCGGTTTTTCCAACGACATCGAACAGATGATCCAGGCGGCCTGGGGCCGGGGAGGCAGCGATGAAACGTGATCTTCTGGCCAAGAGCCTGGCGCAGATGGGCTCCAAGGCCCCTGCCCCGACCGAGACACCCCCGAGAGCGGACGAGGCCACGCCCCGTTCGCTCAAAAGCATGTCAGACGTGCTGTCGCAGGTGTCTGCGCAATCGGCGCAGGAAGTGGATGTCTCAGAGATCGCCGATTCCGAGATCGCCGACCGCTTCGACGTGGCGGAGGGGCTCGAGGATCTGATCGAGTCGATCCGCACCTCGGGTCAGCAGTTGCCGGCCCTGCTGCGCTATCGCCGCGGCAGCGGCGCGCGTTACGAGGTGGTCTATGGTCGCCGCCGGATCGCCGCCTGTCGCGTGCTGGGGCTCAAGGTCAAGGCCTACATCAAGGAGATGGACCAGCGTGAGGCGCTGGTCTCGCAGGCGCTGGAAAACTCTGCCCGGCTGGAACGCAGCTTCATCGAACAGGCGATCTTTGCCACCAAGCTCGAGGATCAGGGGTTTACCCGGGCCGAGATCGGCGAGGTTCTCGCGGTCGACAAGGGCACCTTGAGCAAGCTGGTCGGCGTCGCCCGCGACGTGCCGGATGCGGTGATCTACAGCATCGGTGCCGCGCATGACGCCGGCCGCCGGCCGTGGCTCGAGCTGCGGCGGCTGATTAAGTCCGAGGACGCTCTGTCAGCCGAGAAGATCGCTGCGCTGGTGCCCGAAAACGGCAGCCCGGCAGAGAAGCTGGCCGTCACGATCGGCGCCCTGCAGGCGGACCTCGAGAGCGCTCAACGTCCGCCCCAACCCGGCAAATCCGCCCCCCCTGCCCCGCTGTCGCGTGTCAAAGGCGCACCGGTGGGGTTCAAGGCCAAGGGCAAACGGCTAATGATCGAAGTGACCGAGAAAAAGGAACAGGGGTTTATCGGGTTTGTCGAAGACAATCTCGAGACGCTCTACCGGGAGTGGAAGCAACGGGGAACCGAGGAAAAGAAACGGTAACCGATTGATTTCGCGATGGTTGGCCCTGGCCAACCAGACGCAAACAGACAGAAACGAGCAGCAAGGAGGCAGACAGAAGCGCAAAAAGAAACCCCCCGAAGGCGGTGAAGCACTCCAGAGGGTCCCGATTTACTAGCACTCTATTGGTACCCCCAAAAACGAATCGCTGCAACACCGTTTTCGGTGATCGGTACCCTTTTGCCGTCTGAAAATTGATGAATTCCACAAAAGTCACGACGTTCAGCGTCGCGGCACAGGAGACCTGTGCCTTGTCGGGACCGCGCCCCTTCCACGGGATGGGCACAATCGACGCGCAGCCAGGGTTCCAGCCCATCCGGCGGCGCGATCTGATGGCCGCGGTCAACACGCTTGGCCGCGACCTTGGGTTGCGTCCGGCCTCGATCGTGGTGCTTGATGCGCTGCTGAGCTGCCTGCCGTGCAAGGGTCCTGATGGCCGCGATCAACCGATCACCCCCGCGATCCTGCTGACGGTCTTCGCCAGCAACGACACCCTGTGCTACCGCGCCAAGGGGATCACCGACCGCCAGCTGCGCCGGCATCTGGAGCGGCTGGAAGAGGTCGGCTTGCTCCGACGCCGTGACAGCGCCAACGGCAAACGCTTTCCGATCTATCGCGGCGGTCGGGTTGTGGGGGCCTTCGGGCTCGACCTGTCACCGCTTCTGCAGCAGTCGCGGGAGCTTCTTGCCCGCGCGCAGCTGCGCCGGGACGAGGCTGCCGAGCTGCGCGGACTGAAGGCGCATATCCAGCAGCTCAGGTCGGAATGCCTGCGGATCGCTCTGGATGCTGCGGCGCGCGACTTTGTCGAGAGCACCCGCAACCTGATGCGGAGGGCCGGGGCGAGCGTGGCGCAAGCGAAGGCCATCCTGATGAGACTCGCCCGGATGCTGTCCGATGCCGGCAAGGATACGCCGTGCGCCGACGCCGCGCAGACGGCTGATGTGACGCTCGCGAAGACGCTCGGGAGCACTGTGGACTCCCGCGAAACGCCCGCCACTGACGGACGAAACGTCCGGCACAAAGAGCCTGTAAAACCCTATACAAAAAAATCTTTTGCGAACCAGATCGACGACTGGTCACAGCTTTCGACTGTCCCGAAGTTTTTCCCTGAGAAGCCCACATCTGAACACGGGTTCCACGATGTCATCTATGGCTTTGGAAAGATGCTTGGCATTCCTCACAACGCCCTGGCGCGCGCCATCGCCGTGCTGGGCTCTGCCAAGACCCTGCTGTTGCAAGACAGGATTGCCAGGGACATCGTCAAGATTGCGAACCCCGATCAGTATTTTGCTATGGCCTTGCGGCGGGAACAGCCGAGGGTTGGCCATGGCCAACTTTCGGGTCGCTCTTGATGCGCGACAGAAACGGTCCGCCGTCGCACAGTCACCGATTGCCGTCGATCCATTTCGACATCAGTCCGCGGTCGCGGAAGCATTCGTCTGGCACCGCGCGCCGTTTGATCCGCGCCAGTCTTTCGGCAAAGGCCACCTGTTTCGAGCTTGGCCGGTTGTCGCGCTGCGGTGCGACCTTGCTCTGGCTGTCGATCCAGGCGCTGAGCGTGCGACGATCCTGTTGCACCTCCCAGGGCAGGGAGATCTGGTTGCGCGACGCCAGCGATCGGGCATAGGCGATCTGTCTCGGTGTCGCGGGCAGGACTTGGGTCACTCTTTCCATCTTGGTAACTCCTTCGTCGTATGAGAATAGATACATAGAACAAAGAGAGAACGAAATCAAGGGAACCGAAAGCCGCACACGGGTGTGTGATTGCGCTGGCCAAGGATCAGAGCCCTTGGTCAAACCGGCTCGCACAGATTTCTGACACCGGTATCGCGCCACGGTCAGCGCGCCTTGCTTGGTCGCGATAGGGCAGGGGGGAGGCGAAGTTGGCGCCAGAGGTCGGACGGCACCGGTCACCCAGCCCTCAGGCGGCCTTGCGCAATTTCTTGATGGCCGCCAGCAGGTCGGGTTTTTCGGCCAGGCCGGTCAGCAGGTCCGCCAGCTCTTTCTCCGCCACCAGCCCGGCGGCGCGTTTCGGTGCGAACCAATGCCGCTTGCGTTGCGCGCGTTCCTTCCAGCGGCGTTTCAGTTTGCCCACGACCATCGGATAGAGCGTCACCCGGCAGCGCAGGCTGCTGCCGTCCTCGAGCAGCTTGTCGTAGTGATAGGTCCCGAGCGCCCGTTTCGAGATGAAACCGGTGGCGCCGGCCTCTTCCAGCGCTTCGATCTCGGCGGCGCGCCAAGGGGACTTTCCGTCCATCAGCCAGCCCTTGGGCATCACCCAACGACCGCTGTCGCGAGAGGTGACCATCAGCACCCGCAGCTTGCCGGTCTTCTCCCAATGGACGGGCAGGGCGGCGATCTGGTCGGCGGTCCGGCACCGCGGCTTCACCCGGTGCCCCCGATGACCCGCGGCTTGGCCAGCCGGCTGCCCAGCAGGTCGCCGGTCTCCTCGGCGATCGGATAGGCGACAAAGGCCAGCGCGGCGTTGATCTGCTTGAGCAGGCGCAGCACCTCTTGGTGGATGTTGCTGGTCTCGATGCTGGCGGTGGTGCCGGTCTGCAGCCGTTTCAGGTGACGTTCCTGCAGGCGCTGTTCCTCGATGCGGATGCGATCCTTCTCGGCCACCAGCTGCCGCGCGGCCTCGGCATCGCCTGTGGTCAGAACGCCAAGCGCCAGCTGGCCGTTGGTCGCCACCTGGTCGTGGAACTGCTCGATCTCGTCCAGCCCCTCGCGGGAAAAGGTGATCGCCTCATCGGACATCCGCTTGGCCAGCGCCACCAGGTTGACGGCAATCCGGTCGGCGGCATCCTCGAGACTGTTGGCCATTGCCACCAGCTCCAGCGTTTTCTTGTCCTGCGGCGCCTGCAGCGTACTTTCGCGCAGGCGAGAGACATAGATTTTGATCTCGAAATGCATCCGGTCGATCTCGTCCTCGCGCAGCTCGATCATCCGCGCCAGCTCTGGGTCCCAGGTGCGGAACAGCTTGACCACCGGCATCAGGATGGTCTGCACCGTCTCGGCCATGCGCAGCAGTTCGCGCTGGGTGCAGGCCAGCGCCAGCGGCACGTGGTCGAGTGCGCCGGGGTCGAGCGCGCTGACCTGCTCGGGCGTGCTGGCGGAGTGGCGTGGCAGGATCACCCCGGCCAGTCGCACCAGCGGGCCGGTGAGCGGCAAGGCAAGCGCCAGCAGGGCGGCGTTGAGCAGGATGTGCAGGGTCATCGCCTGCTGGCCGGCGGTGGCGCCCAACAGGCCGAGACTCAGCTGGCCCGAGAGCAGCAGCGCCAGCGCCGCAAGCGTCATGCCGCCGCGTGCCATCAGGTTGCCCAGCACCACCAGCCGGGCAGGGCGCTCCTGCGACCAGAGCAGGGCCAGCGGCACCACCGCACCCCCGAGGTTGGCGCCGATCACCAGCGCCGCGGCGACCGGGGCGCCGATCAGCCCGGTGGTGGCAAAAGTGGCAAAGGTCAGCACCGCGGCAATGCTGGAATGCATCGCCCAGGCCAGCAGCGCGCCCAGCACATAGGCGCTGGCCAGGTCGTTCTGAAAATACATGGCGATGCTCTGCACGATCGGGTCGGCCCCGATCGGCACCGTGGCCGCGCGGATCATGCCCAGCGACATCAGCACCAGCGCAAAGCCGATCAGGATCCGCCCGACCTGCTTGGTGCGCCGTCCGCCGGCCTTGAGAAAGGTCACCACGCCGATCAACAGCGCATAGGGCACCACCGCCTGCACGGGCAAGAGCAGCACCTGCGCCATCAGCGCCGAACCCAGATCGGCGCCCAGCAGCAAGGCCAGAGCAGCCGTTGGCGCCAGCATCCCGGAGACCGCGAAACCGGCGCCGATCAGACCCACCGCGGTCGAGCTCTGCAGCACCATCGCCGCCAGCCCGCCGCCGGCTGCGGCCAGCAGGCGCGATCTGGAAAAGCCCTTCAGGCCGCGTTTCAACTCTGGCAGGAACGCCCGTTCCACCCCGGTCCGGATCAACCGCACCGACCACAAGAGCAGCGCCACCGCGGCGGCCAGTTGCGTGGCAAGCGCGATCATGTGGCTGGTCCTCGGTGTGCTGCGTGCTGCTGCATCTCGTCC
Organism: Marinovum sp.; assembly: GCF_034669705.1. Taxonomy (GTDB): domain Bacteria; phylum Pseudomonadota; class Alphaproteobacteria; order Rhodobacterales; family Rhodobacteraceae; genus Marinovum. The sequence continues at coordinate 96,689 of NZ_JAXMOR010000011.1, forward strand.
CGATCAACTGTCTCAACCGTTGGGGTACCGGCAAGTCTCACCACCGGTCCGAGGGCAATGCAACAAAATAATTGCAAAATTGTCGTAAACACCACAATTCTGGGGTGGCAACCGAGTCGGACCAAGAGATGCCCGGAACCAAGACACGCAGGAAACACGCAGAGGGCGGGCGCGACCGGCTGAAGAAATCCGACCGCCGCGGGCAGATCCTGCTCGAGCTCAAGCTGCGACCGCATGTGCGGATCAGCGAGCTGGCGCGCGGCTTCAACGTCTCGACCGAGACGGTGCGCCGCGACCTCGACGCGCTGGCCGAGGACGGGCTGATCGCGCGGGCGCATGGCGGCGCCTCGGCGCCGGCGCAGGGCCATTACCCCGGCCTTGACGAGCGCAGCACGGCGCGGATTGCCGAGCGGGAATGGATCGGCCGCCGCGCCGCCGAACTTGTCACCGACGGCGAGACGGTGATGATCGACAGCGGCTCGACCACCATCCAGCTGGCCCGGGCGCTGGCCTTTCGCGGCACCCGCTGCACGGTGATCACCAATTCGATCCCGGTCGCCATGACCATCGGCCACGGCGCGCCCGACGTGGTGCTGTGCCCCGGTGAATACCTGGCGGCGGAATCGGCGGTTGTCGGCACCGAGACGCTGGAATTCCTGTCGCGTTTCAACGTCGACCGGTGCATGATCGGGGCCTCGGGCCTATCGGAGGAGGGCCCGTCCGAGACCGTGCGCGGCTTTGGTGCCGTAAAACGGATGATGCTGCAGCGTGCCGCCAAGCGGCACCTGCTGATCGACGCAGGCAAGTTCGGCCGCAGGGGGCTGGCCCGGGTGGGGGAGATGGCCGACCTCGATTCCATCGTCGTCGATTGTCGTCCGCAGGGCCGTCTGCTGGCGGCCGTCGATGGCGCCGAGGTGGAGATTGTCGTCGCCGATCCGGAGTGAAGACCAAAACCAACGCGGCGCAAAGCCGCTTTCCATGGGAGGAAAAACATGAAAATCGACCTGAAACTGATGCTTTCGGCCTCGGCCATAGCGCTGCTGTCGCTGAGCGGGGCTGCCTCGGCGCAGGACTGCCCGCGCGGCGATCTGAATGATCGATTCTGCGATGCCGATGGCGACCTGATTGCAGATATTCCCAGCGATGAAAGCCAATGGATCGACCCTGAAACGTTGATCTTTGCCTTTACTCCCGTCGAGGACCCGGCGGTCTACAAGACGGCCTGGACGGATTTTCTAGATCACATGGCCGAAAAGACCGGCAAGGAGATCGTCTTCTTCCCGGTTCAGTCCAACGCTGCCCAGATCGAGGCGATGCGATCCGGCCGGCTTCACATCGCAGGCTTTAATACCGGCTCGAACCCGCTGGCGGTAAACTGCGCCGGCTTCCGCCCCTTCACCATCATGGCGGGCGAGGACGGCTCATTTGGTTACGAGATGGAGATCATCACCTATCCCGGCTCCGGCATCGAAAGCGTCGAGGATATCAAGGGCAAGCAGCTGGCCTTCACCTCGCCCACATCGAACTCCGGCTTCAAGGCACCTTCGGCGATCCTCAAGGCCGATTACGACCTGTTGCCTGAGCGCGACTTCGAGCCGGTCTATTCCGGCAAGCATGACAACTCGATCCTCGGCGTCGCCAACAAGGACTACCCGGCGGCCTCGATCGCCAACTCCGTCATGCAGCGGATGCTCGAGCGTGACGTGGTCAGCGAGGACCAGATCGTCAGCCTCTACAAGTCGCAGACCTTTCCGACCACCGGCTACGGCGTGGTCTACAACCTGAAGCCCGAGCTGCAGGAGGCCATCCAGGACGCTTTCTTCAGCTTCGACTGGGAGGGCAGCAGCCTCGAGGAGGAATTCTCCAAGAACGGCGAGGCGCAGTTCATCCCGATCACCTATCAGGAGTACTGGGAGGTGATCCGCAAGATCGACGCGGCCAACGACGTCTCCTACGCCTGCGAATGACCATCACCCTGCGGCGGGCCCCCGGTGGGGGCCTGTTCGCCTGTTGCCTCGGGGGGCCTTCATGCTGCGTCTGCAAAACCTGACCAAGACCTACAAGACCGGTGACAAGGCCCTGCAGGCCATCGACCTCGAGGTGCCCTCCGGCCAGGTGCTGGCGCTGATCGGGCCGTCGGGCGCTGGCAAGTCGACGCTGATCCGCTGCATCAACCGTCTGGTGGAGCCCACCGAAGGCGCGGTGATGCTGGACGGAACCGACCTGACCAAGCTGGGCTCCGGTGCGCTGCGCCGGGCGCGGCGCGAGATGGGGATGATCTTTCAGGAATACGCGCTGGTCGAACGGCTGACGGTGATGGAGAACGTCCTGTCGGGCCGGCTGGGTTACGTCGGCTTCTGGCGGTCGTTCACGCGCCGCTACTCGCAGTCCGACGTGGACGAGGCCTTTCGCCTGCTCGACCGCGTGGGCCTGCTGCACATGGCCGACAAGCGCGCCGACGAACTCTCGGGCGGACAACGCCAGCGGGTCGGCATCTGCCGGGCGCTGATCCAGGATCCGAAGCTCCTGCTGGTGGATGAGCCCACCGCATCGCTCGATCCCAAGACCTCGCGCCAGATCATGCGGCTGATCACCGAGCTTTGCCGTGAGCGCGGGCTGGCGGCGATCATCAACATTCACGACGTGGCGCTGGCGCAGATGTTCGTGCCGCGCATCGTGGGCTTGCGGTTCGGCCAGATCGTCTTTGACGGCCCGCCGGACGGGCTGACCCCGGATAAACTTACCGAGATCTACGGCGAGGAGGACTGGGAAGCCACCATCGAAAAGGTCGAGGACGAAGAGATCGAGGCCGCGGAATGAGCCATCGCGAGTTGGACGACATGCTGGGGCAGGGCTGGCGCAAGCCGCATTTCATCAAGCGCCCGGCGCTGCGCTGGGGGCTGCTCCTTGGGTTCATCGCCTACCTGATCGCGGCGTTCCTCACCATCGAGGTCGACTGGAGCCGGGTCTACGCCGGGCTCGACCGCGGCTGGGCCTTCATCCTGTCCTTCACGCGGCCCGACTTCGTCACTCGCGGGAGCGATATTTGGGGCGGGCTCATGGAGAGCATCGTGATGACGGTGGCGGCCTCGGTCGTGGGCATCGCGATCTCGATCCCCATCGGGCTGGGCGCGGCGCGCAATGTCGCGCCCTTGCCGGTCTACGTCATCTGTCGCGGCATCGTCGCCATCAGCCGCGCGCTGCAAGAGATCATCGTCGCCATCCTGCTTGTCGCGATCTTCGGTTTCGGTCCGCTGGCGGGCTTCCTGACGCTCTCTTTCGCGACAATCGGCTTTCTTTCCAAGCTATTGGCCGAGGACATCGAAGCGATGGACAAGGTGCAGGCCGAGGCGATCCGGGCCTCCGGCGCGCGCTGGATGCAGTGGATCAACTACGGGGTGCAGCCGCAAGTGATGCCGCGCCTCGTTGGACTGTCGATGTACCGTATCGATATCAACTTCCGCGAAAGCGCGATCCTCGGCCTCGTCGGGGCAGGGGGGATCGGGGCGACTCTGAACACCGCCTTTGACCGTTATGAGTACGACACCGCCGCGGCGATCCTGATCCTGATCATCGGCATTGTCATGGCGCTGGAATACCTCTCCGGCATCATCCGCGCGAGGGTGCAGTAATGCCGGTGTTTGCCAAGGATGGCGCCCAGGTCTGGCGCCTGCGCACCCCGCGCGAAAAGGTGCTGCGCTGGGGCGGCTGGCTGGCCGGTCTGCTGGTCTTCGCGATCTGCTGGCAGATCATCTCGGAAAGCACGACGTGGTTCTTTGTCTGGGACGCGCCGCGCATCGCCAATGATATCTGGACCCGCGCCACGCCGCCGCGCTGGGAATACATCACCCAGCTGGGCCGGCCGATCTGGGACACGCTCAACATCGCCACGCTGGGCACCATCATCGCGCTGTTCCTCGCGGTGCCGGTGGCGTTTCTGGCGGCGCGCAATACAACGCCGTCGCGGCTCTTCATCCGGCCCATCGCGCTCTTGATCATTGTCTCGACGCGCTCGATCAACTCGCTGATCTGGGCGCTGCTCTTGATCGCCATCATCGGGCCGGGGGTCTTCGCCGGTGTCGTCGCCATCGCCATCCGCTCGATCGGCTTCTGCGCCAAGCTGCTTTACGAGGCCATCGAGGAGATCGACCACGCCCAGGTCGAGGCGATCACTGCCACCGGCGCCAGCCGCTGGCAGGTCATGGCCTACGGGATCGTGCCGCAGATCATGCCCGCCTTCGCCGGCGTTGCGGTGTTCCGCTGGGACATCAACATCCGCGAGTCGACCGTGCTGGGGCTGGTGGGGGCGGGCGGCATCGGCCTGCAGCTTTCGGCCTCGCTCAACGTGCTGGCCTGGCCACAGGTGAGCCTGATCCTGCTGGTGATCCTCGCCGCCGTGGTGATCAGCGAATGGGTCTCGGCCAAGGTGCGGGGGGCGATCATTTGACCCCGCTGACCGCAGAGGTCGCACTGAAGGCCTATGAGGCCATCCGCCATCGCCTGCCTGCCGCCGTCCCTGCCGCAAGGCCCGGGCAGCATTGCGAGACGCTGGCAGACCTGGCCGATGACTTCGATGTCTTCCTGCTCGATGCCTTCGGCGTGCTCAACATCGGAGAAATTGCCATTCCCGACACGCCGCAGCGGATCGCGGCGCTCAAGGCGGCGGGCAAGCGGGTGTTCGTGGTCTCCAACGCCGCCGGCGCGCCGCATGCGGCGCTTGTGCGCAAGTACCGCCGCATCGGCTATGACTTCGCGCCAGAAGAGATCATCACCAGCCGGGCCACGCTGCTGGCCGGCCTGCAGGCGCGGCGCGATCTGCACTGGGGGCTGATCGCCACCCGGTCCAGCGGGTTCGAGGATCTCGAGGGGCTGAACCTGACCTATCTCGAGGACGATCCGGCGGCCTATGACGCGGTCGAGGGGGTCCTGATGATCGGCAGCGCCGACTGGACCGAGTCGCGCCAGAGCCTGCTCGAGGCGGCCCTGCAGCGCCGCCCGCGGCCGGTGCTGGTGGGCAATCCCGATATCGTCGCCCCGCGCGAAACCGGTTTTTCGGCCGAGCCCGGCCATTTCGCCCACCGGCTCGCCGACCGCAGCGGGGTGGTGCCGGAATTCTTCGGCAAGCCCTTCGGCAATATCTTCGACCTCGCCTTTGCCCGGATCGGCACCATCGACCGCGCCCGGGTGCTGATGGTGGGCGACAGCCTGCACACCGATATCCTCGGCGCCCAGACTGCGGGCCTCGCCTCGGCGCTGATCACACGGTACGGCTTCTTTGCCGGCCAGGACGCAGGGCGCGCCATCGCCGAGACCGGCATTATGCCGGATTTCATCGTCGCGCGGCCCTGAGCGGCGCGAAATCGGCCCATCCTGGCATGGAACTCTGCCGGGCTTTGAGGCAAAAAGGCCGGCAGGAGGCCTCAAGATGACCGACACCCCAGCCAAAGGCTGCTGCGCCCCGGCGCGCGAGGACGAAACCGCGACACGCCCGACGCAGGCGACCCGGTCGCACGACCCGCAGGCGCGCGAGACCGATCCGCCCGAACGGGTGCGCATTCCCGGCGGCCGCGGGCTGATCGGCACCGACCGGCCAGAGCTGCCGATCGACGGCGAGGCACCGCTGCGCCAGACCCGGATCAAAGCCTTCGAGATGGACGCCACCACCGTCACCAATGCCCGTTTCCGCCGGTTCATCGAGGCCACCGGCTATGTCACCGATGCCGAGCGGCTGGGCAATTCCTTCGTGTTCCAGAACCTCTTGCCGGCCGATCATCCGCCGACACAGGCGGTTGCGGCGGTGCCCTGGTGGCGAGTGATCGATGGCGCCAGCTGGGCTGAACCGCTGGGGCCGGGCTCTGCCGCGGCCTGTCTCGACGATCACCCGGCGGTGCATGTGAGTTGGAACGACGCACAGGTCTTTGCCCGCTGGGCCGGGGGGCGTCTGCCCACCGAGGCCGAGTACGAGCATGCGGCGCGGGGCGGGCAGGGCGACGTGCGCTTTCCCTGGGGCGATCTTGAGCCCAACGATCAGGATCATTTTCCCTGCAACATCTGGCAAGGGCGGTTTCCGCAGACCGACCTGGGGCTCGACGGATATCGCGGCACCGCGCCGGCGCGTTCCTTCGCGCCCAATGCCTACGGGCTCTATCACATGGTCGGCAATATCTGGCAGTACACCAGCCAGCCGTTCAAGGTGAAGTCGCTGAAGAAATCGGTGCAGCAGGCGCATGCCGACAAGGTCGGCTACAAGCTGGCCAAGGGCGGCTCGTTCCTCTGCCACGCCAGCTACTGCTACCGCTACCGGATCGCCGCGCGCACCGGCTCGACCCCCGACAGCACCACCTCGCACCAGGGGTTCCGGCTGGTCTATTGAGAGGGGTAGGGGCCACCGTCATCCGGTGGCCCGCCGTCAGGCTCAGGCGAGCCAGGTCTTGTAGTCGCTGACCAGCAGGTGCTTGGGCGCCACGTCTTCCTCGATCTCGGCAAACCGGCCGATCGGTTCGCGGAAGACATTGTCGGTCTCGTCGTCGTTCACCGTCGAGACCTCGCCGATCAGCACGTCGCCGCCCTCGCCCCAGAAGGCATGCCAGTCGCCGGGCATCAGGGTGACGCTTTCGCCGGGGGCGAATTTCAGCTTTTCGCCGGGGGCAAACTCGCGGCGGATGCCGTCGCACCAGACGGTGCCGCCCTTGTCCTCGGCGAAATTGCCCTCGTCGTCAGAGCCGTAGAGCTCGATGACCATGGTGGCGCCGCCGCGGTTGATGATGTCTTCGGCCTTGATCACATGGGTGTGCATCGGCGAGAGCTGGTCCTGCCGCGAGATCAGCAGCTTTTCCGCATAACACATGCCGCCGCCGCGCTGCAGGTCGGCGAGCCGGCCGTTGCGCAGGGTAAAGAGGAACAGCCCCAACTCGTCGAACCGGCCTTCGCCGTAATCGGTGATGTCCCAGCCGCAGCGCGCCTCGATCACCGCGCGGGCTTCGTCCTTGCGCGACTTGAAGTCCTCTGGCGTCCAGTAGGCAAAGGGCGGCAGGACGAAGCCATGGCTGCGGATCATATCGTCCGCCTGAGCCATGATGTCATTGATGCGGGAGCGTTTCATGCGGCAACCTCGAAAGTGAAAAGGACTGTTGCGTTGTAGTAGGGCGCATTCCGTTTGGATTCAATCGACGTTGCTGAATTGCGCCCGGTCCGGACCAAGGGCTCAGCCCGCCGGTCTCTCGGCAGCACTTTGCACGCAAAGTGCGAGGGGCCAGCGGCTGCCCGCCCCGTCGCACCAAAGGTGCGCCGACAAACCGTGGCATACCTCTGGCGTGACCGGTTGCTGCAGGCGCAATGCTGCGAGGTGACCTTGGCTGCCATTAAGCGCCGGGACACCCGCTTTGCAGCGGCCCCTCGCGGGCAGCCGCTGGCCCGGCTAACGCAAGTCTAGCCGACGATCAGCTGCTTGAGCTGCAAGGCCTCGTATTCCAGCGCTGTCAGGCGATAGTTCACCACGTCCCCGATCGAGATCAGCCCGACCAGTTGGCCCGCCTCCATCACCGGCATGTGGCGAAACCGGCCGTCGGTCATCCGCCGCAGCACCGTCACAAGGGTCTCGTTCGGCGTGGTGGTCTGCACCTCGGTCGACATCAGCTCGGACACCTTCTGCGGCAGGGTGTGGCCCGGCGTGTCGGCCAGCCGGCGCACCACGTCGCGCTCCGACAGGATGCCCACCAGCTCGCCCTGCGGGCTCTTGACCATCAGCGCGCCGATCTTCTTGTCGCGCAGCACCTCGACCGCATGGCCAACGGTATCTTCGGGCGCGATCCAGAACATCTCGCCGCTCTTGCTTTCCAGCACCTGCGCCACGGTGGCCTGGGCGGCCGACATGTTGGTCTGCACCGATTGGCTGGAGGTTCTCTCGTGCTTTTCCGAGTCGCGGGTTTTTGGCTGATAAGACGCCGGCATGGTAATCTCTCCGTGTTTCCCTTTATACGCTATAGAAAATCGTGCCTGTGTAAATGGGTTCCAACACGCGCATAAAGGTCCGCTGCTTGACAGATTTCACCCTCACGCCTGCGCTCGCGACGGCGCTCTTCGTCATCGCCTGTCTGGCGGGCATGCGCTATCGCTCGGTCTGGAAGGCGGAAGGCCCCCGCAGCCGGCTGTGGCTCTACGGGGTGATCGCCGCGGCGACGCTGCTGGTGCTGGGGTTTGTACCGATGCGGGGCTGAGCGCTCAGCCCGGCTGTTCCTCGGCCTGCATCTCATCGAGCATCCTGCGCGCCCGCGGACATTGCAGCCGCTCGCGCAGGGGGCTGTCGGGGTCGATGTCCTTTTTGCAGACCAGGCATTGGTCGGCGTCGGAAATCGCGTTCAGCCCGCCGCAGCTGCCCTTGATGGTGCGGCCGTTCAGGATGACGCCAAGCGCCATCCCCAGCATCACCAGCAAAAGCAGTCCGAAAGCGAGCAGAAAGGTCGACATGGCGTCCTCTTAGGCGGTGACCGCCGCAAACCGGTCGGAGGCGGTGGTGACGAAACCCTCGGCAGCGCGGTCGATGAACAGCGCAGCGATGCCTTCGCGCTCGGCGATCTCGAGCCCGCGCTCGCGGCCCAGAACCAGCAGGGCGGTGGCCCAGGCGTCGGCCAGCATCGCGTTCTCGGTCAGCACGGTGACCGAGGCGGTGTCATGGGTCACCGGTCGGCCGGTGGTGGCGTCGATGATATGCGAAAAGCGCTGGCCATCGTGGTCGAAATAGTTGCGGTAATCGCCAGAGGTCGCCATGCCCATGCCCGACAGGCCGACAACCTGGCTGATGCCGCGGTCGAAGGCCTGCGGCGTCTCGATGCCGATCTGCCAGGGCTGGCCATCGGGATTGCGGCCCGCGGCATAGAGATCGCCGCCGATCTCGACCATGTAGTCGGTGATGCCGAAACCGGCCAGCGCGCGGGCGACCTGGTCGACGCCAAAGCCCTTGCCGATCGACGACAGGTAGACATTGGCGCCACCGTTCAGCTTGGTGAGCGCGGTGCCGTCGGTTCCGACCGAGGTCGACTGGCCACAGCACGCCATTGCCTCGGCAATCTCGGCCTCGGCGGGCAGGTCGCGGCGGCTCTGGCCGGCGCCAAAGCCCCAAAGGTCGATCAGCGCGCCGACGGTGACGTCGAACCGGCCATCGCTGGCGGTGTTCACCTGCTGAGCGGCCTGCATCACCTGCGCCAGCTCGGGCGAGACGGTCAGGCTCTCGCCCTCGGCGCTCGCGTTGAAGCGCGAAATCTCGGACCCGGCATCCCAGTTCGACATCTGTTCGTTGACCCGGCCAAGGGCGGCGTCGACGGCAGCCTGCAGCTCTGCCTTGTCGACATTGCGGCTGTGATCGACGGCGACGATGGAATAACCTGTGCCCATGGTCAGACCAGTCAGCTCCAGTACCGACCAGCCTTTCTTGCACGCCATGAGAAAAAGCGGCATCGCAAACACGCTACGGCGGGTAAGAAGAAGAGGGTCTGTCATGGGACGGCTCCGCTGGCTGCAATCTGGTCCGGTGTTCATTCCGTGAGCTTCTGGGACAGATCGGCACGGGGTTCAACAGTTATTCGAAAGATGGGTGTCTAAACCGCCTTTAAAACCCGGACGCAGTGTCGCATAAGGCGGCGGGACAGAAGACAGGACGAAAAGACGTGCAGCAATTTACGTTGAAAAAAGGTCTGGACGTGCCGGTACTTGGCGCACCCGACCTGACGATTCACGAGGCCGCTCCCGTCCGGACCGCCGCGATTCTAGGCCGGGATTACATTGGCCTGAAGCCGCGACTTTCGGTTCAGGAGGGCGATGTCGTGGCCGCCGGGGCGCCGATCCTGGCGCATAAGGACACGCCCGAGGTGCAGGTGACCGCGCCGGTCGCAGGCCGAATCAAGGCGATCAACCGCGGTGCACGGCGCGTTTTGGTCAGTGTCGAGATCGAGGTCGATCATGGCGCCGCCGAGCCGGTGGACTTCTCGCAAGTGGGCGATGCCGACACTCCCGAGGGTGTGACAGAACGTCTCTGCGCCGCTGGTCTCTGGACCTCGTTTCGCACCCGCCCCTATTCCAAGGTGCCCGCCCCCGACAGCCGCCCGGCCGCGATCTATGTCACCGCGATGGACAGCGAGCCGCTGTCGGCCGATGCCGCCGTCATCATCAATGACGACGCCGAGGCCTTCACCCGTGGCCTCGCCGCGGTGGCGCTGCTGACCGAGGGCAACACCTATCTCTGTCAGGAGACCGGCGCCGAGATCCCCGGCACCGATCTGGCCGGCATCACCCCGGCAGCGTTCTCCGGCCCGCATCCCTCCGGCCTCGCCGGCACCCACATGCATTTCCTCGAGCCGCCGAGCTCTGACAAGATGGTCTGGACCATCGGCTATCATGACGTGATCGCCATCGGCCGGCTGCTGCGCGACGGCCACATCAGCGCCGAGCGCATCGTCGCCCTGACCGGCCCGATGTGTTCCAACCCGCGGCTGGTGCGCACCATCAACGGTGCCTCGATGCTCGATCTCTGCGCCGAGGACCTCGAGACCGACACGCCGCTGCGGGTGATCTCGGGCTCGATCCTCAGCGGCGATGCCGGCGCCGGTCCGACCGCCTATCTCGGCCGCTATGCCCGTCAGGTCACCCTGATCGAGGAAGACCGCGAGCAGATCCCGCTGGGCTGGATCCGCCCGATGCCGTCGAAATACGCCTTCCAGCCGGTGCTGGGCTCGGCCCTGAGCGACAAGCTTTACAAGCTGACGTCGAACCTCAACGGCGGCCGCCGCGCCATGGTGCCGATCGGCACCTTCGAGCAGCTGATGCCGCAGGACTTCCTGCCGACGCAGCTGTTGCGCTCCCTTCTGGTGATGGACACCGACACCGCCCAGGCGCTTGGCGTGCTGGAGTTGGACGAGGAAGACGTCGCGCTCTGCGGCTTTGCCTGCCCCGCCAAGTATGAATACGGCCTCGCGCTCCGCGACAGCCTCACCAAGATCGAGAAGGAAGGGTAGGCCATGGGTCTTCGCGCATTCTTCGACCGGATAGAGCCGAGCTTCGTCAACGGCGGCAAGTACGAGAAGTACTTCCCGCTCTACGAGATGGTCGAGAGCTTCATCTATACTCCGCGCACGGTGACCACCGTCGCCCCGCATGCCCGCTCCTACATCGACATGAAGCGGATCATGACCTACGTGGTGCTGGCAACGATCCCGACGCTGCTGTTCGGGCTCTACAACACCGGGTTGCAGACCAACATGGCGATTGCCGAGCTTGGCGCCTCGGGCTGGCGGGCCTGGATCCTCGAGACCCTGGGCATCGGTTTCAACTACAACAACCCGCTGGCCAACATGCTGCACGGGTTGCTGTATTTCCTGCCGATCTACATAGTCACGTTGGTCGCCGGCGGCATCTTCGAGGTGCTCTTCGCGGTGATCCGTCGGCATGAGGTCAACGAGGGCTTCCTCGTCACCTCGATGCTCTACACCCTGATCCTGCCGGCCTCGACGCCGCTGTGGCAGGTGGCCCTTGGCATCATCTTTGGCGTGGTGATCGGCAAGGAGGTCTTTGGCGGCACCGGCAAGAACTTCCTCAACCCCGCACTGGTGGGCCGCGCCTTCCTCTATTTCGCCTATCCCGCCTACATGTCGGGCGACAGCATCTGGACCCCGGTCGACGGGTTTTCCGGCGCCACCGCGCTGGCGATCTCGGCCGCCGATGGTCACCAGGTGCTGCCTGCCGCCGGCATCAGCTGGATGGACGCCTTCATCGGCACCATTCAGGGCTGCATCGGCGAGACCTCGACGCTGATGATCCTCGTCGGTCTGGCCTTCCTGCTGTTCACCAAGATCGCCAACTGGCGGCTGGTGGTCGGTTGCCTGGTGGGCATGATCGCCTTCTCGTCGTTGCTGAACCTGATCGGATCCGACACCAACCCGATGTTCGCCATGCCGTGGTACTGGCACCTGGTGATCGGCGGCTATGCCTTTGGCCTGGTGTTCATGGTGACCGAGCCGGTCTCGGCCAGCCACACCAACACCGGCCGTTTCATCTATGGCGCGCTGATCGGGTTCATGGTGGTGATGATCCGGGTGGTCAATCCGGCCTTCCCCGAAGGCATGATGCTCGCCATCCTGTTCGGCAACGTCTTTGCGCCACTGATCGATTACTTCGTCGTGCAGGCCAATATCAAACGGAGGGCAAAGCGCCATGCCTGAGGACAACATGCCTGAAGAGACCGGGCGCAAGGGCCCGATCCGCCGCTTCCTCGACGCGCCGCCAGACTCTGTCGGCAAGACGATCTTTGTCGCCGTGGCGCTCTGCCTCGTGGCCTCGATGGTGGTCTCGGCCGCCGCCGTGGCCCTGCGCCCGGTGCAGGATGCCAACCGGCTGATCGACAAGCGGGTCAACATCCTGCAGGTCGCCGGCGTCTATGACGAAAACGTGGCGGTGAATGACGCCTTCGAGGCCTTCGAGCCGCATGTGCTCGAACTCGACAGCGGCACCTATTCCGACCAGTTCGACATCGAGACCTTCGACGAGCTGGCCGCATCAGACGATCCGGCGATCGTCCGCGCGCTCGACGAGGACCCGGCCGGGCTTGGCGGGCAGATGGACGCCTACCGGATGATCTACCTGCTGCGCGACGAGGCGGGCGCGCTCGACAAGGTGATCCTGCCGATCGAGGGCTATGGCCTGTGGTCGACGCTCTACGGCTTCATCGCGCTCGAAGAGAACGGCAACGACATCTATGGCCTGCAGTTCTATCAGCACGGCGAAACCCCGGGCCTCGGGGCCGAGGTCGACAACCCGCGCTGGAAGGCCTTGTGGAACGGCAAGAAGCTCTTTGCCGAGGATGGCGACCTGGCGATCACCGTCGCCAAGGCCCCGCCGCCGGAAGGCGCTGAATATTTCGTGGATGCTCTTGCCGGGGCGACGCTGACCTCGGTGGGCGTGGACAACCTGGTGCGTTTCTGGATGGGCGAGGCCGGGTACGGCGCCTTTCTCGAGCGGCTGAAAGCAGGAGAGGTTGGCTGATGGCACAGACCTATCGTTCGCAACTCGTCGATCCGCTGATCGACAACAACCCGATCACCCTGCAGGTGCTGGGCATCTGCTCGGCGCTGGCGGTGACCTCCTCGATGTCGGTGGCCTTCGTGATGTCGCTGGCGGTGATCTCGGTGACGGGCTTCTCGTCGCTGTTCATCTCGATGCTGCGCAACCAGATCCCCAACTCGATCCGGATTATCGTGCAGATGGTGGTGATCGCCTCGCTGGTGATCCTCGTTGATCAGGTGCTCAAGGCCTATGCCTACGAGATTTCCAAGACCCTCTCGGTCTTTGTCGGGCTGATCATCACCAACTGCATCGTCATGGGCCGCGCCGAGGCCTTTGCGATGAAGAACCCGCCGGTGGCGAGCTTCATCGACGGTGTCGGCAACGGCATGGGCTATGGCCTGCTGCTGATGGTGGTCTCCTTCTTCCGTGAGCTTTTCGGCTCGGGCTCGCTGTTCGGCGTCACCATCCTCGAGACGGTGAACAACGGCGGCTGGTACGTGCCCAACGGTTTGCTGCTGCTGCCGCCCTCGGCGTTCTTTGTCATCGGCCTGCTGATCTGGGCGATCCGGACCTGGAAACCGGGTCAGGTCGAAGAGCGTGAATATCGCATCCAAGCGGTGGAGGCACACTGATGGAAGGTCTCATCTCCCTCGCGGTCAAGGCGATCTTCGTCGAGAACCTGGCCCTGTCGTTCTTCCTCGGCATGTGCACCTTCCTCGCCGTGTCCAAGAAGATCTCCACCGCCATCGGCCTTGGCATCTCGGTCATGGTGGTGCAGTCGATCACCGTGCCGGCCAACAACCTGATCCTGACCTACCTGCTCGCCCCCGGCGCGCTGGCCTGGGCCGGGTTTCCGGACATCGACCTCACCTTCCTCGGGCTGATCTCCTATATCGGCGTCATCGCGGCGCTGGTACAGATCCTCGAGATGGTGCTCGATAAGTACTTCCCGCCGCTCTACAACGCGCTCGGCGTCTTCCTGCCGCTGATCACGGTGAACTGCGCCATCCTCGGCGGCTCGCTGTTCATGGTCGAACGCAGCTACGACTTTCCCGAGGCGCTGACCTACGGCATGTCGTCGGGCTTTGGCTGGGCGCTGGCGATCACCGCGATGGCGGGCGTGCGCGAGAAGCTGAAGTATTCCGACATCCCCGACGGGCTTCAGGGCCTCGGCATCACATTCATCTCCGCCGGACTGATGGCCATGGCCTTCATGTCCTTCAGCGGCGTCAAACTGTAAGGAGCGGCTCGAGTCATGGAAACTTTCGGACTTGGCGTCCTCCTCTTTACCCTGATCGTCGTCATGCTGGTGACGGTCATCCTGGCGGCGCGGTCAAAGCTCGTCAGCTCTGGCGACGTCAACATCACCATCAATGGCGAAAAAACCATCCGCGTCCCCGCCGGCGGCAAGCTGCTGCAGACGCTGGCGGCGGAAAAGCTCTTCGTCCCCTCGGCCTGCGGGGGCGGCGGCACCTGTGCGCAATGCCGGGTCCGCATCCACGAGGGCGGCGGCTCGATCCTGCCGACCGAGGAAAGCCACATCACCAAGCGCGAGGCGGCCTGCGGCGACCGGCTGTCGTGCCAGGTGGCGGTCAAGCAGGACATGAAGATCGAGGTGCCCGAAGAGGTCTTCGGCGTGAAGAAGTGGGACTGCACCGTGCGGTCGAACGAGAACGTCGCCACCTTCATCAAGAACCTGGTGCTGGAGCTGCCCGAGGGCGAGGACGTGAACTTCCGCGCCGGCGGCTACATCCAGATCGAGGCGCCGGCACACAAGCTCTCGTACAAGGAGTTCGACGTCGAGGAGGAGTACCGGCCGGATTGGGACAAGTTCAATCTGTGGCAGTATGAATCCGCCGTGCCCGAGCCGATCGAGCGGGCCTATTCGATGGCCAACTACCCCGACGAGAAGGGGCTGATCATGCTCAACGTCCGCGTCGCCTCGCCGCCGCCGGGCTCCGAGGGCATTCCGCCGGGGCAGATGTCGTCCTACATCTTCAACCTCAAGCCCGGCGACAAGGTCACCATCTCCGGCCCGTTCGGCGAGTTCTTTGCCCGCGACACCCAGAAGGAGATGGTCTTCATTGGCGGCGGTGCCGGCATGGCGCCGATGCGCAGCCACATCTTCGACCAGCTCAAGCGGCTGGAGAACCGCGACCGCAAGATCACCTTCTGGTACGGCGCACGCTCCAAGCGCGAGATGTTCTTCGTCGAGGATTTCGACCAGCTGGCGGCGGAATTCCCCAACTTCGAATGGCATGTGGCGCTCTCGGATTCGCTGCCGGAGGACGACTGGGACGGCTACACCGGCTTCATCCACAACGTGCTTTATGAGGAATATCTCAAGAACCACCCGGCACCGGAAGATTGCGAATACTACATGTGTGGTCCGCCGATCATGAACCAGTCGGTGATCAACATGCTGCTCGAACTGGGCGTCGACCGCGAAGACATCATGCTCGACGATTTCGGCGGCTGAGACAAAGGACATCGCGCAGGAAAGGGCAGGGGGTTTCCCTGCCCTTTTGCATTGCCCCCGCATGATCCGCCCCGCGCCAGCGCCTATCTTGGTCCAGGCCCCGGCATAGACAGGCCGCGGGTAATCCCCGCGGCCTGATCTGTCCTCGTAGGCCCGCCTTATGTTTTCGCGAATTTCTTGAGGGTGATGTTGAAGGTGTTCTCGTCGGTGTCGGTGAAGTAGAGCTCGGCGTCGTAGCCCTGGTCGTCCATGAAGTTGAAGATGCGCCTGGGCTCTTCGAGGCGATAGGGCACCAGCAGGGTGGCGATGCGGTGGCGCTTGGCGGCGGGGTATTTCGCCACCAGGCAGGTGCTCTCGGGCAGGCCCTCGTATTCCGAGGGGTCGACGTCCGGGAAGCCGGTGAACTGGCTGATCTCGGGCTTGCCGGCCTCCGACCAGACCACCTGGCCGTAGAACCCGGCCGTCTTGCCGTTGGAGCGGAAGGAGGTGCGGCCGAGGTCGTAGGGCTGGTTGGCATGCAGCAGCCAGTCGATGGTCACAGGCGTCTCGGCATCGACGCTGTCGACGATCACGAAGTAGCTGCCGCGCACGAAGTAGACCTCGCGCTCGGCCCGGGTCACTTCCGGAGACAGCGACTGGTAGGCGGCGGTGGCATCGCCGTGGATGTACATGTGATCGGCGCGCTCCTCGGCGGCGAGGATGCGCCCGGTGGCGGCCATGGCGCGGGCCTTGTCCTTGTCGGCGTATTGGCCCTTGCCATTGATCAGAATGGCATTTTTCGACCGGGTCTGGCGCCGCCACAGCCGGTGCATGGTCGAGTTGAAGGCGACGTAATAGCCCGACTGGATCGCCAGATCCTCGCCGAAGGCGGCCATGCAAAAGGCGTTCTGGTCGCCGTGGCTGTGGCTGATCGAGCCGTATTTACTGCTTTTGAACACAAACTGGATATGGCTGTCGGGGTCGGCCATCTGATGCTGGATGCCGACCCAGCCAATGCCCTTGAAGTGGCGCATGCCAGAGGGCGGATCGGAAGCCTCGACAAGGGGGAAGTCAGTGAGATAGGTCAGTTCGTCAAAGTTGGTGTCCCACCAGCCCCAGTTGTAGAAGGCGCCCTCGGTGCCCGGGTTCAGCCGCGCCAGTTCCTCGTGGTACCACTGGTAGGCGCCGTTGCCGGTGACGCCGGCGTATTGCCGCAGGTTGATGCCGGTCTTGATGCAGGGCAGATCGCCCTGGGTGCTGTCATCGCCAAAGGTGGCGCGGCGGGTGCCCGGCGCCTTGCAATAGAGCGGGAAGTCACCGGTGTTGCGGAAGAACGGCCGGGTGTAGAGATCGATGCCGGCGAAGCTCTTGAGCCGGTTGGCGGCCTCGATCAGATAGGCCATGCCCATCATCCAGTAGTTGGTGCCCTCGGCCCAGCCGCCATCGGCGTCGCCCCAGGGCGAATAAACCGTGGCGAGGAACTCGATGCAGTAGTTCAGCCAGTCGCGGGCCTCGTCGCCCTCGCCGATGTCCGCGTCTTCGCCGAGCAGCGCGATGCAGGCCGGCACCAGGGTCAGCGAGACCGAGCGGACGGCGTGGCTGTCATAGGGGAAGAGATGGATCTTGGCATTCAGGATGGCATGTTCGGCAATATCGCGCGTGCGGGCGTGCAGCGCGTCGCGCACTGTCTTGCGCTCGTCTTCCGACAGCGCGTCGTAGAGCCAGTCGAAGCCCCAGGTCAGCGCATTGGTGACCCGGTAGGCCCATTCGTCGGTATAGGCACGCGAGGTCACCCCCATCGGGTCCCAGCTCGCCGCCTCGAGCAGCCAGGCCTTGGCGCGGTCGAGCATCGCCTGGTCGCCGGTCACCTGGCCGCCGATGGCGAGGTGGCGGATGGCATACATCAGCTCCTGCAGCTCGATATAGGTCTGCCGCCAGACCGGCGCGGTGCGGGTGTGGTCGGGATAGCCCGCAGGCTCGGACATCACCTCGCGCTCCATCCAGGGCAGCACGGATTTCTGGTAGAAGGTGGCCCAGGTGCAATGATCGGGGTCGGCTTTGACCGCCTTGCGGAAGTCCGCCAGCCGGTCGGCATCGAGCCAGAGCCGCGGGTGGCTCTCGGGGGCGCCGTCAAAGCGGGTCTCGCGGGCCGGCAGCGGGGTCTCGGGCAGCCCCTCGGCGAGGGTGAAGCTGCGGGTCCGGCTCCAGCCGCTGGCGGGTTTGCCGGCGTCGTCGCAGACCGCGTAGGCCCAGTGCCAGGTGCCCGGCTCGAGCACCGTGTCGGGGGTGAAGAAGTTCAGCGGGATGCCCGACCAGACCCGGGTCTCGGCCGCGGCAAAGTCCGGATCGCGCGAGACGCGCAGCACGTAGCGGGCCTCGTCCTCGATCACCGGCAGCCAGGTAAAGCGCGGCGGGGTCTCGGTGATCTCGCTGTCGGCGTCGGGCGCATACTGGATCGTCAGCCGGCCGGTCTTGGGTTCGTCGAGCCTGGGAGCAGTGTTGCCGTCCATCGGTCAGGTCTTTCTGTTGCTTGCGTCGGTAAGGGGGGCGCGGCCGCACGGGGCCCGCCGGGGAGAGGTGGCGGTGCGGCCGGGGGTCCCGGCCACACCTGTCATCTGGCGCGTGGAACGGCTCAGCCGTACTGGCGGTTGTAGGCCGTGTTCATGACCTCGATGACCTTGTCGTAGCCCATCTTCTCGAGGGTCGCGATGTAGCTGTCCCAATCGGCCTCGATGTCGCCCGAGCCGAGGATCCAGGCCTGCTGGCGCTCCAGCATGTAGGTCTGGATCGACGGCCAGTAGCGGTCATAGACCTCCTGCTCGTCCTTGTTGAAGGCGACGCCGAGGAACTGGTCGACCAGCAGGTCTTCGCTGTCATAGAGCTCGATGCCGTCGCGTGCCGCCTGCGCGGTCCACTGCCATTCATAGCGGTAGTCCTGCGGGTAGCCGCGATAGATCTGCGCGCCCTCGAGGTACATCTGGCTGTTGACCGGGGTGTCGGAGTTCAGCACCTCGTCCTTGTAGACCGGCTCGCCGTCGATCATGTCCCAGGTCTTGCCCTCGACGCCGAAGTTGGCCAAGAGGCTGCCTTCTTCGGAGAACCAGTAGTCGAAGTACTTGATGGTCTCCTCGGGATGCTCGTTGGCAAAGGTGATCGCCCAGCCATCGGGTTTGATCGGAATGCGGCGGTGCTCTTCCATCCGCACGCCGGCGGCCGATTTCGGCGGCAGGAAGGGGATGAAGTTGAAGCCGTCGATCTTGCCTTCCAGCGCCGAGTTGTAGCCCGAGGTCGAGGCAAACCAGTCATGCGTCAGACCGCCGAGGTTCTCGCCCAGCAGGAAGTCGCGCGACGACGAGCCGCGGGTGAAGATCTCGGCGTCGATCAGCCCTTCCTCGTACCATTTCGCCAGGTTGGCCATGGCATCGCGGTAGGCCTCTTGCGCATAGGGGTGCGCGATCTTGCCCTCTTCGGTGACATAGAAGTCGTGGTAGGTGTCGGAGCCCGAGGTCCGCGCATCCCACAGCGTCATCAGCCGCAGCACCTCTTCCCAGTCGCGGGCAAAATAGGGCACCTCGTCCTTCTGGCCGTTGCCGTTGGGGTCCTGGTCGCGGAACGCCACCAGCACCTCGTAGAGCTCGTCGACATTGTCGGGCTGCTCGAGGCCCAGCTTGTCGAGCCAGTCCTGGCGGATGAACCAGGCCCGGCCGTATTTGCCGTCGGGCAGATAGGGGATGTAGTAGTAGTTGCCGTCATAGGCCGAGATGGCTTCCTTCAGGCCCGGGTTGTCTTCCCAGAACTTCTTGATGTTCGGCGCATGTTCGTCGACCAGGTCGTTGAGCGGCACGAAGGCGCCCTCGGGACCGTACTGGTTGACCGGCTGCTGGATCCGGTTGCCGCCGACGATGTCGGGCAGGTCGCCGGTGGCGAGCAGCAGGTTCATCGCCTCGTTGTTGTCCTTGGTGTTGCGGCCCGAGGTCCGGTCGACGAGGTGGATGTTGGTCTTCTCGCGGGCCACTTCCTCGACCGGGTAGAGCGTCGAGGTGTCGCCGCCGGGGCCATACCCCTGGGCGCGCGGCCAGTGCATGTGGATGGTCAGTTCCAGCGGCTCGTCGACGATCGGCAGATGCGCCTCGGCAAAGGCCGGGGCCGTCATTGCCGTCGTCGCCAGCATGGTCAGGGACAGTGTCAGGTTTCGCATGGTGTCCTCCCGTTTGCGATATGTCATCTCTGGTCGTCCTGCGGCCCCGCGGGCGGCCCCCTCATCGGGTCCGCCCGCGGAACCGCTGTCTTCAGCCTTCGTACTGGCGGTCGTAGGCGGCGTTCATGACCTCGAGAACCTGGTCGAGACCCATGTTGTCGAGCGTCGCGAGATAGCCGTCCCAGTCTTGCTTGACGTCGCCGGTGCCCAGCACCCAGGCCTGCTGGCGCTCGAGCATGTAGGTCTTGATCGACGGCCAGTACTTGTCATAGACCGCCTGCTCTTCCTTGTTCATCGACACCCCGAGGAACTGGTCGACCAGCAGGTCCTCGCTGTCGTAGAGTTCGATCCCCTTGCGCGCCGCATCCGCCGTCCACTGCCATTCGTAGCGGTAGTCCTGCGGATAGCCCTTCTTGATCTGCGCGCCGACCGCCCAGAGCTGGGCATTGACCGCCTGTTCGCTGTTCAGCACCTCGTCCTTGAACACCGGCGCGCCGTCGACCATGTCCCAGGTCTCGCCCTCGACACCGAAGTTGGCCAGCAGGCTGCCCTGCTCCGAGAACCAGAAGTCGAAATACTTGATGGTCTCGACCTGGTGGTCGTTGGAGAAGCTGATCGCCCAGCCGTCCGGCTTGATCGGAATCCGGCGGTGCTCTTCGATCCGCTTGCCGCTCACCGACTTCGGCGGCAGGAAGGGGATGAAGTTGAAGCCGTCGATCTTGCCTTCCAGCGCGGCATTGTAGCCAGAGGTCGAGGCGAACCAGTCATGGGTCACGCCGCCCAGGTTCTCGCCCAGCAGGTAGTCGCGGGCCGAGGTCCCGCGGGTGAAGACCTCGGGGTCGATCAGCCCTTCCTCGTACCACTTGACGATATTGGCCAGACCGTCGCGATAGCTCTCCTGGGCATAGGGGTGCACGATCTCGCCGGCCTCGTTGACCATGAAGTCATGCGGCGTGTCCGAACCCGAAGAGCGCCCGTCCCAGAGGGTGACGAGGCGGATCGCCTCTTCCCAGTCGCGCACGAAGAACGGGATCTCGTCCTTCTTGCCGTTGCCGTTCGGGTCCTGGTCGCGGAACGCCACCAGCACGTCGTAGAGCTCATCGACGGTGTCGGGCTGCTCGAGGCCCAGCGTGTCGAGCCAGTCCTGGCGGATGAACCAGGCCCGGCCGTATTTGCCGTCGGGCAGGTAGGGGATGTAGTAGTAGTTGCCGTCATGCGCCGAGATCGCCTCGACCAGCCCGGGGTGCTCTTCCCAGAACTTCTTGATGTTGGGCGCGTGCTCCTCGACCAGGTCGTTCAGCGGCACGAAGGCGCCCTCCGGCCCGTACTGGTTGACCGGCTGCAGGATCAGCTGGCTGCCGACGATATCGGGCAGATCGCCCTGCGCCAGCAGCAGGTTCATCGCCTCCATCGGATCGGTGCTGTTCTTGCCGGCGGTGGCGTCGACCAGATGGATATTGGTCAGCTCGCGGGCCTTCTGCTCGACCGGGTAATTCTCGTCATAGCCCTGCGCCCGGTCCCAATGCATGTGGATTGTCAGCTCGAGCGGCTCGTCGACGATCGGCAGGTCGATGTCCTGCGCAAAGGCCGGTGCCGTCATGGCCGTGGTCGCCAGCATCGCAAGTGACAGGTTAAAATTTCGCATTGTTTCCTCCCAGTTAGTGCGAAGTCTTTTGGGTCTGGTCCCGAGGGCCCGAAGGCCCCCGGGGCGTTTGAGGCGGGCACCGCGCTCCTCGCACGATGCCCGAAGGCTCACTCCTTCACGCCTCCGAGCAGGATGCCCTTGGAGAAGTATTTCTGCAGGAAGGGGTAGATCATCAGGATCGGGATGATCGAGCAGACGATGATCGCGGCGGTCACGGTTTCCACCGAATAGGCGGCGGTGAGCAGCGAGGTGGCGAACTCCTCGTCATCCGAGAGCTCGACGATCACCTTGCGCAGGTAGACCTGCAGCGGGATCTTGTCCTCGTCCTGCAACAGCACCATCGCCCAGAAGAAGCCGTTCCAGCGCGACACGATGCAAAACAGCGCCACCGTGGCGATCGCCGGCTTGGAAAGCGGCATGTAGACCTTCCACAGCACCTGGAACTCGTTGGCGCCGTCCATCCGGGCGGCCTCTTCGAAGGACTGCGGAATGCCCTCGAAGAAGTTGCGCAGAAGGATGATGTTGAAGCCGTTGACCGCAAAACCGATGATGATGCCGAAGTAGCTGTCGAGAAGTCCGAGGTCCCGCATGTTCAGGAAGAACGGAATGAGACCCGCGTTGAACCACATGGTGAACGCCACCACCAGGTTCCAGAACCGCCGGCCATAGAGCTGCGGCTTCGACAGCGCATAGGCGCCGGGGATGATGAACAGCAGGCTCATGATCGTGCCGCCGATGGTGTAGATGAAGGTGTTCAGGTACGACGACCAGAACAGCGGCTCGCTGAGCACCTGCTTGTAGGCCTCCAGCGTGAAGCCCACCGGCGTCAGGATGACGTTGCCGGCGCGGGCCTCGAAGCCGGTGCTCATCGACATCGAGGCGATGTAGATGAAGGGATAGAGCGTCGAGATGGTGAACAGCCCGATCAGCACCATGTTGGTGATCACGAAGAGCTTGTCGCCGCGTGAATAGAGATTCATGTTCGGTGTCATGGTCTTCCCCCCTTACCAGAGCGACGTGCGCGAATAGCGCTTCGAGATCGTGTTGGCGGTCATCACCAGGACGAAGGCCACCACCGCGTTGAACAGGCCCGCGGCTGCGGCAAGGTCGTATTGCCCGCCCTGGATACCCTGGCGATAGATGAAGGTGTTGACGACGTCGGCGGTCTCGTAGGTGGCCGGCTGATAGAGCAGGATGATCATCTCGAAGCTCACCTCCAGCATGTTGCCGATGCGGATGATCAGCATGATGATGATGGTGGGCAGGATCGACGGCAGGGTGATCTTCCACATCATCTGCCAGCGGCTGGCGCCATCGACCACGGCGCTCTCGTAGAGCGTCGGCGAGACCCCGGCGATCGCCGCGAGATAGACGATCGACTGGAAGCCCGCCTCCTGCCAGATGCCGGTGCCGACGAAGATCGGCCGGAACCACTCGGGCTTGGTCAGGAAGTAGATCGGATCGACCCCGATCCAGCCGAGGAAGGTGTTGACGATCCCCGCGCTCGGACTGAAGGCGGTGATCACGATGCCCGCGATGATCACGCTCGAGATGAAGTGCGGCAGGTAGACGATGGTCTGCGCGGTCTTCTTGAAGGTCTGCGCCAGGATCTCGTTGAACATCAGCGCCAGGATGATCGGCATCGGAAAGCCGAAGATCAGCCCGTAGAACGAGATGATGATGGTGTTCTTCAGCGCCCGCAGGAACTGGTCGTTGCCGAACAGCGTCTGGAAATGCTCGAGCCCGATCCAGGGGCTGGCGGCGACGCCGCGGAAGATCGAGTAATCCTTGAAGGCGATCTGCAGGCCGTACATCGGCTTGTAGAGAAAGATCGCCAGCCACAGGATGGTCGGGATCAGCATGACATAGAGCTGCCATTCGCGTTTCAGGTGGTCGCCGACCCGGACCAGGCGGGAGGGACGGCGCTGGCGCCGGGCCTCGCTGGCGTCGAACACCAGCTCCTCGGTCGCCGGCCCCTGGGCGGTGGTGAAGTTGGGATCGTTGCTCATTGTTCCAGCACCTGGCCGGGCAGCGCCGCGCCGCTCTCGGCGTCGAACACCTTGATCAGCTTGGGATCGATGGTGAAGCCGGAGATGCCGTCGAGGATGTGCATCTGCCCCACCGTGTCGGTGCGGATCACGAAGGGCTCGCCCTGCAGGCTGGCATGGATCAGCGCCTCGGAGCCCAGGGTCTCGACCAGGTCGACATCGAGGGTGACCTTGTCGGGATCGGACTGGTCGGCGACCGAGACGAACTCCGGCCGGATGCCGAGGATGACCTCGCGGCCGACCGCGTTCTGCATCGCCGGAATCGCCTGAAGCTGGAGCCGCTGGCCGTCGAATTCGGCCACCGGGCCGCGATCGCCGGCGACCACCGTCGCCTTGACCATGTTCATCGGCGGCGAGCCGAGAAAGCCCGCGACGAAGGTATTGGCCGGGTTCAGGAACAGCTCCATCGGCGAGCCGATCTGCTCGATCCGGCCGTCATGCATGACGACGATCCGGTCGGCCAGCGTCATCGCCTCGACCTGGTCGTGGGTGACATAGATCGAGGTCGCGCCGAGCCGCTTGTGCAGCCGCTTGATCTCGGCCCGCATCTGGGTCCTGAGCTTGGCATCGAGGTTCGACAGCGGCTCGTCGAACAGGAACACCTTGGGGCGGCGCACGATCGCCCGGCCCATGGCGACCCGCTGGCGCTGACCGCCCGAGAGATCCGCCGGACGGCGCTCGAGATAGGGCGTCAGCCCGAGGATGGTGCCGACCTCGTCGACCGAAGAGGCGATATGCTCCTTGCTTTCCTTGCGGATGCGCAGGCCGAAGGCGATGTTCTCGGCGACGTTGAGATGCGGGTAGAGCGCGTAGTTCTGGAACACCATCGCCACGTCGCGGTCCTTCGGCGCGACCCGGTTCACATGCCGTCCGTCGATCGTCAGATCGCCGTCGCTGATCTCCTCGAGACCGGCAATCATCCGCAGCGTCGTCGACTTGCCGCAGCCAGAGGGGCCGACCAGCACGACGAACTCCTTCTCGGCGACCTCAAGGTCGATGCCATGCACCACCTGCACCGCACCATAGGCCTTGACGATGCCCTCCAAACGAACTCCAGACATGCACTCTCCTCCGTTAAGTTCCCAGCGTCCGGCCCGAGCCTTGCGGCCGCCACACCTATCAGTTGCACAGGGTCGCGATTCGGGGCTAACTTTTCACTGGTATACTAGTAACAAATCTGGAATACTAGTATCAAGTTCAGGCCGGTGTCCCCTTCCCGAAGGGGCCGGCCGGGCGCCGCGACCGCCCCACCGTCGGGCTCCGGCGCCGGTTTCGGGGGGCCTCTGGCCCCTGATCACTGCCGGAAAGGTCGACAGCCATGGCACGCCCCAGCGACAGCCCCCCGCAGCCCGCCTCTGGCGGATCCGGCCAGCCCGGCTATAAGTCGGTCACGCAAAGGGACACCCGACGAATGCAGACCAGCCTCACCAGCGACCGGCGCACGGCGGTCGACGAGATCTTCGACCATCTCCACGACGAGATCAACGCGCTGCGATTGCGGCCGGGCGATCGCATCTCCGAGGCCGAGATCGCCGCCCGTTTCGGCGTCTCGCGCCAGCCGGTGCGCGACGCCTTCACCCGGCTGGCCAATCTCGACCTGCTGCTGATCCGGCCGCAGCGCGCCACCGAGGTGCGCCGCTTCTCGGCCCGCGAGATCGAGAAGTCGCGCTTCGTGCGCGCCGCGGTCGAGGCCGAGGTGCTGCGCCGCGCGGCGCTGAGCCCCGATGCCGGCAAACCGGCCCGGCTCGGCCGCGAGCTCGACCGCCAGCGCGCCGCGCTGGCCGCCCGCGATGCCACGGCGTTCAGCGCCCTGGACTACGATTTCCATCAGGCCCTCTGCGAGATCGCCGGCGCCGGCTTTGCCTTCGAGGTGATCTCCTCGGAAAAGGCCAAGCTCGACCGCCTCTGCCTGCTGGGCCTGGCCAAGCACGACCGCATGCCGCAACTCCTCGCCGACCACGAGGCCATCGCCCGCGCCATCCTCGCCGGCGACCCCGCCCTCGCCGTCGAGGCCGGAATGCACCACCTCTCGCAACTCGACAGCACCCTCGAACAAATCACGAAAGACAACGCGTCCTACTTCGAACAGGACGTGTAG
>NZ_JAXMOR010000012.1:0-119550 GCF_034669705.1 Marinovum sp.
CAGGGAGGTGTGCCGCCGTCTTGTGTCAACCGTCGCTCCTGAATGGGAGGAGACGAAGCGCCAGTCTGGATCGGACCTCGGGCCTATTGGGAGGAGGAGCCCTCGATCCGGTTATCCCGGCCGCAATGGGAGGAGAGCGGCGGGAATTCTGTCTTTGCCGGCGTCACGCATGAGGCGTGGCGGCGGGCCGGAGCCCTGAAACTCGTGCCCTCGGGGGGTAAGACGGCGGCACAGGGAGGTGTGCCGCCGTCTTATCACCACCGGCGCTCCTGAATGGGAGGAGACGAAGCGCCAGCAAGGGTCGGACCTCAGGCGATTTGGGAGGAGGTGCCTTCGGTCCTGGTATTCCCGGCCGCAAAAGGGAGGAGAAACGGCGGGAATTCTGTAAGGGCCAATCGTGGGGCCCGGAATAAAAGGCGGCGACATCAGGGAGGAGGAGAGATGTCGCCGCTGAGACACAGAAGACTCAGGGAGGAGGAGAGAGCCTTCTGATTCCTGATCAGTTGTAGGCTGCGTGATAGGCCACGCGGCGGATTTCGCTGCGGCTCAGGCCGAGATCGGCGAGCTCGCGGTTCGAGAGGCCTTGCAACTCGTTCATGGTTTCCCGATACACGCGATACTGTGCAAAACGTGCGGAAAGGGACTTCAGCGCAGCCTGAATGCGGTTGTTCGGTCCAGCCTGAACGGGAGTGTTCGTGGTGATGTCTGCCATGGCGTTGAGCCTTTGTTGTCGTCGGTGTGTATGTTCGTTTCGTTGACCTCAATCTAGTCGAATGCTGCGTGTGCACAATCCCCGGCATGGGCAATGCTGCTATGCAGCAAATGCAAGGCGTCTGGCATTGACGCGAGGATTTTACGACCAAGGTCGCAAGAATTCACCCGAGGGTTGCAAATAGCCGCTTGCAGTCTGTCTGTGGTTCGCGATGTGAAAGGAAAGAGCAGGGCTCCGATGCAGGAAAAAATCCGAAAACTATTGGCAACATTCGAGATTCCCGGCGGTGGCGACCTTGTCTCGCGGGATTTGATTCGAGCGCTGAGCGTCGAGGGCGGCATTGTGCGCTATGTGATCGAGGCGCCCACGCCCGAGATCGCGCGCCAGATGGAGCCCTTGCGCGCCGCCACCGAGCGCGCCGTGGCGAGCCTCGAGGGGGTGCGCGAGGTGCATGCCGTGCTGACCGCGCATGAGGCCAAGGCGCCGCCGAGCCTCAAGATCGGCGGTCATCCCAAGGCCCAGGCCGGTCCGATGAAGCCCGCCGGCGTCAAACGCATCATTGCCATTGGCTCCGGCAAGGGCGGGGTGGGCAAATCCACCGTCTCCTCGAACCTCGCCGTGGCGCTGGCGCGCGCCGGCAAGAAGGTCGGACTGCTGGATGCCGACATATACGGTCCGTCGCAGCCGCGGATGATGGGGGTCAGCCAGCGCCCGGCCAGCCCAGACGGCAAGACGATCGAGCCGCTGGTGGCGCATGGCGTCACGCTGATGTCGATCGGGCTGATGCTTGACCCGGCCAAGGCGGTGGTCTGGCGCGGGCCGATGCTGATGGGCGCGCTGCAGCAGATGCTCGGGCAGGTGGCATGGGGTGAGCTTGACGTGCTGCTGGTCGATCTGCCGCCCGGCACCGGCGACGTGCAACTGACGCTGTGCCAGAAATCCGAGCTTTCCGGGGCCATCGTGGTCTCGACGCCGCAGGACGTGGCGCTGCTCGATGCGCGCAAGGCAGTGGACATGTTCCATACGCTGAAGACGCCGATCCTCGGGATGATCGAGAACATGTCGCTGTTCCATTGCCCGAGCTGTGGCTTCGAGGCGCATATCTTTGGTCATGGCGGCGCGGCGAAAGAGGCGCAGGACATGGGCGTGCCACTGCTGGCGCAGCTGCCGATCGATCTCGACACGCGGCTGGGCGGCGACAATGGCACGCCGGTGGCCGCTGGCGAAGGACCGATGGCCGCGGCTTACGGCCAGCTTGCACAAGGCATGATCCGCGGCGGGCTGGTCTGAGACCGGCGCAGCGCTGACATGATATACCTGACCCTGCGCGCCCGATGCGCGCGGGGCCCGTCCGGTGCCTCCTATATGTGAGGGACCTGCGCGCCTGACGGGCACAGGCCTCGCGCCGCGCCTCGGAGCGCCGGCGCGGCTTCTTGGACCGCCTCTCTTCTCTCTCCTTCGATCAACCGCCGAGCCCGGGGCCGTCACCTGGCGGGAAACCGTGGGCGCGGCGGGAATTCATGGGACCTACGGGAAATCGTGGGACGGATGGGAATTCATGGTCCGGCCGGTCCCGACTGTGGCGGCGACTCGTGGCGAAACCCTCTCGATTCCGTGATTCGGATGTGATTCATTGGGTGTGACAGGGAATTTCTGCCGCCACCCCGGTGCGGTTGACTGGGAAACTGCGGGCAGATTGCGGCACGCCTGAAAATGTTCCGGGATTTCGTGGGAAAAAAGCCACAGCGCTTAGATCACTATATATAGTGTAGGCAAATTCCCGCTTCCGCTACAATTTCCAAAAACATGACAAATTTACCCCCAAGATGTTGTTTTCCACAGGGGGTGTGGACAATATGATGTGGGTGTTTCCCAATTTTGCCTGTTGATTTCCATAAATTCCCATGGCATCCCTTATACCACGATGAGGGACGGAGACAGGGGCACCAAACGACCCCGCAACCAACTCCGAACAAAAGCAAAAACAAGGTTTCATACAGGCATCCGCCTTTCATCGTGAACAAGAGATCCGGCGCGCGGGCGAGCAGACATCCCCCCAGGTGGCGCGCGCAGCTGGACATCCCGCAAGAGCGGGACAGGCGGCGGGTTGATCAGTGGCAGCAGATCAACCCGCCGTTTTTACATCCAAAATCCGGGGGGTTTCGCGGGGGCGCGAGCAAAGGACGGCAGGACAGTGAGCCGCAGGTTCAGAGGCGAGAGCCACCACAAGGTGGATACGAAGGGCAGGGTGTCTATCCCGGCCTCGTTTCGCCGTGTGCTGGAAGCCGCCGACCCGAACTGGAAATCCGGTGAAAATCCCGAGCTCGTAATCGTCTATGGCGATCACCGCCGCAATTACCTCGAATGCTACACGATGGAGGCGATCGACGAGGTCGACGCCAAGATCGATGCCCTGCCGCGCGGCTCGATGCAGCGCAAGATGCTGCAGCGGCTGTTTCACGGCCAATCCTATCCCACCAATGTCGACGAGACCGGCCGCCTCGTGCTGCCGGCCAAGCTGCGCGAGAAGATCGGCCTCCAGAAAGAAGCCTTCTTCATCGCCGCCGGCGACACCTTTCAAATCTGGCACCCGGACACCTACGAGAAGGAAGAGCTGGCCAAGACCGAGGAATGGCTCGACGAGCTGCCTGAGGACTTCGATCCGCTCTCCTTCCTCGACGCTCCGGCAGAGGGAGCCTGACCGATGGCCGCCGCTCAGACCACACCCCCCGCGGCCCCGCATATCCCCGTACTGATCCGGCCGCTGATCGCAGCGGTCGCGCCGGTGGAAGGCACCTGGATCGATGGCACCTTCGGCGCCGGCGGCTATACCCGTGCATTGCTCGAGGCCGGTGCGGGCGAGGTGGTGGCGATCGACCGCGACCCGCTGGCCTTTGAACTGGCCGCCGACTGGATGCGCGACTACGGCGACCGAATCCGCCCCGAGCAGACCGTGTTTTCCAAGATGGACGAGGTCGCCAGCGCGGTCGAGGGCGTGGTGCTCGATCTCGGGGTCTCCTCCATGCAGCTCGACCGCGCCGAGCGCGGCTTTTCCTTCATGAAGGACGGCCCGCTCGACATGCGGATGAGCCAGGACGGCCCCAGCGCCGCCGATCTGGTCAATTCCGCCTCAGAGCAGGAACTGGCCGAGATCCTCTTTGTCTTTGGCGAGGAACGCGCCTCGCGGCGGATCGCCAAGAACATCGTTCGCGCGCGCGCCGAGGCGCCCTTCGAGACCACGCTGCAACTGGCAGGGGTGATCGAACGCTCTTTGCCGCGCTCGAAGCCCGGTCAGAGCCATCCCGCCACGCGCTCGTTCCAGGCGCTGCGAATCGCCGTCAACGACGAATATACCGAGCTTTTCGAGGGGCTGATGGCCGCAGAACGGGTGCTGAAACCCGGCGGTCTGCTGGCGGTGGTGACCTTTCATTCCATCGAGGACCGGATGGTCAAACGCTTCCTGCAGGCCCGCGCCGGCCATTCCGGCAACTTCAACCGCTATGCGCCGCAGGTCGCGGCGGTGCCGGCGCAATTCGAGATTGTCACCCGCAAGGCCGCCGGCCCCGACAAGCAGGAATTGGCGGAAAACCCGCGCTCGCGCTCGGCCCGGCTGCGGGTGGCCCGGCGCACCGAGGTGCCGGCCGGCGAGGTCGACGCCAAATCCATCGCCATGCCGCAACTCAAGGGGACAAGGTAATGCGGTCCATTCTCTATGTCATGACAGCGCTCACCGTGATCGGACTGGCCTTCTGGGCCTACCACGAGAACTACAAGACTCAGGAAGCGATTGAAAAGACGTCGAAACTGCAGCGAGAGATTGGCGCGGCGCGGGTCCGCCTCTCGGTGCTGCGGGCAGAATGGGCTTATCTCAACCGCCCCGACCGGCTGCGCGACCTGGCCGAGTTGAACTTTGACCGGCTGGGTCTGTTGCCGCTCAGGCCGCGGCATTTCGGCAATGTCGATCAGGTCGCCTTTCCGCTGCCGGTGTTCGATGATCTCGAGCCGATTACCAACCCGATCGCCACCTCGTCGCAGGGCGCAGACCAGGAGCAACAGCCATGATCCGCACCCCGCTGCGCCCGCTGGCCCGCATCCTCGACGCCCGTCAGAGGGGCGAAAACCCCGACGCCATCGAACGCGAGAACATCCGCCTGCGGCACGAAGAAATGCGCGACCGGCTGCGGCTGCGCGCCGAGCAGCGGCTGTTGCTGCTGGGGATCATGTATTTCTGCGCCTTCCTCGTGATTGCCGTGCGCATGGGCGGTCTGGCCGCCTCTGAGGCGACCGAGCCGCGCGCCGCCACCAATGGCGCCTCGATTGTCGCCCAACGCGCCGATATCGTTGACCGCAAGGGCCGGATCCTCGCCACCAACATGGAGGTGCACAGCCTCTACGCCCACCCGCACCAGATGATCGAACCGCTGCGTGCGGCCGAGGAACTGGGCAAGATCTTCCCCGAGCTCGACGTCGCCGACCTCAAGAAGCGCTTCACCTCTGATCGCAAGTTCATGTGGATTCGCAAGAAGCTGAGCCCCGAACAGAAGCAGGCGGTGCATGACATCGGCGAGCCCGGCCTGTTGTTCGGCCCGCGCGAGATGCGGCTCTATCCCAATGGTGCGCTGGCGGCGCATGTGCTGGGCGGCTACGGTTTTGGCCGTGAGGGCGTGCATTCGGCCGAGGTGCTGGGCACCGCCGGCATCGAGAAGTTCCACGACGATCTGCTGCGCGACCCGGCCCGCGAAGGCGCGCCGCTCGAGCTGTCGATTGACCTGACGTTGCAGGCGGCGGCGGAAAAGGTGCTCTACGGCGGCATGAAGATCATGGGGGCCAAGGGCGCCACCGCGATCCTGATGGATGCCAACAGCGGCGAGATCCTGTCGCTGGCCAGCCTGCCGGACTTCGACCCCAACGACCGGCCGCTGCCGGCGCTCGGCGACGATCCCTCGATCAGCCCGCTGTTCAACCGCGCGGTGCAGGGGGTCTACGAGCTGGGCTCGACCTTCAAGATTTTTGCCGCGGCGCAGGCGATGGACCTCGGCATCGTCAACCCGAACACCATGGTCGACATTCGCGGCCCGCTCACCTGGGGCCGCCACCGCATCCGCGATTTCCACAACTACGGCAAGGAGTTGTCGGTCACCAAGGTGATCGTCAAATCCTCCAACATCGGCACCGCGCGGCTGGCACAGATGATCGGCGCCGACCGGCAGAAGACCTTCCTCGAAAAGCTGGGCTTTTTTGATGTGACCCCGGTCGAGCTGCAGGAGGCCAAGCGCGCCAAGCCGCTACTGCCGCCGAACTGGTCCGAGCTCTCGACCATGACGATCTCCTACGGCCACGGTCTCTCGGCTTCGCCGTTGCACCTGGCCACCGCCTATGCCGCCGTCGCCAACGGCGGCCGCATGGTGACGCCGACGCTGCTGCGCCAGAACGGCCCGAACCTGGGCGAGCGGGTGATGTCGGAGAGCGCTGCAGCGGCCTCGCGTGCCATGTTGCGGCTGGTGGTCAGCCACGACGAGGGCACTGCGAGCTTTGGCGACGTGCGCGGCTATGCGGTGGGCGGCAAGACCGGCACCGCCGACAAGCCCATGCCCAAGGGCGGCTATTACAAGGACAAGGTGATCGCCACCTTCGCCTCGATCTTTCCGATCCACGATCCGAAGTACGTGCTGGTCGTCACCCTCGACGAGCCCGAGATCCACGCCGCCGGCGAGCTGCGCCGCACCGCCGGCTGGACCGCGGTGCCGGTGGCCGCCGAGATGATCGAACGCCTCGCGCCGCTGCTGGGCCTCAGACCCACGATTGAACCCGACACGCTGGCTGGTATAACGCTCACCAGTCAGTAGACGGGGTCCTTCATGAGCAGAACGAAATCGCTTGCCGATCTGGGCCTCAGCGCCCGGGGCGGCGCAGAGACGCGGATCACCGGCATCACGGTCGACAGCCGCGAGGTCAGGGAGGGCGCCCTCTTTGCCGCGCTGCCGGGCAGCCGGGTGCATGGCGCGGAATTCATCCAGTACGCCCTGCGCATGGGCGCCGGCGCGGTGCTCACCGATGCCGAGGGTGCGCGGATCGCCGCCGATGTGCTCGACGCCAGCCACGCTGCGCTGATCGTCGCCGAGGACCCGCGACAGGTGCTGGCCTATACCTCGGCGCTGTGGTTCGGCAGCCAGCCCGAGACCGTGGTCGCGGTGACCGGCACCAACGGCAAGACCTCGGTCTCGACCTTCTGCCGGCAGATCTGGCGGGCGCTCGACATCCCGGCGGTCAACCTTGGCACCACCGGCGTTGAAGGCGCCTGGGAGGCGCCGCTCGCCCATACCACACCAGAGCCGGTTACCCTGCACCGCACCCTGTCGGCCGCGGCCGAGGCCGGCATCACCCATGCCGCGATGGAGGCCTCCTCGCACGGGCTGGCGCAGCGGCGGCTCGACGGCGTCCACCTCAAGGCCGCGGGCTTCACCAACTTCACCCAGGACCACCTGGATTATCACCATTCCTTCGAGGCCTATTTCGAGGCCAAGGCCGGTCTCTTCCTGCGGGTTCTGCCCGAGGATGGCACCGCCGTGCTCAACATGGACGACCCCAAGGTTGCCGATCTCGAGCCGGTCTGCGCCGCCCGCGGCCAGTCGGTGCTGACCGTCGGTCGGGGCCAGGGCTGCGACCTGCGGCTGGTGGCGCAACGGTTCGATGCCACCGGGCAGGACCTGCGATTCGACTGGCTGGGGCAGACCTACCAGACCCGGCTCAAGCTGATCGGCGGTTTCCAGGCGGCCAACGTGCTGCTTGCCACCGGATTGGTGATCGCCGCCGGCCAAGCGCCCGAGCGCGTCTTCGAGGTGATGAGCGATCTTGGCACCGTGCGCGGCCGCATGCAGCTCGCCGCGACCCGCGCCAATGGCGCCGCCGCCTTTGTCGATTACGCTCATACCCCCGACGCGGTGAAGACCGCCCTTTCGGCCCTGCGCCCGCATGTCATGGGCCGGTTGATTGCCGTGGTCGGCGCCGGCGGCGACCGCGACACCGCCAAACGCCCGCTTATGGGGCAGGCCGCGCGCGAGAATGCCGATATCGTCATCGTCACCGACGACAACCCCCGCACCGAGGACCCGGCCGCGATCCGCGCCGCGGTGCTGCAGGGCGCCGGTCCCGAGGCCATCGAAGTGGGCGACCGCGCCGAGGCGATCCTGCGCGGCGTCGACATGCTGCAACCGGGCGATGCGCTGCTGATCTGCGGCAAGGGTCACGAGAGCGGCCAGGTGGTCGGCGACACCACCTATCCTTTCGACGATGTGGAACAGGCCAGCGTCGCGGTCTCGGCGCTTGACGGGGTCAACCCGTGAGCCTCTGGACCGCGGCCGAGGCCGCAGCGGCCACCGGCGGGCGCAGCACGACCGACTGGCAGGCCGGCGGCGTCTCGATCGACACCCGCACGCTGCAGCCCGGCGATCTCTTCGTCGCGCTCAAGGCCGCCCGCGACGGTCATGACTTCGTGGCCCAGGCGCTGGAGAAGGGTGCGGCGGCCGCGCTCGTCACCCACCGCCCCGAAGGCGTGGCCGAGGATGCCCCACTGCTGATCGTCGAGGAGATCATGCCGGCGCTCGAGGCGTTGGGCCGCTCCGGTCGCGCCCGCACCGCCGCCCGGGTCGTCGCCGTCACCGGTTCGGTCGGCAAGACCTCGACCAAGGAGATGCTGCGCGAGACGCTGCAGGCCTTTGGCCGCACCCATGCCTCGGTGGCGAGCTACAACAACCATTGGGGCGTGCCGCTCACGCTGGCGCGGATGCCCGCCGACACCGAATTCGCGGTGATCGAGATCGGCATGAACCACCCCGGCGAAATCGCGCCCCTGTCGGCCATCGCCCGGCCGCATGTGGCGATGATCACCACCGTCGCCCCGGCGCATCTCGAGGCCTTCGGAAAGATCGAGGGCATCGCCGCGGAAAAGGCCAGCATCCTCGCCGGGCTCGAAGCCGGCGGCACCGCGGTCTTCAATGCCGAAGTCGGCACCGCCGATCTTCTGCGCGACGCCGCCCGCGCGGCGGGGGCCGCCTATGTCGGGTTCGGCGAGGCGCCGCAGGCGCAGTACCGTCTGACCGGCGTCGAGATGGCCCATGGCGTGACCGTCGCCCATGCCCGCGTCCGCCACGCCGACCGGCATTTCAAGATCGCAGCCACCGGGCGGCATTTCGCGATGAACGGTCTCGGCGTTCTGGCGGTCACCGATGCGCTGGGGCTCGATCCGGCGCTGGCGGCGGCGGCGCTGTCGCGCTGGGCCCCGGTCAAGGGCCGCGGCGCGCGCCAGAGCATCGCCCTCGATCCGGCCGATCCGGCCAAGACGCTGGAAGTGATCGACGACAGCTACAACGCCAACCCGGCCTCGATGGAGGCCGCGCTCACGGTGCTGGCCGCCACCCCCAAGGCCCAGCGCGGCCGCCGCATCGCCTGTCTCGGCGACATGGCCGAACTGGGCGAGACCGCCCCCGAGCTGCATGCCGCGCTGGCCCGCCTGCCGGCGATGGAGGCGATCGACCGGGTGCATTGCGTCGGCCCGCTGAGCCGTCACCTCTGGCAGGCGCTGCCGGCCGACCGGCGCGGCAACTGGCAGCCCCGGGTCTCCGACATCCTGCCGGAGGTCCGCCACGAGCTGCGCCCCGGCGATGTTCTGCTGATCAAGGGATCGAATTCCATCGGCCTCTCGGCGCTGGTTGACGCGATCCGCAAAATGGGCGATGGCGACCCCCAATAAGTAGCAGGCCACTAAAAGGCGGGAAGGGGCATGAGATGCTCTACTGGTTGACAGCTTTGTCCGATGGCGGGGATTTTTTCAATCTTTTCCGCTATATAACCTTCCGGGCAGGCGGCGCCTTCATGACGGCGCTGATCTTCGGCTTTCTCTTCGGCAAGCCGTTGATCAACGTGCTGCGGCGCAGCCAGGGCAAGGGCCAGCCGATCCGCGACGATGGTCCGGAGGGCCATGTCGCCAAGGCCGGCACCCCCACCATGGGCGGTCTGCTGATCCTCAGCGCGCTGCTGACCTCGACCCTGCTCTGGGCGCGGCTCGACAACCCTTATGTGCTGATGGTGCTCTTCGTCACCTTCGCCTTCGGGCTGATCGGCTTTGCCGACGACTATGCCAAGGTCTCGAAACAGAACACCAAGGGCGTGCCGGGCCGGGTGCGGCTGTTGCTGGGCTTCTTGATCGCCGGCATCGCCGCCTATTGGGCCGCGATCTACCACCCGGACGATCTGCAGTTCCGCCTCGCGCTGCCGGTGCTCAAGGACACCCTGCTGAACCTCGGCTGGCTGTTCCTGCCGTTTTGCATGTTCGTCATCGTCGGTGCTGCCAATGCGGTCAACCTGACCGACGGGCTTGACGGGCTGGCGATCATGCCGGTGATGATCGCCGCCGGCACGCTCGGCGTCATCGCCTACGCGGTGGGCCGGGTCGACTTCACCGAATACCTCGACGTGCACTACGTCCCCGGCACCGGCGAGATCCTGATTTTCACCGCAGGCCTCTTCGGCGGGGGCTTGGGCTTTCTGTGGTACAACGCGCCGCCGGCGGCGGTCTTCATGGGCGACACCGGCAGCCTCGCACTCGGCGGCGCGCTCGGCGCCATCGCCGTGGCCACCAAGCACGAGATCGTGCTCGGCGTGGTCGGCGGGCTCTTTGTGGTCGAGGCGCTCTCGGTGATCATCCAGGTGCTCTACTTCAAACGCACCGGCAAGCGGGTCTTCCTGATGGCGCCGATCCACCACCATTACGAAAAGAAGGGCTGGGCCGAGCCCACCATCGTGATCCGCTTCTGGATAATCTCGCTGATCCTCGCCATCATCGGCCTCGCCACCCTGAAGGTCCGCTGAGGGCAAGCGCGTCCAGGGCTCCTTCTGGCCGAACATATTCCCGGGCGTCCGGGGGCAGCGCCCCCGATCCTGACCGCCCCACGAGGAGCGACCCATGATCCCAGTCACCGGTTTCGAATCCCATCGCATCGCTATCCTCGGCCTCGGCCGCTCGGGCCTCTCGGCCGCCCGCGCCCTGCGCGAGGGTGGCGCCATCCCGGTCTGCTGGGATGACAACCCCCAGGCCCGTGAGCGCGCCGAGGACGCGGGCTTTGAGGTCAGCGACCTGATGAGCCCCGGCATCTTCGCCGAGATCGCCACGCTGATCGTCTCGCCCGGCATCCCGCATCTCTATCCAACGCCCAACCCGGTGGTGGCCGCGGCACAGGCGGCTGGCGTGCCGGTCGACAATGACATCGGCCTGTTCTTCCGCTCGCTGGCCCAGACCGGATGGGAGATGCATGACAGCCCGCCGCGGGTGGTGGCGGTGACAGGCTCGAACGGCAAATCCACCACCTCGGCGCTGATCCACCACATCCTCGAGGCCTCTGGCCGTGAGGCGCAGCTCGCCGGCAACATCGGTCGCGGCGTGCTCGACATCGACCCGCCGGGCGATGGCGGCGTGGTGGTGCTCGAGCTCTCGTCCTACCAGACCGAACTGGCCCGGGCGCTGACCCCCGACGTGGCGGTGTTCACCAACCTCAGCCCCGACCACCTCGACCGTCACGGCGGCATGGGCGGCTATTTCGCCGCCAAGCGCCGGCTGTTCGCCGAAGGCGGGCCGGACCGCGCGGTGATCGGTGTCGATGAGGCCGAGGGCCGCTTCCTTGCCGGCCAGCTCAGCGAGGGGCCGGGCGACGACCGGGTGATCCGCATCTCGGTGACCGGCAAGCTCACCGGGCCGGGTTGGCACGTGTTTGCCCGCAAGGGGTTCCTCTCGGAGTATCGCAAGGGGCGGCAGGCCGGCTCGATCGACTTGCGGGCGGTCAAGGGGCTGCCCGGCGCGCACAATCACCAGAATGCCTGTGCCGCCTATGCCGCCTGCCGGACCCTGGGGCTGGCGCCGCGGGTGATCGAACAGGCGTTCCACAGCTTTGCCGGTCTGCCGCACCGGTCGCAGCTGATCGCCGAGGCGGGCGGGGTCACGTATGTCAACGACAGCAAGGCCACCAATGTCGACAGCGCCGCCAAGGCGCTCGCGGCTTTCGGCAAGATCCGCTGGATCTGCGGCGGGTTGCAGAAGGACGGCGGGCTCGGGGGCTTGGCCGAAGGGCTGGCCAATGTGGTCAAGGCCTATGTGATCGGCCGCGAGGCGGCGGGCTTTGCGCTGGGGCTTCCCGGCGTCGAGGCCGAGGTCTGCACCGAGATGTCGGCCGCGGTGGAACGCGCCATGGCCGAGGCGCAGCCCGGCGAGACGGTGCTGCTGGCGCCGGCGGCAGCGAGTTTCGACCAGTATGACAATTTCGAGCAGCGCGGGGTGGATTTCACCCAGAACGTGCTGGCGCGTCTGACCGAGAGCTAAGGGATGGGGGCTCTGCCCCCGTCGCCTTTGGCGACTCCCCCGAGGGTATTTTCGAACAGAAGAAGGGCTGGACCCGCGCGTTTGCTTCAGCCGTGGATCGAGTGGCGCAGACGGTCAAGGTGGCCGTTCCTGAGGGCGTCGATGTGGATCACCCCGGGCTGCACCGGGATTTCCGGCAGGTCGAGGATGCGGGCGATGGCGTAGCGGTGTTCGCCGCCGCCGCGACGCAGGGCGCGTCCGTTGCGGTCGATATGGACGAAGATGCCGCCGTGTTCGCGGCGGAAATAGCCCGGCACCTCCTT
This sequence comes from Marinovum sp., assembly GCF_034669705.1. GTDB lineage: Bacteria > Pseudomonadota > Alphaproteobacteria > Rhodobacterales > Rhodobacteraceae > Marinovum. The sequence goes on from NZ_JAXMOR010000012.1 coordinate 12,383, forward strand.
GCGCGGGCGCAGGCGGCGGGTGCGGCTGACCTCGTCGTAGAGCGCGTCGATGCGGGCATAGCGGCGCTTGAGGTCGTCGAGGGTGCGGCAGCCGTCGGACTGGCCGTGCCGGGCGATGTTCTGCAGGTGGCGCTCGTAGACGCCGGTCTCTTCCCAGGGCAGACCGTCGACGAAATGCAGGCGGATGGCCGCATGCTTGAAGGACTCCTCGAGCGGCCTTGTCGAGAGGTCCCAGTTGCCGCCGCGCACCAGCCCGCTGTGACGGCGGCGGAAAGCCGGGGCGCCCTGTTTGGGATCGGGGGCATAGGCCGCGTGGACGTCGGCCAGCGGCACGAAGAGCGCCTCGTCAGACAGCGGCGCCTGGCCGCGGAAGCGCAGGCGGTTGAGGATGTCGCGGGCAAACTTCTGCGGCACCTTGGCCTCGAGCGCGCGAAGCAGGTTGGCGGGCTTCAGAGGCGGATATTCGATCAGGGCCATCCGGCACTCCGTTCAACGTGACGATTGTGTAACGGATATGTGGCGGCGCTGTAAATATTCCAGTGGCGCTCAGCCGCGCGCCGCGAGCGCCGTGCCCGCGGCATGGCCCGAGGCCCAGGCCCACTGGAAGTTGTAGCCGCCGAGCCAGCCGGTGACATCCACCGCCTCGCCGATGGCATAAAGACCGGGCACGTCCCTGGCCTGCATGTCGCGCGAGTTCAGCCCGTCGGTGTCGATGCCGCCCAAGGTGACCTCGGCGGTGCGATAGCCCTCTGACCCGGTGGGCTTGTGGCGCCAGTCCGACAGCGTCTCGCAAAGTGCGCGCAGCCGGGCGTCGGACTGGTCGGCGAGGTTGCCGGTGAGTTGCAGGGGGCCCGCGAGATGCTCGACCAGCCGCGCCGGCAGGTGGCGCGCCAGCGCGGTGGTGAGGTTGACGCGGCCGGCCTCTTGCCGGGCCGCACGCAGATCGTCGTAGAGCGTGGGCGGCGCGAGGCGCAGGGCGATCTCGTCGCCTTCGCGCCAGAACGACGAGACCTGCAGGATCGCCGGGCCCGAGAGCCCGCGGTGGGTAAACAGCAGCGCCTCGTCGAAACTGGTGCCATTGGTGCGGGCCGTGGCCGGCAGCGAGACGCCGGAAAGCGGCGCGAAGCGCTGGTCGGAAAAGGTCAGCGGCACCAGGGCAGGGCGGGTCTCGGTGACCGCGAGCCCGAATTGCCGGGCGATGTCATAGGAGAGCCCGGTGGCGCCCATCTTGGGGATCGACTTGCCGCCGGTGGCGAGCACCAGGTTGCTGGCGGTGACGACTGTGCGGCGGCCCTCGCGGTCGAGGATCACGGAAAACCGGCTGCCGTCATGGCTGACGCCGACCACGCTGGTCTGCAGCCAGAGATCGGCGCCGGCCGCGCGCATCTCGGCGGTCAGCATCTCGACCACCTGGGTGGATTTGCCATCGCAGAACAGCTGGCCCAGGGTCTTTTCGTGCCAGGCGATGCCGTGGCGGTCGACCAGCGCGATGAAATCCCACTGGGTATAGCGTTTCAGCGCCGATTTGCAGAAATGCGGGTTCTGCGACAGGAAGTTCCCGGGCGCGGTGTACAGGTTGGTGAAATTGCAGCGACCGCCGCCGGAAATGCGGATCTTTTCGCCCGGGGCCTTGGCATGATCGATGACCAGCGTGCCGGGGCCGGCATGGGCCGCGCACATCAGGCCGGCGGCGCCGGCGCCGAGGATGAGGGTGGTGACATTCATCCGCCAGCGGTGCCCCGAAATGCCGGCAAGCGCAAGGGGCGGGCGGGGGCGTTTTCCCTAGCCTTGTCACGGGGTTTGCGGTAAACTTCTGGCCAGACCCCGAAAAACGGGGCACCCGAGGCAGATTGAGTGGCAGATTCCCATGACTGAAATGGTCTATGGCGCGGCCCCCGTGAGGGACGTCGAGCCTGTGCTCCCGAAATGGTGGCGCACGATCGACAAGATGTCGATGTCCTTTATCCTGATCCTGTTCACCATCGGCATCTTGCTGGGGCTTGCCGCCTCGCCGCCGCTGGCGGCCAAGAACGGGTTCGAACCTTTTCACTATGTCACCCGGCAGGCGATCTTTGGCGGTGCGGCTCTGGTGGCGATGCTGGTCACCTCGATGATGACGCCGGTGCTGGTGCGCCGTCTGGCGGTGGTGGGCTTTGCGCTGGCCTTCGTGGCGCTGGCGCTGCTGCCGGCCTTCGGCACCGATTTCGGCAAGGGCGCGGTGCGCTGGTACAGCCTGGGCTTCGCCTCGGTGCAGCCGTCGGAGTTTCTCAAGCCCGGGTTCGTGGTGATCGCCGCCTGGATGCTGGCCGCCAACCAGGAGATCAACGGCCCGCCGGGGCGGCTGTGGTCGTTCGGGCTTTGCGTGACCATCGTGCTGATGCTGGCCCTGCAGCCCGACTTCGGCCAGGCCTGCCTGGTGCTGTTTGGCTGGGGGGTGATGTATTTCGTCGCCGGTGCGCCGATGCTCCTGCTGGTGGGCATCGCGCTCCTGGTGGTGCTGGCCGGCACGCTGGCCTATTCCAGTTCAGAGCACTTCGCCCGCCGCATCGACGGCTTTCTGACCGCGGACGTCGATCCGACCACCCAGCTGGGCTATGCCACCAACGCGATCCGCGAGGGCGGGTTCGTCGGCGTTGGCGTCGGCGAGGGGCAGGTGAAATGGTCGCTGCCGGACGCCCACACCGATTTCATCATCGCCGTGGCGGCCGAGGAATACGGGCTGATCCTTGTGCTGGCGATCATCGCGCTCTATGCGGGGGTGGTGCTGTCGTCTCTGCTGCGCCTGATGCGCGAACGCGATCCCTTTATCCGGCTGGCCGGAACCGGGCTTGCCTGCATGTTCGGCGTTCAGGCGATGATCAACATGGGTGTCGCGGTGCGGCTCTTGCCCGCCAAGGGCATGACGCTGCCCTTCGTCAGCTACGGCGGCTCCTCGCTGATTGCCACCGGCATCGCGGTGGGCATGCTGCTGTCGTTCACCCGGACACGGCCGCAGGGCGAGATCGGAGACATTCTGCGGGGCCGCGTCAGGTGAGCCCCGCCGCAAGGCATAAGGGCACGGACTGATGGAGCGGCAGAGGCTACTCGTCATTGCGGCAGGCGGCACCGGGGGGCATATGTTCCCCGCGCAAGCCCTTGCGGAAGAGATGCTGGCGCGCGGCTGGCGGGTCAAGCTCTCGACCGATGCCCGCGGCGCGCGCTATACGCAGGGCTTTCCCCATACCGTCGAGATCGACCAGATCAGCTCGGCCACCTTTGCCCGTGGCGGCATCGCCGGCAAGGTGGTGGCGCCGTTCCGCATTCTTGGCGGGGTCTGCTCGGCGGTCTTCGGCTTTCTGCGCGACCGGCCTGACGCGGTGGTGGGCTTTGGCGGCTACCCGTCGATCCCGGCGCTCTCGGCGGCCTGGCTGATGCGCCGGCCGCGGATGATCCATGAACAAAACGGCATCCTCGGCAAGGTCAACACGCTCTTTGCCAGGCGCGTCGACGCCATGGCCTGCGGCACCTGGCCCACCGAGCTGCCCGAGGGGGTCGACGGCCATCACACCGGCAACCCGGTGCGCGCTGCCGTCCTCGAACGCGCCGGGGCCAGCTATATCACGCCGGGCGACTACCCGATGTCGATCCTGGTGATGGGCGGCAGCCAGGGCGCGCGCATCCTGTCGGACGTGGTGCCGCCGGCGATTGCCGGCCTGCCGATGCGGGTGCTCGAGAACATCCGCGTCAGCCACCAGGCCCGCGGAGAAGATCACGAGCGGGTGGCGAAATACTACGAAGAACACAATATCGACGCCGATGTGCAGCCGTTCTTTCAGGACGTGCCGCGGCGGATGTCCGAGGCGCAGCTGGTGATCAGCCGCGCCGGCGCCTCCTCGATCGCCGATCTCGCCGTGATCGGCCGGCCGGCGATCCTGGTGCCCTATGCGGCCGCCACCGGCGACCACCAGAGCGCCAATGCCCGCGGCCTGTCAGAGGCCGGCGCGGCGGTGGTGGTGCCCGAGACCGACCTGCACGTAGAACCGCTGACCGCGGCGATCCACGATATTCTCAGCCAGCCCGAAGAGGCGCGCCGCATGTCGCAGGCCGCGCTGGCGCTAGGCAAACCCGATGCGGCCCGCGAACTGGCCGCCATGGTCGAGACGCTGGCCGAAGGCCAGAGGCCACAGCCCGGAAAGGACCCCGAATGAACGCTGCCGCCGTCACCAAACTGCCCACCGATGTCGGGCCGATCCACTTTGTCGGCATCGGCGGCATCGGCATGTCGGGCATCGCCGAGGTGCTGCTCAACCTGGGCTACCGGGTGCAGGGGAGCGACCTCAAGGGCTCGAAGATCACCGACCGGCTCGAGCGCCTCGGCGCCAGGATCTTCGTCGGCCAGAAGGCCGAGAACCTGGCCGAGGCCGAGGTCGTCGTGATCTCGACCGCGATCAAGCCGGGCAACCCCGAGCTTGACGAGGCGCGCGCCCGGGGCCTGCCGGTGGTGCGCCGGGCCGAGATGCTGGCCGAGCTGATGCGGCTGAAATCCAACATCGCCATTGCCGGCACCCACGGCAAGACCACCACCACCACGATGATGGCCGAGCTGATGGTCGCCGGCGGGTTCGATCCGACGGTGGTCAACGGCGGCATTATCCACGCCTATGGCTCGAACGCCCGCATGGGGCAGGGCGAATGGATGGTGGTCGAAGCCGACGAAAGTGACGGCACCTTCAACCGCCTGCCCGCCACCATCGGCGTGGTCACCAATATCGACCCCGAGCACATGGAGCACTGGGGCGATTTCGACCGGCTGCGGCAGGGCTTTCTCGATTTCGTCTCGAACATCCCGTTCTACGGGCTGGCGGTCTGCTGCACCGACCACGAAGAGGTGCAGCGGCTGGTCGGCAAGGTCACCGACCGCCGCGTGGTGACCTATGGCTTCAACTCGCAGGCCGATGTGCGCGCGGTCAACCTGCATTACGAGGCCGGGGTGGCGAAGTTCGACATCGCGCTGCAGGCCGAGGGCCGGATGATCGAGGGCTGCGCCCTGCCGATGCCGGGCGATCACAACGTCTCGAATGCGCTGAGCGCCGTGGCGGTCTGCCGTCATCTCGGGATGAAGATCGACGAGATCCGGGCTGCATTGGCGAATTTCGGCGGTGTTAACCGCCGGTTCACGAAAGTCGGCGAAGTTGACGGCGTGACGATCATCGATGACTACGGCCACCACCCGGTAGAGATTGCCGCCGTGCTGCGCGCGGCGCGGCAGGCCTCTGAGGGGCGGGTGATCGCGGTGCACCAGCCGCACCGCTATTCGCGGCTGTCGAACCTGTTCGAGGATTTCTGCGCCTGCTTCAACGAGGCCGATGTGGTCGCCATTGCCGATGTCTTTGCCGCCGGCGAGGACCCGATCGAAGGCGCGTCGCGCGACGACCTGGTCGACGGGCTGCGCCGCCATGGCCACCGCCACGCCACCGCGCTGTCCGGCGAAGAGGCGCTGGCCGATTTCGTGCGCGAGAATGCGGGGCCGGGCGACATCGTGGTCTGCCTCGGTGCCGGCACGATCAGCGCCTGGGCCAATGCCCTGCCGGAGCAGTTGACGGCATGACCCTGTCGCTGATCCTTGCCTGCCTCTGGGCGCTGGCGGCCAATGTGCTGGCGGCGATGCCCTCGCGCGACAATCACTGGCGCCGCGCCTATGTGCTGATCGCCCTCGGCGTGCCGCTCCTGGGGTTCGTGACCTATCAGAACGGCCCCTGGGTCGGTCTGCTGGTGCTGATCGCCGGGATGAGCGTGCTGCGCTGGCCGGTGATCTACCTCAGCCGCTGGCTGCGGCAGCGGGTCCAGGGCAGCGCCGGGTCCGAGAGCGAGGCACAGGGCTGACGACCGCTTGCCCGGGGCCGGGTCCGGGCGATAGGCTCTGCCTGAACACACCCGGGCGGGAGCGCGGCGGATGGAGCCGTCACAGATCAGAGTCCTCCTCATCATGGCCGCCGTCCTTCTGGGCGCGGCTCTGCTGGGGTATGTCCTCATTCGGCAAGATGCGCGCCGGTGGTTTTTCGGGCTGATCGCCGCCGGTCTGGCCTGTGGCGCCTGGCTCATGGTCAAGGCGCAGACGGCTCAGGGCTGGGATGCGCTGGCCTATTTCATCATCGTGCTGATCTTTGTGGCGCCGTCTGTGGTGGGCCTGGGGATCGGTGGCGGGCTGGCTTGGTGGCGCCGGCGCAGAGGGCGGTGATCGGGCCTTTTCGTTGGCCGCGTTCCGTCCTATGACGGGGAAAACCGAGGCGAGGCAGGCAATGGACGATCACTTTCACATGCCACAGGTGCGCGGGCGGCTGACCGAAGGCCGCGCGCTTGCCGATCTCACCTGGCTGCGCGTTGGCGGGCCGGCGGACTGGCTGTTCCAGCCGGCCGATACTGCCGACCTCGCCGATTTCCTGCGCGTGCTGCCGCAGGAGGTGGCGGTCTTTCCCATGGGCGTCGGCTCCAACCTGATCGTGCGCGATGGCGGGCTGCGGGCGGTGGTGATCCGCATGGGCCGCGGCTTCAACACCATCACGAGCGAGGGCAACCGGGTCACCGCGGGCGCCGCAGCGCTTGATGCCCATGTGGCGCGCAAGGCGGCCGAGGCCGGTATCGACCTGACCTTCCTGCGCACCATCCCCGGCGCCGTGGGCGGCGCGGTCAGGATGAACGCCGGCTGCTATGGCTCTTATGTCGCCGATCATTTCGTTTCGGCCGAGGTGGTCACCCGGGAGGGTGAGGTGGTCACCCTGAGCGCCGGGGACCTGAACTTCCGCTACCGTCAGACCGATCTGCCGGAGGGCTGGGTGATCACCGGTGCCACTTTCGAGGGCACGCCCGGCGATCCCGAGGCGCTTGCACAGAAAATGGCCGACCAGCTGGCCAAGCGCGATGCCACGCAGCCCACCAAGGACCGCACCGCCGGCTCCACTTTCCGCAATCCGGCCGGGTTTTCCAGCACCGGTCGCGCCGACGATACCCATGATCTAAAGGCCTGGAAGCTGATCGATGACGCCGGAATGCGCGGTTTTACCATCGGTGGCGCGCAGATGAGCGAGAAGCATTCCAACTTTCTGATCAATACCGGGGCAGCGACGGCGGAAGATCTCGAATCCCTTGGCGAGGAAGTGCGAAAAAGGGTTTTTAATACCAGTGGAATAGAGTTACACTGGGAAATCATGCGGGTCGGCGAAAAAGCCTGATCCGCCAAGGCCGAATTGGCCAGTTTTCGCACCCAAGCTCGATCGGGCCGGGGCGAAGGCGACAGGAACCGGCAGGTTCAGCATAAAAACGCGCCGCAAAAGGCGCGAGAACGTAAGAGGGACCGGGCAGGTCCAGACAAGTTGAGGCACGAGTGGGCATGTCGAGCAGGGCAGGCTCCCGAGTAGCGATGTTGATGGGTGGCCCCTCCGCCGAGCGCGAGGTGTCACTGTCTTCGGGGCGCGAATGCGCCGCGGCGCTCAGGGGCGAAGGCTTTGAAGTCATTGAAATAGACGCCGCGGAGGACCTCTCTGCACGGCTCGCGGACGTTCAGCCCGACGTGGTGTTCAACGCGCTGCACGGCCGCTGGGGCGAGGATGGCTGCGTTCAGGGCCTGCTCGAATGGCTGCGCCTGCCTTACACCCATTCCGGCGTTCTGGCATCGGCCCTGGCGATGGACAAGCAGCGCTCGAAAGAGGTCTACCGCGCCGCTGGTCTGCCGGTGGTCGAGAGCGTGATCGCCAAGGCCTCAGAGGTGCGCGAGCGCCACGTGCTGGCGCCACCCTATGTGGTCAAGCCCAACAACGAAGGCTCCTCGGTCGGGGTCTACCTTGTGGACGCGGAGAACAACGGCCCGCCGCAGCTGTCAGATGACATGCCCGACGAGGTGATGGTCGAGACCTTCGCGCCGGGCCGCGAGCTGACCACCACGGTGATGGGCGACCGTGCGCTGACCGTGACCGACATCCTCACCACCGGCTGGTACGACTACGATGCCAAGTACAAGGCCGGCGGCTCGCGCCACGTGGTGCCCGCCGAGGTGCCGGCCGAGATCTTCGACGCCTGCCTCGACTATGCCCTGCGCGCCCACCGGGCGCTCGGCTGTCGCGGGGTGAGCCGTACCGATTTTCGCTGGGACGAGGGCAGGGGCCTCGACGGGCTGATCCTGCTCGAGACCAACACCCAGCCCGGCATGACGCCGACCTCTCTGGCGCCGGAACAGGCTGCGCAGGCCGGCATCTCCTTCGGCAAGCTCTGCGCCTGGATGGTGGAGGACGCCTCATGCCATCGCTGACCGGCGTCACCCGCGGCCGTATCCAGCGCGCCTACCATCCCGCCCACGGCGGCGCCGAGCTGCCGCCGGGCACCCGCGTCAAGGCCGATCCCGCGCCCTCGCGCTGGGCCTACCGGATGCAGCGCCTGATGCTGACGCCGCTGTTCCGCCACGGGCTGCGGCTCGGCCTGCCGCTCGCCGCGGCTTTTTTGATCGGCAGCATCTATTTCGCCAGCGACGCCCGCCGTACCGCCTTCAACCAGACCCTGAGCGACATGCGCGATGCCATCGAGCAGCGCGAGGAATTCATGGTCAAGCTGATGAAGGTCGACGGCGCCGGCGAAGAGGTGGCGCAGGACATCCGCGAGATCCTGCCGGTGGAATTCCCGGTCTCCTCCTTCCATCTTGAGCTCGACCACATGCGCGACACCATTGCCGGCCTCGACGCGGTCGAAAAGGTCAGCCTGCGGATCAAGCCCGGCGGCGTGCTTCAGGTCGACGTGACCGAGCGCATTCCGACGGTGGTCTGGCGCTCGGCGCGCGGGCTCGAACTGCTTGACGAGGGCGGCTACCGGGTGGCGCCGATTGCCAGCCGCTACGACCGGCTCGACTTGCCGGTGATCGCCGGCGAGGGCGCTGACAAACACGTGGCACAGGCGCTGCGGCTGATCGCTGCGGCGGCGCCAGTGGCGCCCCGGCTGCGCGGTCTGGAATGGGTCGGCCAGCGGCGCTGGGACGTGGTGCTCGATCGCGGGCTGCGCATCCTGCTGCCAGAGGACAAGCCGGTGCAGACGCTGGAGCGGGTGCTGGCGCTCGATACTATCACGCCCAACGGCATGCTGGAACGCGACCTCGCGGTCGTCGACATGCGCCTGCCGCAGCGGCCCACCATCAGATTGAATACCAACGCAGTCGAAGAGCTGCGGAAAATCAAGGCAGACGAGCTTGGAGTGACGTCACGATGATCGAGCTGTACGAATCCCAACGCGCGATGCGCAACATGCGCAAGGCGGCGATGCAACGTGGCGTGATCGCCGTCCTGGACGTCGGCAGCGCCAAGATCGCCTGCCTCGTCCTGCGGTTCGACGGGACCGAAAAGGTCTCTGACGCCGGTGTCGGCTCGCTTGCCGGCCAGTCGGGCTTTCGCGTCATCGGTGCCGCCACCACCCGCTCTCGCGGCGTCCGCTTCGGCGAGATCGCGGCGATGGGCGAGACCGAGCGCGCCATCCGCACCGCGCTGCAATCGGCGCAGAAGATGGCGGGCATCCGCGTCGACCACGTGATCGCCTGTTTCTCGGGCGCCGAGCCGCGCTCCTACGGGCTGGCCGGTCAGGTCGAGGTGCATGCCCAGACGGTGGACGAACAGGACGTGGCCCGCGTGCTCTCGGCCTGCGACGTGCCGGACTTCGGCCATGGCCGCGAGGTGCTGCATGCCCAGCCGGTGAACTTCGCGCTCGATCACCGCTCGGGCCTGTCCGATCCGCGCGGCCAGATCGGCCACACGCTGTCGACCGACATGCACATGCTGACGGTCGACAGTCAGGCGATCCAGAACCTCGCCCATTGCGTCAAGCGCTGCGATCTCGAACTCGCGGGCCTGGCCTCTTCGGCCTACGTCGGCGGCATTGCCGCGCTGGTCGAGGACGAACAGCAGCTCGGCGCCGCCTGCATCGACATGGGCGGCGGCTCGACCGGCATCTCGATTTTCATGAAGAAGCACATGATCTATTCCGATGCGGTGCGCATGGGCGGCGATCACGTCACTTCCGACATCTCGATGGGCCTGCAGGTGCCGATGACCATGGCCGAGCGCATCAAGACGGTGCACGGCGGGCTGGTCGCCACCGGCATGGACGACCGCGAGATGATCGGCATCGGCGGCGAAACCGGCGATTGGGAACACGACCGCCGCACCGCAAGCCGCGCCGAGCTGATCGGCATCATGCGGCCGCGGGTCGAGGAAATTCTCGAAGAGGTACGCGTGCGCCTCGATGCCGCCGGCTTCGAGCACCTGCCAAGCCAGCAGATCGTGCTGACCGGCGGTGCCAGCCAGATCCCCGGGCTTGATGCCCTGGCCAGCCGCATCCTCGGCCATCAGGTGCGTCTGGGCCGGCCTCTGCGCGTCCATGGCCTGCCCCAGGCCGTCACCGGGCCGGGCTTTTCGGCGGCGGTGGGGCTCTGCCTGTTTGCCGCCCATCCGCAGGACGAGTGGTGGGATTTCGACCTGCCGGTCGATCGCTATCCGGCGCGCTCTCTGAAACGCGCGGTGAAGTGGTTCCGCGACAACTGGTAAGCGCCGGAGCGGCGCAGCCTGTGGACGATTCGGTGGATAAGGTGGTCGTTTTTCGGGCCGCCTAGTGGCCATTGCACTGCATTCCCGCCATATCTGGCAGGCGCTTCGATATCGGGGCGGATGTGGCAAGAAATTGCCCACATTTTGCGGCGATTTCTGGTTTTTTACGTGACGCCCGGGTATCGCTTCGGCATAATGAAGGATAATAGGCAGCAAAATGCCCGGTCAGGGCGTGTAAAGCAGGCGGACAAGGCGGACAGCATGACATTGAATCTTTCGGTACCCGGACACGATGAACTGCGCCCCCGGATCACGGTATTCGGCGTGGGCGGTGCAGGCGGCAACGCGGTCAACAACATGATCGAGAAGCAGCTTGAGGGCGTCGAGTTCGTGGTGGCCAACACCGATGCGCAGGCATTGCAGCAATCCAACGCCGAGGCCCGCGTGCAGCTGGGCGTCAAGGTGACCGAGGGTCTGGGCGCCGGCGCCAAGGCCTCGATCGGCGCCGCCGCTGCCGAAGAGAGCATCGAGCAGATCGTCGATCACCTGGCCGGCGCGCATATGTGCTTTATCACCGCCGGCATGGGCGGCGGCACCGGCACCGGCGCGGCGCCGATCATTGCCCAGGCCGCGCGTGAGCTTGGCGTTCTGACCGTCGGCGTGGTGACCAAGCCGTTCCAGTTCGAGGGCGGCAAGCGGATGAAACAGGCCGAGGACGGCGTCGAGGCGCTGCAGAAGGTCGTCGACACGCTGATCATCATTCCCAACCAGAACCTGTTCCGGCTGGCGAATGAAAAGACCACCTTCACCGATGCGTTCAGCATGGCCGACGACGTTCTGTATCAGGGCGTCAAGGGCGTGACCGACCTGATGGTGCGTCCGGGCCTGATCAACCTCGACTTCGCCGACGTGCGCGCGGTGATGGACGAGATGGGCAAGGCGATGATGGGCACCGGCGAAGCCGATGGCGAGGATCGCGCAATCCAGGCGGCCGAGAAGGCGATCGCGAACCCGCTGCTCGACGAGATCTCGCTGCGCGGCGCCAAGGGCGTGCTGATCAACATCACCGGCGGCACCGACCTGACGCTGTTCGAACTCGACGAAGCGGCCAACCGCATCCGCGAGGAAGTGGACGCCGACGCCAACATCATCGTCGGCTCGACCCTCGACGAAGCCATGGGGGGCCAGATGCGCGTCAGCGTCGTCGCGACCGGCATCGACGCCTCGGGCGTGCAGCATGACATTCCCGTGCCGCGCCGCTCGCTGGCCGAGCCGCTCAAGCAGGTGCAGGCTCCGGCCGAAGAGCCGATCGAAGAGCAGGTCACCGCCCGCGTCGAAGAGCACCAGGAGCCGGCCTACGAAGAGGTCCAGCCGCAGGTGGCCGAAGCCGAGGAGCCCTCGCTCTTCGAGGGCTTCGACCAGCGCGCCGATGCTGTGGTCGAGGACGACGTGCCGCCGCCCGCCTACCAGCCTGAGCCGCAGCAGTACGACGCCCGCGCCCAGGCCTACGAGGAAGACGAGGCCGAGAGCTTCGTTGCCCCCAAGGCGCCGGCAACCGGCACCCCGTCGCCCGAGGCAATGGCGCGTCTTCAGGCCGCCGCAGCCCGCGCCGGCGGTGGCTTCCCCAAGGAGCAGCAGGCCGCCCCGCAAGAGCCGGCAGAGGTCGAGCGCCCGCGCTTTGGCATCAACTCGCTGATCGGCCGCATGACCGGCAACGGCCAGGACAACCAGGGCCAGGCCCGTCGCCAGCAGCCGCCGGTGCAGTCGCCAGCGACCAACTATGCGCCGGAACCGCAGGCCGACCCCGAACAGGAGCGGATCGAGATCCCCGCTTTCCTGCGTCGCCAGGCCAACTGATCTCAGCCCGTCCCGACGCGCGCTGATCCATGTGACTTGCAAGGGGCTCCCGTACGGGGGCCCCTTCGCTGTTTCGCGCCGCCCCCGCAGCGGCGCCTGTTCGGAATCTGCCCTGACAGGTGTTAACATTCCGTTACGACAGGGCAGGGGGCATCTGGCGAAACGCTGTCACACAGGCCGAAAACGCGGGTGTTACCGGTCACATTCGGGCCTGAAACACCCTGTCGCAGGCTCAGGAAAGTGACACGATTACAGTGTCTTGACCGAAAGATGCGGGTTCTCGCCGATACTGTGACGGTTATGTTTCATAGCGTTGCAATACGTTATTTGAGGATATCCCCCCGAGATCCTAATTCACTCTCATCGCCGGACCGCAGTGGACCCTTGCCGGCTTGTCACACCAGCCACCCACTGCAGCTTCGGGCACAGGGCCCGGACACGACGATGAAGCCGAAAGGAAGACCCATGCAGGCCACGATCAAGAATACAGTCCGTTTCGATGGCATCGGCCTGCACTCCGGCCGCCCGGTCCGCATGGTGATCCTCCCCGCCTCGGCCGGCTACGGCATCTGGTTCAAGCGCACCGACATCCGCTTCGGCGATGCCATGGTTCCGGCCCGCTGGGACGCGGTCGAACGCTCGCCGCTCTGCACCCGCATCCGCAACGCCGCCGGTGTCGAGGTGAGCACCATCGAGCACGTCATGGCGGCGCTGGCCGGCTGCGGCATCCACAATGCACTGATCGAGATCGACGGCCCCGAAGTGCCGATCCTCGACGGCTCGTCCGCGCCCTTCGTCGATGCCATCCTTGCCCGCGGCATCCGCCATCTCGACACCCCGGTGATGGCGATCAAGATCGACCGCAGCGTCACCGTCGAGACCGACAGCGGCTGGGCCCGCCTGTCGCCGGCCGAGACCTTTACCATGTCGTTCCACATCGATTTCGCCGATGCCGCGATTGGCAGCCAGGACAAGCGTCTGGTGCTGTCGAACGGCACCTTCGTGCGCGAGCTCTGCGACAGCCGCACGTTCTGCCGCCAGTCCGACGTCGACACCATGCGCGCCCACGGCCTGGCCCTCGGCGGCACGCTCGACAACGCGGTGGTGGTCGATGGCGACCGGGTGCTGAGCCCCGGCGGTCTGCGTCACCGCGACGAGCCGGTGCGCCACAAGATGCTCGACGCGCTCGGCGACCTGGCGCTGGCAGGCGCGCCGATCCTTGGCCATTACACCGGCCACCGCGCCGGCCACGCGATGACCAACATGCTGCTGCACGCGCTCTACAACACCCCCGGCGCCTTCCGCCTGGTCGAGGTCGAGGGCATGGATGCGGCGCGTCTGCCCGGTGTCGGCGTGGTGCCGCAGGACATGCCCGCCGTGGCGTGAAATCCGCGTTCACCGGTTTTTGCGCCCGCCCGGCCCCGGCGGGCGTTTCCATCTTTGGCGATGTGTCGTATGCCCTTTCAGAGGCTTGACGCTTCGTGTTAGGACGTGACGCAACCCGGGACCGCACACCCCGCGAGACTGAACCGGGACATTGGGTGAGGAAGTGACAGGCATGACGGGCGACAGACCGCTGAGAGGCAGGACATCGCAGGCCATCGTTGTTGCGCTGGTGGCCGGTCTCACGCTGGCGAGCTGTTCCGGCGGCACCTTTCGCAACGCGCGCGGCAACATCGGCTTCTCCAACACGCCGATCGAATCCTATACCGCCAAACAGATCTTCGAACGCGGCGAATACGAGATCGCCCGCAACGATTACAGCGAGGCGGCGCGGTTCTTTTCCGAGATCGAGCGACTCTATCCCTATTCCGAATGGGCCAAGCGGGCGCTGATCATGCAGGCCTTTGCTCATCACAAGGACAAGGAATACGAAGATGCCCGCTCGGCGGCGCAGCGGTATGTCGATTTCTATCCGGCCGATGACGACGCCGCCTATGCCCAGTACCTGCTGGCGCTCAGCTATTACGACCAGATCGACGAGGTCGGCCGCGACCAGGGGCTGACCTTCCAGGCGCTGCAGGCGTTGCGCACGGTGATCGAGCGCTACCCTGACAGCGAATACGCCCGCTCCGCGATCCTGAAATTCGACCTCGCCTTCGATCATCTCGCCGGCAAGGAGATGGAGATCGGGCGCTACTATCTCAAGCGCAAGCATTTCACCGCGGCGATCAACCGGTTCCGCGTGGTGGTCGAGGATTTCCAGACCACGACCCACACCGCCGAGGCGCTGCACCGCCTCGTCGAGAGCTATCTGTCGCTGGGTCTCACCCAAGAGGCACAGACCGCGGCGGCGATCCTCGGCTACAACTACCAATCGACCGAATGGTACGAGGACAGCTATCGTCTGCTCACCGGGCAGGGGCTGGAACCCGAGGTCTTTGACGGCACCTGGCTGGGGGCGATCTATCGCCAGATGGTCAAGGGCGAATGGCTATAGGTCAGCGGTGGGCAGGCTGCCCACCCCACGGGGCATCTGATGCTGCGCACGCTTGATATCCGCGACATGCTGATCATCGATCACCTCGAGCTGGCCTTCCAGCCGGGGTTGAACGTGCTCACCGGCGAGACCGGCGCCGGCAAGTCGATCCTGCTCGACTCGCTGGGCTTCGTGCTGGGCTGGCGCGGCCGGGCCGAGCTGGTGCGGGCGGGCGCGCCACAGGGCGAGGTGGTGGCCGAGTTCGACCTGCCGCCGGGCCACGCCGCCTTTGCCGTGCTCGAGGAGGCCGGGCTGCCGGCCACCGACGAGCTGATCCTGCGCCGGGTCAACACCGCCGAGGGGCGCAAGACCGCCTGGGTCAACGACCGCCGCTGCTCGGGCGAGGTGCTGCGTCGGCTCTCCGAGACGCTGGTGGAACTGCACGGTCAGCATGACGACCGCGGGCTGCTCAACCCGCGTGGCCACCGTCGCATTCTCGATGCCTTTGCCGGGGTCGAGGCCGAGCTTGCGGCGACGCGCACGGCCTGGAAGGCGCTGTCACAGGCGCGCAAGGCGCTGGCCGAGGCCGAGGCGGGGCTGGCGGCGATGCGCGAGGAAGAGGACTTCCTGCGTCATGCGGTGGGTGAGCTCGAGGCGCTTTCGCCGCAACCTGGCGAGGATGCCGAGCTCGACGCGAAACGCCGGATGATGCAGCAGTCCGAACGCATCCGCGAAGACATCCAGCGCGCCGGCCAGGCGCTTGGCACCGACGGGGCCGAGGGCGCCATGGGCGACGCCATGCGCTGGCTCGACGGCGTGGCCGACCGTGCCGAGGGCCAGCTCGACGCGCCGCTGGCGGCGCTGGCGCGCGCCATGGAAGAGCTCGACCAGGCCGCACGCGGGGTCGAGGACACGCTGGAGGCGCTGGCCTTCAACCCGCATGAGCTGGAAGAGGCCGAGGAGCGTCTCTTCGCGATCCGCGGCCTCGCCCGCAAGCATCAGGTGACGCCCGAGGAGCTGCCCGAGCTGGCCGAGACCCTGTCGAAAAAGCTCGCCCGCCTCGACGCCGGTGACGCCGGCATCGCCGATCTGCGCAAAGCCTCCGCCGCAGCCGAGACCGCCTATGACGCCGCCGCCGGCGCGCTCAGCGAGGCCCGCGCGGCCGCCGCCCGGAGGCTCGACGCGGCGGTGACCGCCGAGCTGGCGCCGCTCAAGATGGAGCGCGCGGTCTTTGCCACCAAGATCACCGCAGAGGCGCCGGGCCCCGAGGGCCGCGACGCGGTGGCCTTCACCGTCGCCACCAACCCCGGCGCCCCCGCCGGCCCGATCGGCAAGATCGCCTCAGGCGGCGAGCTCAGCCGCTTCCTGCTGGCGCTCAAGGTCTGCCTCGCCGAGGGCAATTCCGGCATCACCCTGATCTTCGACGAGATCGACCGCGGCGTCGGCGGCGCCACCGCCGATGCGGTCGGCCGCCGGCTGGCGGCGCTGGCGCGCGAGGGGCAGGTGCTCGTGGTCACCCATTCGCCGCAGGTCGCCGCCTTGGGCGCGCATCACTGGCGGGTCGAGAAACGCGTGGCCGACGAGCAGACGCTGTCCAGCGTGGTGCCGCTCGACGCCGGCGACCGCGTCGACGAGATCGCCCGCATGGTGGCCGGCGACACTGTCACCGACGAGGCCCGCGCCGCCGCCCGCGCGCTGCTGGCCGGCTGAGCTGGCCCTTCTGAGCCAGGCCGCCACACTCTCTCCAACAGCGCGACGCCGCCGATCGCATCACCAAGACCAGCGCCCGTCACGGCCGGCCCGCCCCGAAACCACCGCTCCTGTCTTCATCTTGCCAGATAAACCTCCGGGGGTGAGGCCGCAGGCCGAGGGGGCTGGCCCCCTTATCCCCCGTTGCCAAAAGCGCACGCGCCCGAGATCACCCGAGCGGCGGCACCACCTTGCCCGGATTGAGGATGTTCTTCGGATCAAGCGCCCGCTTGATATCGCCCATCACCTGCCAGCCCGCGCCATGTTCGCCCGCCATGAACCCGAGCTTGCCCATCCCGACCCCATGCTCGCCGGTCGAGGAGCCGCCAAGCGCCAGCGCCCGCCGCACCATCCGGTCCGACAACGCCTTGGCCTCTGCCAACTCCGCCGGGTTGGCGTCGTCGATCAGCAGGATGGCGTGGAAATTGCCGTCGCCCACGTGGCCGAGGATCGGGCCGGGGATCGAGGCGGCGGCGATATCGGCCTGGGTCGCCTCCACCGCCTCGGCCAGCCGAGAGATCGGCACGCAGATGTCGGTGACCAGCGCCCGCGCGCCGCGCCGCGAGGCGAGGATGGCGTAATAGGCGTTGTGCCTCATCGACCAGAGCGCCTTGCGGTCCTCGGGTTTCACCGACCACTCGAACCCCAGCGAACCGTGATCTGCGGCAATCTCGCCGAACTGCTGCGCCTGTTCCGCCACCGCGGCCTCCGAGCCGTGAAACTCCAGCAGCAGATGCGGCAGGAGCGGCAAGCTCATCCCGGCATAGGCATTCACCGCCGCCGCGCTGGCCGCGTCGACGAATTCGATCCGCGCCATCGGCAGGCCCATCTGGATGGTATCGGTCACCGCCGCCACTGCCGCCGCCATGTCGGGAAAGGCGCAGACCCCGGCGCTGATTGCCTCTGGCTGGCCATGCAGCCTCAGGGTCAGCTCGGTGATCAGCCCCAGCGTGCCCTCGCTGCCCACCATCAGCGCCGTCAGGTCGAAGCCGGCCGAGGATTTGCGCGCCCGGGTGCCGGTGCGGATCACCCGGCCGTCGGCCAGCACCACCTCGAGCGCCAGAACGTTGTCGCGCATGGTGCCATAGCGCACCGCCGTGGTGCCGCTGGCGCGAGTGGCCGCCATGCCGCCAAGCGCCGCATTGGCGCCGGGATCGACCGGAAAGAACAGCCCCGTCGCGCGCAGCTCCTGGTTCAGCGCCTCGCGCGTCAGGCCGGGCTGCACCGTCACATCCATGTCCTCGGGGCGCACCTCGAGCACCCGTGCCATGCGCGAGAAATCCACCACCACGCCGCCCGCGACCGCCAGCGCATGCCCCTCGAGCGAGGTGCCGGTGCCCCAGGCCACCACCGGCAGGCCATGTTCGGCACAGATCGCCACCAGCGCCGCGACCTCTTCGGTGGTCTCGGGATAGGCCACCGCATCAGGCGGGGCAGGGGTAAAATAGCTCTCGGAGCGGCCATGCAGGGCCAGATCCGACTTGGACCGGGACAGTCTCTGGCCTAACAAGGCCGTGAGGGCCTCGATGGCCTTGTCGTCCTGCGCCCTTTGTCTGGTCATGGCTCCCACCGCCTGATTTCGGAAATCGCGCATTCCTACCGCAGCGGCCCCAGCGCGCAAAGACGTGATCGAGCGATATGGCAAATAACCCAAAAAATCCCGCCATCCGCCAGCTGAGCGAAATGCGCGCGGTCTTTGGCCGGGGCTGGCAGCTGTTGCGTCACCGGGGGCCGAGCCAGGTCCAGTTCTGGTTCATCGCCCTGATGATCGGCATCGCCGCCGGTTTCGCGGCACTGCTGTTCCGCCGGGCGATCGAATGGCTGCAGGCCACGCTCTATGGCACCGACGACATCACCCAGCTGCACACATTCGCCCATTCGCTCGACTGGTTCTGGGTGCTGATCATCCCGATGGGCGGCGGCGTCACCGTCGGGCTGATCCTCTATTTCTTCACCGACGACGGCCGGGTCCGGGCGGTGGCCGACGTGATCGAAGGCGCCGCGCTCAACGACGGGCGGGTCGAGAAGAAGGCGGGCCTCGCCTCGGCCGCCTCCTCGCTGATCACGCTGTCGACCGGCGGCTCGACGGGGCGGGAGGGGCCGGTGGTACATATCGCGGCGATGATCTCGTCTTGGGTGTCGAACGTGCTGCATGCCGACGGCATTACCGGCCGCGACCTTCTGGGCTGCGCCGTCGCCGCCGCGGTCTCGGCCAGCTTCAACGCGCCGATCGCCGGCGCGCTCTTTGCGCTCGAGGTGGTGCTGCGGCATTTCGCGCTGCACAGTTTCGCGCCGATCGTCGTCGCCTCGGCCGCCGGCACGGTGATCAACCGGCTGGCCTTCGGCGATGTCACAGAGTTCACGCTGCCCGGCACCACGGCGCTCGAGTTCTACCTCGAGCTGCCGGCCTTCCTGATCCTCGGGCTGGTCTGCGGGCTGGTCTCGGTGGTGATGATCCGCGGCATCTTCTGGGCCGATGACCTCGAGAGCCGGATCCAGAGCCGCATCGGCCTGCCGTACTGGATCCGCCCGATGCTGGCGGGCGCGATCCTCGGCGCCATGGCGATCTACTTTCCGCATATCATCGGCGTCGGCTACGAGACCACCTCGCTGGCGCTGACCGGGCAGCTGCTGCTCTGGCAGGCGATCGTCTATGCAGTGATCAAGGTCATCGCCGTCGCCGTCACCATGGCCGGCCGGATGGGCGGCGGCATGTTCTCGCCCTCGCTGATGGTCGGCGCGCTGACCGGTCTGGCCTTCGGTCTGATCGCCACCTCGCTCTTTCCCGAGCACTCCGGCGCCTTCACGCTCTATGCCCTTGCCGGCATGGGGGCGGTGGCGGCGGCGGTGCTGGGCGCGCCGATCTCGACCACGCTGATCGTTTTCGAGCTGACCGGCGACTGGCAGACCGGTCTGGCGGTGATGGTCTCGGTCTCGATGTCAACGGCGCTGGCCTCGCGGCTGGTCGACCGGTCGTTCTTCCTCACCCAGCTGGAACGCCGCGGCGTGCACCTGGCGGCGGGCCCGCAGGCCTACCTGCTGGCGATGTTCCGGGTGGCGCAGGTGATGCGGCCGATGGACCATCCCAAGGCGCCGTCAGAACCGGCCTGCTGGGAGATGGTGGAAACCGGCGTCTACCTCGACGCCAATGCGACGCTTGAAACCGCCCTGCCGATGTTCGAGACCTCGGCCGTCTCCTTCCTGCCGGTGGTGGCGATCCGCGGCGAGGGCCAGCCGCCGGAACTGCGCGGCGCGCTGTTCCACGTTGATGCGCTCAAGGCCTACAACCGCGCCCTTGCCGCCACCGCGGAAGAGGAACACAGCTAGTCAGAGCTCTTCGACCTGCAGATACTCGCCGGGCTGGAACGCCAGATAGCCCTTGATCGCGGCCACGTCTTCCTTGGGGTCCTCGTAGGACCAGACCGCATCGGTCAGCGTCCGGTTCTTGGCCTCGATGGTGTAATAGCTGGCCTCGCCCTTGTGCGGGCAGGTGGTTTTCGTGTCAGACGGGTCCAGCATCGCCATGGCGATATCCTCGCGCGGGAAATAGATCACCGGCTTGTGGCCATCCTCCAGAAGCTCGAGCGCATTCGAGCTTTCGCCCAGAACCGCGCCGCTGGCGCGTATCACCCATTTGCCTTCGGCCTTAACAATCCTGATCGACATTCTCTTCTCCCAATACGGCTTTCGCGCTACATGGCCTGTGCCCTGTAACAGCCCTGTGTCAGATTTGTGCAGTTGCGGCATCCAACCACATCGCCGCCCGCTTGCCCAGACTCGGAAGCAGCATGTGTCGGCAGGTCGCATGATACCGGTTGAGCCAGTCGCGTTCCGCCGCCGTCAGCCGCTCGACCAGGATCAGCCGCCGGTCGATCGGCACCCAGGTCAGCGTCTCCCACTCCAGCATCCCGGCGACGGTGCCCTCGGGCAGGGGGGCGGCTTCGCGTACGGCCATCAGGTTCTCGATCCGGATGCCGAAGGCACCCTCCTTGTAGAACCCCGGCTCGTTCGACAGTACCATGCCGGCGCGCAGCGGCTCGGTGCCGGTGCGCGACAGGCGCTGCGGCCCCTCGTGGACGCACAGATAGGCGCCGACGCCATGGCCGGTGCCATGGCCGTAATCCTGCCCCGCCAGCCACAGCGGCAACCGCGCCAGAGCATCGAGATCGCGGCCGGCCAGCCCCTTGGGCCAGCGCGCCCGGCTCATCGCAATCATGCCCTGCAGCACGCGGGTAAAGGCCGCTTTCGCGTCGTCCGGCGCCTCGCCCACCGCCAGGGTGCGGGTGATGTCGGTGGTGCCGTCGAGATACTGGCCGCCACTGTCCACCAGCAACAGCTCGCCCGCGGCCAGCTTGCGGTTGCTCTCCTCGCTCACCCGGTAATGCACGATGGCGCCATTGGGCCCGGCGCCGCTGATCGTTTCGAACGAGATATCGAGCAGCACGCCGGTGTCGCGGCGAAAGCCTTCCAGCGCCCGGGCAACGTCGATCTCGGTCAGATCGCCGGGCGCGGTCTCGTCGAGCCAGGCGAGGAATTCGCACATCGCCACCGCATCGCGCGCATGGGCCGCGCGCATGCCGGAGAGTTCGGCCTCGGTCTTGCAGGCCTTGGGCAGAACGCAAGGGTCACGCCCCTCGATCACCTCGGCGGTGAGCGCATCAACCACCGCCACCGGCACCGAGTCCGGGTCGACCAGCACCGGTCCCTCCACCTCCGCCAGCGCCGCAGCAAACCCCTCCGGCTCGTGCCGGCGGACCTCTGGTCCGAGATCCACGCCCGCCAGCTTCTCGCCTGCCATGAAGAGGTCGACCGTGCCATCGTCCGACAGCAGTGCAAAGCCATGCGCCACCGGGTTGCGGGGAATGTCGCTGCCGCGGATGTTGAGCAGCCAGCAAAGCGAATCCGGCAGGGTGATCACCGCCACCTGTGCCCCCAGCCCGCGCAGGTCCTCGGCCAGCGCCGCGCGCTTCTCGGCAGAGCTGCGCCCGGCCAGCGCATCGGGATGCCTCCGCACCGCGGCCCGCGGCGGTCCGGGCTGGTCCGGCCAGACCTGGTCCACCAGGTTCTCCACCCGCCGCAGCGTCACGCCGGAGCCGGTGAACCCATCCTCAAGCGCCCGCAGCTGCTTGAGCGTGTGCAGCCAGGGATCGATCCCCAGAGCGCCCTTGATCCCGCTCTCCTTGACCCAATCGGTCAGCGCCACCTCCGGCCAGTCCACCGGGGTGAAGACTTCCGCCAGCTGCTGGCGGGCCTGCACCCGGTAGCGGCTGTCGACGAACACCCCGGCCACCTCGGCCAGCACCACGGCAAAGCCAGCCGAACCGGTGAACCCGGTCAACCAGGCCAGCCGATCATCGCGCGGCGCGACGTATTCACCCTGGTGCACATCGGCCTTGGGCACGACGAAGCCCGCCAGCCCCTCGGCCGCCATCACCTCGCGCAGCGCCGCCAGCCGCGGCGGGCCCTGTTCCGGCCGTGCCGTTACCTCAAAGCTCTGAAACATCGCGCTCCCCGGTCTTCTTCTGTTCACAAATACCCTCGGGGGAGGCCGCAGGCCGGGGGCAGAGCCCCCAAGCCGGCACCGGCCACACCCCGGCTCGCCCGCGGGGTCACCCTGCCTTGCGCATCCCCATCACCCGGGCGCGGGCCCGCGGATCGGTGTCGAACAGGGCCGCCAACTGCTCGGTCATTGCGCCGGCAAGCTGCTCGACGTCGGTGATCGTCACCGCGCGATCGTAGTAGCGCGTGACGTCATGGCCGATGCCGATTGCCAGCAGTTCCACCATGCGGCGCCGCTCGACCATGGCGATCACGTCGCGCAGGTGCTTCTCGAGGAAATTCGCCGGGTTCACCGAAAGCGTCGAATCGTCCACCGGCGCGCCGTCGGAGATCACCATCAGGATCTTGCGCGCCTCGGGCCGCCCGACCATCCGCCGATGCGCCCATTCCAGCGCCTCGCCGTCGATGTTTTCCTTGAGCAGACCTTCCTTCATCATCAGGCCCAGATTGGGCCGCGCCCGGCGCCAGGGCGCATCGGCGCTCTTGTAGACGATGTGGCGCAGGTCATTGAGCCGCCCGGGCTGCTGCGCGCGGCCTTCGCCGAGCCACTTCTCGCGGCTCAGCCCGCCTTTCCACGCCCGGGTGGTAAAGCCCAGGATCTCCACCTTGACCGAACAGCGCTCCAAGGTCCGCGCCAGCACATCGGCACAGATCGCCGCGATCGAGATCGGCCGGCCGCGCATCGAGCCGGAGTTGTCCAGAAGCAGCGTCACCACGGTGTCGCGAAACTCGGTGTCCTTCTCGACCTTGAAGCTCAGCGGTGTCGTCGGGTTGGCCACCACACGGGCCAGCCGCCCGGCGTCGAGCGTGCCTTCCTCGAGGTCAAACTCCCACGACCGGTTCTGCTGCGCCTGAAGCCTTCGCTGCAGCTTGTTGGCCAGCCGGCTAACCGCGCCCTTCAGCGGTTCGAGCTGCTGATCCAGATAGGCGCGCAGCCGCTCCAGCTCGGCCGGATCGGCAAGGTCCTGGGCATGGATTTCCTCGTCGTGTTCGGTCGCAAAGACGGTGTAGTCGGGGTCCGCCTCAGAGACCGGCGCCGGGGCCGGCGGCTCGAGCGGCGCCTCGCCCTCGGGCAGTTCGGTCTCCTCGCCGGCCTCGGTGTCGGACATGTCGTCCATCGTCACCTGCGCCTGGCTCGGGTCCTGCTGCTCTTCCTGGCTCTGCTCGGGGCTGGCGTCGGACTGGTCGTCCTGGTCCTCGTCCTGGCCGGTGCTGTCGGGATCGCGGTCGTCGTCCTCGCTGTCCTCGGCCTGGTCCTCGGACTCCTCCTCAAGGTCGTCGGGGTCCTCGCCCAGCTGGTCGCCGTAGCCCAGATCCTGGATCACCCGCCGCGCCAGCTTGGCGAACTGGCTCTGGTCAGACAGGGTCTCCTGCAGATCGCCGAGCTGGCCGCCGGCCTGGTCCTCGATGAAGCCGCGCCAGAGCTCCATCACGTTCGCCGCGCCCTGCGGCATGTCACGCCCGGTGGCAAGGTGGCGCACCAGATATCCGGCGGCGACCGACAGCGGCGCGTCAGAGGCCTGGGTGATCTCGCCGTAGCCGCGCTTGGCGGCCTCGGCGCTGATCTTGGCGTCGATATTGCCGGCGGTGCCCGGCATGTCGCGCGCGCCCATCGCCTCGCAACGGGCGGTTTCCATCGCCTCATAAAGCTCGCGCGCCATGTCGCCCGGCGGGGCGTAACGGCTGTGCGTCGCGGTGTCATGGTACTTGTGCTTGAGTGCCAGTGCATCCGCGGTGCCGCGGGCCAGCAGCACCTCGTCACGGGTCATCCGCCGGCTGACCTGCGGCAGCCGCATGGCATCGCCCGACACGCCGGAGGGGTCAACGGAATAGGACACCGTCAGCTCGGGATCGTTGGCCATCACCTTGGTGGCCTCGGCCAGCGCCTTCTTGAACGGATCTGCGGGATTGTCGGTCTGCGCCATGGGGTGCCTGCGATCGGGATTGAAACAGCGTCAACGTAATCGCTCGCGCAGGCAATGGCCAGAGAGGAGGGCCGCGGATTTCAGGCGCTCCCTGGCGGTGGCCATGCGGAGCTGGTCGGACGAGGCCTGGCCGCACGAGGTCTGGCCGCACGAGGTCTGGCCGGACGAGATGGGCCGGGAAAAGGGATCGATCCACCGTACTTTAGTTGCGCCCTCAGCCCACGCCGGAGAGGGCCAAGGAATGCCAGCACATCACCGGTTCGACCGGGACGTCGCGCCAGGCATCGACGCGCGCGCGCCGTCTTGGGCACGGCCCCGAACCGCGCACCTGTCACCGACCGAGGATCATCCGCCGGCAGGTGTCGATCCGCTGCGCCATGCGCACTGCTGCCAGGTCCCGTCTTCGCGGGGTGTCGGCGTACTGGTTGCGTGCCAGCAAGTGCGCGATCTGCAGCCAGCCGTCGACCCTCCAGCGCTGCGCCTGCGTGTCGCTGTCGGCCTCTGGCAGCACGGCGGCGAGCAGCATGTCGAAATCGGCGCTCATCTGACCGGTCACCGCCGAGGCCGGATCGCCCTCGGCCGCTTGCCGCACCGAGAGCGCCGAGAGCCGCCCGGCGCAGACCGCAAAGGCTTCGGCCCGGTCGCCCGCGGGCGGCGGGGCGGCAAGTGCGGCGGTACAGGTCATGACAACCAGAAAACCCACCGCCAGGCAGGGGCGGTACATGAGGATCATCCTCTCAGGCTAAGCCGGCCGTCCCGCTGCGGTCAACAAAAAAGCATATACAAAGTATATAGGATTCTATCGGTCCATGCGGCTCAGCTCAGCAGCATCCCGGTGCATTCCGCCAGCCGCAGCCCGGCCAGCGCTCCGGCCCTGACGGCATCCTCGGCATCGTCGTTAAAGCGGGCCCGTGCCAGCAGCGCGGCCTGGGCAAACTTGGCCTCGAGCCTGAGATGCAGCACCTCGCGGCCCAGCTCCGCCGGCATGACCGCCTCCAGCAGAGAGATCATCGCCGCCCGCTGCGCCTCGGTCCGTTCCGAGCCCGGGCCGTCAAACATCCACTGGTGTTCCATCGTCGCTGAGAGCCGCCCGGCACAGGTGGCAAAGGCGATCACCGGATGATCCGGGGCCAAGGGCAGGGCGCGCGCCGGCGGCGGCAAAACGAGCGCCGCCAGCGCGAAACACAAGGCTAAAGTTTTCATACCGCTCATGATTTGAGCGTAACACTAATATTTCGTGTCACAAATCAGGCAGAATGAAAACTTTCTGTTGCGTCGTTCCAAAGTCACGGCTGCAAACGCAGAAACGGCGCCCGAAGGCGCCGCTGCTCAATGTCGCGAAGAGGGGCGGCCAGGGCCCGAAGAGCTAGCCGAGGCTCAGGCTCGCCGCGCTTTCCGGCAGTTCCTCGTCAAAACAGCGCTGGTAGAACTCGGCCACGGTCTGGCGCTCGAGCTCGTCGCATTTGTTGAGGAAGGACACCCGGAAGGCATAGCCCACGTTGCGGAAGATCTCGGCGTTCTGCGCCCAGGCAATCACCGTCCGGGGCGACATCACCGTCGAGAGATCACCGTTCATGAAGGCGGTCCGGGTCAGATCGGCCACGGTGACCATCTGCTTGACCTTCCGGCGGCCCTTCTCGGTGTTGTAATGCGGGCATTTCGCCAGAACGATGGCGCATTCGGCATCGATCGAGAGGTAGTTCAACGTCGCCACCAGGCTCCAGCGGTCCATCTGGCCCTGGTTGATCTGCTGGGTGCCGTGATAGAGGCCCGTGGTGTCGCCGAGGCCCACGGTATTGGCGGTGGCAAAGATGCGGAAATAGGGGTGCGGGTGGATCACCTGGTTCTGGTCGAGCAGCGTCAGCTTGCCGTCAACCTCGAGCACCCGCTGGATCACGAACATCACGTCGGCGCGGCCGGCGTCATACTCGTCAAACACTATGGCGGTGGGCGTGCGCAGCGCCCAGGGCAGGATGCCTTCCTGGAACTCGGTGACCTGCTTGCCCTCTTTCAGCTTGATCGCATCCTTGCCGATCAGGTCGATGCGGCTGATATGGCTGTCGAGGTTGACCCGCACCGCCGGCCAGTTGAGCCGCGCGGCCACCTGTTCGATATGGGTCGACTTCCCGGTGCCGTGATAGCCCTGGATCATCACCCGGCGATTGTGCGAAAACCCCGCCAGAATGGCCAGCGTGGTATCGGGGTCGAACTTGTAGGTGCTGTCGACGTCGGGCACCCTCTCGCTGCGGTCGGCAAAGCCCTTGACCACCATGTCGGTATCGATGCCAAAGACATCGCGGACCGAGATCTCCTCGGAAGGTCTGGTATTGGGGTCCATCTGCCCGTCCGCCATGGCTGCGTCCTTTCCGGTGCCTGATCGCCTGTTCTGCGCTCCGGTTGGTGCACCATATTCGTCGCAGTGGCAAGGGGAGGGGGTGGCGAAATCGATCCACCCTTGCCTCGCGGGGGCGAGCGCCTATCCTGAAGTCCTTGTGTGGAAAGGATCGATCCCGTGGCGGCCCAAGACCTAGAGAGATTGCTGACCCGGGTCTCGCTGGCCGACCGCAAGGCCTTTGCCGAGCTCTATTCGGCCACCTCCGCGAAACTCTTCGGCATCTGCCTGCGTATCTTGTCTGACCGAGCCCAGGCAGAGGATGCGCTACAGGATGTCTACGTGAAGATCTGGAACCGCGCCGATGCCTATCAGCCCGGCCGCGTGCAACCGATGACCTGGCTGATCACCATCGCCCGCAACCATTCCATCGACCTGCTGCGCAAACGCCGCACCGCCGCCACCGACAACGCCGATGGCGACGAGACCGTGATCGACCGGCTCGAGAGCCACGCCCCCGGCCCGGCCGAGAGCCTGCAGCAGAAGGATGAGCGCGCCCGCATCGCTGCCTGTCTCGAGGAACTGGCCGAGGACAAGGCCGATGCGGTGCGCCGCGCCTACTTGCAGGGCGCCACCTATGCCGAGTTGGCGACGCATTTCGCGGTGCCGCTCAACACCATGAGAACCTGGCTGCGCCGCAGCCTGCTGAGCCTGAGAGCCTGCCTGACCCGATGAGCGAGATGACAGACATCCCCGACGACGACAGCGTGCTGGCCGCGGAATACGTGCTTGGCCTGCTGTCGGAGCCGGAAGAGGACGCCTTCGCCGGCCGGCTGTTTCTCGAGCCCGACCTGCGCCGCGCCTGCGATCTCTGGGCCGAGCATTTCGCAACCCTGGCCGACGCGGCCGAGGCGGTGCGCCCGCCCGCCAGCCTCTGGCCGGCGATCCGCGCCCGCGCCTACGGTCCGCATGTGCCGTTCTGGAAGCGGCTCAACCTCGGCACCGCGGTGATCGGCACGGCGCTGGCCGCGGGGCTTGCCTTTGCCGCCCTGCGCTTCGGCTGGCTCGAGCCGGTGCCGCTGCCACTGACCGCCGAGCTCAGCAGCGAGACCGCGGGCCAGGTCGCCCGCATCGCGCTCGACCCCGAGAGCGGGGCGATCGAGGCCGAGCTGGTCGGGCTCTTCCCGGACGCCGGCCGCGCCCGCGAGCTCTGGCTGATCCAGGGCGGGAACCCGCCGGTCTCGCTCGGCCTGCTCGATGCCGGCACGGTGGTGAGGCTCGATCTGCCGGCGGATCTGCGGGCCAGCCTCGAAGGCGCGGTGCTGGCGATCTCAGACGAACCGGCCGGCGGCTCGCCCACCGGTCAGCCCACCGGCGCGGTGCTGGCGACAGGCGCCGTCACCGCTTTGTGACCGCTGCGGCGCGGCGAAACGGAACTTCCACCGCCCGCCGCACGTCTATCCAGACGAGGCGGCCTCAGGGCCGGGCCGCCCGCGCCCCGACACAGGAGAGACCGATGTCCCTCGACCGACGCCATTTTCTGCTGACCAGCGCCGCCGCGCTCGGCCTGCCTGCCGCCGCACGGGCGCAGGAGCAAACCTTCGAGATCACCCGCACCGAGGCGGAATGGCGCGGCATGCTGACCGAGCTGCAATACGCGGTGATGCGCGAGGAGGATACCGAGCCGCCGTATTCCTCGCCGCTGCACGACCAGACCGCACCCGGTACCTATCTCTGCCGCGGCTGCGACCTGCCGCTCTATGCCTCCGAGCACAAGTACGACAGCGGCACCGGCTGGCCAAGCTTCTGGATGGCGCTGAACGATGCGATCCGCACCAAGCGCGACCGCAAGCTCTTCATCAGCCGCACCGAGTGCCATTGCCGCCGCTGCGGCTCGCATCTGGGCCATATCTTCGACGACGGCCCGCAGCCCACCGGCAAGCGTCACTGCCTCAACGGCGTCTCGCTGAAATTCCGCCCCGCCTGACACAGTGTCCACAAATGAAAAAGGACCGGCCCGCGCGCCCCGCGGGTCCAGCCCTTCTTCTGTTCACAAATACCCTCGGGGGAGTCGCCAGCGGCGACGGGGGCAGAGCCCCCATCAGGCCTCACTTGTCGGGAAAGCTCCGGCTGTCCTTGACCTGCTCCCAGGCCCACATGACCTCGCCCAGCTGGTCTTCCTGGCTGCGGTCGCCGCCGTTCATGTCCGGGTGCAGCACCTTGATCAGCGCCTTGTAGGCCTTGCGAATCTCGACCTTGGTCCAGTTCTCCTTGGCCTCGAGGATCTCGATCGCCCGGCGCTCGGTCGGCGGCAGACGGCGGCCACCGGCGGCGGCACCGCGACCGGGGTTGCGGGTGGCGTTCTGGCCCAGCACCTGGTGCGGGTCCTCGATGCCGAGCCGGGCCCAGGCCTTGGCCTCAGGATCGCGCCAGCCTTTGGTCTTGCGTTCCCAGACCTTGTCGGCGCTTTCCTGCGCGTTCATCTCGGCCTCGGTCTTGCCGTCGAAGAAGCTCCACTTCGCATTGTATTCGCGCACGTGATCCTTGCAGAACCAGAAGAAATCATCGAGCACATCAGGCGCCTTGGGGGCGCGATAAAGGCCCCGTTCCGCGCAGCCGTCGTGGTCGCAGACGCGTTGCGAGGTCTCTGACGCCCCCGACATGCCGCGCCGGCCGCGCGGATTTTTCTTCTTGGCTGAGGACACGGACATATCAAATCCGAAGGGGTCTGATTTACTCATGGTTCGCACCTTTTCGACTCGGACGTGGCAGTTTAGACCATCGGCAACCAGAGGGAAGGGGCCGGGGCCAAAATGATGACGAGATCAGAGGAAATTCGCCAAAGGCTGACGCAGGCCTTCGCGCCGGCCGAACTGCATGTGGAAGACGAAAGCGAGGCCCATCGCGGCCACGCCGGGTTTCAGGAAGGCGGCGAAAGCCACTTCAAGGTACGGCTGCGCGCCGAAGCCTTTGCCGGCCAGTCGCGCCTGGCCCGGCACCGTGCGGTTCACGCCGCCCTCGGTCCCGAACTGATTGCCGCCATCCACGCCCTCGCGCTCGACCTCGACACCCCGTAGGGTGGGTTTTCCACCCACCTGCCGTTCACGACCGAGACAACGCGTCGTAGGGTGGGTTTGCAACCCACCTGCCGCTCACGACCGCGAGAACGCGCCGTAGGGTGGGTTTTCCACCCACCTGCCGCCCACGACCGCGACAACGCGTCGTAGGGTGGGTTTGCAACCCACCTGCCGCTCACGACCGCGACAACGCGCCGTAGGGTGGGTTTGCAACCCACCTGCCGCTCACGACTTGGAAGGCGCCTCGCGGTCCTGTTCGACCGCTGCATCCTCCGTACCGACCGCATCCTCCGGCGCATCGGAACCGGCTGCCTCGGGCACAGCCTTCGCCTCACCTTCCTCGAACCGTGCGTCCTGCCCGGACCGCGCGTCGCGGCCGTCATCGGCCTTCAACGCCCGCGCCGCATCGAGCACGGGGATCTCTTTCGGTGGGTCGAGCAGACGCGGTGCAAAGGCCTCGACCTCGTCCTCGCGCGGCCGCCGGAAAACCAGCAGGTTGCGGAACACCGTGGTCCGGCCCGACAGCCCCTGGCGCTCTTCGCTGGGCAGCGTCTCGGCGCGGACATATTCCCAACCGTCGCCGGCCAGATCGTTCATCACGCATTCCAGCGCAAAGGCGAAGCGTGACTCCGCGCCCTTCACGCCCCTGGCCTTGCGCCCCTGGACCGGGGCGGGAACCACCTTGTAATCATATCTCGTCATGGCCGCCCAAGAGCATATTTCCCGCCCGAGCGCAATCGCTCTCGGCGGGGGTCGGCGGCCGTCAGGGGCCGGTCGGGACACTGGGCGCGGGCCAGACTGAAAACGGGGCAGGGGCCAGACCAACGCCAGCGGCCGGGCCGGCCGGTGTCAGGTCACGAAAGCGGGGCGACGCGCGGCAAAGCGCAGCCTCTGGTCATTCGGCAGCCTCCGGTCATTCGACCGGGGGGCTCACTCGGCGGGGTGGCGGTGGCGGGCGCGTTCGAGGCGCGCGTCAAGCCGCCGGGTGTCACGCTTGAGAATGAGGATACCCACGCCCACGACCGCGAGGGCCATCAGGGGGACTGCGATCTCAAAGCTCATCATCGGGCTCCTCCTTGCGAAGCATACCCAGAATATAGTGCGAAAGCCCGTGAATTGCCAGTCCGATGCTGCCCCAGACCGCGGTCAGACCGTCGAAACGCAGGGTCCCGGCGGTCAGCGGCCGCAAAATGGCAAAGGCGATCAGCCCCAGCGCGATGGCATTGGCGAAGCTGGCCAGCAGCTTCACCCGCTCGTTGTGGATCAGCAGGACGTCGCGCAGGCGCATGGGCTCAGAGCCCGAGCTTGGCGCTCACGATCTCGTTCACCGCCTTGGGGTTGGCCTTGCCGCCGGTGGCCTTCATCACCTGTCCGACGAACCAGCCGGCGAGCTTGGGGTTGGCCTTGGCCTTCTCCACCTGCGCCGGGTTGGCGGCGATCACCTCGTCCACCGC
This sequence comes from Marinovum sp., assembly GCF_034669705.1. Taxonomy (GTDB): domain Bacteria; phylum Pseudomonadota; class Alphaproteobacteria; order Rhodobacterales; family Rhodobacteraceae; genus Marinovum. The sequence goes on from NZ_JAXMOR010000012.1 coordinate 43,308, forward strand.
GGTCTCGATGGCGCCGGTGTCGGTGACCTGCTTCATGCCGCGGTCCTCGACGATCTTGGCCGGGTCGCCGCCCTCGGTATAGACGATCTCGAAGAGATCCTTGGCGATCTTGCCGGATATCTCGCCCTTCTGGATCAGCGCGATTATGCCGCCGAGCTGCTCGGGGCTGACCGGGCTGTCGGCGAGGCTGTGGTCTTCCTTCTTCAGCCGGCCGAAGAGCTCGTTGATCACCCAGTTGGCGGCCATCTTGCCGTCGCGGCCGTCTGCCACCTTCTCGAAGTAGTTGGCCGAGGCGGTCTCTGAGGTCAGCACCGAGGCGTCGTAGTCCGACAGGCCGTAATCCTTGATGAACCGCGCCTTCTTCTCGTCGGGCAGCTCCGGCAGGTTCTTCTCGATGTCGTCGACCCAGGCCTGCTCGATCTCGAGCGGCAGCAGATCGGGGTCGGGGAAATAGCGGTAGTCATGCGCCTCTTCCTTCGACCGCATCGAGCGGGTCTCGCCCTTGTCCGGGTCGTAGAGCCGGGTTTCCTGGTCGATCGCGCCGCCGGCTTCGAGGATGCCGATCTGGCGCTTGGCCTCATAGTCGATCGCGGCCTGGATAAAGCGCATCGAGTTCATGTTCTTGATCTCGCAGCGGGTGCCGAGGTGACCGAAATCCTGTGTCGCCTGATACTTTTCGTACTGGCCGGGCCGGCAGACCGAGACGTTAACGTCGGCCCGCAGGTTGCCGTTCTGCATGTTGCCGTCGCAGGTGCCGAGGTACTGCAGGATTTGCCGCAGCTTGACCACATAGGCCGCCGCCTCCTCTGGGCCGCGGATGTCGGGGCGCGAGACGATCTCCATCAGCGCCACGCCGGTGCGGTTGAGGTCGACGAAGGACATGTTCGGGTCCATGTCGTGGATCGACTTGCCGGCGTCCTGCTCGACGTGGATACGCTCGATCCGCACCAGCCGGGCTGTGCCGTCGCCAAGCTCGACAAGCACTTCGCCTTCGCCGACAAGCGGCTCGTAGAGCTGGGAAATCTGGTACCCCTGCGGCAGGTCGGGGTAGAAGTAGTTCTTGCGGTCGAAGGCCGATTTCAGGTTGATCTGCGCCTTCAATCCCAGCCCGGTGCGCACCGCCTGCTCGATGCAGTACTCATTGATCACCGGCAGCATGCCGGGCATGGCGGCATCGACGAAGGCGACGTTGGAATTGGGTTCGGCGCCGAATTGCGTCGAGGCACCGGAAAACAGCTTGGCCTGAGAGGAGACCTGGGCATGGACCTCCATGCCGATCACCAGCTCCCAGTCGTGCTTGGCCCCGGCGATCACCTTGGGTTTGGGGGTCTCATATGTCAGGTCCAGCATGGCCGTCTCCTTGCTTTCGGAACGAAACGGGTTCTAGGGCAGGGGCGGGAGGGGGGCAAGTGCAGTCTCGTCCCGACGGGCGCAAGAGTTCCTGCTTGATGCCGGCCGGGCGAGAGACCTTGCGGTGCAAGACGGTCAAGGCTCGGGTTGCATGGACCGCTCGGGTTGGCCTTTCGGGGCGTCAGCGGTCGCACGCGCCTCCCGTCCCGCGGTTGACCCGGGACCTCGCGGTCCCGGGGGCGGTCAAGGCTCGGACTGCAGGGACAGCGGGAGGGTGTGGTTCCGGGCCGTCAACGGTCCCGCGCGCCCCCGTGCCTGGCTTGACCCGGGATCTCGACCGTGCCGCGCGACACGCATTCGGTGGGACGGGCAGAAAGGCCTCCGATCTGGCTCGGGGCGGGGTGGCAGGACCGGCGGAGCGCGGCCGAACTACAGGCCTGCGCGGCACCCCTCACGGCGCCGGGCTGGGCCGGGTCGAGATCCGCCGCAGATCGCGAGACAGAACCGTGCTCAGCGCCGCCCAGGCGTGATGCGCGCCGGTCTCGGCGTCGGTGCGGGCGCCGCCGTGGCTGCTGCCGGGGGTGGCATAGCCGATGTCGGTGAGCGACCAGACCCAGCCATGGGTCTCGGTCATCTCGGCCCGGATCAGCCGGTTGCGCATCTTCTCCAGCAACCGGCGCTGGCTGCGGTCCGGGCCGGTCTCGCGGGCGAGGATCTGGCTTAGGAAGGCGGCCAGCAGGTTCACCATGTGCTGATCGGGATGGCGGGTGAGGATGTCGTCGATGGCTTCGATCAGGAACTCCGCATCCAGCGCGGCAAAGGCGTCGCGGTCCTGCAGCAGCGCGTCGAACCAGACCCAGGCATAGGCGCCGCAGCCCCAGGTCGCACCGGTGGCGGCGGCCATCCGGCGGGCGGCGAGGTCGAGCGCCGCGTAGCTGCCGAACCAGCAGGGCAGCAGGTGCAACCCGAAGGCGCGCATATGGCCCGGCACGGTCGGTGCCTGGGCGATCAGGGTCTCATAGGCACCCACCACATGTGCCTCGGCGCCGGGCTGGCCGGCCAGCAACGCGCAGCGGGTCGAGGCGATCAGGGGCGAGCCGGCGGCCTGATCGGCAAAGGGCGCAAGGATCTCCTCGGCGCGGGCAAAGGCGGCGCGGAACCGGTCGAGATGCTGCTCCGGCCGGCCACGCTGCCAGCCCTGCTTGTACCAGGCCCAGCCGGCGTCCATGTGGCTCAGCGCCACAACCGCGGCAATGCCGGCGTCGCCGGCGAACTCAGACACCAGGTCATCCATCGCCTGCAGCCCGGCAAACATCCGGTGGCCCCGCGACAGCGCCCCGGCAGAGGAGGCGGTGTCGAGCGCGCGGCTCAGGTCGGAGCGGGCGCCAGCGGCCAGAAGCTCGGCCTCCGGCGTGCCGGCGAAGGTGGTCTTGCGGGTGCCATCGGCCTGGGCAATCAGCGTGCCCAACCGCTCCCAACGGTCCTGACGGGCCAGGTCGCGGCCCCAGTCGAGCAGCGCCTGGCATTCCGAAAGCTCGCGGGTCTCGTCGCAGAGCGGCCGGCCCAAGCGGCCGAGCAGGGCCGAGGACAGCCCGCCGGGCTGGACGGCCGCGGGCGGCGCGGCGCGGCTGCGGCCGGTGGCCTGCTGCACCGCGGTGCGGGTCTTTCGGGTCAGTGCGGAGAGGGCCTGCAACATATGTATCAACCAGTCGTGTATTTTCGCTGAGGCCAAACTGGCTGGCGTTTTGGGCGCTGTCGTGGCAGGACAAAGATAGAGAATGGCAAATTTTACGCAAAGGCCGCTGCATTGCGGCATCGATTTGTCATTTGTCGCGCGTAATGCTGGGGTTACGACCATGCGCCAAGGATTGCTGTCGATTCCGTTCCTGCTGTTGCCGCTCGGCGCGCTGGCCGAAACGCCGGTCGCAGCGGCCACGCTCCCCGAGGTGACGAAGATTTCCGCACTCGCCCCGGATGCCAGCCTGCGCCCGGCGCCGCGCGCGGTGCGTGCGCCGCGCATGCGCTGGCCCTCGGGCACGCAGCAGGCGGCGCTCTGGACCCGGGTGATGCTGAGCGCGCTGGAACAGGGCCACGCCCGCCCGCTGGTCGAAACCGTGCCGCGCGACATCGAACATTGGTGCCCGGCCTATCCCGACAACCCGCCGCGGGCGCGGGCGGCGTTCTGGGCCGGGTTCGCCTCGACCCTCGCGAAATACGAGAGCACCTGGCGGCCGCAGGCGGTGGGCGGCGGTGGTCTGTGGCACGGGCTGTTGCAAATCCTGCCCGGCACCGCGCATTTCAACAAATGCGCGGCCACCACCGGGGCGGAGTTGCGCGACGGTGCCGCCAATCTCTCCTGCGCGCTCAGGATCATGGCGCGCACCGTGCCGCGCGACCAGGCGATCTCGCTCAAGGACAGCCGCTGGCGCGGGGTGGCGGCCGATTGGGGGCCGATGCGGTCAGAGGCCAAGCGCCGCGACATGGCGCATTGGCTGGGCCAGCAGAGCTATTGCCAGCCGATCGAGACCACGCGGCCGCGGCTGCGCCCGGCGCACTGGCCGCCGACCGCCTGAACCCCGGCCCGTGTCAGTGATTTCAGGCGCTTGCCCGTATCGGCCGGCGCGCCTCGGACCAGGCGCGCACGGCGTCGCCGAAGGCCGTGAACAGCGGCCGTGACACCGGGTCATTGGCCGCGTCCCACTCCGGATGCCATTGCACCGCGAGGGTAAAGCCCGGCGCATCGCTGATATAGGCGGCCTCCGGCGTGTCATCCGGTGCCCAGCCATCGATGACAAAGCGTTTGCCCGCCTGCATCACGCCCTGGCCGTGCAGGGTGTTGGTCATCACCTCCGGCGCGCCCATCAGCCGGTGAAAGACGCCGCCTTCGGTAAAGCGCACCTTGTGACGCAGGGCGAATTTCTCCTCGATGGTGCCGTCCGGCGGCATCCGGTGGTTCATCCGCCCGGGCAGATCGCGGATCTCGGGGTGCAGGGTCGAGCCCATCGCCACCGCCACCTCCTGATAGCCGCGACAGATGCCGAGGAACGGCTGGCCACGCTCGACACAGGCCCGCACCAGCGGCAGGGCAATGGCATCGCGGGCGCGGTCAAAGGCGCCATGCGCCTCGGTTGCGGCCTCGCCGTATTCCTCTGGGTGGACATTGGGCCGGCCGCCGGTGAGCAGGAAGCCGTCGCAGGTCTCGAGCAGCTCGGCGACTGACAGAAACCGCGGATCGGCCGGGATCAAGAGCGGCATGCAGCCCGAGACCAGCGAGATCGCCTCGGAGTTCATCGTGCCGCCCGCATGCGCCGGGTATTGATCGTTGATCAGGTATTGGTTGCCGATGATGCCGACAATGGGGCGCGTCATGCGGGGCCTCACTCACAGGGTTCGGCCCAATATAGGGCCGGCGGCCGCGAGTTTACAACGCCCAACGCCGGGTCAGCGCGGCCGGCGGGGTCAAGCTGCCCGGCGTTTGAGCGCAAGGGCTGGCCCGCCCGGACGGCCTCGGTCGGCGGCGGTCCGCACGTCCGCTGCGATATCTTCGGGGGCCGTGGAACCTTGGCCGACAGGTGGCGTTCGCCGGAGGTAACCAATGAAAGGGTTTGTCATGAAAACGCTGTCGGATGCCTTCGAGCACACGCTGCAGGACATTTACTACGCCGAGAACCAACTGGTGAAGGCGCTGCCGAAGGTCGAGGACTCGGCCAACGGCAAGAAGCTGAAATCGGCGATCTCGGAGCACCTGAAAGAGACCAAGGGTCAGGTCAAGACGCTGGAGAAGGTCTTCAAGAGCATCGGCAAGAAGCCCAAGGGCGAAAAATGCGATGCCATCGACGGTCTGATCAAAGAGACCGAGGGCATCATGAAGGAGATGAAGGGCGAGGCCAAGAACGCCGCGCTGCTGGCGGCCTGTCAGGCAGTGGAGCATTACGAGATCGCCCGCTACGGCACGCTGCGCGAATGGGCCAAGGTTCTGGGCCAGTCCGAGGCGCATGACCTGCTGACCGAGATCCTCGATCAGGAAAAGGCCGCGAACTCCAAGCTGACCAATCTGGCTGTGTCCGAGATCAACAAGGGCTAAGCCCGGCGGCAACGGGGTGCGCAGGACATGCGCACCCTAGAGGCGTTTGCGCAGCGCGTGCGCCGCCGAAACCTAACCCTGCGCCGCCTTCAGCTCCAGCCGCCGCGCGTGCAGCACCGGCTCGGTATAGCCCGAAGGCTGCTCGCGGCCCTTGAACACCAGATCGCAGGCGGCCTGAAAGGCGATGCCGTCGAAATCCGGCGCCATGGGCCGATAGGCGGGGTCATCTTGGTTCTGGCCGTCGACCACCGCCGCCATCTTCTCCATCGCCGCGCGCACCTGCGCCTCGCTGACCACGCCGTGGTGCAGCCAGTTGGCGATGTGCTGGGCCGAGATCCGGCAGGTCGCCCGGTCCTCCATCAGCGCCACGTCGTGGATATCGGGTACCTTGGAGCAGCCGACCCCCTGATCGATCCAGCGCACCACGTAGCCGAGGATGCCTTGCGCGTTGTTCTCGACCTCGCGCTGCACCTGGTCATCGGTCCAGGCGCGATAGGAGGCCATCGGAATGTCGAGGATGGTCTCGACAAAGGCGCGGCGGCCGGCCTTCTTCAGCTTGTCCTGCACCGCGAAGACATCGACCTTGTGGTAATGCAGCGCGTGCAGCGTGGCGGCAGTCGGCGAGGGCACCCAGGCGCAGTTGGCGCCGCTCTTGGGGTGCTCGATCTTGGCCTCCAGCATCGCGGCCATGGCGTCGGGCATCGCCCACATGCCCTTGCCGATCTGCGCCTTGCCCTGCAGCCCGCATTCGAGGCCGATATCGACGTTCTGGTTTTCGTAACCGGTGATCCAGGCCTTGCGCTTGATGAAATCCTTGCGCGAGAACGGCCCGGCCTCCATCGAGGTGTGGATCTCGTCGCCGGTGCGGTCGAGGAAGCCGGTGTTGATGAAGGCCACCCGGTGCTTGGCGGCACGGATGCATTCCTTGAGGTTCACCGTGGTGCGGCGCTCCTCGTCCATGATCCCGATCTTGACGGTGTGCTGCGGCAAACCCAGCGCTTTCTCGACCTGGTCGAAGATCGCGTCGGTGAAGGCCACTTCCTCAGGTCCGTGCATCTTGGGCTTGACCACATAGACCGAGCCCTCGGTCGAGTTGCCGCCCTCGCGGTTCAGGTCGTGCTTGGCGATCAGCACCGTCACCATCGCATCCATCAGCCCTTCGAAAATCTCCTCGCCATCGCGGGTCAGGATCGCCGGGTTGGTCATCAGGTGGCCGACGTTGCGCACCCAGAGGAGGGCGCGGCCCTTGACGGTGATCTCGCCCCCATCGGGCGCGGTATAGGTACGGTCCTCGTTCAGCCGGCGGGTCTGGGTCTTGCCGCCTTTCTGAAAGCGCGCCTCCAGATCGCCCTTCATCAGCCCCAGCCAGTTTCCATAGGCCAGCACCTTGTCTTCGGCATCGACGCAGGCCACGCTGTCTTCGCAATCCATGATCGCCGAGACCGCGCTCTCGATCACCACGTCGGCCAGCCCCGCCTGGTCACGGGCGCCGATCATTGCGGTGCGGTCAAAGACCAACTCGACATGCAGCCCGTGGTTGCGCAGCAGCACCGCCTCCGGTGCCTTGGGGTGGCCGCGGTAGCCGGCGAACTTGTCAGGCTCGGCCAGCGGCATGTCGTCGATCAGCAGCGCGCCGTCCTGCACGTGGTAGCGCCGCGCATCGGCGTGGCTGCCGCCTTCGATCGGGAAGGCCTCGTCGAGAAACACCCGGGCGCGCGCCACAACCCGCGCGCCACGGCCGCGGTCATAGCCACCCTTGGGCGGCAGCGCGCCCATCGCATCGGTGCCGTAGAAGGCATCATAGAGCGAGCCCCAGCGGGCATTGGCGGCGTTGAGCGCAAAGCGCGCATTGGTCACCGGCACCACCAGTTGCGGGCCGGGCACCAGCGCGATCTCGGGGTCCACATTGGTGGTCTCGATCTCGAAATCCGCGCCTTCCGGCAGCAGATAGCCGATCTGTTCGAGAAACGCCTTGTAGGCCTTGGCATCATGCGGCTGGTTGGCGCGGCCCTTGTGCCAGGTGTCGATCTGGGTCTGGATCTCTTCGCGCTTGTCCAGCAGCGCGCGGTTTTTCGGACCCATGTCATGCGCAAGGTCCGACAGCCCTTGCCAGAAATCCTCGGCCGAGACACCGGAGCCAGGCAGGGCCTTGTCCTCGATGAACGCCGCCAGAACCTCGTCGACGGCCAGTCCGGCCCTGTCAACACGTGTGCTCATGCTCTTGGTCTCCGCTGTGGTGCGCAATGGTATACCACTTCCAATAAGCCAACTGCGACCATGCGGGCAAGCTCTGTCGGGCGCCGCCGGCCAAATGGACCTTTCGGCTTTCCCGAAGAATGCACCGGACGCTGTTTTTCACAGCCTAAGTGCTGCAAATCATTGCATGAGGTCGGGTTCCGGCGAATAGTCGGCCGATCGCAATCGCTGGCAGTGGAGGGCCACCATGCAACTCGACCCTGAAACCGATCTGAGCTTTACCCGCACCCTGCCGATCCCGCCGGCGCTGGTCTGGACGTGTTGGACCTCACCCGAGCACATCCCGCATTTCTTTGTCCCCAAGCCGCACAAGGTGGTCGGGTGCGACATCGACCTGCGGGTCGGCGGAAAGTTCAACACCACCTTCGAGGTCGAGGGCAACCGGATGGACAACGATGGCGTCTATCTTGAGATCGTGCCGGAGCGGCGGCTGGTCTTTACCGACACGTATACCGAGGGCTGGAAACCGGCCGAGGACCCCTTCATGACCGCGATTCTCGACCTGGAGCCCACCGAGGACGGCGGCACGGTCTATACCGCGACCGCCCGCCACCGTACGGCGGAAAAGGCCCAGGCGCACAAGGACATGGGCTTTTACGAGGGCTGGGGCGTGGTGGTCGACCAGCTGGTCGACTACGCCCAGGGGCTCAAGCGCTAGAGCGCGCGCCAGCCGATGTCGGAGCGGTAGAAGCCGCCCGGCCAGTCGATCGCCTCGACCATGGCATAGGCACGCTCGCGCGCCTCTGCCAGCGTCGCGCCACGGGCGGTGACGTTCAGCACCCGGCCGCCGGTCGCAGTGATCTGCCCGTCCTTTGCGGTGGTGCCGGCGTGAAACACCATGTTGCTGCTGTCCTCGGGAAGCGCGTCCAGCCCCTTGATGACGCTGCCTTTTTCATAGGCACCGGGATAGCCGTTGGCGGCCATCACCACCGTCATCGCATGGTCGTCGGCCCAATTGACCTGTGCGTCCGCCAGCCGCTCTTCCGCCGCCGCATGCATCAGGTCAAGCGCCTGCGCGCCCAGCCGCAGCATCAGCACCTGGCACTCCGGATCACCGAAGCGCACGTTGTATTCCACCAGCCGCGCGCGGCCGTCCCTGATCATCAGCCCGGCATAGAGCACGCCCTGGTAGGGCATGCCGCGCTCGGCCATCACCTTGAGCGTCGGCTTGACGATCTCGTCGAGTGCCTGCTGCGCGATCGCGTCGGTCAGCACCGGGGCCGGAGAATAGGCCCCCATGCCGCCGGTGTTCAGCCCGGTGTCGCCTTCGCCGACCCGTTTGTGATCCTGCGCCGTGCCGATCGGCAGGGCGGTCTCACCGTCGCAGAGCAGGAAGAAGCTCGCCTCCTCGCCGTCCATGAACTCCTCGATCACCACCTCGGCGCCGGCCGCACCAAAGGCGCCGCCGAACATGTCGTCGATGGCGTCGAGCGCCGTCTCGACGTCCATCGCCACGATCACCCCCTTGCCGGCGGCCAGACCATCGGCCTTGACCACGATCGGCGCGCCTTGCGCACGTATGTAATCCTTGGCTTTTTCCGCATCGGTGAAATGCGCGTAGCCGGCGGTCGGCGCTTGCGCCGCGTCGCAGATCTCCTTGGTAAAGCTCTTCGAGGCCTCGAGCCTTGCGGCCTCTTTCGACGGACCAAAGACCAGCAGCCCGGCGTCGCGCAGCCGGTCCGCCACGCCCTTGGCCAGCGGCGCCTCGGGGCCGACGATGACGAAATCGATGGTCTCGGCCTCGGCCAGCGCCAGCACCGCGCCGGCGTCCTCGATATCGACATTGGCGCAGGTGGCGATCTGGGCGATGCCGGCATTGCCCGGCGCCACGATCAGCTTGTCGCATTTCGGGTTCTGCAGCGCCGCCCAGGCCAGGGCGTGCTCGCGCCCGCCGCTTCCGAGAATGAGGATGTTCATGGGCGCTCTCCGCTTGGCCTTTGTTGCGTGGCGTTTTAGGGTCAGCCCCGAGCAGATACAAGCGAGCCAGAATGTCAGACCTGATCGATGATGCGCCAGACGGGCTGAACGCACCGGAATTCAGTGTCTCCGAGATCTCGGGGGCGATCAAACGGGTGATCGAGGGCGAGTTCGGCCATGTCCGCATCCGCGGCGAAGTGGGCCGGGTCTCGCGGCCAAGATCGGGCCATATCTATCTGGATCTCAAGGATGATCGCGCGGTGATGTCGGGTGTGGTCTGGAAGGGCGTGGCGGCCCGGCTGACCACCTTGCCCGAGGAAGGCATGGAGGTGGTCGCCACCGGCCGCGTCACCACCTTTGCCGGCCAGTCGAAGTACCAGATGGTGATCGAGGACATCAAGCCGGCCGGCGTCGGCGCGCTGATGGCGATGCTGGAAAAGCGCAAGGCGCTGCTTGATGCCGAAGGTCTCTTTGCCGCGGATCGCAAGAAGAAGCTTCCGTATCTGCCTGAAATCATTGGCGTTGTCACGTCGCCCAGCGGGGCAGTGATCCGCGATATCCTGCACCGGCTGCGCGACCGGTTTCCGCGCAAGGTGCTGATCTGGCCGGTGGCGGTGCAGGGCGCGAAATGCGCCCCGGAGGTCGCCCGCGCCATCGCCGGATTCAATGCGCTCAAGCCCGGCGGCGCCTTGCCGCGGCCCGACCTGCTGATTGTGGCCCGCGGTGGCGGGTCGATCGAGGATCTCTGGGGCTTCAACGAGGAAATCGTCGCCCGGGCGGCGGCGGCCTCTGAGATCCCGCTGATCTCGGCGGTGGGTCACGAGACCGACACCACGTTGATCGACCATGTCGCCGACCGGCGCGCCCCGACCCCCACCGCAGCGGCCGAGATGGCGGTGCCGGTGCGGCTGGAACTGCTGGCCTGGCTCGAGGGCCAGGGCGGCCGGCTGGCGCAGGGGCTCTCCGGTGCGATGTCGCAGCGCGGCCAGCGCCTGAGGGACCTGTCGCGCGCCCTGCCACGCGCCGAGAGCCTGGTCGAAGGGCCGCGCCAGAGGCTCGACACCTGGGGCGACCGGCTGCCGGTGGCGCTGGAACGCGGGGTTGCGCGGCGGCGGGTGATGCTGTCGGATTGCGCCGGCGCGCTGCAGGCTTCTGCACTGCGGCGAATGCTGACGAACGAGCGGCGGCGGCTTGACCAGCTGGCGGTACGGCTTGCGCCGGCGTTACAGCGCGGGGTGACGCAGAAGGCCGACAAACTGGCCAGTCTGAAGCTGTCCACGCGGGCTGTGGAGAAAGATATTTCTGCGCATAAAGAAAAGGTTGATCGCGCTTTCTCACGCATCACCGAAGCTGGCGCACGGCAGGTGGGCGATCTGCGGACGCGGCTTGAGGCAACCGACCGCCTGCGCGAAACCCTGGGCTACCGCGCCACGTTGCAGCGCGGCTATGCGGTGGTGCGCGGCGATGCCGGCGTGGTGACGAGCAAGGCCGCGGCCGAAGAGGCCACCGGCCTTGAGATCGAGTTTGCCGACGGCCGGCTGAAGCTCGGCGCCGGCAAGCCGTCACGCGCCAGACCACTCCGGAAGCCGCCGGAGCAAGGCTCGCTTTTTTGACCGGACAGCGCGCTTTGTTCATGGTATGTTCACGAAGCCTTAACCTCTGGAGATCAAGATGGAACAGCGCGTATCCCTGATAACCCTCGGTGTGCAGGACATGGCAACCACCGCGGCCTTCTACGAACGGCTGGGCTGGACCCGGGTCGAAGCGCCCGATTGCGTGGTGGCCTTTGACCTGATCGGCCAGACGCTGGGGCTCTATCCGCTGGAGGCGCTGGCCGAAGAGATCGGCGTGGCCGCAGGCACCCTGGGTCGCGGCGCGATGACCCTGGGCCACAACCTGCGCAGCAACGAGGAGGTTGAAGACCTGATGCAACGGGCCGAGGCGGCGGGTGCCACCGTGCTGAAGACCCCGCAAGAGACGCCCTGGGGCGGCTATCACGGCTATTTCGCTGATCCAGAGGGCACGATCTGGGAGGTGGCTTACAACCCGTTCTCGCCGCTGGCCGACGATGGTGCCTTTTGCTGGAACGGTTTTGGCTGAGGCCGCCGGGGCCTTGTGGCCGGTCGCTTGTGACCGGCGCAGAGGGCTGTCCTGATGCGCAAGCCGGTCAGCATGTGGAGCCTCGAGACCCTCGGGCGCGCGCGGCTGAGCCGGTATTTCTACATGCGGGAGTTTCTCTACTCCGAGATCGGCAATGTTCACCGCATCCCGAACATCCCCGAACGCCCCGATCTGGCGCTGCGGCGCGGCCGGGCGTTCTGCACCGAACTGCTCGACCCGCTCGAGGAGACCTTCGGGCGGGTTGCGATCCGGTCAGGATACCGGTCGCCCGAACTCAACCGGTTCGGCAACGAAAACCGGCTCAACTGCGCCCGCAACGATCACCCGCTGGAGTGCCACATCTGGGACATCGCGGCGGTGCCGGTGGCCGGGGCGAGCCTCGTCATCCCCTGGTTCGCCGATCACTACGCGGCGGGGCGTGACTGGCGCGACCTGGCCTGGTGGCTGCACGATCACATCGACTATTCCGAGATCTGGTTCTTTCCCAAGCTCTGCGCCTTCAACCTGTCCTGGCGGCCGAACCCCCGGAAGACGATCTCCAGCTACATCGCGCCGCGCGGCCTGCTGTTGCGCCGCGGCACTGACCCCGCAGAGCGCCGGGCCGAGCGTGAAGCACGCTATGCGGATTTCCCGCCGTTCCGGGGGCTGCGGCTGCCTGATACCGGCCAGTGAGCGGGACCCGCCGGCGTCTCTCAGGGGCCGTCGGCGGAGGTCCACCGGCGGCCAAGGCTTTGGCGAATCGCCGGTGTCATTCGGGCGCGCTTGCGATAGTCTCGGCGCAGACCTCGCGGCCAACGTGGGGCAGGGGATGAGAGGCAGGACCGGCGATGCGCGAACCGCTCGTATTTCTACCGGGGTTCATGTGTGACGCGCGGGTCTTTGGCCCGCAGGTCGCGGCGCTGAGCTTTGACACGCCGATCATGGTGGCGCCGGTCACCCAGGGCGAACGCATCGAGGAGATCGCCTCGGCATTGCTGACCGCCGCGCCGGCCAAATTCGGCGTGGCAGGCATGGGCTTTGGCGGCGCGGTGGCGATGGAGCTGATGCGCCGGGCGCCGGACCGAGTGACGCGGATCGCCCTGCTCGATGCCTCGCCGCTGGCCGAGACGCCGCAGGATGCCTCGGCGCGCGAGGGCCGGATCATCCGCGCCCGCACTGGCCGGCTGCGCGAGGTGCTGCAAGACGACATCACTGCCGCCGGGCTGGCGGTCGCGCCGTATCGCAACGATGTCATGGGGTTGGCGCTGGACATGGGGCTGCATCTCGGGTCCGAGATCTACACCCGCCAAAGCCGCGCGCTGATGCGCCGCAAGGACCAGCAGGCGGTGATGCGCAAGTGCAAGGTGCCGGCGCTGGTGCTCTGCGGCGCCGAGAATGCGGCGCTGCCGGTGAAACGCCACCAGTTCCTGTCGACCCTGATCCCCTGCGCCCGGCTCGAGGTGATCGAAGGCGCGGGGCATCTGCCGGCATTGGAGCAGCCCGAGGCGGTGATCAATGCGCTCAGGGCCTGGCAGCGCCAGCCTTACGTCTTGCAGTGATCAATCGGCTTTTTCGAAGTCGGTGCCGTTGCGGGCCTCCGCCACCACGGTGAGGATCAACATCGCGGCCACGGCGATGACGGCGGATTCGATCAGCAGGCCAAAGCCCACGCCGATGCCGACCACGCCCACCAGCCAGATCGCCGAGCCGCTGGCGACGCCGCGCAGCCGGCCGGTTTCATTGCGGCTGATGATCGCGCCGGCACCGAGAAAGCCGATGCCGCCGACGATGCCCTGCACCGCCCGCGAGAGGTCAAAGTCGAGCCCGTCGGTCTCGGCCTTGGCCGCCATGTTGATCGACATCATGCAGACCGCCGCCGCGCCGAGGGCGACCAGCATGTAAGCCCGCAGGCCCAGAGGCTTTTTCTTGATCTCGCGGTCGATGCCGATGATGCCGCCAAGCACGACGGCGATCAGCGCGCGCAAAAGAAAGGTCTGGGTGTCGATCATCTGCAAGGTCCGCTTGTGGCCGATGTGCGAACCTAACACGCGAAAAGCGCTTTGGGTCCGAAGAATCGCGCGGCCTGATGCCTCAGGCGAGCCCCGCGGCCTCGAGATAGGCGCGGACGGCACTTTGCACATGACGAAAACGGTCGCCGCCCAGGTGCTTGCCGCCGTACCAGCGGGTGACGATCACCAGGTGATTGCGGATGTCGTCGCGCTCCAGCATCCGCAGGATCACATTGCCGGCGCCGGCCTCGCCATCGTCGCTCTTGATCGGTGTGTCGGCAAGCAGAAGCCCCCAGGTGTTATGCGTGGCCTTGGCAAATTTCTTTTGCTTCTTGAGGGTCTTGAGGATTTTTTTTCCTCTTGTTCCGAGCCGCAGGGCGCGCCGGAGACGGCGTATTTCGACCCCCGGTCGGTGAGGATATTGTCGAGCGTCAGCATGGGGTGTTTGTGGCGGTCGCTCTGGCTTTTGTCGAGGGGCGCGGGGCAAAGCATTTCCATGGACGCGACAGGGCCCAGGGTCCGGCCCGGGACAAGGCCGAAGGCCGTCGGGCCAGTGGCAGCTTTGCTTGCGGGTGGCTATCCATATAGAGGGTCTACGGGCCTGGCCGGGATATAGAAGGCGATCGAACCCGAAGCCCGGCTTCCCGCGAGCAGCCGCCGCCCCGGATATCGCGGCAAACAGTGGAAGAGGCGGGGCGAAGATACCCCGCCGCACCCGTCAGTCTTCCATCGCCTCGAGCTCGTCGATCATGCCTTCGATCATCGACAGCCCCTTGTCCCAGAAGGCTGGGTCCGAGGCGTCGAGGCCGAAGGGGGCGAGCAGCTCCTTGTGGTGCTTCGACCCGCCGGCCTTGAGCATGTCGAAGTACTTCTCCTGAAAGCCCTCCGGTTCCGCCTCGTAAGCGGCGTAAAGCGCGTTCACCAGCCCGTCGCCGAAGGCATAGGCATAGACGTAGAACGGCGAATGCACGAAATGCGGGATATAGGCCCAGAAGGTCTCGTAGCCCTCCATGAAGTCGAACACCGGGCCGAGGCTCTCGGCCTGCACCGACATCCACAGCGCGTTGATGTCCTCGGGCGTCAGCTCGCCGCCGCGCCGCGCGTCATGCAGCTTGCACTCGAAATCGTAGAAGGCGATCTGCCGGACCACGGTGTTGATCATGTCCTCGACCTTGCCGGCGAGCAGGATCTTGCGCGCCTCCTTGGTCTCGGCCTTTTCCAGCATCTTGCGGAAGGTCAGCATCTCGCCGAAGACCGAGGCGGTCTCGGCCAGGGTCAGCGGGGTCGAGGAGAGCATCTCGCCCTGGTCCGCCGCCAGCCGCTGGTGCACGCCGTGACCCAGCTCATGCGCCAGGGTCATCACATCGCGCGGTTTGCCGAGGTAGTTCAGCATTACATAGGGGTGCACGTCGGTGACCGTGGGATGGGCAAAGGCACCGGGCGCCTTGCCGGGTTTCACCCCGGCGTCGATCCAGCCGTCGGTAAAGAACGGCTCCGACAGCTCGGACATGCGCGGATCGAAACCGGCATAGGCCTCCTGCACGATCGCGCGCGCCTCTTCCCAGCCGACAATCTTGGTCTCTTCCATTGGCAGCGGCGCGTTGCGGTCCCAGACCTGCATGCGGTCGAGGCCGAGCCATTTGGCCTTGAGCGCGTAATAACGGTGCGACAGACGCGGGTAGGCGGCGACCACGGCATTGCGCAGCGCTTCGACCACCTCGGGCTCGACGTCGTTTGACAGGTGCCGGCCGGCCTGCGCCGAGGGCATCTTGCGCCAGCGGTCGATGACCTCCTTCTCCTTGGCCTGGGTGTTGTGCACGCGGGAGAAGATCCGGATGTTCTCTTGGAACACCCGGGCCAACTCGCGGCTGGCGGCCTCGCGCTTGGCGCGGTCCTGTTCGGTCAACAGGTTGAGCGTCGCCTCGATGCCCATCTCCTCGCCATCGACCTCGAACTGCAGCCCGGCGATGGTCTCGTCGAAGAGCCGCTCCCAGGCGTCGCCGACGACGCCGAGATCATGCAGGAACTTCTCCAGCTCGTCCGAGAGCTGGTGGTCCTTCATCGCGCGGATGCGGCGGAAGACCGGCGCATAGCGGGCGAGATCGCGGTTCTGCTCGAGCAGGCCGGCGAGGTGGTCATCCTCCAGCCGGTTCAACTCGAGCGTGAAGAACACCAGCGGGGTTGTGTAATCGGTGATCTTTTCCTGACAGTCCGACATGAACTTGGCGCGGCCGCCATCAGTGGTCTGCTGGTAGTAGCGCAGCCCGGCGTAGGACATGATGCGGCCGGCGATGGCGCTGATCTTTTCGTTGCGCTGAACGCAGGTGAGGAATTCTTCGGCCGAGAGCGCGGCGAGCTTGCCTTCGTAGTCGGCGGCAAACGCGGCGCACTCCTGTTCCAGCCAGTCAAGATCGCGGGCGAGTTCGGGGGCGTCCTCTGCGCCATAGAGGTCGGTCAGGTCCCATTCGGGCAGATCGCCGAGGTCGCGCGCGCCGCCGCCTGCCTGGGCGTCACGGACGGGAAAGGGGAGGTGCAGCATGTATCAGGCCTTCTGTTCTGGTTGGACACAGATAAGCCCGGCAGGGGGCAAGGTTCAAGGGAGGCTCAGGCCGGGGTGGCCCGCGCGCCGGCCCCGGCCCGGTCCACATGCGCGAGGGCGGTGGCAAGGATCTGCCGGCGCAGATCGGCGCCCTCCATCAGCACCTCGTGCTCGCCGCCCTCGATCACTTCGAGCCGCCCCTGCGGCCAGCCCGCCATGCGGCTGTGGATCTCGGGCGCGCTGACGATGCGCTCGTTGCTGCCGAGAAAGGTGATGCAGGGCAGATCGGGCGCCGGCAGCGCGGCCAGTGCCCGGCATTCGCGCAGCGCCTCATGCAGCCAGTGCAGCGAGGGGCCGCCGAGCTGCAGCTCGGGATGGGCCCGCACCTGCGCGCGCATGTGTTCGAACATCTCGCGGTCTCGGGTCAGCACGTTGTCCGCGAAGGGCGCGGTGGCGACATAGCTGGTGGCCCCGGTCGAGGGAGCATAGAGATGCGACAACCCCAGCTTGCGGCTGGTCCAGCCCATCGCCCAGGCGGCCGGGCGCGCCGCGCCGGCAATGCGGATGCCCCACATCGGACCGGAAAAGACCGCGCCCCTGACCGGCAGATCGTTGCACAACGCGCGAAGCCCGATGCAGCCGCCCATCGAATGGCCGAGCAGGAACAGCGGCTCTGGCAGGCCCAGTGCCGGCAGGGCGGCCAGAACCGCCCGCACATCGCGCTGGTAGTCGTCGAAGATATCGACATGGCCGACGCGGGCATCTGGCAGCAGCCGGTCGGCCAGGCCCTGACCGCGCCAGTCCACCGCGACGACCTCGTAGCCCAGAGCCGTGAGGTCCGAGGCCAGCACGCCGTATTTCTCGACATATTCGGTGCGGCCGGGAAAGATCAGAAAGCTCCCCTTTGGCGTGGCCCCGCTCGGCCAATGGCCGATCCGAATGCGGGTGCCATCGTCAGCCGTCAGCCAGACACAGCGCCCGCCGGCAGGGGCGCGCGCCAGATCTTTGAAATAGGGGGCTGGCCTCAGGCTCATCGCGTGGCGGCGCTCATGACAGCGCCTGGCCCAGTTTCATCGCGGTGCCCATGTCGCCGTCAACGGCCAGCTTGCCCGACATGAAGGCCGAGGTCGGGTCGAGATCACCGGCGAGGATCGATTCGAAGGTCTCGGCATCGGCGGTCATGGTCACCTCGGCCTCTTCGTCGCCGGCCCGCGCGCCGGCCTCGTCGACCATGATCGCGCCCTCGTCTTCGATGACGAATTTCGCGGTACCGTCAAAGCCGCCGTCGATCTTTGCGTTCAGCGCCTTGACCGCCTCGGCCACTACATCACTCATTTGCACGCTCCCTTGTGTGTTCGCGGGTGGTATTCCAGCCCCGCTGCGCTACATTGAGGTCACTATGGTCACGATCCCACAGCACATCAAATGTAGCGTTGCGGCATTTCTCGTTCTGGTCACGTATTCCCTGCCAACCGGCGGGCGCGCGGCCGAGATGGAGACGCTGCTGCAGCAGCTGCGCGAGGCCGAACCGGCAGAGGCCGGGCGGCTGGTCACCGATATCAGCCGGGAATGGTCGAAAAGCGGCTCGGCGGCGATGGACCTGCTGCTGAAACGCGGCCGCGATGCGATGGACGTCGGCGATCTGGAGGCGGCAATCGCGCATTTCACCGCGCTGATCGACCATGCGCCGGACTTCGCCGAAGGCTATCACATGCGCGCCATGGCCTATTACAACGCCGATCGCATCGGTCCGGCGCTTGGCGACCTCGAAATGGCGCTGCGCCACAATCCCGATCATTTCGGCGCGCTGCGCGGGCTGGCGGTGATCTTCGAGACGCTGGGCGATGCCCAGAGGGCCCTGCGCGGCTATGAAATGGTCCTGGCCTTGCATCCCAACGACGAAGAGGCGCAGAACGGCGTCGAACGTCTCTTGGTCGAAGCACGCGGCCGCGACATCTGAAAATCTCAACAGCCCGGGGAGTGACCGGATGGCGATGGAACAGCGGACCGTGGCGGTCCTTGGGCCCACCAACACGGGCAAGACCCATTACGCCATCGAGCGGATGCTGGGCTACCGCACCGGCATCATCGGCCTGCCGCTGCGTCTGCTCGCGCGCGAGGTCTATGACCGGATCGTCGGCATCCGCGGCCCCGGGGTGGTGGCGCTGGTCACCGGCGAAGAGCGGATCGTGCCGCCGCGGGCGCAATACTGGGTCTGCACCGTCGAGGCGATGCCAGAGGGCATGGGCACCGATTTCGTCGCCATCGACGAGATCCAGCTCTGTGCGGATCCCGAGCGCGGCCATGTCTTTACCGACCGGCTGTTGCGCATGCGCGGCACCCATGAGACGCTGTTTCTGGGCTCTGACACCATGCGCGGACCAATCGCGGCGCTGGTGCCCGGTGTCGAGTTCATGCGCCGCGAGCGGATGAGCCAATTGAGCTATCTAGGTTCGAAAAAGATAAGTCGGCTGCAGGCCCGGAGCGCCGTGGTCGGGTTTTCGATTGAAAATGTCTATGCGATTGCCGAGCTGCTGCGGCGCCAGAAGGGCGGCGCGGCGGTGGTGATGGGGGCGCTCAGCCCGCGCACGCGCAATGCGCAGGTTGATCTCTACCAGAACGGCGACGTCGATTTCCTTGTCGCCACCGATGCCATCGGCATGGGGCTGAACCTCGATGTGAACCACGTGGCCTTCTCCGGGCTCAGCAAGTTCGACGGCCGCCGGATGCGCCCTCTGGCCCCCAATGAGCTGGCGCAGATCGCCGGCCGGGCCGGGCGGGGGATGCGCGACGGCACCTTCGGCGTGACCGGCGAGGCGCCACCGCTCGACGAGGGCACCGTTGAAGCGATCACCAGCCACCAGTTCACCCCGCTGAAAAAGCTGCAATGGCGCAATGCGGCGCTCGAGTTCGGCAGCATCGACCGGCTGATCGCGGCGCTCGAACGGCCACCCGAGGACCCGATCCTGCTCAAGGCGCGCGAGGCCGATGACCTGCGCGCGCTGCGCACCCTGTCGCAGGACGATATGGTCTTTGCCCGCGCCTCAAGCCCGCAGTCGGTGCGGCTGCTCTGGGACGTCTGCCGCATTCCCGATTTCCGCGGCATCTCGCATGCGGAACATGCGGGGCTCTTGGGGGTTATCTTCGGCTACCTGCACGAGAGCGGCCGCGTCCCCGACGACTGGCTGGCGCGCCAGGTGCGGCGGATCGACCGGACCGACGGCGACATCGACACATTGTCGAAACGTCTGGCCTACATCCGCACCTGGACCTATGTGGCTCAACGAAAGGCGTGGGTCACGGACGAAAGCCATTGGCGCGGGGTCACGCGCGCTGTAGAAGACAGGCTGTCGGATGCGCTGCACGACCGTCTGACCCAGAGATTTGTTGATCGCCGCACATCCGTGCTCTTGCGGCGGTTGAAACAGAAGGAGGCCCTCTTGGCCGATGTAAACGAAAACGGTGAAGTGACTGTCGAAGGTGAATTCGTCGGCCGTCTTGAGGGGTTCCGCTTCCGGCAGGACAAGGATGCGACAGGGCAGGAGGCCAAGACGCTGAAGGCGGCGTCGCTTCAGGCCCTGACCCCGCATTTCCACCTGCGGGCCGACCGGTTCTACAATGCACCCGATACCGAGATCGACTTTACCGAGCAGGGTGGCCTGATGTGGGGCGATCAGGCGGTGGGCAAGCTGGTCAAGGGCGCCGATCCGCTGAAACCCGAGGTCAAGGGCTTCGTCGATGACGAGGCCGGCCCGGACGTGGCGCAGAAGGTGCAGCGCCGGCTGCAGCACTTCATCGACCGCAAGATCGCGACGCAGTTCGAACCGCTGGTCGGGCTTGGCCGCGACGAGGCGCTGAGCGGTCTGGCCAAGGGCTTTGCCTTCCAGATGGTCGAGAACTTCGGCGTGTTGCCGCGCGCCAAGGTGGCCGATGACGTGAAAGCGCTCGATCAGGACGCCCGCGGCGCGCTGCGCAAGCATGGCGTGCGCTTCGGACAGTTCACCATCTTCATGCCGCTGCTGCTGAAACCTGCGCCAACCCGTCTTAGGCTGGTGCTTTGGTCGATCTGGCAGGGGCTCGATGATTTCCCCGAGGCACCGCCGCCGGGGCTGGTCACCGTGCCGTCGGATCAGGGCGCGCCAGAGGGCGCCGACACCATGTCGGGCTATCGCAAGGCCGGGGCGCGGGCGATCCGTATCGACATGCTGGAGCGCCTTGCCGACATGCTGCGCGCCGAGGACACCCGAGGTGGTTTTGAGGCCAAGGCCGACATGCTGTCGATCACCGGCATGACGCTGGAGCAGTTTGCCGACCTGATGCAGGGGCTTGGCTACCGTGCCGAGAAGGGCGAACGCGCCAAGGTGAAGCCCGCCGACGCCGTGGTGTTGGAGGAAGCGACCGACGAAGCGGTGGCCCCCGACACCCCGGTGATGGACGTGGCCCAGCCCGGTCCGGCGCCGGGCACCGAGGCCGCGCCGCAGATCGATCCGTCCGTCGAGGCCGAGCCGGTCGCGCCGACAGAGACCCCAGACATTCCCGAAGCCACTGATGCGGTGCCGGAGGTCCAGGCCTCCGACAGTACCGAGGCGGCGGCCACCGTGGCGCCTTCCGAGATCGCCGCCAACGAGGACCCGATCCCGGCGGTCGACGACTCTGCTGGCGAGCTGCGTCCGGGTGAAACCCCCGACGCCGAAGACGCCGGTCCGGAAATGGAGGTGTTCTACACCTTCACCTGGGGTCGGGGCCCGCGCGGCGAACGCAAGCCGCGGGGTGGCCAGCGCGGCGACCGGGATGGCGGCAGGCCGCAAGGCAAGGGCCGTCGCAATGACAAGGGCAAGGGTCCGAAGGGCGCCAAGGGCAAGGGTCCGCGGCGCGACGAGGGGGCCAAGACCTATCAGTCGCGTCCCGACAAGAAGGATCGGATCGATCCCGACAACCCGTTTGCCGCCGCTCTGATGGGGCTCAAGGGCAAGGACTGAGCCTTGTCGGGCGACAATCTCCGGCTGGACAAGTGGCTCTGGCAGGCGCGGTTCTTCAAGACCCGCACGCTGGCCGCCCGCACCATCTCGACCGAGGGGGTGCGGGTAGACGGCACCCGGGTCTCGAAACCCGGGCGCACCATCAGCCCCGGCAACGTTCTGACCTTTGTCCAGGCCAAGCGGGTGCGGATCGTGCGCATCCTCGAGCTTGGGGCCCGGCGCGGGCCGGCCGCCGAAGCGCAGGCGCTCTACGAGGACCTGTCACCGCCTGAACCGCCAAAGGAGGACAGGCCGCCTGCGAATCCGGCTTACGAAGGAAAAGGTCGCCCGACCAAGCTTGATCGCCGCAACCTTGATCTTAACCGCCGACGCACGCTTGAATGATCCGGCGGGCTGGATTAGCAAACACCCGCGTCAGCAAGAAAGTCCTGTCCCATGACCTATATCGTCAACGATGCCTGCATCGCCTGCAAATACACCGACTGCGTCGAGGTCTGCCCCGTGGATTGCTTCTACGAGGGCGAGAACATGCTGGTGATTCACCCCGACGAATGCATCGACTGTGGTGTCTGCGAGCCGGAATGCCCGGCCGACGCGATCCGCCCCGACACCGAGCCGGACATGGAGAAATGGGTCGAGTTCAACCGCAAGTACTCCGAGATGTGGCCGGTCATCATCACCAAGAAGGACCCGCTGCCGAAGGCCGAGGAACGCGATGGCGAAGAGGGAAAGCTGGAGAAATACTTCTCCGAGGCCCCCGGCGAGGGCGGCTGAGCCAAAAACGCTTGACCCTGCGTCAGTGATTCGGGTCAGACGTGTCAAAGCGGTTGGAATTGACCTCAACTGCGCGATATAACCCCTTAGCGACAGGGGCCTAATCCGTCTGATCACGGAAATATGCTGGAAACCGCACCCTTTTTGTGCTATATTCCTGTCATATGATTTACTCTTCTCACTCAGAACAGGATCGTCTGCACCTGTTCGTCTGATTGCGACAATGTGAAAACCGGGAACGGAGATGCAAATCCCCGTCCGGTTCTTTTGTCGCTTGAGGTGTGGGAGCATGCGAGGAAGGACTGCATGACCAAATCGAAGAAATCCGAGTTCCGCCCGAACGACTATGTCGTTTATCCGGCCCATGGGGTGGGCCAGATCGTGTCGATCGACAAGGAGGAAATCGCAGGCATCCCGCTGGAGCTCTTCGTCATTTCCTTCGAAAAGGACAAGATGACGCTCCGGGTGCCGACCAACAAGGCCTCAGAGATCGGCATGCGCAGCCTCAGCTCGCCCGACGTGATCGAGAAGGCGCTCACCACCCTCAAGGGCAAGGCCCGCGTCAAACGCGCCATGTGGTCGCGTCGCGCCCAGGAGTATGAACAGAAGATCAACTCCGGCGACCTGATCTCCATCGCCGAGGTGGTGCGCGACCTGCACCGCAACGACGAGCAGCGCGAGCAGAGCTATTCCGAGCG
This sequence comes from Marinovum sp., assembly GCF_034669705.1. Lineage (GTDB taxonomy): Bacteria > Pseudomonadota > Alphaproteobacteria > Rhodobacterales > Rhodobacteraceae > Marinovum. The sequence continues at coordinate 66,014 of NZ_JAXMOR010000012.1, forward strand.
TCAGCTCTATGAAGCTGCGCTCGAGCGTCTGACCCGCGAAGTTGCCGCCGTCGCCGGTGGTGACGAGGTGGCCGCGGCCAAGCAGGTCGACGAGGTGCTGCTGTCACGCGCGGCCTGAAAGCCCGACGACTGACGTCAGCCAGCTGATCGAAATTCGAAAGCCCGCGCAAGAGATTGCGCGGGCTTTTTCATGCGATGGATGAGCCGGTTCAGGCGGCGTCGTCCTTTTGCAGCTGGGCCTGTAGCAGCGCTTCGAGTTCGCGCTCGAGCTCTTTGGCGCGGGCAATGTAGGGCTCGTTGTCGACCGAAGGGATATCGTCGCGCCAGAGCTTGGCGAGCTCGGCCACCGAATGGCGGTCGTGGTGATAGAACACACGCTCGGCCTCGGCCGCCTCGTATTCCGTCAGGCCGATGTTTTCCAGCACGTAGCGCCCGGCGCGCAGCGAGCTGTCGAACATCTCGCGCACGATGTCATTGGCGCCGGCCTGGTAGAGCGTGAAGGCATGGGTGCGGTCATGGGCGCGGGCGACGATATGCAGGTCGGCGCGCTCGCGCCGGGCAAAGCTCACCAGCCGCAACGTCGCCGCCGGATCGTCCAGCGCCACCACCAGCACCCGCGCCTCGGCCAGCCCCGCCGCATGCAGCAACTCTGGCCGCGTCGGGTCACCGTAGAACCCCTTGAAGCCGAAGCGGCGCATCAGCTCGATGGTCTTCATGTTGTGGTCGAGCACCACGGTCTTGAAGCCCGAGCTTTGCACCAGCCGGTTGACGATCTGCCCGAAGCGGCCGATGCCGGCGATGATCACCGGTCCCTGTTCGTCGATCTCGTCAGGCTCGAAGGCCTCGCCCAGCTCGGAGATCCGCCGCGACAGCATCTCGTAGAGGATGAAGAGCAGGGGGGTGATCAGCATCGACAGCGCCACCACCAGCAAAAGCGTCTGCGACAGGCCCACCGGCAGGATGCTCTGGCTGACGGAAAAGGAGATCAGCACGAAGCCGAACTCGCCCGCCTGCGCCAGCCCCAGGGTGAACAGCCAGCGGTTGCGGCCGCGCAGCCCGAAGACCAGCGCCAGCAGCAGCAGCACCGCGCCCTTGGCGGCAATCACCAGAAGCGTCAGCCCGAGTATCTTGATGGGGGCCGCAAAAAGCGTGCCAAAGTCGATGCCGGCCCCGACGGTGATGAAGAACAGTCCCAGCAGCAGGCCCTTGAACGGCTCGATGTCGCTTTCCAGCTCGTGACGGAACTCCGAGTTGGCCAGCACTACCCCGGCAAGGAAGGTGCCCAACGCCGGCGACAGGCCCACCATGTTCATCAGCGTGCCGATGCCCACCACGATCAGCAGCGCCAGCGCGGTGTTGAGCTCGCGCAGCCGGGCGGTATGGACGAACTGAAACAGCGGCCTCACCAGATAGATGCCGGCGAGGATCACCGCCGCCACCGCGCCCAGCGTCACCAGCGTCACGCCCCAGCCCGGCAACCCCTCGACCAGCGACATGGAGGCATGGGCGGCATCCTCGGCCTCCTTGGCGGGCAGGGTGATCGCCCCGTCGGGCGCGATCACGGCGGGCGGCACCACCGCCAGCAGCGGCAAAAGCGCCAGCATCGGGATCACCGCGATATCCTGGGTCAAAAGCACCGCAAAGGTCGACCGGCCGCCGCCGGTCTGCATCAGGCCTTTCTCGCTCAGCGTCTGCAGCACGATCGCGGTTGACGACAGCGCAAAGATCAGCCCCACCGCCAGCGCCACCTGCCAGACCAGCCCCAGCACCATCGCCCCCACCATGATCAGCACGGTCGACAGCCCGATCTGCAGCCCGCCGAGACCCACCAGCTTGTGGCGCATGTCCCAGAGCGCCCGCGGCTCGAGCTCGAGCCCGATCAGGAAGAGCATCATCACCACGCCGAACTCGGCGAAATGCTGTAGCTCCTGGGTCTCGTGCCCGCCCACCAGACCAAAGACCGGGCCGATCAGAATGCCGGCGGCGAGGTAGCCCAGCACCGATCCCAGCCCCAGTCTTGCCGCCAGCGGTACGGCGATCACCGCCGCGGCAAGGAAGATCGAGGCCTGCAGGAGAAAGCTTTCCATGATGTCCTGTCCCGTTAAGTCGCCCTACTGTGCAGGCGCGGCACGGGTTGAACAAGGCGACACTGGCGCGCTGCCGCCACTTTTCCCCTGAAGACATTCACAGCGGCAGCGGGGCGTCGTGTTTCAGCTGGTCCATCACGATCTGGCTCTGCACCCGCGCCACCGCGCGATGTGGCAACAGCACCTCGTGGATCAGCCGGTTGAGCGCCGCCAGATCGGCACAATAGACCCGCAGCAGGTAGTCCGCATCGCCGGTCAGCGTCCAGGTGCTGACCACCTCGGGTTGGGTGGTGAGCAGCCTGGCAAAGCTCTGCGCGTCCTCGGGCCGCTGGCTGGCCATCTGCACCTGCACGAAGGCCTGCACCCCCAGCCCCAGCCGTGCCGCGTCGAGCTTGGCGGCATAGGCGCGGATATAGCCCTCGGCCTCGAGCCTCTGCCGCCGGCGCCCGGCCTGACTGGCCGAGAGGTTGAGCGCCTCGCCCAGATCGCTGGCGGTGAGATGGGCGTTCTGTTGCAAGAGGCCAAGGAGCTTGCGGTCGGTGGAATCGAGCATATGCGTGATCTCCGCGTTTGTGAGCCATATTGCGCGGGATCGCCGCGAAAGTGAAGCGTCGCATGCCTCAGAACGCGCACATCCCCCGCCGGACTGGCGCTATCGTCGGGCCAAGAGAAATACAGGAGGAGAAGCACCATGGGTCCTTTCCCGCATGACGCACCGAAATCAACCATCACCGAAGACAACCCGGCCGGAACCGACGGCTTCGAGTTCGTCGAGTTCGCCCATCCCGAACCGCAGCAGCTGCGCGATCTCTTCGGCCGCATGGGCTACGAACATGTCGCCAACCACAAGAGCAAGCAGATCGAGCTCTGGCAGCAGGGCGACATCACCTATGTGATCAACGCCGATCCGAACAGCTTTGCCGCGAAGTTCGTCGAAGAGCACGGCCCCTGCGCGCCCTCCATGGCCTGGCGTGTCGTCGACGCTCAGCACGCCTTCGACCATGCGATTGCCAAGGGCGCCGAGCCCTACGAGGGCGATGACAAGACCATGGACGTGCCGGCGATCAAGGGCATCGGCGGCAGCCTGATCTACTTCATCGACCAGTATTACGAAACCTCGCCCTATAACGAGGAATTCGAGTGGATCGCGCAGTCCAAGCCGCGCGGCGTGGGCTTCTATTACCTCGACCACCTGACCCACAATGTCTTCAAGGGCAACATGGACAAGTGGTTCAATTTCTACGGCAACCTGTTCAACTTCCGCGAAATCCGCTTCTTCGACATCGAAGGCAAGTTCACCGGGCTGTTCTCGCGCGCGCTGACCTCGCCCTGCGGGCGCATCCGCATTCCGATCAACGAGGACCGCGGCGAGACCGGTCAGATCGTGGCCTACCTCAAGAAGTACAACGGTGAGGGCATTCAGCACATCGCGGTCGGCTCGCATGACATCTATGACGCCACCGACGAGATCGCAGCGCGCGGCATCAAGTTCATGCCCGGCCCGCCCGAGACCTACTACACGCTCTCCAAGGACCGGGTGAAGGGCCACGACGAGCCGCTCGACCGGATGAAGAAACATGGCATCCTGATCGATGGCGAAGGGGTGGTCGACGGCGGCGAGACGCGGATCCTGCTGCAGATCTTCTCCAAGACCGTGATTGGCCCGATCTTCTTCGAGTTCATCCAGCGCAAGGGCGATGACGGCTTCGGCGAGGGCAACTTCAAGGCGCTCTTCGAGTCGATCGAACAGGAGCAGATCGACAGCGGCGAGCTCGACGCCGTCAAGTAACGGCCCGATCCCCCCACACGTCCCGGCCCCCGCGCCGGGACCTCACGCCACACACCCACCGTCCCGGCCCCCGAGCCGGGACCTCATCGCAAGCCAAACAAAACCCCAGCCCCCTCCACCACAGCTTCCCGCGTGACACCCAGCCGCGCCGCCCTATGATCTCGACCGGAATCACAACACCAGAGCAGGGGGCCGCCATGACCGATCTCGAAACCCGCATCGCGCAAGGCCGCGGCGATCAACCGGCCGACACGGTGCTGCGCGGCGGCCAGGTCTTCTGCCTCGTCACCGGCGAGAGGATCGCCGGCGACGTCGCGATCTGCGGCGACCGCATCGTCGGCATCGGCGCCGATTACGAGGGCCGCGAGGTGGTCGACGTCTCCGGCCTCACCCTGGTGCCCGGCTTCATCGACACCCACCTGCATATCGAAAGCTCGCTGATCACGCCGTTCGAGTTCGACCGCTGCGTCGCGCCGCGCGGCGTCACCACCGCGATCTGCGACCCGCATGAGATCGCCAATGTCATCGGTCTCGACGGCATCCGTTACTTCCAGCAGGCCTCCGAGCACACGCTGATGGACATCCGCGTGCAGCTCAGCTCCTGCGTGCCCTCGACCGACATGGAAACCGCCGGCGCGCAGATCGAGGCCGCGGATCTCGAAGCGGTCAGGCACCATCCCTCCGGCATCGGTCTGGCCGAGTTCATGAACTATCCCGGCGTGATCCACCGCGACCCGCGCGCCATGGCCAAGCTGCGGCTCTTCGAAGGCGGCCATATCGACGGTCATTGCCCGATGCTGTCTGGCCGCGACCTCAACGCCTATATCGCTGCCGGCATCCGAACCGAGCACGAGGCCACCACCGCCGCCGAGGCGCGCGAAAAGCTGCAGAAGGGCATGCGGGTGCTGATCCGCGAAGGCTCGGTCTCCAAGGATCTTGAGGCGCTGGCCGAACTGCTGACCGAGCGCACCTCTGCCTACATGTGCCTGTGCACCGACGACCGCAATCCGCTCGATATCGCCGAACACGGCCATCTCGACTACATGATCCGCCGGCTGATCGAAAAGGGCGTGGCCCCGCTCGCCGCCTACCGCGCCGCGTCGCTCTCGGCCGCCGAAGCCTTCGGGCTGAAGGATCGCGGCCTCATCGCGCCCGGCCTGCGTGCCGATATCGTGGCGCTGGACAGCCTCGAAGACTGCCGCGCCGCCCGGGTGTTCTGCGCCGGTCGGGACGTCACCGACGCAGCCTTCGCCGCGCGTCACACCATCGAGGTGGTCGGCCGCAACTCGGTCAAGGCGCCACAGGTCGAGGCCGGCGATTTCCGCAGCACCGGCAATCGCAGCGCGACCGATGTCATCGGCATCATCGAAGGCAAGATCATCACCGATCACCTGTCGGAAGAGATCGCCATCGCGGACGGCGACAAGCGTCCCGATGCCGCCCGCGATCTGGCCCGCATCGCAGTCATCGAGCGCCACGGAAAGAACGGCAATATCGCCACCGGCTTCGTGCGCGGCTTCGGCCTCACCGCCGGCGCCATCGCCTCCACCGTCTGCCACGATCACCACAACATCGCCTGCGTCGGCATGGACTACGCCGACATGGCGCGTGCCGCCAACCGCCTGTCGGAGATCGAGGGCGGCTTCGTCGTCGCCCGAGACGGCGACATTCTCGCCGAGCTTTCGCTGCCGGTCGCCGGCCTTATGAGCCTCGCCCCCTTCGAGACGGTCCACCGGCAGCTCGTAGAGCTCCGCGACGCCGCCAAAACCCTTGGCGTTACCCTCGAAGAGCCCTTCCTGCAGCTCGCCTTCCTTGCCCTCCCGGTGATCCCCGCGCTCAAGATCACCGACCGTGGCATGGTCGACGTGATGAAGTTCGAAATCATCCCCGGCTGACCCAAGACACCCCCCAGGGCTTTATCTGGTCGAAAATGTTCCCGGGGGGCGCGGCCTGCCGCGGCGGGGCCAGCGCCCCCGAGGCCCGCTCTCACCCCGCGACACGTCCGCGGCAGCGCTCGGTCATGAACTCGACGAACCGCCGGATCTTCGGATCCTGCAACCGCCGGTGCGGATAAAGGCAGCCAAAGATCGACGGCTTCGGCGGCACTTCCCGCAACACCTCGACCAGCGCCCCAGAGGCCAGCTCCGCTGCAATCAGGAACCGCGGGATATTGGCAATCCCACGGCCGGCCAGCGCCCAGGAGATCAACACGTCGCTGTCGTCGGCGTCGAATTGACCCGCCACCTCGAGCTTGCGCGGCCCGGCCGGGGTCTCGAGCACCCAGAAATACTCCGGCGAGCGCGGGTAGCGCAGCAGCAGGCAATTGTGCCGCAACAGATCGTCAGGCCCCTCGGGCACGCCGCGCTGCGTCAGGTAGTCCGGGGCGGCGCAGAGCACCCGGTCGCATTCGGCGATCTTGCGCAGGGTCAGGCCGGATTCCTTGGGGATGCCGACGAAGAACGCCACGTCGAGCCGCTCGCCCAGCATGTCGACGGCGCGGTCAGACAGGCGCATCTGCACCTGACAGTCCGGATAGAGATCGGTGAATTCCGGCACCAAGGGCGCGATGATCCGCCGGCCGGTGACCAGCGGCGCGGTGACCCGGATCACCCCGCGCGGCGTGTCGGAGAAATTCGCTACCACCGCCTCGGCCTCGTCGAGCGCCGCCAGCGCCTGACGCGCGTGGTCATAGAACACCCGGCCCACCTCCGTGGGCGTCAGCGACCGCGTGGTCCGGTTGAAAAGCCGCACGCCCAGATGCCGCTCCAGCTCCTTGATCCGCTTCGAGGCCACCGCCGGCGTCAACCGCAGGTCGCGCCCGCCAGAGGTGATCGAGCCCAGTTCCACCACGCGGACAAAGACTCGCAGGCTTTCGACATAGGGCATGGGCAGGGCTCGCGCTGGGGGATCACGCGCACAGTAACGCCCATCGCCGGGCATTATCAACGATCTGTATAAAGTATTTGTCGAATGTGCCCGTATTCGTTGAAGGGGAAGAGGCGTAGAACCGATCCCAGAGCCATGCACGCTTCGGGAGGAATGAGATGCACAGCCGCAACCAGATCCGTTTTCTGCTCAACGGCAGGCAGGTCGCGCTGCCCGATGTCGGCGCCTCGCAGACCCTGCTTGATTTCCTGCGCCTCGACCGGCGCCTGACCGGCACCAAGGAGGGCTGCGCCGAGGGCGATTGCGGCGCCTGCACCGTGCTGGTGGGGCGGCTCGCGGAGGGCGTGCTGCGCTATGAGGCGGTCAACGCCTGTATCCGGTTCCTCGCAACGCTCGACGGCTGCCACGTGGTGACCATCGAGCATCTGCGCGGGTCCGACGGCGCGCTGCACCCGGTGCAACAGGCGATGGTCGACCATCACGGCAGCCAATGCGGCTTCTGCACGCCGGGCTTCGTGATGTCGCTTTACGCGCTCTGGATGGCATGCCCCGAGCCCAGCCCCGAGCAGGTCGAGACCGCGATCCAGGGCAACCTCTGCCGCTGCACCGGTTACGCGCCGATCATCCGCGCCGCCGTGGCCGTCAGCCGCTACGGCACCCCAAGTGCCGATGCGCTGACACAGGAACGCACCCGGGTGACCGCGGCGCTCGAAACCCTGCGCGACGGCGCAAGGGTCGAGACCGGCCCAACAGACAACCGCGCCATCCTGCCGGCGGATGTGGAGGATTTCGCCACGGTCTATGCCGCGCAACCACAGGCCACGGTGGTGGCTGGCGCCACCGATGTGGGCCTCTGGGTCACCAAGTTTCTCAAGCCGATCGGCCCGGCGATCTTCATCGGCCATCTCGACGGTCTCCGCCGGATCGAGACCGAGGGCGAGACCCTGCGCATCGGTGCCGGCGTCAGCTATTCCGAGCTCGGCCCGGTGATCGCCGAGCGCTTTCCGTATCTGGCCGAGTACTGGAACCGCATCGCCGGCTGGCAGGTGCGCAACATGGGCACCATCGGCGGCAATATCGCCAATGGCTCGCCGATCGGAGACACCCCGCCGGTGCTGATCGCCATGGGCGCCGAAGTGGTGCTGCGCCACGGCGACACCCGCCGCACCCTGCCGCTCGAGGATTTCTTTATCGACTATGGCAAGCAGGACCGCAGGCCCGGCGAGTTCGTCGAGGAGATCCGCCTGCCGCTTTCGCAGGCAGGTCAGCGCCACGCTGCCTACAAGATATCCAAACGCCGCGACGAGGACATTTCCTCGGTGGCCGCAGGCTTTCGCGTGACGGTGGCGGACGGCAGGATCAGCGAAGCCAGGCTGGCCTTCGGAGGCATGGCCGCCACGCCGAGGCGGGCGGTTGCGGCGGAAGCTGCACTCGTGGGTCAGGCCTGGCACGAACCGGCGTTCGAGGCCGCGGCCCGGGCGCTGGCCGATGATTTCACCCCGCTCACCGACTGGCGCGCCAGCGCCGAATACCGCGCCGCCGCCGCCGCCAACCTGCTGCGCCGCTTCTACCACGAGCAGGCGGGGCAGACGCCCGTCCGGCTGGCCGTGGCGTAAGGGAGGGACCATCATGAAAGACCAGATCACCAGCCGCGACGAGATCGAGGGCGCCGTTCACCACGACCTGCGCCACGACAGCGCCATCAAGCATGTCACCGGCCGCGCCGAATATTGCGACGATATCGCCGAGCCTGTGGGCACGCTGCATGCCTATCTCGGCGTCTCGAATGTCACCCATGCGGCGATCAGATCGCTCGACCTGAGCGCGGTGCGCGACGCCCCCGGCGTCATCGGGGTGCTGACGGCCGCGGACATTCCCGGCGCCAATGACATCTCGCCCACCGGCCGCAATGACGAGCCGGTGTTTCCCACCGACAGGATCGAGTTTCACGGCCAGCCGCTCTTTGCGGTGGTGGCCGAAACCCGCGATGCCGCCCGCCGTGCCGCCGAACTGGCGCAAATGGAGATCGAGGCGCTGCCGCATGCGCTCGACCCGGTGGCCGCCATCGACGCCGGCTACCCGCATGTCACCGACCCGCTGAAGCTCGAGCGCGGCGACGTGGCGGCGGGCTTTGCGGGCGCGGCGCATCGCCTGCAGGGCCGGCTCAACGTCGGCGGGCAGGATCACATGTACCTCGAGGGGCATATCTCCTTTGCCATTCCGGGCGAGGATGACGACGTGGTGGTGCATTGCTCGACCCAGCACCCGAGCGAGGCGCAGCACATGGTCGCGCATGTGCTTGGCGTGCCGTCGAACGCGGTCACGGTCAATGTGCGCCGCATGGGCGGTGGCTTCGGCGGCAAGGAAAGCCAGATGAACCTCTTTGCCTGCGTCGCGGCGCTGGCGGCGAAGAAATGGAACCGCCCGGTCAAGATCCGCCCCGACCGCGATCAGGACATGACCGCCACCGGCAAGCGGCACGACTTCGTCATCGACTATGACGTGGCCTTCGACGACAGCGGCCGCATCCAGGCGGTCGAGAGCCAGTTCGCCGCCCGCTGCGGCTGGTCCTCGGACCTCTCCGGGCCGGTCACAGACCGCGCACTCTTCCATGCCGACAACGCCTATTTCTATCCGCATGTGCGCCTGACATCACGGCCGATGAAGACCAACACCGTCTCCAACACGGCCTTTCGCGGCTTTGGCGGGCCGCAGGGGGTGGTCGCCGCGGAGCGGATGATCGAGGAGATTGCCTACAGGCTGGGCAAGGACCCGCTGGAGGTGCGCAAGGCCAATTTCTATGGCGATGAGGGCCGCGACCTGACGCCCTATCACCAGCAGGTCACCGACAATATCCTCGAGCGGCTGGTGGGCGAACTGGAGACAAGCGCTGACTATCAGGGGCGGCGCAAGGACATCCTCGCGTTCAATACCGCGAACCGCTTCATCAAGCGCGGCATCGCGCTGACGCCGGTGAAATTCGGCATTTCCTTTACCGCTACCCATTACAATCAGGCCGGTTCACTGATCCATGTCTACTCGGATGGTTCGATCCATTTGAACCATGGCGGCACCGAGATGGGGCAGGGGCTCAACACCAAGGTGGCGCAGGTGGTGGCGGATGCCTTTCAGGTGGATGTCAGCCGGATCAAGATCACCAAGACCACCACCGAGAAGGTGCCCAACACCTCGGCCACCGCGGCGTCCTCGGGGTCGGACCTCAATGGCATGGCGGCGCTCGATGCCGCGCAGCAGATCAAGGCGCGGCTGGTGGGCTTCGCCGCCGAGCACTGGGGTGTAAGCGAAACGGAGGTCGCCTTCCTGCCCAATGCGGTCAGGGTCGGCACAGAGGTCATGGGCTTCGACGCGCTCATCAAGGCGGCCTATATGGCGCGGGTGCATCTCTCGGCGGCGGGCTTCTACAAGACGCCCGACATTCACTGGGACCGCGCGGCGGGCAAGGGGCGGCCGTTCTACTACTACGCCTATGGTGCCTCCTGTTCCGAGGTCTCGGTCGACACTTTGAGCGGCGAATACAAGGTCGAGCGCACCGATATCCTGCATGACGTCGGCCGCTCGCTGAACCCGGTGCTTGATCGCGGTCAGGTGGAGGGCGCCTTCATCCAGGGCATGGGCTGGCTCACCACCGAAGAGCTGTGGTGGGACGACGCAGGCCGGCTGCGCACCCATGCGCCTTCGACCTACAAGATCCCGTTGGCCTCTGACGCGCCGCGGATCTTCAACGTCGATCTCGCCCAGTGGTCGGTGAACCCGGAGCGCACCATCAAGCGCTCCAAGGCGGTCGGCGAGCCGCCCTTCATGCTGGGCATCTCGGTGCTTGAGGCGCTGTCGATGGCGGTGGCGAGCGTTGCCGACTATCGCGAATGCCCGCGCCTCGATGCGCCGGCCACGCCAGAGCGCGTGCTGATGGCGGTGGAGCGGTTGCGGGGGGCGGTGTGATGCCGATCACAGCGAAACTCCGCGATTTCCTCGCCGCCGATCCGGTGGCGCGGGTCAGGCTGACCGGGGTGAAAGGCTCCTCGCCGCGCGCGGCGGGAACCGAGATGTATGTCGGCCCCGAGGCGCTCTTTGGCACCATCGGCGGCGGCCAGCTCGAGCATATCGCCATCGAGGCCGGCCGCGCGCTGCTGGCCTCGGGCGATCTGGCGCAGGTGCTTGACGTACCGCTGGGGCCGGAGATCGGCCAGTGCTGTGGCGGTCGGGTCGAGGTCTCGCTGCAGCGGATGCGCGAGAGCGACCGTCGGGCGGCGCTGCGCCGGGCCGAGGCGCAGGATGCGGCGGAGCCTTCGGTCTTTATCCTCGGTGCCGGCCATGTGGGGCGCGAGCTGGCCAAGCTGTTGCAGCATCTTCCGGTCAACTGCGTGCTGATCGACCAGCGCGCCGGGGAACTGGCGCTGAACACCGCCGCTGTCGAGACCCGCCAGAGCGCGATCCCCGAGATCGACATCATGACCGCGCCGCCGGGCAGCGCCTTCATCGTGTTGACCCATGACCACGGGCTCGATTTCCTGCTCGCCTCGGCGGCGCTGGAGCGCGGCGACGCGGGCTATGTCGGGCTGATCGGCAGCGCCACCAAGCGGGCCCGGTTCCGCAGCTGGTGCCTCAAACACTGCGACGGGCTGAGCATTGACCGTCTGATCTGCCCCATCGGGGCAGGCGGCAGCCGCGACAAGCGGCCCGCCGTGATCGCCGCCTTTGTGGTGGCAGAGGTGATCGCGGCGCTGACCGCCGAGACTGCCGAAACGGCCCCGCTTCGGGGCGCTGCACCGCTGATCGCGGCGCAATAGCGCGTGTCCCGGCCACGGAGGAGAGGCCGGGGGATGCTTTCAAAGGAGGAGGTCCCGATGCGGGATGGGAGTTACACGTACAAGCTGGTGTCGCGCAGCGATTTCAGCGCCTTCTGGGCGCTGTTCACCGACAACCTGATCAACCTGATGGTGCTGGCGGGCGTCTGCCAGTTTGTCTTCCAGATGCCGGCCGAAATCGTCTTTGGCCGCATCGTGCCGGGCGCCGCGGTGGCGATCATCGCCGGCATCGCGGTCTATGTGGCTTTGGCGAAACGCGCGGCGGAAAAGACCGGGCGTGATGTCACCGCGCTGCCCTATGGCATCTCGACGCCGGTGATGTTCGTCTATCTGTTCGGCGTCATCGGCCCGATCTACTGGGCGACCAATGACCCGGTGCTGGCCTGGCAGGTGGGCATCGGCGCCGGCTTCATGGGCGGCATCGTCGCCGCCATGGGCGCCATCGTCGGCCCGTGGCTGAAACGGGTGACCCCGCGCGCCGGTATGCTCGGCACGCTTTGCGGCATCGCGCTGGTGTTCATCGGCACCGTGCCGCTGGCAACTGTCTTCGAGAACCCGTTCGTGGGCTTTGCCTCGATGATCATCATCCTCTGGGGCCTCGTCGGCCGGTTCCGCCTGCCGTTCAACATCCCCGCGGGCCTGCTGGCGCTGATCGTCGGCACGCTGGTGGCGCTGTCGATCGGCGAGGCGAAAATCAGCTTTGCCGGTGTCGGCTTCTATCCGCCGGTGCCTTATGTCGGTGACCTGATCGCCGGCATCCAGCACCTGTTTGCCAACCCCGAACTGTTCCTCGTGCTGGTACCGGTGCAGATCTACAACTTCATTGAGACCATGAACAACGTCGAGAGCGCCGAGGCGGCGGGCGATCACTACCCGGTCGCCACCTGTCAGGTCACCGATGGCGTCGGCACGATGATCGGCGCGCTCTTCGGTTCGCCGTTCCCGACCACTGCCTATATCGGCCATCCGGCCTACAAGCGGATGGGGGCGCATGCCGGCTATATCATCGGCGTGGCGGTGGTGATCCCCTTGGCGGCGATCTTTGGCCTCTTGGCCTTCCTTAACGACCTGATCCCGGTGGCCGCGGCCGCGCCGGTGCTGGTCTTCGTGGCGCTCTCGCTGATCACCAACACCGCGCAATCGGTGAAGCCTGCGCATATGGCGGCGGTGACCATCGCGATGATGCCGCATGTCTCGGCCTTCCTGATGGTCAAATGGGGCTCGCTGATGGGTGCGCTCGGGGCCTCGGGTGTCGAGGGCCTGCCGCGGCTGGGCGACGAGGCGCTGACCGCAGCGCTGCTGCAGCAGGGCGCGCATTTCCAGGGCCACCTGGCGCTCTCGCAGGGTGCGATCCTGACCGGGCTGATCTGGGGCGCGATCGTGGCCTCGGTGATTGACGGGCGGTTCCGCAATGCCGGCGGCTTTGCGCTGGCGGCGGCGGGGATGTCGCTCTTTGGCGTGATCCACGGCGCCAGCCTGCACTGGCCGGACTTCAACCCGGTCTCCATGGGCTACCTGATCGCCGCCGGCTTCCTCTTTATCTACCCGCGTTTCCACACCGCGGAGGACCGCATCGAGGAGGAGCTGCCGCTGGCACCCGGGCAAACGCCCGCCGAGTAGACGGCCCGTCGCGGTCGCCACAGTGCGGGTCCTGCCACCTCTCCCCGGCAGGGCCCGCGCCCCTTTGAGAGATGAGACAGAGACGATGCTTCAGACAAGTGACAAGACGCTGCTGCGCGGCCGGGTCCTGACGTTCCACGCCGCACCGCAGGACGAGAGCGACACCGCCGCCTACAGCTATCACGCCGATGGCGCGATCCTGATGGCCGGCGGGCTGATCGAGGCGATGGGCGATTACGCCGAGGTTGCGTCCCTGGCGCCGGGGGCGCGGCTTGTCGATCATCGGCCCTGCCTGCTGATGCCCGGCTTCATCGACAGCCACATCCATTTCCCGCAGGTGCAGGTGATCGCGTCGTGGGGGGCGCAATTGCTGGACTGGCTGAACGACTATACCTTTCCGGCCGAGACCGGCTTTGCAGATCCGGCCCACGGCGCGGCGATGGCGACGCGCTTTTACGACCTGCTGATCGGTCATGGCACCACCACGGCGGTGGCCTTCTGCTCGGTGCATGCCGCATCCGCCGAGGCGTTCTTTGCCGAGGCCGCGCGCCGCGACATGCGGATGATCGGCGGCAAGGTGATGATGGACCGCAACGCGCCGGAGGGGCTGACCGACACGGCGCAGCAAGGCTATGACGAGAGCACGGCGCTGATCGCGCGCTGGCACGGACGCGGGCGGGCAGAATATGCCATCACCCCGCGCTTTGCCATCACCTCGAGCCCGGCACAGCTCGAGGCGGCCGGTGCTCTTGTGGCCGAACACCCCGGCTGCCATGTGCAGACCCATCTGAGCGAGAACCGCGACGAGATCGCCTTTACCCGGTCGCTTTACCCCGCGGCGCCGGATTATCTTGGCGTCTACGAGCAGTATGGCTTGCTGCACGCGCGGACGCTGCTCGGCCATTCCATCCATCTCGAGCCGCGCGAGGTCGCCGTGCTGGCGGAGACCGGGGCCAAGCCGGTGTTCTGCCCGACCTCGAACCTGTTTCTGGGGTCGGGACTGTTCGACGATGCCGGGCTGCGGGCGCGGGGGATCGCGGCGGGGATCGCCACGGATGTGGGTGCCGGGACCAGCTATTCGATGCTGCAGACGCTGAACGAGGGCTACAAGATCCTGCAGTTGCAGGGCCAGAAGCTGCATCCGCTGGCAGCCTTCCACTGGATCACCCGCGGCAACGCAGTGGCGCTGGGGCTTGAGGACCGGATCGGCACGCTTGACGCTGGGACCGAGGCGGACGTGGTGGTGCTGAACCCTGCTGCCACCCCGGCGATGGCGCTCAGGGCCGAGGCGGCAGAGACGCTGTCGGAGGAGCTCTTCATCCTGCAGATCATGGGCGATGACCGGTCGGTGGCAGAGGTCTATGTGGCCGGGCAGGCACAGAAAACGCGGACCGGGGCGTTGGTGGCCGCCTGACCCGCTCTGGATTGAGAGGCTGCTGGCGTCAGAGGTCCCGGATCAAGTCCGGGACGGGGTGTCCAGTCCCGGAACAAGGGCGCAGCCCGCCGGTCTCTCGGCGTCTGCAGGGCAAACGCCTGCCGACAGCACTTTGCAAGCAAAGTGCGAGAGGCCAGCGGCTGCCCGCCCCGTCGCACCGAAGGTGCGCCGATGAGAGTGGCACGCCTTTGGCGTGACGGGCTGCGGCAAGCGCATAGATCAGAGGTTCTGCGGAGTTTGCTGGGATAAAGTGGCAGCCAAGCCTGTCGGAGCGGCACCGGCCAGCCGCTGGCCCGACTTGCGTCAGGAGATTTCGCCTCCGGGGCGTCAACCCCGGAGGCCGTGGCTTACACCGAAGTGCAGATGTACTTCATCTCCATGAACTCATCCATCCCGTGGCGGCTGCCCTCGCGGCCCAGCCCCGACTGTTTGACCCCGCCGAACGGCGCCACCTCGGTCGAGATCAACCCGGTGTTCACGCCCACCATGCCGTATTCCAGCGCTTCCTGCACCTTGGTCACCCGGCTCAGGTCCTTGGCGTAGAAATAGGATGCCAGCCCGAAGATCGTGTCATTGGCCAGCTCGATCACCTCGTCGACGGTGTCGAACTTGTAGAGCGGCGCCATCGGGCCGAAGGTCTCGTCGTGCGAGAACACCATCTCCTTGGTCGCGCCGGTGATCACCGTCGGCTCGAAGAAGGTGCCGCCGAGCTCGTGGCGCTTGCCGCCCTGGATCACCGTGCCGCCCTTGGACTTGGCGTCGGCGATATGGTCCTCGACCTTTTTGACCGCATCCTCGTTGATCAGCGGACCGACCGAGGGCTCGCCCGAGAGGCCGTCGCCGACCTTCATCTCGGAGACCGCCTTGGCCAGTTTCTCGGCAAAGGCGTCATAGACGCCGGCCTGCACGTAGATCCGGTTGGCGCAGACGCAGGTCTGGCCGTTGTTGCGGTATTTCGAGATCATCGCGCCCTCGACCGCGGCATCGAGATCGGCGTCGTCGAACACGATGAAGGGCGCGTTGCCGCCCAACTCCATCGAGCATTTCATCACCTGGTCGGCGGCCTGTTTCAGCAGGATGCGGCCGACCTCGGTCGAGCCGGTGAAGGTCAGCTTGCGCACCTTGGGGTTCTCGCAGAATTCCTTGCCGATCTCTGACGAGCGCGACGAGGGGATCACCGAAAACACGCCATGCGGGATGCCGGCACGTTCGGCCAGCACGCCCAAGGCCAGCGCCGAAAGCGGGGTTTCGGCGGCGGGGCGCGAGACGAAGGCACAGCCCGAGGCCAGCGCCGGGCCGGCCTTGCGGGTGATCATCGCGTTGGGGAAGTTCCACGGTGTGATCGAGGCGGCGACGCCGATCGGCTGGGTGATCACCGTGATCCGCTTGTCGCGCTGATGACCGGGGATGGTCTCGCCATAGGCGCGTTTGGCCTCCTCGGCGAACCACTCGATGAACGACGCGCCATACATCACCTCGCCCTTGGCCTCGGCCGCCGGCTTGCCCTGTTCGGCGGTGAGGATCTTGCCCAGGTCCTCGGCATGTTCGACCATCAGGTCGAACCACTTGCGCAGCACGGTGGCGCGTTCCTTGCCGGTCCATTGCGCCCAGTCCTTCTGCGCCACATAGGCTGCGTCGATCGCCTCGGCGCATTCCTCGCGCGAGAGGTCGGCCACCTTGGCGATCACGTCGCCGCGCGCCGGGTTGGTCACGTCGAAGGTCGCGCCGTCCTTGGCATCGCGCCATTCACCGGCGAGATAGGCCTTGGTGGCGATCAGCTCGGGATCGTTCAGCAGGGAGGCGAGGTCGGTCTGTTGGTCGAGCATGGGAGGGACTCCACTTCTCAGTTGTCGGTTTCAAGAAAGGGGCGCGCCGCCAGTTCGCCGGCGATGTCATCGTCGAGCGGCGTGCCGCAGGTTTTCAGGATGAAGCCCAGGGTGGAATAGAAGCCGACCGTCGCCATCAGGTCGAACATCCCTTCCTTGCCATGGGCCGCCACCAGCGCCTTGGCCGTCATCGGCGAAAGCTGCTTTTCGTCGAACAGCTCGTCCACCGCGCGGGCCAGCAACGCGTCGGCCGGGGCCATCTCGTCGATGGTGCCGCGGATCGAGCCGATGCGGGCATCATCGAAGCCCACCGTGCGGGCGCGAGAGATATGCTGCTGCCATTCGTAGCGCGAGTTCAGCCGCACGCCGGTGCGCAGGATCACCACCTCGACCAGCTCGAGCCCGAGCGCGCTGTCGAGCACCACATGCTGGCGCAGATCGGCCCAGGCGCGCAGCAGTGCCGGGTCATGGGCCATGGTGCGATAGACGTTGAGCCCGGTGGCGAAACCGCCCGACATCTCGGCGATCTCCTCGGGCCAGTCGGCGTCGGAGATCGGGGGCAGGGGATAGGCGGCAGTCATCGGCGGGGTCCTTCGGGACAGGGACGAACGGAGCAGGGTCTGACGAGGCAGGGGCGATCTTGCATCAGATAGAGGCCGAAATGGCGCGGTCCAGCTTGTCGACCAATTCGTCGAGCTGCGCCTCCTCGATGATGAAGGGCGGCGCCAGCAGCACATGGTCGCCGCGCTGCCCGTCGATGGTGCCGGACATCGGATAGCAGATCAGCCCCTCGGCAAAGGCCGCTTTCTTGATCTTGGCGGCTAACCCCTTGGCGGGATCGAACGGCTCCTTGGTGTCGCGGTCGGCTACCAGCTCGACCCCGCGGAACAGCCCGCGGCCGCGGATGTCGCCGACATGCGGATGCTGGCCGAAGCGCTCGGTCAGTTTCTCCTGCAGCTTTTCGCCCATCTCCTGCACCCGGGGCAGCAGCCCGCGGTCGAGGATGGCCGAGACCACCGCCTTGCCCGCCGCCGCCGCCGCCGGGTGACCCATGTAGGTGTGGCCGTGCTGGAAGAAGCCGGTCCCATTGGCGATGGTGTCATAGATCTCGGAGGTGCAGAGCATCGCGCCGATCGGCTGATAGCCGGCGCCCAGCCCCTTGGCCACGCAGAGGATATCGGGCGAAACGCCGTCCTGCTCGCAGGCAAAGAGCGTGCCGGTGCGGCCCATGCCGCACATCACCTCGTCGAGGATCAGGAGCACGCCGTGGCGGTCGCAGATCTCGCGGATGCGCTGGAAATACCCCGGTGCCGGGGCCAGCGCGCCGGCGGTGGCGCCAACCACCGGTTCGGCCATGAAGCCCATGACGTTCTCCGGCCCGAGCCGTTGGATCTCGTCTTCCAGAGCATCGGCGGCGCGGCGGCCGTAATCCTCGGGACTCTCGTCTTCGCGGCGCAGACGGTATTCGTAGCAGGGGTCGATGTGGCTGACGTCAAGCAGCAGCGGGGCGAACTGCGCCCGGCGCCATTCGTTGCCGCCGGCCGAGAGCGCGCCGATGGTGTTGCCGTGATAGCTCTGCTTGCGGGCGATCAGCTTGCCGCGCTGCGGCTCGCCTTTTTCGACCCAATACTGCCGCGCCAGCTTGATTGCCGCCTCTGTCGCCTCTGACCCGCCGGAGACGAGGTAGACCCGGTCGATCCCCTCCGGGGCGTTCGCGACCAGCAGGTCGGCCAGTTCCTCGGCCGGCTCGGAGGTGAAAAAGCCGGTATGGGCAAAGGCCACCTTGTCGAGCTGCGCCTTGATGGCGTCGATCACCGCGCTGTCACCATGCCCGAGGCAGGAGACCGCGGCACCGCCGGAGCCGTCGAGATAGCGCTTGCCGTCGGCGTCGATCAGGTAGCAGCCCTCGCCGCCGACGGCGGTGGGCAGCTTGGCCTTGCTGTGGCGGGGAAAGACGTGATTCATTGTCGGAGCTCCTGATGCGGCGGCCGGGTCTGGGCCCGGCGCGGGGACATGTCCGGCCTCCGGGGTACTCCTGAAATCAGGGGCAAGCAAGGCTGGCGGCGGGAAATTCCACCGCCAGCCAATGGGGGCTTACTCCGCCGCCAGCGCCTGTTCCTCGGCGATGGCCTCGGCCAGCGCGGCCTCGAAGATCGCCATGGCCTCGTCGAGGATCGCGTCAGAGGCGGTCAGCGGCACCATGATGCGCAGCGCGTTGCCGTGCATGCCGCAGGCCAGCAGGATCAGGCCTTTGTCCAGCGCCTTGGCGATCACCGATTTGGTCAGCGCGGCATCCGGCGTGGCGGTCTCGAAGTCGGTGACGAACTCGACCGCGATCATCGCGCCGAGGCCGCGGATGTCCCACATGCGGAACGGTGCGGTGCGGGCGCCGATCTCGGCGAAGCGGGCCTTGAACATCTCGCCCAGGGCAGTGGAGCGGGCGAGCAATCCCTCACTTTCGATCGCCTCGATGGCCGCAAGCGCCGCGGCACAGGCCACCGGGTTGCCGCCATAGGTGCCACCCAGACCGCCGGGAGCCATGGCGTCCATCACATCCGCACGGCCGATCACGCCGGCAATCGGATAGCCGCCGGCCATCGACTTGGCGCAGGTGATCAGGTCCGGCGCGACGCCGGAATGCTCGATCGCGAACCACGTGCCTGTGCGGCCGAAACCGGCCTGGATCTCGTCGGAGATCAGCAGGATGCCGTGCTTGTCACAGATCGCGCGCAGCGCCTGGAACATCTCGGTGGGCACCGGGTGATATCCGCCCTCGCCAAGCACCGGCTCGAGGATGATCGCCGCCACCCGCTCGGGCTGGGCGTCGGTCAGGAACAGCATCTCGAGCGCCTTGAGGCTGTCCTCGACGGTGACGCCCTGGCGCACATCGGGGAACGGCGCGCGGAAGATGTCGGACGGGAAGGGGCCGACGTCCTTCTTGTAGGGGCTGATCTTGCCGGTCATGCCGAGCGTCAGCAGGGTGCGGCCATGGTACGAGCCGTTGAAGGCGATGACGCCGGGGCGGCCGGTATGGGCGCGGGCGATCTTGACCGCATTTTCCACGGCCTCGGCGCCGGTGGTGACCAGCAGGGTCTTCTTGGCAAAGTCACCCGGGGCCAGCGCGTTCAGCTTCTCGGCCAGCGCCACGTAGGGTTCATAGGGCACCACCTGAAAGGAAGTGTGGGTATAGAGGTCTTCCTGCGCCTTGGCGGCGGCGACGACCTTGGGGTGCCGATGCCCGGTGTTGAGCACCGCGATGCCGCCGGCAAAGTCGATGTAGCGCTTGCCCTCGACATCCCAGAGTTCGGCATTCTCGGCGCGGGCGGCAAAGACCGGCGCGGCAGAGGCCACACCGCGCGGCACCGCGGCTTCGCGCCGCGCCAGCAGGGCGGCGTTGCTCCCGGTGGCGTCCACGGCGGCGGCCGGCTTGGCGGCGGGCTGTTTGCGCGCGGTGGTCTGGCGCGGCGTGGTCTTTCTGTCCTTGTTCGCGGCCTTGGCAGCGCGCGGTTTGGTGCTGGCGGTCATGGGCTCTACCCTCCCGGTGAATGATTAAAAAATTAGTACGCCGTGTTCATTATTTTTGTCAATCCTGACCGACGGGCTTTGCTCGGAAAATTGGCAACCCCTTGGGAAACCCCATGTAAATATGGGTAAACACGCGGTGATTGGCGCTTTTCGGCTGCGAATACCGGTTGACCACGGACGAAAACGGCGCTTACAATTTCAAACACGCACTCAAAATAAGGCGACGCATTGGATATCGGCGGAAGACTGAAGGCAGCGCGCGAGTCGCGTGGCATGTCACAGCGGGAACTGGCAGCGCGGGCCGGGATGACCAATGGCGCGGTCTCGATGATCGAGCAGAACAAGACCAGCCCCTCGGTCTCGTCACTCAAAAGCCTGCTCGACGCGGTGCAGACCCCGCTGTCGGCGTTCTTCTCCGAGGTCGAGGACGCGGGCACGCCGAAATACTTCTATACCGCGGATGAGTTCATCGAATTGTCGCCGCAGGATATGGGCTTGGGCAAGGACGCCTCGCGGGTTTCGCTGCGCCAGCTGGGCAATGCCTCGTCGCACAGCCTGCAGGTGCTGCACGAGACCTATCCCCCCGGCGCCGACACCGGCGAGCAGATGCTGAGCCACCAGGCAGAAGAGGCCGGGGTGGTGATCGCCGGCATCATCGAGATCACCGTCGGCGATCAGGTGCGGGTGCTCAACCGGGGCGACGGCTATCTGTTCGACAGCCGGCTGCCGCACAAGTTCCGCAACATCGGCGACCAGGACTGCGTGATCATCAGCGCCTGCACCCCGCCGACGTTTTGACTCTGCCCGCAAAACGGACGCGGCGCGTGATAAAACGGCAGACGCGTTTTGCGGGAGTTGAATGTGAAGGTGCCGAAGCTATGCTCACCAAACGGGAAAACCGCCCGGCCGGGGGCAGACCGCTTCGGGCCCAAGCGGCGCCGGTGAGGGCAGGAGGGAGCGACATGGCCAAGTTCCGCAACAGGGCGACGTCTCGCGACAGGGCGACCGGATTGCGCCTGACGGCACGTTCCCGCGCGGCACCCGGCGATCGTGCTTCCCAGAGCGGGCGAAGGCTGACAAGGTGACACTCCGGACAACGGGCCAACCAGAAGGCCAGACCACAGGGCCCGGCACGGGCCAGACGATCATTCCGGCAGGGGGCGCGAGCCGGGCAGAGACCCGCCGCGCCCGCCGGACAGGGGGGAGACCGAACAACCCGGTGCAGGAGAGGCCCGCACCGTTGAAGGAGACAGAAAGCAGATGACCCCTTTCGCAATCGCCGGCGTGCAGATGCATGTCGCGGCGCTGCATTCCAACGTCGATGGCATGAAACAACGGCTCGACGTGCTGATGGCCCGGTTTCCCTGGACCCAGATGGTGGTGTTCTCGGAGCTGGCGGCCTTTGGCCCGCTGCACCACTATGCCCAGACCTTTCCGAACGACACGCTCAAGAGATTTCAGGATGAGGCCCGGCGCCACCGGATCTGGCTGATCCCCGGCTCGATGTTCGAAAAGGCCGAGGACGGGCGGATCTACAACACCTCGGTGGTGATCAACCCCGACGGCGAGATCATCCGCCAGTATCGCAAGATGTTCCCGTTCAAGCCCTACGAGGCCAATATCGCTTCGGGCACCGAATTCTGCGTCTTCGATGTTCCGGATGTCGGCCGCTTCGGCCTGTCGATCTGCTATGACATCTGGTTCCCGGAAACCACCCGTCAGCTGACCTCGCAGGGCGTCGAGGTGCTGCTGCACCCGGTGCTGACCGGCACCACCGACCGC
The DNA here is from genome assembly GCF_034669705.1 of Marinovum sp. Taxonomy (GTDB): domain Bacteria; phylum Pseudomonadota; class Alphaproteobacteria; order Rhodobacterales; family Rhodobacteraceae; genus Marinovum. Next base: position 87,790 of record NZ_JAXMOR010000012.1, read on the forward strand.
GACGCCGAGATTGCCATCGCCCGCGCCACCGCGGCGCAGTTCCAGTGCTACGTGATCGACGTCAACGGGCTGGGCGCCGGCGGCGTTGGCAAGTCGCTGGTGGTCGACCCGACCGCGACGGTGCTGCACCAGTCGGCGGGCCAGGAAGACATGTTCCCGATCGAGGTCGATCTCGACATGGTGCGCCGCCAGCGCGAGACCGGGATGAAGGGGCTGGGGCAGGTGCTCAAGAGCTTCCGTGACCGCGAGGCCGATTTCTCGGTCTACGACCGGACCAGCGGCACCGATGCCTACCTCAAGACGCTGGGGCCGCTCGAGATCCCGCAGCAGGGCTCTCAGGCCGGGGTGAACACCGCCGATCCGCGCAGCGCTCTGGGGCTCGATCCGCAAGCCAATGCGCCGGAAGACAACCTGCCGATCTACAGGACGGTGACCGGCACCGGCTGACCGGCGCCCCCGACAGGATGGCAGAACAACACGCAGCGTCGCAAAGGCGCCAACAGGGAGAACGAAATGAACCTACCTGCAAGTGAGAAGGGTCTGCCATCCATCGGGGATTACTACAGCGCCACGCAGCTGCGCGCCGACCGCTGGAGCGCGTTGCGCGAATGTGTCGAGAGCCTGCGGCTCAAGGGCGTCGAGGGGCGCGCGGGCCAGCGGCTGGTCGAGACCGCCGAGGGGCTGTTCCGCTCGCTGGCGCCGATCGAGACCTACTGGGCCTTTCCCGGCCACGCCAATTTCGAGCACCTGCGCCGGTTGCTCGAGATGCGCAATATCGACGACCTGTCGATCTCGGTGCGGCGGGTGGCGCGGGCGCTGACCTCTGGTGCCTATCGCCGCCGCCACATCCCGCTGGGCGCCGATGATTTCGACAGCGAGGATTACGAGGACGAGAGCGCCATCTCGCCCGAGGCCCGCGCGCTGGGCCGGCCCTATTTCGAGGTGATGATCGTCGACAGCGTCAACGAGCAGCAGGAGCGTTTCCTGCGCAATGCGCTGCACCGGGCGCGCCGGCCCGAGGATCCGTTCCACTACGAGCCGGTGGTGGTGCCCTCGGTCGAGGATGCGCTGATCGGCATCCTGTTCAATCACAACGTTCAGGCGGTGGTGGTCCGGCCCGGGCTGGTGCTGAAATCGCCCAACGAACTGCCGCTGCTGAAGAAGTATCTTGATACCCTGGGCACCGAGGGCGAGGTCGAGCATCTGTCGCCCAGCGAATACGGTCCGGAGGCCTGCCGGCTGATCGCCAAGCTGCGGCCCGAGCTCGATGCCTATCTGGTGACCGACCGCTCGGCCGAAGAGATTGCCGGGCTCGACCTGGGGCGCTGCCGCCGGGTGTTCTACAACCAGGAAGACTTCATGGAACTGCACCTCAACATCCTCAGGGGTGTGGCGGCGCGGTTCAAGACGCCGTTCTTCACCGCCCTCAAGGAATATTCCCGCCAGCCCACCGGCGTGTTCCACGCCATGCCGATCAGCCGCGGCAAATCGATCACCCGCTCGCACTGGATCCAGGACATGGGGGCGTTCTACGGTCCCAACATCTTCCTTGCCGAGACCTCGGCCACCTCAGGCGGGCTCGACAGCCTGCTCGAGCCGCGCGGGCCGATCAAGGAGGCGCAGGTGATGGCGGCGCGGGCCTTCGGCTCGAAACAGACCTTCTTTGCCACCAACGGCACCTCGACCTGCAACAAGATCGTGGTGCAGGCGCTCTGCAAGCCGGGCGATATCGTGCTGGTCGACCGCGACTGCCACAAGTCGCACCACTACGGCATGGTGCTGTCGGGGGCGCATGTGGTCTACATGGACAGCTATCCGCTGCACCAGTACTCGATGTACGGCGCAGTGCCGGTGCATGAAATCAAGCACCAGCTGCTCAATCTCAAGGCCGCCGGCAAGCTCGACAAGGTGCGCATGGTGCTGCTGACCAACTGCACCTTCGACGGCATCGTCTACAACGTGCAGCGGGTGATGGAGGAATGCCTCGCCATCAAGCGCGACCTGATCTTCCTGTGGGACGAGGCCTGGTTCGCCTTTGCCCGGTTCAACCCGACCTATCGCCAGCGCACCGCGATGGACGTGGCCAACACCCTGCGCGAAAGTCTGCGCACACCCGAGACCCAGGCCGCTTGGGAGCAGCAGCAGAAAGAGCTCGAAGGCGCGGATGACGAGACCATCCTGAACACCCGGCTGGTGCCACCGCCGGATGCGCGGGTGCGGGTCTATGCCACCCAGTCGACCCACAAGACGCTGACCTCGCTCAGGCAGGGCTCGATGATCCATGTCAACGATCAGGATTTCAAGGGCGAGGTCGAGCAGGCCTTCCACGAGGCCTACATGACCCATACCTCGACCTCGCCGAACTATCAGATCATCGCTTCGCTCGATGTCGGCCGGCGGCAGGTCGAGCTCGAGGGCTTCGAGTTCACCCAGCGTCAGGTCGAGAGCGCCATGGCGATCCGCCGGGCGGCGGCCAGCCATCCGCTGTTGCAGAAGTATTTCAAGGTGATCACCGCCGGCGACATGATCCCCGAGGAGTTCCGCGAGAGCGGGGTCAGCAGCTACTACGAGGCGCATCAGGGCTGGACCGACATTTCCAATTCCTGGACGGTCGATGAATTCGTTCTCGACCCGACGCGGGTGACGCTGGCGGTGGGCGGCACCGGCTGGGACGGCGATACCTTCAAGACCAAGATCCTGATGGACAAATACGGCATCCAGATCAACAAGACCTCGCGCAATACCGTGCTGTTCATGACCAATATCGGCACTACGCGCAGCTCTGTCGCCTATCTGATCGAGGTGCTGGTCGAGATCGCCAAGGAGCTTGACGAGCTGCTCGACGATGCGTCGAAGATGGAGAAACGCTCGTTCGAGAACCGGGTCTCGGCGCTGGTCGAACATGTGCCGCCGCTGCCGGATTTCAGCCATTTCCACCCCGCCTTCCGTTATGGCGATGAGACCCCTGAGGGCGATATCCGCGCCGCCTTCTTCCTCGCCTATGACGAGGAGAAATGCGATTATCTGCCGCTCGACGACACCTTGCAGAAGCGGCTTGAGGACGGCGAGGAACTGGTCTCGACCTCATTCATCATCCCCTATCCGCCGGGCTTTCCGATCCTCGTGCCGGGCCAGGTGATCAGCCCCGGCATCCTCAGCTTCATGCGCGCGCTCGACGTCAGCGAGATCCATGGCTTCCGCGCCGATCTGGGGCTCAGGGTGTTCACCAAGGAGGCGCTGAAGGGCTTTTCCTGCACCACGACCTGAGCGAGGAGGACACGACCATGGCCAGAAAGACCCTGCGCAACATCTCCGAGATACGGCGCTTCTTTCACACCAACACCGACCCGGTCTATTTCGTCTCGGCGACCAACTTCAACCTGCTGGGGCTTGATGAATGGGTGCGGAACTTCAAGTACATCTGCTACATGGATTGCTTCGACGGCCGTCACCCCAACGTGATCGTGCCGTCGGACATGCCGCATGACGAGTTCCAGTCGATCGAGGACATCAACAACTATCTGCTGCAGCACAAGGAGGTGGTGGATTACGTCACCGCGCGCGGCGGCAAGCCCAAGTTCGTCTTCCTGATGTTCGACGAGACCACCGAGCGGCTGGTCAAGGAACTGGGCGGCGAGTTGTGGTTTCCCAAGGCCAAGCTGCGCCAGAGCATGGACAACAAGATCGAGACCGTGCGCATCGGCAACAAGGCGGGGGTGCCCTCGGTGCCCAACACGCTTTCGGAGGTGCACGACTACGCCCATCTGCGCGAGGTCTGCGAGGCCGCCGGCCTCGGCCATGACGTGGTGCTGCAATCGGCCTATGGCGACAGCGGCCACACCACGTTCTTCATCGCTTCCGAGGCCGATTTCCGCAAGCATGAGCACGAGATCGTCGGTCAGGGCGAAATCAAGATCATGAAGCGGATCGATTGTCGTGGCTCGGCGATCGAGGCCTGTGCCACCAGACAGGGCACCATCGTCGGTCCGCTGATGACCGAGCTGGTGGGGTTCAAGGACCTCACCCCCTATCGCGGCGGCTGGTGCGGCAACGAGATCTTCGCCACAGCCTTTCCACCCAAGACGCGAGAGAAGGCGCGCGAGCTGACCTTCAAGTTCGGCGAGCAACTGCGCCGCGAGGGCTATCGCGGCTATTTCGAGCTCGATTTCCTGATCGACAAGAAGACCGGCGAGATCTGGCTGGGCGAACTCAACCCGCGGATCACCGGCGCCAGCTCGATGACCAACCACGCGGCCTTTGCCCATGCCGATGCGCCGCTGTTCCTGTTCCACCTGCTGGAGTTCTCGAAGAAGCCGTTCGAGATCGACGTCGAGGAGCTGAACGCCCGCTGGTCCGACCCCGACATGATCGACAGCTGGTCGCAGATGGTCATCAAGCACACCGACGACAGCGTCGACATCATCACCGAGGCGCCGCAGTCCGGCATCTACCGGATGGACGCCGAGGGCCGGGTGGAGTTTGCCCGCTTCGACTATCACCGCCGCGCGGTCGAGAGCGAGGAGGAGGCGTTTTTCCTGCGCATCCTCAAGCCCGGCGATTACCGCTACGAGGGCGCCGACCTGGGCATTCTGGTCACGCGAGGGCGGTCGATGACCAAGGGCTTCGAGCTGACCGAGAAGTCGCGGCAATGGATCGCCGGCATCAAGGCCGCCTATCACGCGCGGCCCTTGCCGGCGGCGCAGGTGCTCGAAGATCCCGCCTTCAAGATCCTCTAGGCCGATGCCGCCGTGACCCTGCTGTTCCGCGCCATTGCCGAAGACACGCCCGGCCCGAAGTGGGCCGGTCTCTTTGCGCAGTACTGGCCCTCCTACCACGGCTGGTGGGCGCGAGAGGGGCTGGTGGCGCGACCGACCTATCTGGACTGTCGCCGGGCGCTGCGCGAACACATGCCCGAGATCGTGCCGCTCTGGGAGGCGCTTTGCGAACTGGCGGGCGGCGGCGATGCGGCGGCGCGGTTTCTCAGCTTCTATGGCCCGCCGGCGTACCTGTCGGCCTGTTCGCAGGCGATCTGGCCGGGCGATGCGCCGCTTCTGGTGCGCAACTACGATTACGCCCCGCTGGCGTTTGACGCGGTGGTGCTGAAGACCCGCTGGCAGGGCCGGGGGGTGATCGGCATGTCTGACGGGCTGTTCGGGCTGGTCGACGGGATCAACGATGCCGGGCTCGCGGTCTCGCTCACCTTTGGCGGAAGGCGCAACATCGGCCGCGGCTTTGGCGTGCCGCTGATCCTGCGCTATGTGCTGCAGACCTGCACCAGCGCCGAAGCGGCCGGCCGCGCGCTGGCCCGCATCCCCTGCCACATGAGCTACAACGTCACGGTGATCGACGCCGAGCGCCAGTTTCTCACCGCCTATCTCGCGCCAGACCGCAAACCGGTGCTGAGCCATGCGGCAGTGGCCACCAACCATCAGGAGCGGGTCGAATGGTCGAGCCACGCGCGCTTTACCGCCACCGTCGAGCGCGAGCGCTTCCTGTTGCAGCAGCTCACCCTGCATCCCAAGACCGACGACCGCTTCATCGCCGCCTTCCTGCGTCCGCCGCTCTATTCCACCGCCTTCGACGCCGGGTTCGGCACGCTCTACACCGCCGCCTACCGCCCGCGCGACGGGCGGCTCGAACTGCATTGGCCGCATCGCCGCTGGCTCAAGAGCTTTGACGATTTCGCCGAGGACAGCGTGCAGGTGATGACCCCGAGCGGCGGGCTGGTCTGACCGGCCGAGGGGGTTTACCGGCCTCGCGGTCTGGAATACTAGTCATCCAATACCCCCTTTGCCAGAGGCCAGCCCCCGTGACCCAGATCGCCCCGCATTTCCCCGATGTCGACGCCAGTGCCGAGGCTTGGGTCGACTGGTTCTGGGCAGAATTCCTGCCGGCCTGGGCCGTGCACGCAACTGACGCCGAGGGGATCGGATTTTACGATGTTCTCGACGCCGAAGCGCGCCCGGTCGATCTCTCCCGCCGCACCTTGCTGGCGCAGGCGCGGCTGCTTTTCACCTTCTCGCACCTTGCGCTGCTCTCTGACCGGCCGGAGTGGCAAGCGGCCGCAGCCAAGGCGCGGGCGGCTCTGCCGGCCTTTCGCAAGGCGCCGGGCCTGTACTGTCGCGCCACGCTGCGCGACGGCACGCCCGCCGCGCGGCCCGAGGACCGGCTGACCACCAGCTATGACCAGAGCTTCGTGATCCTCGGTCTGGCCACCTGGGGCCGGTTGCACCCCGAGGAAGACGTCTCGGATGAGATTGAGGCCTGCTGGCAGGCGCTCGAGACCCGGCTGACCGACCCCGCGACCGGCCTGCTGCTCGAGCATGACGGGCTCGCCGATCCGGCTGCGCCCGAGGCACCGCCGCGCGCGCAGAACCCGCATATGCACAATTACGAAGCGGCGCTGCAGGCCTTCGAGATGACCGGCAATGCCGTCTGGCTGACCCGGGCGCAGGCGATGCGCGGCAAGGGGCTGGCGTATTTCCTCGACGTCGAAAGCGGCACGATCTCCGAGTTCCTCGCCCCCGATCTCTCGGTCCAGCCAGGCCGTGACGGTCAGCGGCGCGAGATCGGCCATCAATGCGAATGGGCCTGGCTGCTGCTGCGTGAGGTCGAACTTGGCGGCGATCCGGACATGGCAAATGTGGCGGCGCGGCTGCTGGCCTTTGCCGATGCGCATGGCTTTGCCGAAAGCGGCGTGATGCAGGGCGCGGCCTTTGATGCGGTCTCGGCCGATGCCGCCTGGCGCGAGGACCGCTTCCTGCTCTGGCCGCAGACCGAGGCGATCAAGGGGTTTGCCGTGCGCGCGACAGACCCGGCCCAGGCGCAGCGCGCACGCGATCTGGCGCGGCTGATCTTTCGCCGCTACTTCGCCGGCCGGCCGGGGTTTGCCAACCAGCTCGATGCCGAAGGCCGGACGACCTGGCCGGAGGGGCTGAGCCGGCTGCACTATCACTTGGTATTGGCCTTGACCGAAGGCGCACGCGCCGGTCTCTGGCGCGGCCCGGTCTAGGCGCCGTCCGGTCGGAGGCAGGCGCAGGGCACGGCGCGCGCCGGGGGGATCTGATCCGCCGGGCGGGGGGGGGCACGGGCCATAGCACAGGGGGCGTCACGGCAGTTCTGGTCAAACCCCAAGACCTGCCCTACCTGTATCCGGTCAGCGGGCGCCAGACAGAAGCACCCGGGGGCCAGAGGTTGCGCAGCAGAAAGGGCCGGCAGTGGCAGGCATGGCAGAGAACCGATTCGATCCGATGGATTTCCTCGCCGGCGAGGGCGAGATGGCGCAGCGCATCCGGGCCCATGACTGGTCAGACCACGCCCTGGGTCCGGCGCCACAGTGGCCGCAATCACTGCGCGCGGCGCTGTCGATCTGCCTGAACTCGGCCTTCCCGACGGCGATCTACTGGGGCCCGGACCTGCGGCTGCTCTACAACGATGCCTGGGCCCCGATCCCCGGCCCGCGCCACCCCGATGCGCTGGGCCAGCCGGCGCACGAGGTCTGGTCCGACATCTGGCACATCATCGCGCCGCAGTTCGCTCAGGTGATGGAGCAGGGCAAGGGGCTGTTTGCGCAGGAGCAGATGCTGCCGATGCGCCGGCTCGGCGTCGAGGAAGAGACCTGGTGGAACTATTCCTTCACCCCCCTGCGCGATGAGGACGGTCGCATCACCGGCGTGTTCAACTCCGGCAGCGAGATCACCGAGAACGTGGTCCAGCGCCGCAACGCCGAGTTTCTGGTCTCGGCCAACAACGCCTTTCGCACCGCGAGGTCACCTGACGAGGCGCTGGGGTTTTCCCTGGCGCAACTGGGCGCACTGCTCGGCGCGGCGCGGGTGGGCCTGCGCGAACGCACCTTGTCAGGCGGCGAGGTGGCCTTTGCGCTGTTGCATGAATGGTGCGCCGAGGGCACGTCCAACTCCGAGAAATTCGCCCTGCCAAGCCGCGTGGGCGCGAGCCTTCAGGAAAAGTTCATGTCCGGGGCGGTGACCTCGGTGGCGTTGCGCGATCCCGATATCGAGCCCGAAAGCCGCGCCTATCTCGAGTCTCTGGGTGTGGTGCAGGGACTGGGGGTGCCCTGGGTCGAGAACGGCGAGGTGACCTCGGCCATCGCGGTGCAATGGCACAAGGACCGGATGATCCGATCGCTCGACATCTCGGCCATCGAGCGGGTGCTCGAGACCACCATGGGCTGGATTGCCCGCGAGCGCAGCCGCGAACGCGAGCGGGTGATGGCGAGCGAAATCGACCACCGGGCGCGCAACCTGCTTGCGGTGGTGCAATCGGTGACGCGGATGACCGACGGCGCCGACGTGGCGCAGGTCAAGGCCGATCTCGAGGGCCGTTTCGAGGCGCTGTCGCGGGTGCATGGTCTGCTGGGCCAGAAACGCTGGAGCAATGTCACCTTTCAGGAACTGGCCGAGGAAGAGCTGGCGCCCTTTGGCCCGGACGTCTTTGACCGCATCGACATGACCGGCCCGCGGGTGGCGCTCAGCCCGTCAGAGGCGCAGGTGATCGCGATGATCCTGCACGAGCTGACCATCAATGCGCTCAAACACGGGTTTCTCGGTGCCGCCGAGGGCCAGCTCTCGCTGAGCTGGACCGCATCCGAGGACGGCCGGCTCGAGGTGATCTGGCGCGAGACCGGGGTGCCCACCGAAGCCGGGGCCGGGGCCGAGGGGGGCGACGGCTATGGCTCGGTGCTGCTGTCTGACGTGGTCAAGGGCCAGCTCGGCGGCGAAATGCGGCGCAGCCTCGAGCCCACGGGCATCCGCTACGAGCTGAGTTTTCCACGGCAGGCTGATGAGGCGACGGCAGGCCCGTCTGACGTGACCCAGCAGCCGCTGAAACGGCGGGCGCAGGCGAAATCGGTGATGATCCTCGAGGATGACGTGATCATCGCCATGGACCTTGCCGCGACGCTCGAAGAGGCGGGCTATGCCCGCTACGGCGAGTTCCGCGATGCCCGCAGCGCGATGGCGCGGATCGAGGCGTCACCGCCCGATCTGGCCATCCTCGACTGGAACCTCGTCGGCGAAACCTCGGAACAGGTGGCCGGTTGGCTGAAGGCGCGCGGCGTGCCCTTCGTGGTGGTCTCTGGGCAGGAGATCTCGGACGCGCCCGACGATCCGCGCCGCGGCGCGCCGCTCCTGATCAAGCCGATCTCCTATGCGGCGCTGCTGAGCGCGCTGCACCGGCTCTGAGCGTCGGTCACTCTGGCAAGGGCCGCAGAAAGGTCACCCGGTCTGGGCCAATTCGGCGATCACCACGCTGCCCGCATCGCAAACGCCGGCCGGGCAAGATCGCGGGTGCCGGTGTCCGCGGGCGGGGCTGGCCAATCGACCCGCCGCGGCCTATGCCTCACAAGACGGGCACCGAGGCCGGAACGCATACCGGCAGGAGCGGGCTGCGACGAAGGGTGAGGGACATGCGCATCGATCTGAACGCCGACCTGGGCGAGAGCTTTGGCCCCTGGCAGATGGGGGATGACGCGGCGATGCTGGACGTCGTGACCAGCGCCAACATCGCCTGCGGCGGCCATGCCGGCGACCCCGAGACAATGTATGCCACGCTGAAACGCGCCGCCGCGCGCGGTGTGGCGGTAGGGGCGCATCCCGGTTTCAACGACCGCGAGGGCTTTGGCCGCCGGGTGATCCCGATGGCGCCCGACGAGATCGGCCGCATGGTCGCGGCGCAGGTCGGCGCGCTGATGGCGGTGGCACGGCTGGTGCCGGTGGCGGTGCGCTACGTCAAGCCGCATGGCGCGCTGGGCAATCTCGCGGCGCGTGACATTGACGTGGCGCAGGCCGTCGCCGCGGCGGTGCGGCAGGTCGACCCGAGCCTGGGGATCCTGGCCATTTCCGGCACCTGCAGCGAGGTGGCGGCCCGTGCGGCGGGCGTGCCGGTCTGCTCAGAGATCTTTGCCGACCGCGGCTACCTGTCCAGCGGCCAGCTGGTGCCCCGCGGCCAGCCCGGCGCGATGATCGAGGATGCCGCTGCGGCGGCCGAGCGGCTGGTGGGCTTTCTGAAGACCGGGCTGATGCCGGTGACCGACGGCGCCCCCATCGCGCTTGCGGCGCAGTCGATCTGCGTGCATGGCGACAGCCCCGGCGCGGTCGCCATGGCCCGCGCCATCCGCGCCCGGCTCGAGGCGGAGGGCGTCACCTTTGCCCCGTTCGGAGAGGTCTGATGGCGGAGGCGGTGTTTACCCCGGTGGCCGACCATGCCCTGCTGGTGCAACTGGGCGAAGAGATCGGCGACGCGTTGACCGCCCGGGTGCAGCGCCTCGACCGAGCGATCAATGACGCGGCGCCCGAGGGGCTGCTCGAAACGGTGCCGGCCTTCGTCAATCTGATGGTCGAATTCGACCCCTTGCTGACCGATCATGCCGCGATGGAGCAAGCGGTGCGCGCGCTGCTTGACGACGGCGCCTCTGACGAGGTCGCGGGCCGCGAACGCGAGGTGCTGGTGTGTTACGACGATGATCTCGCGCCCGATCTGGAGGCCGTCGCCCGCGCCACCGGCCTGAGCCCCGAGGCGGTGATCGAGGCGCATCTGTCGGCCGAGTACCGCGTCGGCATGTACGGTTTTGCGCCCGGCTATGCCTACCTCTCGGGAGTGGCGCCGGCGCTGCAGCTGCCGCGCAAGCCGCAAGCCTTGCGCGATATTCCTGCCGGCAGCGTGCTGATTGCCGGGCCGCAATGCCTGGTGACGACGCTGACCATGCCGACCGGCTGGTCGATCATCGGCCGCTCGCCCACCGAGATCCTGCGCCGCGACCTCGAGCGGCCGTTTCTCTTCGACGTTGGCGACCGGGTGCGGTTCACCCGCATCGACCGCGACCGGTACGACCGCCTGCACAAAGGAGACCGCACATGAGCCGCGCCAGACTGACCGTGCGGTTTGCCGGGCCGCTGGTTACCTATCAGGATGGCGGCCGGGTCGGGCAGATGCGCTTTGGCGTGGCCGCCTCCGGCCCGATGGACCGGCTTTCGGCGCAGGCGGCGAACGTCGCCTTGGGTAATGCGCCCGGGGCGACGCTGATCGAGATCTCGATGGGCGGGCTGATGCTCGACTGCACCGAGGGGGCGCTGTCGGTGGCGGTGACCGGCGGCGACTTCGCGGTCACCTGCGGCGGCACGACCCATGGCAGCTGGACCATCCTCGCGCTGGAGGCGGGCGAGACGCTGGCGATCCGGCCGGGCAAGCGCGGCAGCTGGGCCTATCTGGCGCTGGCCGGCAGGGTCGAGGCCGACAGCTGGCTGGGCAGCGTGGCGACGCATTCGACCTCTGGGTTCGGCGGCGGGGCGCTCAGCTCGGGACAGCAGATCGTGGTCGAAGAGGCGGGCCTGCGCCCGGAGCGCCACGGCGCCATCGCGCGGCCCGAATTTCTGCCCGACGACCGACGGATGCGGGTGGTGCTCGGGCCGCAGGACCGGCATTTCGCGCCCGAGGCGTTGGCGGCTTTCAGGTCCGAGCCCTATGCGCTGACCAATGCTTTCGACCGGATGGGCCTGCGGCTCGAGGGGCCTGAGCTGCCACTGGCGGGGGCGCTCTCGATCCCCTCCGAGCCGATCACCCGCGGCGCGGTGCAGGTCGCCGGTGACGGGGTGCCGACGGTCTTGCTGGCCGATCATCAGACCACCGGTGGCTATCCCAAGATTGCCACGGTGATCGCCGATGACATCGCCCGCCTGAGCCAGCTGCGCGCCGGCGACCGTATCCGGTTCGCGCCGGTCAGCCCGGTCGACGCGGTGCAGATCGCGCGGCAGACCGCCCGCGCGCGTGCGGCCTATCTGCAGGCGATTGCCAAGCCGAAGGGGACACTGTTGCAGCGGCTGATGCGCGCCAACCTGATCAGCGGCGCGGTTACGGGCGGCGAGGGCGGTCCGGGAGCGGCGGGAGAGCCGCTCGGCTGATGCTGCTGTCGTGAAGCGCCAGCCGGGTGGAGGGCGGGATGCCGGGCGGTTTGGCCGGTGCACTCACTTGGGCAGTCATGCGCGTTGACAGCGGGCTGAAGGCCCGCCGCACCTCGTCATGCCGGAGGCATGCCCGGGGCATGACGCCGCCCCCAGGCACGGCGATTTGGCAGCCGACAGCGCTACGATTTGAGGTTCTACGGACTTTGCCGGGATAAACCGAGACACTGACAGGTCGGATCGCCGCACCGCGGCCCGGCGTTGCGCGGCTCATCGACCGGTCGCAAAATATGGGCTCCACCTTGGCGGCGGCACGCGCATTCACGACCTCGGCCGAACACGCCACGCAGTCCCGCCGCGCGCCTCTCAGGACAAGGCGACGGTGCGACCGGACAGCCCCACCGTCAGGCTCAGCGAGCCTTCGTTGACCAGCCATTTGCGCAGGGTGAAGCGCCGTGCGCCGACCTTGTGCATCGGGTCGTCCTCGGCCAGCCGGCGCGCGTCCTCGAGCGAGCCGGCGCGGTAGACGATCAATCCCATCCCCTCCATCAACGTGCCGCTCTCGTCCGACATCGGGCCGGCCAGCGCCAGCCGTCCCTCGGCCTCGAGCTGCGCCTGATAGGCAAGGTGGTCGGGCAGGGCGGATTTCACGGCGGCGCCGTCACCCGCCGGCACCGAGTGCACTACGTAGAGCTCGAGCGCCAGCGCACCGCGGCCGCGCGCCTCTGACTTGTAGCTGTCCCATGCCGGCATGACGAAACTCCCTACGAAAAAATAATCGATTTTATTTGACCTATCGATTTTTTATCGGCAAAATCGAGGTCAGTCAAGTTGGAGGAATCGATGCGCCTGCTGGTCGGAAGCGTTTCAGGGAAGCAAAGTGTCTTTGCGGTAGAACAGGAAAAAGCGGTCAATCTCACCGAGGTTGTGCCGGAGATCGGGAGCGATCTGTCGGCGATGATCGCCGACCCGGCGCTGATGGCGCGCGCGGCGCAGGCGGCGCAGGGCGACAAGACGGTGGCGGTGTCAGAGATCACCCCGGCGCTGCCGGTCACCACGCCGCCGACGATCATCTGCCTCGGTCTCAATTACACCGATCACATCAAGGAAGGCGGCTACGACATTCCCGACTACCCGGCGCTGTTCATGCGTGGGGCGCAGTCGATCATGGCGGCGGGTCAGCCGATGGTGCGGCCGAACTGCTCTGAGCGGCTGGACTACGAAGCCGAGCTCATGCTCATCATCGGCAAGGGCGGCCGGCATATCTCCGAGGCCGATGCGCTCGAGCATGTCTTCGGCTATACGGTGTTCAACGACGGGTCGGTGCGCGACTACCAGCGCAAGACCCACCAGTGGACGCCGGGCAAGAACTTCGACGACACCGGCGCCATCGGCCCGGTCGTGGTCACCCCGGACGAGCTGCCCGAGGGCGCTTCGGGCCTCAAGATCGAGAGCCGGGTGGGCGAGGAAATCCTGCAGAGCTCGAACACCGCCAACATGATCTGGTCGGTGGCGCAGACCATCGCCACGATCTCGGAATACACCACGCTTCAGCCCGGCGACCACATTGCCATGGGCACGCCGCCGGGTGTCGGCCATGCCAAGAAACCCGAGCCGCGCTGGCTGCGCCCCGGCGAGACGGTGGAGGTCGAGATCGAGAACATCGGCATCTGTGCCAGCCCGATCGTCGACGAGGACGAAGCCGGGCGGGCGGCGGCAGAATGACCGCCGGCGCGCTCGACAACAGGCGCGCCAGGGCGCAGGACGCGGTCCGCGCCCTGCGCGGGCGGGTCGAGAGGCTGGACGATGATGCCATCGACCTGATCCTGCGCGATGCCCGCTCGCATTACGCCTGGACCGACCGGCCGGTGAGCGACGCGCTGCTGCGCGATCTCTTCGAAATCACCATCGCGGGGCCGACCAGCATGAACACCTGCCCGGCGCGGTTTGTCTTCGTAACCTCAGAGGCGGGCAAGGACCGGCTGGCCAAGTCGCTCAAGGCCAAGAACATCGACAAGATGCGCGCCGCCCCGGTGACCGCCATCGTCGCCTGGGACCCGCAGTTCTGGCGGCGGCTGGATTTCCTGTTCCCGCATGAGGACCGCAAGCCGCATTTCGAGGGCAAGGCAGCCCATGCCGAGACCACGGCGTTTCGCAATTCCACCCTGCAGGGCGCCTACCTGATGATCGCGGCGCGGGCGCTGGGGCTGGACGTGGGCGCGATGTCGGGCTTTTCCAACGCGATCGTCGACGAGGAATTCTTTGCCGAGAACGGCTGGAAGTCCAACTTTCTGGTCAACCTTGGCTATGCCGACGAGAGTGCGCTGTTCCAGAAGCTGCCGCGCTTTTCCTTTGACGATGTCTGCAAGATCGAGTGAGGCGCCATGGCAGTCCGACAGAAGACCCAGATGACCATCAAGCTGCAGGGCAGGGGCACCAGCCATTCCCGCAGCGAGACCGAGATCGACGGCAACACCGTGGTGATCGACGAGCCCGTGGCACGCGGCGGCACTGGTGAGGGGCCGTCGCCCACTGCCACCGCCTATGCGGCGCTGATCGGCTGCACCAATGTGATCGGCCACAAATGCGCCCACAAACTGGGCCATGACATCGGCAACCTGGCCTTCGAGATGGAGGTCGATTTCGACCGCCGCGGGGTGCTGCTGATGGAGGAGGTGGCGGTGCCCTTCACCGCCATCCGGCTCGATGTCACCGCCGACGGGCCCTGCAGCGCAGAGGCGCTGCAAGAGGTCGCCGGCGAGACCGCGAAGTTCTGTGCCATCTCGAAGATGTTCGAGGCGGCCGGCACGGCCCTGCGTATCACCTGGCGCAAGGCTGACTAAACAAAAGCAGGTTTGTTAGGGAGGAGACTTACATGTTCACATCATTCGCGAAACGCGCCGCATTGGGACTGGCGCTGAGCACCGTGGCGATCCCGGCGTTTGCCACCGAGACGATCAAGGCGGTGGTCATCGACGGCTATCCGGCGCGCGCACTCTGGGTGCAGGAGTTCACCAACTTCTTCATCCCCGAGGTCGACAAGCGGCTGGCCGAGGCCGGCAACTACCAGATGGACTGGCAGGAAAGCTATGGCGGCACCATCGTCAAGCCCAAGGGCGTGCTCGAGGGCATCAAGCTCGGGCTGGGCGACATCGGCATCGTGACCACGATCTTCCACAACTCGAAACTGCCGAGCCAGGCGCTGTCGGCGGCGACACCCTTCGTGTCG
The DNA here is from genome assembly GCF_034669705.1 of Marinovum sp. Taxonomy (GTDB): domain Bacteria; phylum Pseudomonadota; class Alphaproteobacteria; order Rhodobacterales; family Rhodobacteraceae; genus Marinovum. Next base: position 102,934 of record NZ_JAXMOR010000012.1, read on the forward strand.
TCGGATGCCCGTGCGGTGGCCAAGGCGGTGGACGAGATCGCCAAGGAATTCCCCGCCATGCAGGCCGAGTTCGAGAAACAGAACCAGGTCTATCTCGCCACCGGCGTGGTGCTTGACACCTATCAGATCTTCTCGCGCGAGCCGGTCGAGACCCTGGCCGACATCGAGGGCGAAAAGGTCGCCGGCGCCGGCATGAACCTGCGCTATCTCGAAGGGATCGAGGGCGCGGCCGGCGTGCGTGGCGGTCTGACCGATTTCTACAACATGGTGCAGACCGGTCTGGTCGATCACGCCATGCTCTGGCCCGAAGCCGCCGCCACCTTCAAGATTGCCGAAGTGGCGCCCTACATGCTCGAGGCCGATCTTGGCGCGGTCAACACCAAGACCGTCACCGTGAACAAGGACTACTGGGAGGGGCTGCCGTCCGAGGTGCAGGAGGTCCTGCAGGAGGTCGCCGTGCTCTACCGCGACCACGTGGCCGGCATTGCCATGGACCGCGCCGAGGAAAGCCGCACTGCGTATACCGAGGCCGGTGGCACCATCACCAAGCTCTCTGATGACCAGCGCGCGGCGTGGGCGCAGGCGATGCCCAACATCGCCCAGGAATGGGCTCAGGGCCTGAACGACGCCGGTCAGCCGGGCACCGAAATGCTCGAGGCCTACATGGCCAAGCTCAGGGACGCGGGCTTTACCCCGGTGCGCGACTGGGCCGCCGACGCGGCGACGAACTGAGCACGGGCTGAACCAGACCGTGACCGGTACTGTGAAACGTATCGCCGACGGCATCGCGATGGCCGCGAATGCCGCCGGCACCCTGGTGGTCGTCGTGCTTGTGGCGGTGGTGAACTACGACATCATCGCCCGCGGCCTGTTCAATCGCCCCTTCCTCGGGGCGGTCGAGGTGGTGCAATTCGCGATGGTGCTCATCGTCTTTCTGCAACTGCCAGATGTCATCCGGGTCGGAAGGCTGACCCGCTCAGACGGATTTCTCGGCCTTGTCGCCACGCGCGCGCCGCGCAAGGGCCGGGCGCTCAGCCGTGCCATCGACCTGCTTGGCGCGGTCTTCATGGGGCTGGTGGTCTATGCGATGTGGCCCGAGTTCCTCGAGATGTGGGAAACCCGCGACTATTTCGGCGTACCCGGCGTGTTCACCGCGCCCTGGTGGCCGGTCAAGCTCGTCATCCTGCTCAGCGCGGGGCTTTGCGCGGTGCATTTCCTGCTGCATGTCGCCCGTCCGCTGATTGATAAAACCCACAACATGGAAGGCGGATCATGACGCCGGTCGAAATTGGCCTCTTGTCGATCGTCGCGATCATCGTGCTGATCTACCTCGGGGTCTATATCCCCATCGCGCTGGGCATGGTGAGCTTTCTCGCCATCTGGATCATGCGCGACAACATCGACCTCTCCTTCGCGCTGCTGAAGATCGCCATTGGCGACAGCGCGATGGAATACACATTTGCCACCATTCCGCTCTTTACCTTCATGGGGCTGATCGTCTCCAAGGCGGGGTTGGGGGCGGATATCTATTCGGTGATGAACCAGGGCTTTCGCCGCATCACCGGCGGCATCGGCATGGCGACGGTCGGGGCCAATGCGGTCTTTGCCGCGGTCACCGGATCGTCGATCGCCAGTGCCTCGGTGTTTTCCAAGATGTCGGTGCCCGAGATGATGAAGTTCGACTACAACCCGCGGTTCGCCGTCGGCGTGGTGGCGGGCTCGTCGGTGCTGGGGATGATCATCCCGCCCTCGGCGATGCTGATCATCTATTCCTTCGTCGCCGAGCAGTCGGTGGGCGAGATGTTCCTCGCCGGCGTGGTGCCGGGGCTGTTGCTGGCGGCGGCCTATGTGCTGGCGATCTGGCTGATGGCGCGCTTCACGCCGGGGTTCGTCGGCGGCCGCAAGGTCGAGGTCGCAAACCTCATGCCCTGGTCCGAGATCGCGCTCAAGCTGGGGCCGATCGCCGTCCTCATCTTCGTCGTTCTGGGCGGCATCTACACCGGCTGGACCACCCCGGTCGAGGCCGGCGCGGCCGGCTCCGCACTGGGCATCCTGATCGCGGCGCTCAGAGGCCGGATCAACTGGCGCAGCTTCTGGGAAACGGTGATCGAGACCGGCCACATCACCGCCGCGATCCTGTTCCTGATCACTGCCGCCTCGATGTATGCCCGGATGCTGGGCATCGCCGGGCTGCCCAACGAATTGCAGACCATCCTCGCGGCGAACGAGTTCTCGTTCTTCTGGATCATGGTGCTGCTGGTGGTGCTGATGCTGTTTCTCGGCACCATCCTCGACACCGCGTCGATCATCCTGATCGTGGTGCCGCTGTTCCTGCCGCTGATCGAGGCGCTGGGCCTGAGCCTGGTCTGGTTCGGCATCGTCGCCGTGGTGGCGGCCGAGATCGGCCTGCTGACGCCGCCGCTGGGGCTGTCGTGCTTTGTCATCAAGGCGACGCTCGACGACGACCGGATCACCCTCAAGGACGTCTTCCTCGGCGCGCTGCCCTTTGCCGCCGTCATGCTGGTGGTGCTGGTGTTGCTGATCCGCTTCCCCGCCCTCAGCCTTGCTATTCTGAACTAGAGGTTCGCGTCATGCGCAATGTTACCAAAGACAATATCACCGAGGCCTTCATCAACTACATGGGGGAGGAGACCGACCCGCGGCTGCGCGAGGTGATGACCAGCCTGGTCCGCCACCTGCATGCCTTTGCCAAGGAGGTGAACCTGACCCACGCCGAATGGCAGGTGGGCATCAACTTCCTCGAACGCGCCGGCGAGATCTCGGATGCCGAGCGGCACGAGTTTGTGCTGCTGTCGGATGTGCTGGGCCTGTCGTCGCTGGTCGACATGCTGCATTCGACACCGGAGGGCACCTCGTCCTCGGTGCTGGGGCCGTTCCACATCTCCGGCTCGCCGCCGCTGTCGGTGGGCGGCGACCTGCGCGGCGAGACCGACGCGCAGGTGGTGCTGGTCGAGGGCCGCGTCAAGGACCCCGAGGGCAACCCGATCGCCGGTGCCACGCTGGATATCTGGCAGACCGCGCCCAACGGGCTCTATTCCAGCCAGGACCCGGACCAGGACACCTATGATTTTCACGGGCTTCAGACGGTGGGCGAGGACGGGCGCTATGCCTTCACCACCGTCAAGCCGGTGGAATACACCGTGCCCTCCGACGGGCCGGTGGGCGACATCCTGCGCGCCTGCGGGCGGCACCCCTGGCGCCCCTCGCATCTGCATTTCATTGCCGAGGCCGAGGGCTTCCGGCCGCTGGTCACCGAGGTCTTTCCCGAGGACGACCCTTATCTCGACCAGGACACGGTGTTCGGCGTGCGCGAGGACCTGGTGATGCGCTATCAGACGATGCCGGCAGGCAGCTTTCCGGAGGGCGGCTTCGATCTCTCGGGCAAGGTGGCCGAGGACTATCTGAAGGTGGAGTTCGACCTGACGCTCGTGCCGGCGTGAAGGGCCGGTCACCGGTGTGACGGGGCGGTGGGTTGAAAAACCCACCCTACGCCCGGCCGACACCGTAGGGTGGGTTTCCAACCCACCCTGCCACAGGCGAGGCCCCGCGCCAGAGCCTCACCCCAGCGTGCCGTCTCCCAACAGCCCCGACAGGAACGCCCCGGTCAGCTTGTAGTGATCGAGCAGCCGCGCGCTGGCGGTATCGGCATCCTGCGCCAGCGCGGCGGCGAGGATCCCCGCATGTTCCTCGCGGACGTCGCGCCGCTGGTAGGCCAGCGCGCTGCCGGCGAGATAGCGGTAGCGGATGTTCAGATCGTAGAGTTGCGAGCAGAACTTGAGCAGGATCGGCGAGCGGGCATTGGACAAGAGTGCCATGTGGAACGCCTTGTGCAGGTCCTCGAAGCTCTCGGCCTTGTCCGCCTGCGCCCGCTGCATCCGGTGATGCGCCAGCACCGCCGCCTCTTCCCAGTCCTGCGAGTAATTGGCGATGCTCTCTCGCAGGGCCAGGTCCTCGAGCACGCAGCGCAGTTGCAGGATCTCGCTGAAATTCTCGGCACTGACCTCGGCGGCGCGAAAGCCGCGCTGGTCGATGCGCTCGACCAGGTTGTCGGAGGTCAGCAGGCTCAGCGCCTCGCGGATCGGCGAGGCGCCGGTGTCGAGCACCTTGCGCAGCCCGTCGATCTTGAGCTTCTCGCCCGGCCGCAGCGCGCCGGTGACGATCATCGAGCGCAACCGGCGATAGGCCTGCTGAGTCGCCGAGCCCTCTGGCGCATTCACGGCAGGTTCGAAAATGTTCATCTGGGCCTCCTGCAGGACTGGCATCGATATTCCGGCGCCAGAACCGCGCCCGGCCGTCAGGGAGCGCCACGCCGGGGCAGGCGTCTCCGACTGACAAGGTCACTTTAGCGATATATGTAAGAAAAATCAAAGATAATCGATAAAGTCATGCCGCGACGATGAAATCCGCAAGACAGGTGTTAGCGCCGGTCGAAGAGTGGCGCCATCCCCCTCAAACAGGGTCGTCGAAAAAAATTGTCGATTTAAATGGAAATTTACTCAAAAATCGATTTAACTGAGTCTTGCGGCGGCCGGGGTGGACGCGGCCGCGCGCTCAGGAGGAGGATAACATGAAAAAGATCATTCTTGCGGCGACGCTTGCCGCGTTCGGTGCCGGCGGCGCCATTGCCGAAGAAATGCGGGTCGGCACGGCAAGCCTTGGCGGTGCCTTCTATCCGATCGGTCAGGGTATCTCGAACCTGGTCAACAAATATGCCGAGGGCGACATCTCGATGGTGCCCGTGGTCACCGGCGGTTCGGTGCAGAACCCGCGTCTGGTGGCCTCCGGCGAGGTCGAGATCGCAATCACCAACAACAACCTCGCCAAGCTGGCGGTGGCGGGCAAGGGGCCCTACAGCGCCGGCGCGCTCGACATCAAGGCAGTGGCGGCGCTGCACCCCTCGGTGCTGCACATGATCACCCTCGAGGGCTCGGACATCGAGACCTTCGAAGACCTCAAGGGCAAGCGTGTGGCGGTCGGACCGGCGGGCGGTGGCACGCTGGGGTTCCTGAACTTCCTGCTGCCGCTGCATGACATGGCCGTGGATGACATCACCCCGAGCTTCCTGAGCTATGCCGACGGCTTCAGCCAGCTCACCGATGGCAACGTTGATGCGGCGCTGGCGCTGTCGGGCTATCCGGCGGGTGCCGTGATGCAGGCTTCGGCCGGCGCGACGCTCAACCACATCGGCTTTTCCGAGGGCAAGCTGGAAGAGGCGCTGGCGGCCAATGCGGCCTACAACGTTGTGACCATCCCGGCCGATGTCTATGGCACCGCGGCCGACGGCACGGTGATCGGCGTCAACAACATGCTGATCGCGCCCGCCAGCGCGGATGCCGACACCATCGAGGCCATCGTGCGCGCGGTGTTCGACAATCTCGAGGAGTTCAAGGCCGAGAACGCCAACGCCCGTCAGATCACCCCCGAGGCGTCCAAGACGCTCGCGATCCCGCTGCATGAAGGTGCGGCGCGGTACTTCGGCGAATAAGACCGATGGCTGTTCCCCGTCCATCGGCCTTGGGGTGGAAGGCTGTCACCGATCCGGGCATGTTGCTCGCGGTGGCGGCCTTCTGCCTCGGCATCTTTCACCTCGCGGTGGTGTCCGGCCTGCTTCAGATGTCGACGCTGCCGATGCGGATCATCCATCTGGCGCTGGCCTTTTCGCTGCTCTTTGCGATCAAGCCGCTGAGCCAGAGCACTGCCGGCAGCCGTCTCGACCTGGGTGTCAGGCTGGGGCTGATCTTGGCGATCCTCGGCGCCTCGTGGTGGATGCTGACCCGGTGGAAGGCGATCGCCTTTTCCGGCGGCATGACCGAACCCGGGGATTTCTGGGCCGGGCTGGTGATCCTGGTGGTGGTCTTCGAGGCCGCGCGCCGCGGCATCGGCCTGATCCTCGCCTGCATCGCGCTGCTGTTTTTCTCCTACGCCTTCGTCAGCCCCTGGCTGCCCGGGGTGCTCGAGGGGCGGGGCTACAGTCTGGAGCGGATGGTGCTGTTTCTGACCACCGACACCGCCGGGGTCTATGGCATTCCGGTCGGCGTGGCGGCGACCTACATCATCGTCTTCACCATCTTCGGCGCGCTGCTGTCGAACTTCGGTGCCGGCGAGTTCTTTTTCGAGGTCTCGATGCGCGCCACCCGCGGGCTGCGCGCCGCCAGCGCCAAGTCGGCGGTGCTGTTCTCGACCCTGATCGGCATGGTCTCGGGCTCGGCCGCGGGCAACGTGGCGGTCACCGGCGTGGTCACCATCCCGATGATGAAACGCGAGGGCTATGCGCCGCACCAGGCCGGCGCGGTCGAGGCCGTGGCCTCAACCGGCGGCCAGCTGATGCCGCCGGTGATGGGGGCGGCGGCCTTCATCATGGCCGAGATCGTCGGCGTGCCCTACACTCAGGTGATGGCGACGGCGATCCTGCCGGCGCTGCTGTTCTTTGCCTCGGCCTTCTTCATCGTCCACCTGCAGGCGGTGAAATCCGACATCCAGCCCACGACCGAGGGCACCGGAGACGACCGGTCGCTGTCGCTGGTGCTGTGGCAGGGGCTGCCCTTCATCGCCGCCTTCGTGACGCTGATCGTGCTGATGCTCTGGGGCTATTCGCCGTTCAAGGCCTCGCTCTGGGCGATGGCGGCGCTGCTCGGCGGCGACCTTGTGATCCGTCGCAAGATCGACCGCGACTACCTGGCGCGCATTGCCACCGGCGTCTCTGAAGGCGCGCGCGGCGTGGTGACGATCTCGGCCGCCTGCGCGGCGGCGGGGGTGATCGCCGGCACGCTGGGGATCACCGGCCTCGGCTCAAAGATCGCGTTGCTGATCGAGACCGCCTCTGGCGGCTGGCTGCTGCTGGCGCTGTTGTTCACCATGATCACCTCGATCATTCTGGGCATGGGCCTGCCCACCACGGCGGCCTATCTCATCCTTGCAACCGTGGTCGCGCCCGCCCTGGTCAAGCTCGGTGTTCCCACACTCACGGCGCATTTCTTCGTGTTCTACTACGGCTGCATCTCGACGATCACCCCACCGGTGGCGCTGGCCGCCTATGTGGCGGGGGGGATCGCCGGGGCGGATGTGAACAAGGTCGGCTGGACCGCCGCCGCCTATGCGATCACCAGCTTCGTGCTGCCCTTCGCCTTTGTTCTGGCCCCGGCGCTGACCCTGCATGGCGGGCTGGTCGAGAACACCATGGCGGTGATCACCGGCTTCGCCGGCATCGGCGCGGTGGCGGTGGGGGTGGTCGGCTGCCTGACGCACCGGCTCTCGGCGCCGCTCAGGGCGGTGGCGCTGCTGGCCGGCGGCTGCCTGTTGTTTCAGGGCTGGCTGTCGGCGCTGATCGGCGTCGGCCTGATGGCGGTGGTCTTTGTCGCCGACCGCCGCGTGCTTCAAACCAAGGAGATCTGACATGAGAGAGTTTCGCAGGGTGGTCACCGGCCATGACGAGAACGGCAAATCCGTCGTCGTCAGCGACCAGACCGCCACGCAGTTTCTGGAACGACCCAACCGCCCCGGCGTGCGGCTGACCAACTTCTGGATCGAGCGCGGCAGCCCGGCCGAATACGACGGCCCGACCGAGACCTGCAGCGGCGATTTCGTGCTGCACCCGCCGGCGCTGGGCTCGACCTTCCGCTGTGTCGAGTTCCTGCCGGAAGACCCCGAGGTGCTGGCCACGCTCGACGGCAAGTCGGCCTTTGCCGAGATGGGCGCCGGCGACAATATCGTCGAGGACGCGCGGCACCCGTTCTTCCACCGCACCAATTCGCTGGACTATGCCATCGTGCTGTCGGGCGAGATCTGGATGGTGATGGACACCGAGGAAGAGGACACCCACCTCAGGGCCGGCGACGTGGTGATCCAGCGCGGCAACAACCACGCCTGGTCGAACCGCGGCACCGAGCCCTGCGTCATCGCCTTCGTGCTGATCGACGGTGTCACCCGGCGCGATGCGCCCGAAGACGAACAAAAGGGCATTCCCCGGCGGCCATGACGCTCCAGACAGGGCTGCGAGGGACGCGGCCGGGCCGGCGGATCATCCGCCGGCCCGGCCGGTTTCATTTTGGCGCCGGGCCCAGCGAGTCGCGCAGCATCAGCACCGCCTCGAGCTCGACGCTGGGGCCGGGGTCTTCGCCGGCGCGCATCGCCAGCAGCAGATCGGCCGCGCCCTTGCCCATGTTGCGATGCGGCACATGCACGGTGGTCAGCCCCGGCGTCACGATCTCGGCAATCTCGATGTCGTCGAAGCCGGTGATCGACAGATCGCCCGGCACGTCGAGCCCCATCCGCCGCGCCTGTGTCAGGGCGCCGGCGGCCAGCACGTCGTTGCCGCAGAGCACCGCGGTGGGGCGGGGGGTGCGTTGCATGAGCTGCTCGAGCGCCCGCGCGCCATGGGCAATCGAGTAGTGGGTCTCGATGACGCTGAGGCTCTCGGGGTCGAGCCCGCGCGCCACCATCGCATCCGTCACCCCCTGCGAGCGCTGCCGGGCGCGGTCATTGCCGCGGCGTTCGGCCGTAATGAGCGCCAACCGGCGGTGGCCGTGGTCAAGCACCGCCTCGGTCAGCGCCTTCATTGCCTTGCGGTTGTCGAAGCCGATCGAAATCCGGTCCTTGTCGTCATCATAGACCCAGGCGATCACGTAGGGCACCTGGCGCTTTTTCAGAAAGCTGTAGCAGCGTTCCGGCCGGTCATGGCCGATCAGCAAGAGCGCATCGGCGCCGCGCGCCACCAGGCTGTGGATCTGCTGCTCCTCGAGTTCGGGGTCATAGGAGGACGACGCCACCAGCAGGGTGATGCCCTGGCGTTGCAACTCTTCCTGAAAGGCCTGCAAACCGCGTGCAAAGATCGCGTTTTCCATCGTGGGCAGGATCGCGCCAAAGGTATTGGTGCGGCGCCCGGCCAGCGCCTGTGCGCCGAAATTCGGCGCATAGCCCAAGGCCTGTACCGCCGCGAGCACCTTCTTGCGGGTCGCCTCTGACACCACCGCGGGATTGTTGAGACAACGCGAGACGGTGGCGGTGGACACGCCGGCCCGTGCCGCCACGTCCTCGAGCTTGGGCGTGTCGCTGCGGCTGTCCTGACGTCTGTTCGGCGAATTCTGCATCTGTCGGTCCGGGTGTCCTTCTTTGGTGAGCGCTAACAAGCCCTGCCTTGCCAAGCCTATATCAAAAAGTTAGGCGCTCCCCAATGTAAGCGCTTGCATCGCAACCATGCAAGCGCTTACATTGATCTTGCCCGAGTCGTGGAAAGGACCTGACAGTGTTTCTGATCACAGCAGCCATCTTGTTTGCGGTCTTTGTCGCGAACGTGCTCGTCGGCGCTACGGGAGGCGCACAATTCCTTGGGGATGTGGGGGAGGCTCTGTTGCTGTTCGCGGCATCGGTGGCCTTCGTTCTCGCGATCCTGAGGCGGGAAGCGGCGGAGAAGAACCGCAACACCTAACGAACCATTCTGGGAGGAAAACATGGATCGTGACATTCTTGAACGCGCCGCGATGGGGCGCCGCAACTTTCTCAAGCTCGCCGGATCCGGCAGCTTCACCGCGGCGCTGGTTGCCGGCGCCGGTGGCATGCTCTGGTCGAGCGAGGCGGCCGCACAGACCGCCCGCGAGGAAAAGGACCGCATGGCCGCGGCCGACCACGTGATGACGCTGGCCACCGCCTATGTGCTGGGCGCCTCGCGCAGCTATCCGATCATGCAGCTCGACCTGAAGGAAAACATCCAGAACGCCTCCAACGGCAAGGTCTATGTCAAGCTCGCCCCCGGCGGCCAGCTCGGCGCCGGCGGGGCGCTGGTGCAGGCGGTGCAGACCGGCACGATCCAGTGCGCGCAGCATTCGCTGTCGAACTTCGCGCCCTATGCCAGCGCCGTCGACCTGATCAACATGCCGTATTTCTGCGGTTCCAACCAGCGCTTCACCAACCTGGTGACCTCCGATGCCTGGAAGGACGAGGTCCACCCCGGTGTCGAGGCCGCCGGCTTCAAGCCGCTGTTCTACGTGGTGATCGATCCCCGGGTCGTGGCGATCCGCAAGGGCGGCAACAAGGTGATTACCCCCGGTGACCTCAAAGGGGTGAAGTTCCGCGTGCCCGGCTCGAAGATGCTGCAGCAATATTACGCCATGGTCGGGGCCAACCCGACGCCGGTGGCCTGGGGCGAGACGCCCTCGGCGATCAAGCAGGGCGTGGCGGATGCGCTCGATCCCTCGGTCGGCGCGCTCTATGTCTTTGGCTTCAAGGACATCCTGAGCCATGTCACCTTCACCCAGGCGGTGCCCGACAGCCAAGTCTATTCGGTCAACCTCGAATGGTTCAATTCCCTGCCGGCCGACGTTCAGGAAGCCATTGAGTTCGCCGGTGAAATGACCGCGCAGCAGAACCTCGCCAAGGTGCCGGCGGCGCGGGCCCATGCGATGTACGAGCTGACCAAGTCCGGCGTCGAGTTCCATACGCTGACCGACGATCAGCTCGCCGAATGGAAGGAGGCGGGCGGCTACCAGCGCTCGGAATGGGACGAATTCAAGGTCGAACTGGCCGGCTCGATGGAGGTCTTCGACCGCCTCGTGGAAGCGGCCGGCACCATGGGCCGCCACTACGTCCACGACGCCTGAGGCGCCGGGCAGGGGGCCGGCGTAGGCGCGGCCCCCTTCCTCCCTCTACTGACTGCAAACCCCGAATGGCCGGCGGCGTCTGACGCGTCGCGGGACCGCAGGAGACGTCCATGTCGAACCTCCTCAGGAAACTCGATCAGAACGCCGAACGCTGGCTGCTCCTGGTCTTCTACACGATGCTCGTCGTGACCATGTTCGTCGAGGTGTTGCGGCGCGAACTGCTGTCCTATTCCTCGATCTGGGGCGAAGAGGTCGTCCGCTATTCCTTTATCTACCTGGCCTGGATCGGTGCCGCCGCGGCGGTGCGCCAGCGCGGCCACATCCGCATCGACGTGCTCATGCAATATGTCGGCACCCGGACCAAGGCGGCGCTTTACCTCTTTGGCGACCTGATGATGTTCGGCGTCGCGCTGGTGGCTTTCTACTGGTCGCTCGAGACGGTGCTGGTCTCGGCCAAGTTCGGCTCGGTCACCCATGGTCTGCGGGTCTCGCAGGTCTGGTTCCTCTCGGCGGTGCCGCTGGGATTTGCCCTGGTGATCCTGCGTCTCGTCCAGTCCTTCATCCGCGATTTCAACGATCTTCGTCACGGGCGTCCCGTGTACGAAGGCGACAAGCTGTTCGACTGAGGAGACAGCCATGCTCTGGAACCAACTCGATCAGACCGTCGAACTCGGCTGGGATTTCTACGGCCCGGTGCTGCTCTTCGTGGCGCTGGTTGCGCTGGCGGTGCCGGTCTGGGCGGCGATCGGCGCCTCGGCGATCGCCATGCTGATGCTCTCTGGCGCGCTGCCGCTGAGCCTGGTGGGCGAGAGCCTGTTCCACGGCATCGACCACTTCGCGCTGACCGCCGTGCCGCTCTTCATCCTCACCGGTGACGTGCTGGTGCGCACCGGGCTCAGCCGCAAGTTTCTCGATGTCGCCGAGGCGCTGACCCAGTTCGCCAAGGGCGGCTTCGGCTCGGCCACGGTGCTGGTCTGCGGCATGTTCGCCGCGATCTCGGGCTCCGACGCGGCCGGCGCCGCGGCGGTCGGCCGGATGACCATCGCCCGGCTGGTCGAGTCGGGCTATCCGCGGCCCTATGCCTGCGCTCTTGTTGCCGCCGGCGCCTGTACCGGCATCCTGATCCCGCCCTCGATTGCCTATATCATCATCGGCCTGGTGCTCGGCATCTCCGCCTCGACGCTGTTCCTGGCGGCGGTGATCCCCGGCCTCGCCATCCTGATCTCGATCCTCGCCACCAACATCATCATGAACCGGCTCTACGGCTGGGAAGGCGGCGGCAATGTCTCGGCGGGGGTGTATTTCTCCAACCTCGGCAAGGCGCTGAAATCCGGCTGGTATGCCTTCATCGTGCCCGGCATCATCTTCTACGGCATCTTCTCGGGGCGGATGACACCGACCGAGGCGGGCGCCACGGCGGTGGTGGTGACCATTCTCATGGGCTTCATCCTCGGCACGCTGAAACTGTCGGATTTCCCCTCGATGCTGGTCAGCTCGGCCAAGGTCAACGGGATCATCCTGCCGATCATCGCCTTTTCGCTGCCGCTGGCGCAGGCGCTGGCCATCCTCGGGGTGCCGCAGGGCTTTGTCGCCGCCGCCACCTCGGTCAGCAGCGAGCCCTGGGTGCTGATCGCGATGATGGTGATGATCCTGATCGCTGCCGGCTGCGTCATGGAGACGACACCGAACATCGTCATCCTGGCGCCGATCCTCAAGCCTCTGGCGGATGACATCGGCATGAACGAGATTCAGTTCTGCATCATGATGATCACCGCGCTCGGCGTCGGCTTCATCACCCCGCCGCTGGGCCTCAACCTCTTCGTCGTCTCCGGCATCACCGGCGAGTCGATCCTGAAGATCGCCTACCGGGCCATCCCTTTCGTGATCTTCATGCTGATCGTGACGCTGTTCATCGCCTATCTGCCGGTGATCTCGACAATCCTTCTGCCTGACATCTTCAAATAGGAGCCATGCTCATGACCCGTGAATACCTGAAAAAAGCCACCCTCACCTCCAAGAGCGATGCCTCCGACACCAAGAAGATCGTCCGCGACATCCTCGACGAGATCGAAGCCGGCGGCGACGAGGCGGCGCTGTCCTATGCCAAGAAGTTCGACAAGTACGACGGTGAAATCGTGCTCTCGCAAGAGGCGATCGAGGCCGCCATCGCCCAGGTGCCGGACAAGCTCAAGCGCGACATCGAGTTCGCCCATGCCAACGTCAAGCGCTTTGCCGAGGCCCAGCTCGGCACGGTCCGCGATTTCGAGGTCGAGGTGGTGCCGGGCTTCATCGCGGGGCAAAAGGCGATCCCGGTCAATGCCGCCGGCTGCTACGTGCCGGGCGGGCGCTACAGCCATATCGCCAGCGCGATCATGACCGTGACCACCGCCAAGGTCGCCGGCTGCAAGCACATCGTCGCCTGCTCGCCGCCGCGGCCGGGCATCGGCATCGCGCCCGCCATCGTCTATGCCGCGCATGTCTGCGGCGCCGACAGGATCCTCGCCATGGGCGGGGTGCAGGGGGTCGCAGCGATGACCTACGGGCTCTTCGGCCTGCCGAAAGCCAACATCCTCGTCGGCCCCGGCAACCAGTTCGTGGCGGAAGCCAAGCGCATGCTCTTTGGCCGCGTCGGCATCGACATGATCGCCGGTCCCACCGACAGCCTGGTGCTGGCCGACAAGAGCGCCGATGCGATGGTCGTCGCCGCCGACCTGGTGGGTCAGGCCGAGCATGGCTACAACTCGCCGGTCTGGCTGGTCACCGATGACCGCGCGCTGGCCGAAGAGGTGATGCGCCTGGTGCCCGGGCTGATCGACGATCTGCCGGATGTGAACCGCGACAATGCCACCGCCGCCTGGCGCGACTATGCCGAGGTGATCCTCTGCGCCGACCGCGAGGAGATGGCCGCCTGTTCCGACGATTACGCGCCAGAGCACCTGACGGTGCAGGCCGAGGACCTCGACTGGTGGCTGGGCCGGCTGAGCTGCTACGGCTCGCTGTTCCTCGGCGAGGAAACCACCGTGGCCTTCGGCGACAAGGCGTCCGGCACCAACCACGTGCTGCCGACCTCCGGCGCGGCGAGCTACACCGGCGGGCTTTCGGTGCACAAGTACATGAAGATCGTCACCTGGCAACGCGCCACCCGCGAAGGCGCCAAGCCCGTGGCCGAGGCGACGGCGCGGATCTCGCGGCTCGAGGGGATGGAGGGCCACGCCCGCACCGCCGACATCCGGCTGAAGAAGTACTTCCCCGACGAGACCTTCGACCTGACGGCGGAGGCCTGAAGCGATGCAGGGCGATGACCTTTTCAGCGTCGCCGGCAAGGTGGCCTGTGTCACCGGCGCAAGCTCGGGGCTGGGGCGCCATGCTGCCGGCGTGCTGGCCCGCGCCGGGGCCAGCGTGGTGGGCGTGGCGCGCCGCGCCGAGGCGCTGGATGACTGGCAGGGAGACACCCCGGGGCACACTGCGGCGGTGGCCGGCGATCTTGCGGCGCGGGGCGGGCTGGCCGATCTGGCCCGCCGCATCGCCGAACCCTTCGGCGCGCCCGACATCGTGATCCATGCCGCCGGGCTCAACACCCGCGAGCCGGCCGATGCGGTCACCCCGGAGGGCTGGGACGCGACGCTGGCGATCAACCTCTCGGCGCCGTTCTTCCTCAGCCAGGCGCTGGTGCCGGCGATGCGCGACAAGGGCTGGGGGCGGATCGTCAACTTCGCCTCGCTGCAATCCTTCCGCGCCTTTCCCGGCGGCATCGCCTATGGCGCCACCAAGGGCGGCGTGACCCAGCTCACCCGTGCCATGGCCGAGGCCTGGTCGGGCGACGGCATCACCGCCAATGCCATTGCGCCGGGCTTTTTCCGCACCGAGCTGACGGCCGCGGTGTTCGACGATCCCGAGCGCGCCGCGCGCAATGCCGCGCAGACCTGCATCGGCCGCAACGGCGAGCCCGAAGACCTTGACGGGCCGCTGCGCTTCCTCTGCTCCGAGGCGTCGCGTTACGTCACCGGGCAGGTTCTCATGCTGGACGGGGGGTTCACCGCGAAATGAAAGCACTGGTTTACACCGATATCGAAACGCTCACCTACCGCGAGGCGCCCGATCCCGAGCCGCAGGCCGGCGAGGCGCTGATCCGGGTCGAAAGCGTCGGCATCTGCGGCTCGGACATGCACGCCTACCTGGGCCACGACAATCGCCGCCCGGCGCCGCTGATCCTCGGACACGAGGCAGCGGGCAGGGTGGTGGGCGGCACGCGCGACGGCCAGCGCGTCACCATCAACCCGCTGGTCACCTGCGGCAGCTGTCCGGCCTGTGTTTCTGGGCGCGAGAACCTCTGCCCCGAGCGGCAGATCATCTCGATGCCGCCGCGCGAGGGGGCCTTTGCCGATCTGCTCAGGATGCCCGAGCGCAACCTGATCCCGGTGCCCGATGCCGTGCCGCTCGACAAGGCCGCGCTGGCCGAGCCGCTGGCGGTGAGCTGGCATGCGGTGCGTCTGGGGCTCGAGGCGCTGCACCCGGCGGCCGAGCGCCGGGCGCTGGTTCTCGGTGGCGGCGCCATCGGCCTGGCCGCCGCGCTGGCGCTCAGGGCGATGGGGGTGGAGGACGTGACGGTGGTCGAGCCCAACGACACCCGCCGGGCCTACCTTTGTGATCGCTGCGGCCTGCGCGCGGTCAAAGCCGCCGAGGGCGCGCATCCGATCGTCATCGACGCGGTGGGTTATGCCGCCACCCGGGCCACTGCTTCGGCGCTGGCCACACCCGGTGGTGTGATCGTGCACATCGGGCTGGGCGAGGACATGGGCGGGCTCGATATCCGCCGCATGACCCTGCAGGAGATCACCTTCATCGGCACCTATACCTATAGCGCGCGGGACTTTCGCGACACCGCCGAGGCGCTGTTCGACGGCCGTCTCGGCCCGCTCGACTGGACCGAGATCCGCCCGCTGTCGGACGGCGACGGCGCCTTTCGCGACATCCGCTCCGGCACGGCTGCCGCGCCGAAAATCATCCTTCAACCTGACACCCAAGGAGACTGACCCCATGGCTGAAATTCCCCACCTGCTGGTCCACGACCACGAAGACAATGTCGGCGTCGTCGTCGTCGAGGGCCTGACCGCCGGCACCGACATGCTGGTCTGCGTCACCCATGACAACTCGACATTCCGGCTGACCTCCGGCGCCGATGTGCCGATCGGCCACAAGATCGCGCTCAAGGACCTCAAGGAAGGCGACACCGCCACCAAGTACGGCGAGGACATCGGCAAGATCATCGCCGACATTCCCAAGGGCGCCCACGTCCACACCCACAACTGCAAGACCAAGCGCTGGTAAGCCGCGCTCGCTCAGGCAGCGCAGCGGTCGCGACAAGAGCCCGCGCAGGCAGCAAAGCGTTAGCAACAAAGGACAAGTTCCCATGGCATCGAAATATTCCAACATGACCGTGCAGGCCTACCGTCGTGAAAACGGCCGGGTCGGCGTGCGCAACCATGTCGTCATCCTGCCGGTCGACGACATCTCCAACGCCGCCTGCGAGGCGGTGGCCAACAACGTCAAGGGCACGCTGGCGATCCCGCATGCCTATGGCCGGCTGCAGTTCGGCGAAGACCTCGAGGTGCATTTCCGCACCATGATCGGCACCGGCGCCAACCCCAACGTGCATTCGGTGGTGGTGATCGGCATCGAGCCCGGCTGGACCAAGCGCATCGCCGACGGCATCCGCAAGACCGGCAAGGAAGTCGCCGAGTTCTCGATCGAGCAGAAGGGCGATTTCGAGACCATCCGCGCCGCCTCCTGGGCCGCCAAGGACTTTGTCCACAAGGCCACCGAGGTGCAGCGCGAGGAATGCTCGATCTCGGAACTCTGGGTCTCGACCAAATGCGGCGAGAGCGACACCACCACCGGTCTGGGATCCTGCCCCACCGTCGGCAACATGTACGACAAGCTGCTGCCCGAGGGCATCACCGGCTTCTTCGGCGAGACCTCCGAGATCACCGGCGCCGAGCACATC
>NZ_JAXMOR010000013.1:0-117960 GCF_034669705.1 Marinovum sp.
TCCACGACCAACATCCCACACTGTGCTCCCCGATGATCTCGGGGGCATCATCCACATCAGTGTAAGGGGGTCATTTTTGGACGCCGATCACCCCTCTACGGGGTCAAAATTGCACGCCGGTTCACATGCAAGCAATTGCACGGAAAAACGAGCGCCGAGACGCCACAAGGCGCAAGATCATCTACGGAGCCGCGATCCTTCAACTACTTGACGATGTGCATGGCGAGAAATCCGAAAAGCTACAGCGTTTATTGGACGAGAGGATCAGACGCCCAAGTGATCGTAAATCCCTCGGGTTGCCTGTCATTGGAACGTCAACTGAGCCCGGCTAATGAAAATTCCCCAGCGCCTGATACAGCGTCGAACGGCTCACCCGCGCGCAGATGCCTGAAAGTCGGTGCAGTTAAGCACCTGCTTGTGAAGCACCGCAAATCGAAGGGGGCCTTTGCGGCCAATGAGTTCCGGAATCAGAATAGCGCTCTGGTGATGGAGAAGTTTGAAGCGAGCTGGATTCGCGCGCCCGCATTTGACTTGGGCGTGCGAACAAATGGCAATCCAAGGTTTGACACCGTTGATCTTCGCGATGGCGAACAGAGAGGCGATGCTGGCCCAGGTTCGGCCGCTTCGCAATGCCCTGCAACAGTTGCTTTCTTCCGCGTCGCGGAGTCGTCCTACTCAGTCCACCATCTGATAGCTGTAAAGGCCGAGCCCCAAGTCGTGGTCGCAGGTCCCGAAGGAGGAGTTGGACGTGCCTCGGATTTCGTCGCCCGATATGACAACTGCACCGTCCATGGTGCCCGCATCGGCCGCAAAATGGATCGGTCCGGCGGCCAGAACCGCGCTGCCGTGCAGCTCGAACCCCGAAGCCACCGAGATGCCGCCTCGGGTGACCAGAATCGCGTTGTTCGCAGGGTCGCAGCCGTCGATGGCACCGAAGCGGACACCATTGGCTGCGCTGAATGCCTTAATGTCCGTGTTTTCCTGGTAGATCACAACGTTCTCGAAGGCGACGCCGGAGGGCATCTGGATTGCGCAGTCGGTGCGGATGCCAAGGTTCTGATAGAGTCCGGCGACAAACTTGAGTTTCCCGCCGCCCTGACCGCAGGTCACGTCATAGAAGGCTCCGGACGACAAGGTCTGAGGGGTGACCGGGTTCGAGAGTGAGGTGCCAAGCTGATGCATCTCAACCGGGAGCGTGGCAGCCGAAATCGGGATGTCGAGCGCGCCTTTGCCCTCAAGGCTTGCCTCGAAGTCATCGATCATGCGGGGCACATCGAGCCAGGCAGGACGCACGCGACGCGCTGCATCGAGGCCGGTTTCCTGCCCGGAGGCCAGATTGGCCAGGACCGGGAGCGTCACTTCGGCGTGGGCGCCGAACACCGTGTGGTTCACGAACTGCATCGTGTTGTCGGAATGGATGCAATAATAGGGGCCGAATTCGTTGTTCCCCGAGAATCTTATATGGTTCTCGGCGAGCATTCCGCTGCGCGCGCACTGGTGGCTCTTGGTGCGAAAGACGCTGGAAGCCTCGACTTCAAAACCGGCGAACCCGACAAGACGCGTCAGGAGACCGCGAAGGTAGTTGTTGCGGGCCTGGCCGTAGAGGGCGCTGGCTTGCACGGCGTTTCTGGCATTCGGGTCGGGGGCAAAGAGACGTGTTGTATCGTCCCAGGTGCCGAACTTGATATCCCCGGCATTGATCGCGCGACCTTTTCCGACCGTGCCTACATTCGGCCCGGCGATTTGCAGCGCGGCCGCTCTGGCGCTCGGGGCGTCGCGCGTCTGACGCGCGACAAGCGCGGCATGGGCCACGGTGTCCGTGGCAAGCTGCAGGCGCACCCGGCTGTCGTCACGGCGCATGAAGTCCACCGCAACGCTACTGAACGCAAGCGCGGCAAAAAACATGATCACAGCGCCCGTCGTCATCGATCCGCCCTCGGCGTGGAGGAAGCCGCGGGCCTGTGCCTGAGTCCTGCCCATAGAGATCACCATTCGACCAGCTGCCGATAGGCAACCGCGACATCAACGGGATTGAACGCGTCGAAAAATTTCATCGTCATCAGGTCCTTGGAGGGCACGCTGACCTGAGTGAGAACGTATTCGCCCTCCCGGCTGGTCGTGATCGCCGCGTTCGCGGCAGACAGGCCCATTTCGCTGCGCACATGGGTCTCGACCTCGGGAAGAGACAGGTATCGTCCGGTCGCGTAGGCCCGATTCGCCTCGTTGACCGCAAGGGATATCTGGCTCTGCTTGTGATACATCGACGAGACGTCGATTGTCAGGGCGATGATCAAGGTGAAGATCGGCAACCACAAGGCCGCCTCGACAGAATAGGAGCCGGTTTCGTCGCTCTTGAACCTCTGGAGATAACTCGTGTATTGCATTGGCGTCACCGTGACTTGTAAAATTTTGCGGGTATCGTAACTAATCACGGGAACGTGGCGGAACCGCGTCCGGAATGAAGCGGCAATGTGTCGAGTGGTCGGCTCCCGGACAGAGCGAAGCCACCGCGCAGGCCCTATGCCCGCACCGACTGCTCCTGCTTCATTTGCGCCACGCGCTCTCTGACGGTGGCGACTTTCATGCAGTCTCGTGCCGGCGGTCCGTTGAGCGCCGAACCTCGGTCCATGGCAGGATCACGCTGCCCCCTGAAGCTGCGTTGCTGTGCTCTGGTCATGTGGGCAAGGACCATGGGACCGAGCAGAAGGGATTCCGAAAGGCAACCGTTGGCGAAGACGATCTCGTGACTGTCGAAAGCAAAATGAACCCAGGTCATGTCGCGCTTGCCCATCATTGTGCGGATGCCGGGCAGGTCTGTCAGCGCCTTGGCAGGAACAAGACAAGGCCGGTCGAAGAGGTGTGGCAACTGCCCCTCGCCGCCAACCAGTATCCGATGCTGTGGCGAGACGACCAGGTCGTGCGAGGGACAGCCCGGCCCGAAGGCGCTGCGCCGGATCATTACAGGCTTTGCGTCGCGCGGCGCGTCTTCCAGTGGCTGATCCGCCTGCCGCACCCATCTCACCGGCAAGGGGCCGTGGTCCAGAGTGCTTACAAGGTCCCCGGTCCGTAAGGTTTCGATCCTGCGCGGCCCCTGCGCCGTGGCGATGAGCGTGCCTGGCGCATAACAGGGGACGGTCCCTGGATTCTCGTCTGCCTGCTGGTAGTAGGTGGCCCCGCCGTCATCGGATTGCAGAGAAGTGCCGCCGGGTGCCTGACCGATATCGGTAGCGGTGAGACCGGACGCCGGGCCCTGCGTCGCGGTGGTTCCAGAGCTTTGGGAGACGAATTGCAGAACGGTCCCGGTATCATCCACCAGAGCAAAGGCATCGGTGCCGGTGACCGGAAAGTTTCCTGTCGGCGCGTTCTGGATGGAGTAGACGTCCTGCCCGGCGATGCTCGAATCCGCCGCGCCAAAGGTGTAGGTGGCGTCCACGTGTCCGTTGGCTTTGTAGACGACCAAGGTGTAGCCGCTGACGTCGGTGCCCGCGGGCACAGCGATCTCTACGAAACTGGGGCTGCCGCTGTTGCTCCAGCTGACCTCGGAAATATAGACTGACACGGCTCTGCCCCTTGTTTTTTGCGACTTACTATAGCGCCATCTTGAGGAAACAGGGGGTTAATTGGGTTGGTCAGGCTGTCCGGTTTTTCAGTGCGCCGCGAGAACCACACTCTTGAGGTTTCGGTGAGGATGCGCCGATGTCGTGCCACTGAATATCCCCGTGTATCGTGGATGCCCTTTTTCGCCAGTTTTGTGGCCAGGAGACCATGATGAGCGGGAGCAAGTTTAGCGATGAATTCGCGACGGTCGCGCAGATAACCAGGCGGCGCTACCCTGTCAGAGAAGTAGCGGAGCATCTCGCGGTCAGGCCGTAGCTGCTTTTCGCCTTGAGGAAGACGTTCGCGATGGCGTCATCTGGCGAGGCGGGTCAGATGGGCCGATGCGCACATGAGAGTGGTGACGCTGCCATCGTGGCGATCCCAGTTAGAAAGATGACGAACTTGCATGGCCCACGCCCTTCGCCTGTAGCGGAGGCAAGAGCGGGGACCATCCGAAGTTTAAGTTGCCCCTCCAGCGCGGCCGCGATTGATACCGGCTCGACCACACTAAGAAGGTGGGCCAGAGCCGTCCTCCTCGGCGCAATGAGGCCGCCTCCGTGATCTTTATGCGAAGATGACCACCTCCCAGTCATCGTCATCTTGCAGTTCGGCAGACGCGTCATTTTCGGGGAGGGGCGGGAGAGAGAACAAAGCGTCGAAAATCTCCGCAACCTCGTCTTTCTCACAGTCATCGTTGGCGTGGAATTTCTGATGGCCCAGGCCATTGGCATATCCGATGCTCTCGTGGTCATGGCCGACGCCGTTCTGGTGGCCGGTGCTGTCCTCCTGATGGCCGACTGGGGTCGCCTTGGCACCTGCGCCGCTTTCGCAGCTGTCGTCGGGCCAGTCGTCCTCCGGGTCTTCGAAAATGGCATGCTTGAGGTCCGCTTCATCCTTCTCACAGTCATCGTCGCCGTGGAATTTCTGATGGCCCGAGCCGTTGGCATATCCGGTGCTCTCGTGGTCATGGCCGACGCCGTTCTGGTGGCCGGTGCTGTCCTCCTGATGGCCGACTGGGGTTACCTTAGAACCTGCGCCGTTTTCACAGCCGTCGTCGGGCTCATTCACAGTGGTAAAATTCTTCGCATACTTCATTTTGGACACTCACCTTTTGAATTCCGAGCTGTCGAAAACCAACTGCATTACCAGGCGGACTGTCAGCTTCCATATCATTATCCGACCCGGTCTTCCCTGCCGTATAGGAAAAGGCTAATAAGTTATTTTGCCAAGTTATTTCCGCATTTTGGTCTAAATTGATTCTGTTTGTTTCTGGCGAGTAAACAGCCAGCTTCTTTTCCCGTAATTGGAGAGAAAGGTTACGCCGTAAGCGGAGGAAAGCCTGCCAATCGACTGATTCGATCTCGACCGAAATACCTGTGCGCCACTTCAAAACATCTTAGAAGCAACAGAAACGTTGGGGATGTCCGCAGAGCGTGGTGGCGGACTGTGCGAGCCGGTGTATGCGCGGTATGGCATACATACCAATGTCGCCGGCACAATACCCAAGGGGGCAAAGCGAGCCAGTCCGCGCGGACTGCACCGTTTTAAAGCAACCAAGCCGTCGTCGGCCGACCGCACGACGTGCGCGCAGAAGCAGCGGCGCCCACCTGACCAACACGATCTTCGACGCCCCACTTAGTGTTCAGCAACCTTGACCAAAGGTTGCCCGAACCAATCGGCACATCAAGTCGCGAGCGTCTGCGTCAGAGAGGTCTTGATCGCAGCAGAGCTCCCGCCACGTCAAAAAGCTGGACGCGTGAGCTATGGCAGCCCGCTGAAGGTCTGTGGCTTGCGCTTTTGGCACGCCAAACCCCGCATGCAATACACCACGAATATCTTCCAACCATTTGGCAAAACCCGTGAGGGTTTCCTTGAGCGCCGGAGACCCCTCTGCGTGCCGGATCACGTTGGCGAGCATCTGCGCATTCGGCCGATAATAGGAATAGATCAGATCGAGCACAGTGGTGAGGCGCTCATGACCGCCAGTGATGTGGCGCAGTTGCCCGGCATCCGGAAGAGGGTTCTGAGACAGCCAACGGCTCGAGCATGCCGCGAACAGGGCCGTCTCATCCGGGAAATGCCTGTAGACCGTGGCGCGCCGGACATTGGCCCTCTCTGCAACCGCGCTGATCGTCGTGAACGCCGGGCCGACGCTGCCGTGCAGATCGACCGCGGCCTGGGCGATGCGGGCCCGGGTTTCGGCTTCACCTTCGGCGCGCTTGCGCTTGGTATAGGATCCACTTTCGCTGGACATATGTGTTCGCCGAATATTGACACGACTCACCGGGTGGGTCTTACTTGATGATACACGCATGTTCAGCGAAAGGAATTGTGATGGACCAGAAAGTGATGGAAGCCCCGGCCAGGGTGCTTGGCCCGGATGACGGACAGCTCGGGGTCTTCGCGACAATAGCGGGATATGACCGGCTGCGGAGCAGTGAGACCTATCTTCAGAGGGGGATGTGAACATGCCGAATACTTTGACTATTTCCGTCCGCGACAAGGGCGGGGCCAACATCGCGGAGCTGTTCGACGCGCTGGAACAGGGGCTGATGACCGCAGATGGCACCACCATGGAGCTCGGCCCCGTGGGCACCGCGCTGATGACCGCAGATGCAGGCACCACGGAGTTCGGCGCTGAGGGCACCGCGCTGATGACCACGGATATGGGCACCCTGGAGTTCGGCGCTGAGGGCACCGCGTTAATGACGGATGCGGGCACCATGGAGCTCGGCCCCGAGGGCACCGCGCTGATGAGCACGGATGCAGGCACCATGGAGTTGCGCATCGATTACACCACCATCGCCGGCGAGGTTCACGCCACCGGTCTGACCGTCGTCGACGACGGCGATGTGGTCTGGCAGGGGATCTATGCCGAGCCGCAGCCGCTGGGCTTCGGCTCATGGGGGATGAGCACTGGCACGCTCTTTGATCCGCTTCTGGGCGACACCCGGATCGACATGAAGGGCAGCAAGGGCGATGACTGGGCCACCGGCTCTGATTTCGGCGACCGCTTCAAGCTCGGCGGTGGCAACGATGCAGCCAATGGCGGCGACGGCGATGACCTGTTCAAGGGCGGCACGGGCAACGACCTGCTGATCGGCGGCGCCGACAATGACAGGCTGTCGGGGGGAAACGACAACGATCTGCTGATCCTCGGCACCGGCAATGACCGCGCCGATGGCGGCAGGGGCAACGACGTGCTGATCCTCTCCAGCGGGCAGGACGTTGCCAAGGGCGGCAAGGGCAATGACATTTTCATCGTCGACTCCACCGCAGATACCGACGACCCGAACGTCCAGGCCCGGATCACCGATTTCAGTCGTGACGATCTCCTTGTCTTCACCGAATTCGACGTCGCGATGCCCGAGGGCTTTGGCGGCGAAACGCTGGCCGATCTCGTAAATAGCACGATTGACGACTTTGTCTGGCGCGAGACCAGGAATGGCGTCGAGATTCAGGCGGGGGACGCGACGCTTCGGCTGAAAGGCGTGTCGGCGGATGAGATCGATCTCGACCAGCTTGTGTTCTCGATCGAAAGCACCGCCGACACAGCAACGCTGTTCGACACCGGCGGCCCCGGAGGACACTTGGGCACATCGCTGGCGGGTGATCCCTTCCTGATGATCCCCGAAAATAACGGCGCCGACACATCGTTCCTCGACTTCGGATCGGACGAAGCGAGCTACGATCTCTGGGGCGGCGATTTTTCAGGATTTGTCACCTAAGGGGCCGAAACCACCCTCTGACAAAAGCCCGCAGCGCATACCGCGGAGCTTCACCGCGGAAATCAGGCCCATCATCCGCAATCCGGCACCATATGGCAGACCGCCAACCCGGGCGGTCTGCTCGCTGCGCGCACGAGTCGTCCTGATGACCCAGCGAATCCCGGAATGCGCTCGGGTTCTTTAGCTTGTTGGTCAAGCCGGCCAACAGGCCGAGAAGGACGCCGTCAGGCGCGCTTTTCCTGCGAAGAAATACCAGTCGATGTCGCCATCGAGGTTTTTCGACGGGGGGCCTTTGAGCGGCCGCATGCACACCTTAAGTTGGTTATGAAGGGCGTTCGCGTATTGAATGTGAAGGCTTTAGGCGATCTTTTTCCTGCCCGGTGAATTGCTCAGCACCATATGGAATAGGCCATGGCGCGTCGCGAATTTGGCGTAAGCAGGGAAGCCTTGCCGAATACTTATGTTCATGCTCGCCAAGTTTCGGGAACCCGGCAATTTGACCACTCTTCAAACCTTGCAACCCCGTGGGCCACCTTGCTGGCAAGCTATTGATTTCCCTGTGCCAAGCTGAGCAGTTGCGTGGGACACCAGGCCCTTAAAAATCAATTACTTAGCCCGCGGGTGGGACTCCCCTACGGGCTGCCACTTTTCGCCTTAGATCACCAAATCGTATCGCAGAATGCCGCTCCATGCGGGCCGCATCGGGCGTTCGAGCCACCAACTCGCAAAACGCAAACATGGGTCAACCGCCCACGGTACAGTGCGATCACCCTCCCCATGTCATGCCCGCGACTCCGCAAAACGCATCAGCCAAACGCCCCAACCAGACAGCGAATGTCGGGTTTGAACAGCTTCTCGTCCGATCCCGGCCTCCTGCACTGCTGCGAAATCCTGCATTCTGGTGTCGCAAACGAGCGAGGTCGCGATGAAGTATTCAGGTCTGCGAGTGATCAAGGAAGCCCTGACCGGCCACAGAGGCTGGGGCCCGGCGTGGCGCGATCCCGAGCCGCAGAAGAGCTATGACACCGTCATCATCGGCGGCGGCGGGCACGGGCTGGCGACGGCCTATTACCTGGCCAAGCACTTCGGCGGGAAACGCATCGCGGTGCTGGAAAAAGGCTGGATTGGCGGCGGCAACGTCGGTCGCAACACCACGATCATCCGTTCGAACTACCTGCTCGACGGCAACGAGCCGTTCTATGAATTCTCGCTGAAGCTCTGGGAAGGTCTGGAGCAGGAGTTGAACTACAACGCAATGGTCAGCCAGCGCGGCATCCTCAACCTCTATCACAACGACGGCCAGCGCGACGCCTTCGTCCGCCGCGGCAATGCGATGATCCTCAATGGCGCCGATGCCGAGATGCTCAGCGTCGGCCAGATCCGCGAGCGCTATCCGTTTCTCGATTTCGACAACGCCCGCTTTCCCATCAAGGGCGGGCTGGCCCAGCATCGCGGCGGCACGGTGCGCCATGACGCGGTGGCCTGGGGCTATGCGCGGGGCGCCGACAGCCACGGCGTCGACATCATCCAGAACTGCGAGGTCACCGGTTTCCGCATCGAGGACGGGGTCTGCAAGGGCGTCGAGACCTCGCGCGGTTTCATCGGGGCCGGCAAGGTCGCTTCCTGCGTCGCCGGATCGTCGAGCCGCGTCATGGCGCTCGCCGGCATGCGCCTGCCGATCGAGAGCCACGTCTTGCAGGCCTTCGTCTCGGAGGGGCTGAAGCCGGTGCTGCCGGGGGTCATCACCTTCGGTGCCGGGCACTTCTATTGCAGCCAGTCCGACAAGGGCGGGCTGGTCTTCGGCGGCGATCTCGACGGCTACAATTCCTATGCCCAGCGCGGCAACCTGCCCGCGGTCGAAGATGTCTGCGAGAGCGGCATGGCGCTGATCCCGGCGCTGGGCCGCGCGCGGCTGCTGCGGATGTGGGGCGGGGTGATGGACATGTCGATGGACGGCTCGCCGATCATCGACCGGACCGATGTCGACGGGCTCTACTTCAACGGCGGCTGGTGCTACGGCGGCTTCAAGGCGACGCCGGCCTCGGGCATGTGCTACGCGCATCTGCTGGCCACCGACACCCCGCATGAAACCGCCACCGCCTATCGCTTCGACCGCTTCCGCCGCGGGCTGATGATCGATGAAAAAGGCGTGGGCGCGCAGCCCAACCTGCATTGACCGTGGGTATCTCAGCAAAAGCGGGAACCGGATTTGCGGTTCGAGATGCGAACAGAGGATCTGAAAGATGATGATCGACCACCCCCTCCTCGGTCCGCGTGACGCGCAGGAGTTCACCTATCTCGGCGACGCATCCCTGATCGACCGCCCCGACTGGCAGGCCGAGGATGCCGTGGACCAATTCCACGACTACCTCTACCTGCGCGACAATCCGGCGGGCGTTCACCGCGAGTTGTGGTTCCACGAGATGGGCGACCGCAGCTGGCTGGTGGTGACCCGCAATACCGTGACCCATGAAATCACATCGGTTGAACTGGCCCGCGACGTGGCCCGCAGCCGGGGGCGCAGCAAATGACGTTTACAGACCATCTTCGTGACGGGGCCAAGGGCCTGTCGCTGAACCTCCAGCGCTTCAAGGGCGCAGCCGACGCACAGACCGGACCGTCGAAGGGCGCGACACAGGTCAACCGCCTGTCCGGCGGCCAGATCGACACCTCGCGTACCCTGTCCTTCACCTTCGATGGCAAGACCTATCGGGGCCATCCGGGCGACACGCTGGCCTCGGCGCTGCTGGCCAACGGCGTGCGGCTGATGGGCCGGTCGTTCAAGTATCACCGCCCCCGCGGCGTGCTGACCTCGGGCAGCGAAGAGCCCAACGCGCTGGTCGAGCTGCGCACCGGCGCCCGGCAAGAGCCCAACACCCGCGCCACCACCGCCGAGCTGTTTGACGGGCTCGAGGCCAACAGCCAGAACCGCTGGCCCACGCTCAAGCACGACGCGATGGCGATCAATGACCGGTTCTCGAACTTCCTCACCGCCGGCTTCTACTACAAGACCTTCATGTGGCCCGCCGCCTTCTGGGAAAAGCTCTACGAGCCAGTGATCCGCAAGGCCGCGGGCCTCGGCTCGCTGTCGCTGCAGGCGGACCCGGACCAGTACGACAAGGGCTTTTTGCACTGCGACCTGCTGATCGTCGGCGCCGGTCCGGCGGGCCTTTCTGCCGCACTGACCGCAGGCCGGACGGGCGCGCGGGTGATCCTCGCCGACGAGGATTTCGCCATGGGCGGACGGCTGAACGCCGAGACCTTCGGCATCGACGACACCGCGGGGGCCGACTGGGCCGCGGCTGCCGTGGCGGAACTGCACAGCATGGACAACGTCCGCTGCATGCCCCGCACCACGGTGATCGGCGCCTTCGACCACGGCATCCATGGCGCGGTCGAGCGGGTCTCGGACCACCTGCCCGTGCCTGCCGCCGGAAAGCCGCGGCAGATCCTCTGGCGGATCTATGCGAAACGGACCCTGCTTTGTGCCGGGGCCATCGAGCGGCCGATTGCTTTCGAGAACAACGACCGCCCCGGCATCATGCTGGCCGGCGCGATGCGCGCCTATGCCAACCGCTGGGCCGCGACGCCGGCGCAGAAGGTCGCGGTCTTCACCAACAACGACGACGGTCATCGCACCGCCGTGGACCTGATGGCCAAGGGTGTGAAGGTCGCGGCCGTGATCGACGTTCGCCCCGACGCGCCGCGGATCGCCGATTGCGAGCTTCTGGCCGGCGCGCAGGTGGTGGACACCTCCGGTCGGCTGGGTCTCACCTTCGTCAAGCTGCGGCAGGCCGACGGCGCGGAGCGGATGATCGAATGCGGCGCGCTTGGGGTGTCGGGCGGCTGGAACCCCAACGTGCATCTGACCTGCCACCAGCGCGGTCGTCCGGTCTGGAACGAAGCCATTGCCGCCTTCGTCCCCGGCGGCGCGCTGCCACAGGGCCAGAGCGTGGCCGGGGCCGCCATGGGCGCCTTCTCGACCCATGCCGCGCTCGCCACCGGCGCGGATGGCGCTGTCGCCGCACTGGACACGCTCGGGATCAAAGCCGACAAGGCCCCCCTTCCCCGCGCCGAGGATGCGCCTGTCAACCTCAAGCCCTTCTGGTATGTTGCCGGCAAGGGCCGCGCCTGGCTCGACCAGCAGAACGACGTCACCGTCAAGGACGTGAAGCTGGCGCATCAGGAAAACTTCCGCTCGGTCGAGCACCTCAAGCGTTACACCACGCTGGGCATGGCGACCGACCAGGGCAAGACCTCGAACATGGGCGGCCTCGCCATCATGGCGGAACTCGCCGGCAAGACCATCCCGGAGGTCGGCACCACGATCTTTCGCCCGCCCTACACCCCTGTCTCCATGGGCACCCTCGGTGGCCGGTCGCGCGGTGAAAACTTCCACCCGGTGCGCGAAACCCCCAGCCACAGGTGGGCCACCGAACAGGGCGCGGTCTTTGTCGAGACCGGCAACTGGCTGCGCGCCCAGTGGTTCCCCCGCCCCGGCGAGACCACCTGGCGCGAGAGCGTCGACCGCGAGGTGCGCGCGGTGCGCAGCTCGGTGGGGGTCTGCGACGTGACCACGCTGGGCAAGATCGATGTGCAGGGCACTGATGCGGCGGAGTTCCTCAACACGGTCTATGCCAACGGTTTCGCCAAGCTGGCGGTCGGCAAGACCCGCTATGGCGTGATGCTGCGCGAGGATGGCATCGTGATGGACGACGGCACCGCCGCGCGGCTGGCCGAGGATCATTTCGTGGTGACGACCACCACCGCCAACGCAGTCAGCGTCTATCGCCACCTCGAATTCGTGCGCCAGTGCCTGTTTCCCGACATGGACGTGCAGCTGATCTCCACCACCGAGGCCTGGGCGCAATACGCCGTCGCGGGGCCGAACAGCCGCAAGCTGTTGCAGAAGATCGTCGATCCAGAGGTGGACATCTCGAACGAGGCCTTCCCCTTCATGGGCTGCGGCGAAGTCACCGTCTGCGGCGGTCTGCGCGCCCGGTTGTTCCGCATCTCCTTCTCCGGCGAGCTGGCCTTCGAGATCGCGGTGCCGACGCGCTATGGCGATGCCTTGATCCGCAAGTTGATGCAGGCCGGCGAGGAATTCGACGTGGTGCCCTATGGCACCGAGGCGCTCGGCGTGATGCGGATCGAGAAGGGCCATGCAGCCGGCAACGAACTGAACGGCACGACCACGGCGCTCAACCTCGGCATGGGGCGGATGGTGTCGAAAAAGAAGGACGCCATCGGCTCGACCCTGTCGGAGCGCGCGGGGCTGAACGCCGACGACGCGCTGGCGCTGGTCGGCTTGCGGCCGAAGGTGGCCGAGGACAAGGTCACCGCCGGTGGGCACCTGATGAACAAGGACGGTCCGGTCGATGCGGCGCATGACCAGGGCTATGTCACCTCGGCCTGCTATTCGCCGATCCTGAACAGCCATATCGGCATCGGCTATCTGAAATCCGGCTCCGAGCGCATGGGCGAGACCCTGCGCCTGGTCAGCCCGCTGACCGGCCAGAACATCGAGGTCGAGGTGGTCTCGGCCCATTTCGTCGATCCAGAGGGGGACCGTCTCCGTGCATGACATGATCGCAGTGACCGCGCTTGGCGGGGCAACAGCGCAGATCGATGATTTCGACGGGCTGCGGATATCGGAATGCCCGGATTGGGCGCTGGCCTCACTGGCGGCGCGGCTGGGGCGCGAGGCTGAGCTGGCTGAGGCGGCCGCGCGGTTTCTGGGCGCTGGCCTGCCAGAGGTCGGATGTTGCGGCGGGGTGGCGCCTTTCGGGGTGTTCTGGATCGGGCCGGAGCAGTGGATGATCGAAGCGCCGCACGCCAGCCACGAGGATCTCGCGGCGCAGGTCAAGGCGGCTGTCGGGTCGGCCGGGTCGGTCACCGAGCAGAGCGACGGCTGGGTGCGGTTTGACCTGGAGGGGGTGCGGTGCCATGACGTGCTGGAGCTTTGCTGCAACGCCGACAGTCGCGCCATGGCGGTCGGAGCGGTAACGCGAACGCGGATCGAGCACCTGGGCTGCTTCCTGATCCGTCGCGGCACCGGGCATTTCAGCGTGCTGGGCCCACGGTCCTCGGCCGGCAGCCTGCATCACGCACTGGTGGGCGCGGCGAAGAGCGCGATTTGACTGGTGGGGTGGCAGTTCTGTTCCGCCGGCGGCATCTGTCACCCAGCGCGTCAATTGCTGGCATCACGACGGAGGCACACAGCCGGAGCGCAGTTTTGGCTTTGCGCCGTCGACGGAGTCTGCCCTCAAGCGCCTCAACTGCGAGCTAGAGCCTGTCGCTCATTGTTTGCGCGAGACCAGCTTCATGCTCCCGTCGCCGTCTGCCACCCAGCGCACTAACAGCGGGCTGAAAGCCCGCCGCGCATCGTCATGCCGGTGGCATGCCTTCGGCATGACGCCGCCCCCAGGTCCGGCAATTTGGCCGCCCGCAGCGCTCCGGCTCCTAAGTCTACGGGCTTGCCTATATGAACTGCCACATGCGCCGTCGGGTCGCCGCACCGCGGCCCGGCGATGCGCGGCTCCGCACCGGCGCTCATGACGGGATCGGTCGGTTCTTCTCCACCCGGAACAGGTTGATCTTCTGCCTGTCCTCCTTGGGCGTGGTGCCAAAGGCCTCGCGGTATTGCCGCACCAGCGGCGCGGTGGCGCCGTAGCCCACCGCCGCGGCGATGCTCGACATGCTGTCGTTGGAATAAAGCACCAGTTGCCGCGCCGCATTCATCCGCAGGTTGCGGTAGTAGCGCGACGGGCTCTGCCCCGTGGCCGCCTTGAAGTTCCGCTCGAGCTGGCGCGGCGAGAGCCCCACCATCCGCGCCACATCATCGACGTTCACCGGGTCCTCGATATGGTCGCCGAAGATCCGCACCGCCTGCGCCACCGTCGGCGGCAGCATGTCAGAGGTGCTTTCGCGGCGCAGGGTCGGCACCTTCTGCCGCACGCCTTGGCCACGCATCAGCGGATGCTGAAACCAGCAGGCGACCTCGGTCGTTACCTCCTCGCCCAGCTTCTCGTCGATCAGGCTGAGCATCAGGTCGAACACCGCCGCCGCCCCCGACACGGTCAGCCGGTCGCGGTCGATGATGATCACGTCGCTCTCCACCCGCATCTCGGGGAATTCCGCGGCAAAGGCGGCCTCGTAACACCAGTGGACGGAACAGACATGGCCGTCGAGCAGGCCCGAGCGCGCCAGCGGAAACACCCCGCCGCTGACCCCGCCGACCCGCACGCCGTGCCGGCTCAGGCTGCGCAGCCGGCCGTTCGAGGGCCGCGGCGTATCGAACCGCGCCAAGGGTCCTGAGAGCAGGAACAGGTAGTCGAGCGTCAGGTCGTCACTCAGCGCCTGATCCGGGTCGAACCAGATGTCGGCGCTGGATTTCACCCGCGCGCCGGTCTCGCCGATCAGCTTCCAGCGAAACGCGTCCTGACCGGAAATCTCGTTCGCCGCGCGCAGGGGCTCGATCGCCGAAGTCAGACAGGACATCGGAAAGCCGGGGAAAATGAGAAACCCCAAAGTGGTTGTGTTTTCACCTCTGGTCATTACGGTATTCCTGAGAGGAAACTTGGCGCGGGTCAACCCCGGTCGTCGCGCCGGCAGTGCCGGACGCCTGTTGAGGATGTGTGGTAGATGGTACAGCAGACAACGGACGCAGCAAGATCGCGCAAGGCCCTGACGCAGGATCCCCACCGTGTTGGCGAAGAGCGTGAAAAGAACCTCGAGGTCGCGATCGGCCGCGAGGTCCGCGCCTATCGCAAGCAGCAGAACATGACGGTCGCCGATCTGGCCCGGGCCAGCGGATTGTCGATCGGCATGCTGTCCAAGATCGAGAAC
Organism: Marinovum sp.; assembly: GCF_034669705.1. Classification (GTDB taxonomy): domain Bacteria; phylum Pseudomonadota; class Alphaproteobacteria; order Rhodobacterales; family Rhodobacteraceae; genus Marinovum. Next base: position 15,174 of record NZ_JAXMOR010000013.1, read on the forward strand.
GGCAATACCTCGCCCTCGCTCAACACCCTGCAGACCCTGTCGCATGTGCTCAGCGTGCCGCTGACCGCCTTTCTGCGGCGGTTCGAGGAAAAGCGCTCGGCGGTGCATACAAGGTCCGGCCGTGGCGTCGAGATGGAGCGCGAGGGCACCCGCGCGGGCCACCAGTACAACCTGCTCGGCCATATCGGATCGAACGCCAGCGGGGTGATGGTCGAACCCTATCTGATTACCCTGTCAGAGACCTCCGACGTGTTTCCGACGTTTCAGCACGAGGGGATCGAGACGATCTACATGCTCGAAGGCACGGTGGATTACCGCCATGGCTCCGAGGTCTTCAGGCTCGAGCCCGGCGACACGCTGTTCTTTGACGCCGATGCGCCGCATGGGCCCGAGGGGCTGGTGCGGCTGCCGATCCGCTACCTGTCGATCATCTCCTATCCGCAAGCCAACTGACTCGCGCCGCAGGTCCGCGACGGGGTTGCCGGCGCCAATAGGGCGCGGGTCGTTCCGGCCGTGGCCGCGCGGGAAGATCTTCGGCCGCTCATGAATCGTGCATGTCGGCCGAGGAACGCTTGGAATTTGACCGCGTCGCGCCGTCGCGACCCCTGTTCGGCGGAATTATTCCCCAAATGCAAAAAAGTTTCTTATGAGTTGAGGGGGCGACGGGTCGGTGATAGCGTCCGGCCAGAGGCAACAAGAAGGGTCTGCGCCATGTGCGGAATCGTTGGATTATTCATCAAGGACAGGTCGCTGGAGCCGCAGCTCGGCAGCTTGCTGACCGACATGCTGGTCACCATGACCGACCGCGGCCCCGACAGTGCCGGCATCGCGATCTACGGCGGCCAGAACGCCGGTGCGGCCAAGCTGACCGTGCAATCGGATGACCCCGGAACCGATTTCGCGACCTTGGCCGAGGATCTCGGTCTGGCGATCGCGGCCGGCGTCACCGGCACCGTCAAGGACAGCCACATCGTGCTGACCCTGCCCGCCGACAAGGTGGCCGAGGCCCGTCAGGCGCTGCCGGAACTGCGCCCGGCCGCCAAGGTCATGAGCAGCGGCGAGACCATGGAGATCTACAAGGAAGTCGGCCTGCCCAAGGACGTGGCCGCCCGCTTTGCCCTGTCGCAGATGAGCGGCAGCCATGGCATCGGCCACACCCGCATGGCCACCGAATCCGCCGTCACCACGATGGGCGCGCACCCGTTCTCGACCGGGATGGACCAGTGCCTCGTGCACAACGGATCGCTGTCCAACCACAACTCGTTGCGCCGCAAGCTGCGCCGCGAGGGCATCCACATCGAGACGATGAACGACACCGAGGTCGGCGCCGCCTACCTGACCTGGAAAATGCAGACCGGGTCGAGCCTCGGGGAAGCGCTGGAAAGCAGCCTCGCCGATCTCGACGGGTTCTTCACCTTTGTCGTCGGCACCAAGGACGGCTTCGGCGTTGTGCGCGACCCGATCGCCTGCAAGCCCGCAGTGATGGCCGAGACCGATCAATACGTCGCCTTCGGCAGCGAATACCGCGCCCTCGTCAACCTGCCGGGCATCGAAGACGCCCGCGTCTGGGAGCCCGAGCCCGCAACCGTCTACTTCTGGAACCACTGACATGCAGAGATTCGACTTGGAAGCGCAGGGGCTCCGCGCCCTGAACGAGGCCCTGCACGCGCAGGCGGAAACCACCAACCAGACCGCGTGGGAAGTGGTCAACGCGCGCGGCAGCCATGCCATCGCCGTCGGCCTCGACGCGCCGATCGAGGTCAGGGTCATGGGCTCCACCGGCTATTACTGCGCCGGGATGAACAGCCAGGCCACGGTGCATGTGCATGGCTCCGCCGGGCCGGGCGTGGCCGAGAACATGATGTCGGGCAAGGTGATCGTCGAGGGCGACGCCAGCCAGTATGCCGGGGCGACCGGTCATGGCGGGCTGCTCGTCATCAAGGGCAATGCCAGCTCGCGCTGCGGCATCTCGATGAAGGGCATCGACATCGTGGTACATGGCAACATCGGCCACATGTCGGCCTTTATGGCCCAATCCGGCAACCTCGTGGTGCTGGGCGATGCCGGCGACGCGCTGGGGGATTCGCTCTACGAGGCCCGGCTCTTCGTGCGCGGCAGCGTCAAGAGCCTCGGCGCCGACTGCATCGAGAAGGAGATGCGCCCCGAACACATCGAGATCCTGCGCGACCTGCTGGAGCGTGCCGGGGCGGATGCCAAGCCGGAAGAGTTCAAACGCTACGGTTCGGCCCGCAAGCTCTACAACTTCGACGTCGACAACGCGTCCGCCTACTGAGGAGATGGACATGAAAGACCAGACAACACCGGCCATCCCGCGGACCGAACCGATCCAGTCCGAGACCTTCACCAACCCGATCAACGCCGAGATCCGCCGCGCCGCGGCCACCGGCATCTATGACATCCGCGGTGGCGGTGCGAAACGCCGGGTGCCGCATTTCGACGACCTGCTGTTTCTCGGCGCCTCGATCTCGCGCTACCCGCTCGAAGGCTACCGCGAGAAATGCGAGACCAAGGTGACCCTTGGCACCCGCTTCGCCAAAAATCCCGTCGTGCTGGACACCCCGGTCACCATTGCCGGCATGAGCTTCGGGGCCCTGTCCGGCCCCGCCAAGGAAGCCCTGGGCCGTGGCGCCAGCGCCGCCGGCACCTCGACCACCACCGGCGACGGCGGCATGACAGAGGAAGAGCGCGGCCACTCCAAGACGCTGGTCTACCAGTACCTGCCTTCGCGCTACGGCATGAACCCGCGCGACCTGCGCCGCGCCGATGCGATCGAGATCGTCGTCGGCCAGGGCGCCAAGCCCGGTGGCGGCGGCATGTTGCTGGGTCAGAAGATCAGCGACCGCGTGGCGGGCATGCGCAACCTGCCCAAGGGCATCGACCAGCGCTCGGCCTGCCGTCACCCGGACTGGACCGGACCTGACGATCTGGAAATCAAGATCCTCGAAATCCGCGAAATCACCGGCTGGAAGGTGCCGATCTACGTCAAGATCGGCGGCACCCGGCCCTATTACGACACCACGCTGGCGATCAAGGCCGGGGCGGACGTCGTGGTTCTCGACGGCATGCAGGGCGGCACCGCGGCGACGCAGGACGTCTTCATCGAACATGTCGGCCTGCCGACGCTGGCCTGCATCCGCCCTGCCGTTCAGGCGCTGCAGGACCAGGGGCTGCACCGAGAGGTCCAGCTGATCGTCTCTGGCGGCATCCGCACCGGCGCCGACGTGGCCAAGGCGATCGCCCTGGGCGCGGACGCGGTCGCCATCGGCACCGCCGCGCTGATCGCGCTGGGGGACAATGATCCGAAGTGGGAGGCAGAGTACCAGAAGCTCGGCACCACCGCCGGCGCCTATGACGACTGGCAGGAGGGCCGCGACCCGGCCGGCATCACCACCCAGGACCCGGAGCTGATGGCACGGTTCGATCCGATCGAAGGCGGCCGGCGGCTGAAGAACTACCTCAAGGTGCTGACGCTGGAGGCGCAGACGATCGCGCGGGCCTGCGGCCACAACCACCTGCACAACCTCGAGCCGGAGGACCTCTGCGCGCTGACCATGGAGGCCGCGGCCATGGCCAGGGTGCCGCTGGCCGGCACCGACTGGTACCCCGGCAAGGCAGGGTTCTGAAACACGCGCGGCGCGGCCCCACCCGGGTCGCGCCGCTTTGCAAAGCGGGTGCCGGCCTGAACGGACACCGAGATGACTTCGACAGAGAGGATCAAGATCACATGCCCCGAGATCAAGTGGCGCCCGACGCGCAGACCAACCTCGCCGAGTACGCCGCCGAGCGCGACATCAAGTACTTCATGATTTCCTTTACCGACCTGTTCGGCGGACAGCGCGCCAAGCTGGTGCCGACGCAGGCGATCGCCGACATGCAGGAGAACGGCGCGGGATTTGCAGGCTTTGCCACCCATCTCGACATGACGCCGGCGCATCCCGACATGCTGGCGGTGCCCGACCCCTCGTCGGTGATCCAGCTGCCGTGGAAGCCAGAGGTCGCCTGGGTCGCCGCTAACTGCGTCATGGAAGGCGAGGACGTGGCGCAGGCGCCGCGCAACGTGCTGCGCCGGCTGATCAACGAGGCCGCGCAGGAGGGCATGCACGTCAAGACCGGCATCGAGGCCGAGTTCTTCCTGCTGACGCCGGACGGCGAGCAGATCAGCGACGAGTTCGATACCGCCGACAAGCCCTGCTACGACCAACAGGCGGTGATGCGCCGCTATGACGTGGTGCGCGAGATCTGCGACTACATGCTGGAAATGGGCTGGGGCCCCTACCAGAATGACCACGAGGACGCCAATGGCCAGTTCGAGATGAACTGGGATTTCGACGACGTCCTGAAGACCGCCGACAAGCACTCCTTCTTCAAGTTCATGACCAAGTCGGTGGCCGAAAAGCACGGCTTCCGCGCCACCTTCATGCCCAAGCCCGTCGAGGGGCTGACCGGCAACGGCTGTCACGCGCATATCTCGGTCTGGGATGCGCCGGGCAAGGCATCGAAGAAGAACGTCTTTGCCGGCGAAAAGGGCGACAGCCCGACGGCGCAACTGGGCCTGTCGGAGAAGGGCAAGCACTTCCTCGGCGGCATCATGAAACACGCCAGCGCGCTGGCCGCGATCACCAACCCGACGGTGAACTCCTACAAACGCATCAACGCGCCGCGCACCATGTCGGGGGCGACCTGGGCGCCCAATACCGTGACCTGGACCGGCAACAACCGCACCCACATGGTGCGCGTCCCCGGCCCCGGCCGCTTCGAGTTGCGCCTGCCAGACGGCGCGGTGAACCCCTACCTGCTGCAGGCGGTGATCATCGCCGCCGGTCTCAGCGGCGTACGCTCCAAGGCCGACCCCGGCAAGCGCTGGGACATCGACATGTACGCCGAGGGCCACAAGGTGAAGGGCGCGCCGAAATTGCCGCTCAACATGCTCGACGCGCTGCGCGATTACGACAAGGACGCGGCATTGAAGTCCATGATGGGCGAGGCGTTCTCCTCGGCTTATCTGAAGCTCAAGCGGCAGGAATGGAACTCCTTCGTGTCGCATTTCTCGCGCTGGGAAAAGGCGCATACGCTGGATATCTGACCCATTCGGCACCGGTGAAAACGCCGTCGCGGGCTTCCTGCGGCGGCGTTTTGCGTGCCTGCATCGCCGCGACGCGCGGCCGCGCGCCGGACCCCGCTCAGGGGCCTCTCCGCAAGCCCCGGCAGAAGGTCCCGGATCCGGTCCGACACGGCGGCGAGGCAGGTTCCTTCCGTCCCGTGTCCCTCGCAAAAGGCGGACTCGCGACGGCATGCCCTGCCCCGGTTCAAGACCTGAATCGTCCAATGCCGAAAATTTTATCTTGACTTAACTGGGATACTAGTAATCATTAGGAGCAAGACAGGATCGCAAGGTGCCCCGGGGAGAACAACGGGCGCCGCACGGTCACGAGTGACGCGACACGGGGGGGACGGCCGCGGAAAGCATCGGGCTGATGACAGCAGGACCAGCGGTCCTGCGACTGTCGCAGCCTGGCGCCACAACGCAATCTAATTCCGACAGGACTGCCGCCGCCAAGTCGACAACCGGCGCACCGCTGGCTCGTGGCGGCCTGTCAAAGTTACCCGCGACGGGCGGCCCACCGGCCCCCGTCGCGGATCGGATCAACTGGTTACGATATCCAAGGGAGGACACCATGTACCAGAAATTCACCACCACGCTTCTCGCCACGGCGGCCGCCGCGGCACTGCTCGCCACGGCCGCCTCGGCCGAGAACTGGCGCGCCTGGAACATCCACAGCGACGGCCATCCGAACACCGCCGCGATGGACCGTTTCGCCGAGCTGGTCGAGGACAAGACCGACGGCGAGGTCACCATCGAGGTGTTCCACGGCGGCGTTCTTGGCAGCCAGCCCGATGCGCTCGAGCAGGTGCGCCTGGGCGCCATCGAGGTCGGCAACTTCAACCTCGGCCCGATCGGCCCGATGGTGAAGGAGGCCAACCTCGTCTCGCTGCCGTTCATCTTCAAGAGCGTGCCGCACATGTTCCGCGTGCTCGACGGCGAAGCCGGCCAGATGGTCTCTGACGCGATGGCCGAGGCCGGCCTGCTGCCGCTGGCCTGGGTTGATGCCGGCGCGCGCTCGTTCTACACCCAGAAACCGATCAACACGCCCGACGACGTCGCCGGCCTGAAGATCCGGGTGATGAACAACGATCTCTACACCGCGATGATCTCGGCCATGGGCGGCAACCCCTCGCCGATGGCCTTTGGCGAGGTCTACCAGTCGCTGAAGACCGGTGTGGTCGACGGCGCCGAGAACAACTTCCCCTCGTTCAAGAACGTGGCGCATTACGAGGTGACCACCAACTATTCGCTCTCCGAGCACCTGATCATCCCGGAATGCATCTGCGTCAACACCACCAAGTTCGAGGCGCTCTCGCCCGAACTGCAGGACGAAGTGCGCGCAGCCGCCGAAGAGGCCGGTCTCTACCAGCGCGAGCTCTGGGCGGTACAGTCCGAACAGGCGCGCAAGGATGTCGAGGAAGCGGGCGTCACGGTCAACGAGATCGCCGACAAGACCCCGTTCCAGGATGCCATGGTCGCGGTCTATGACGACTACCTGGCCGCCAACCCCGACATGCGCAAGCTGGTCGAGCTCGCCCAGTCGACCGAATAACGCCTGACTGACAGAAATCCAGAAACGCCCGGCCCAAGGATGGAGCCGGGCGTTTTTCGGGAGAAAAGCAATGAACGATACCCCCGAACTGCTCAAGGGCCTGCGCGCGCTCGAGCGTGTCTTCGATGCCATCGTCTGGGTCTGCCGCGTGGTGGCCGGTGCGGCGCTGGTGGTGATGACGCTGATCTTTGGCTGGCTGGTCTTCGGCCGCTACGTGATGAACGACACCCCCACCTGGGTCGAGCAATACTCGCTGCTGCTGGTGATGCTGATCGCCTTTCTCGGCGCCGCCGTCGGCGTGCGCGAGAACACCCACCTCTCGGTGGTGGCCTTCCGCACCATGGTGCCCGCCCGCGTGCGCACCGTCTTCGTGATCCTGTCGGACATCTTCATGGTGCTCTTCGGCGGTCTGATGCTCTGGTACGGGGCGCTGCTCACCCAGTTCAAGTGGAACTCGCTGATCCCGCTGATCCAGATCAGCGAAGGTTATCGCTCCTTGCCGCTGACCATCGCCGGCGGGCTGATCCTCGTCTTCTCCCTCGGCCATCTGACGCGCGTCTTCCTCGGCCGCGATCACCGCGTCGATTCGATCGAATAAAGGCAAAATCCCATGGGACTTCTCTTGCTTCTCGGGCTGTTTGCCTTCTGCGTCGTCATCGGCACGCCGGTGGCCTTCGCGCTCGGCATCTCGGCCATCGCCGCCTTCTGGTACGAGGGCCTGCCGCTGATGATCGGCTTTCAGCGCATCGTCTCGGGCATCAACGTGTTTTCGCTGATGGCCATCCCCTTCTTCATCTTCGCCGGCGAGCTGATGTTTCATGGCGGCATCGCCATGCGGCTGGTGCGGTTTGCCTCGGCCGCGGTCGGTGCGGTGCGCGGCGGGCTCGGCATCGTCAACGTCTTTTCCTCGATGCTGTTCGGCGGCATCTCGGGTTCGGCCATCGCCGACATCTCGGCGCTGGGCTCGATCCTGGTGCCGGTGATGAAGGACAAGGGCTATGACGCCGATTACGCCGTCAACGTCACCGTCACCTCCTCGATCGCCGGGATCATCATTCCGCCCAGCCACAACATGATCATCTTCGCCATCGCCGCCGGCGGCGGCATCTCGATCTCCAAGCTGTTCCTCGCCGGCGTGGTGCCGGGCGTGCTGATGTGCCTCTGCCTTGCCGCCGCGGCCTATATCGTCGCGGTCAAACGCGGCTACCGGGCCGAGACCTTCCCGGGCTGGCAGGCGCTGGCCTTCACCTTCTTCAGCGCCATCCCCGGCCTGATGACGGCGGTGATCATCGTCGGCGGCGTGCTCTCGGGCGTCTTCACCGTCACGGAATCCGGGGCTTTCGGCGCGATCTATGCCTTCCTGGTGACGCTGCTGGTCTATCGCAACATCACCTGGGAGAACTTCAAGATCGCGGTCTCGTCCTCGGTCAAGACCACTTCGATGGTGATGATCCTGATCGCCTGCGCCGCGGCTTTCGCCTACATGCTCACCTTCTACCGGGTGCCGAGCCTGACCATCGAGCTGATGACCGGGCTGACCGACAACCCGATCCTGATCCTGCTGATGATCAACCTCGTGCTGCTGATGCTGGGGATGATCATGGACATGGCGGCGCTGATCCTGATCTGCACACCGATCTTTCTGCCGGTGGCCAACAGCATCGGCGTCGATCCCTACCAGTTCGGCATGATCCTGCTGGTCAACCTCGGCCTCGGCCTCTGCACCCCGCCGGTGGGCTCCTGCCTCTTCGTCGGCTGTGCCGTCGGTGGATTGCCGATGGAAAAGGCTGTGCGCACGATCTGGCCGTTCTACATCGCGATCTTCGTGGCACTGATGCTGATCACCTTCGTGCCGGCGATTTCGCTGACCCTGCCCAACCTGGTCGGGTCCTGACCGCAACTTTCACTCTGAGGTAAAGACAGTGAACCAGACTTTCGGAAACACCGGGCTGACGACCAGCCCCATCGTTTATGGCTGCATGGGCGGCGCCGGCGCCTTTGGCGCGCAGGAAGAGAGCGACAGCATCGAGGCGCTGCGCGCGGCCTTTGACGTCGGCATCAATTTCTTCGACACCGCCGAGGCCTATGGCGCGGGCTATTCCGAGCAGCTGTTGCATCGCGCGCTTGGCGACAAGCGCAAGGAGATCGTGATCTCCTCGAAGGTGGCCGAGCGCAACGCCGCGCCGGAGGACGTGATCACCGCCTGCGAACGCAGCCTCAAGAACCTCGGCACCGATCACATCGACATCTACATGCTGCACTGGCCCAACCGCGAGGTGCCGCTGGCCGAGACCCTGGGCGCGCTCAAGGCCTTGAAGGACGATGGCAAGATCGGCCATTACGGCGTGTCGAACTTCGGCAGCGCCGATCTTGACGAGGCGCTGGCGCTTGGCGAGATCTCGGTCAACCAGCTGCCCTATCACCTGTTCTACCGCGCCATCGAGTTCGAGGTGCAGCCCAAGTGCGCAGCCGCGGGCGTGCCGATCATGTGCTATTCCTCTCTGATGCAGGGGCTTCTGGCCGGCAAGTACAAATCGCTGCAGGATTTCCCGGTCAACCGCGCCCGCACCCGGATGTTCGACCACGCCAAATGGGCCGAGGCGGTGCATGGCGAGGACGGTGCCGAGGACGCCGGACAAGAGCTGCTCGACGCGCTGTGGAAGATGACCGATGAGACCGGTCTGAGCATGGAAGAGCTGGCCATCGGCTGGCTGAAGTCGCGCCCTGCCGTGGGCGGCGTGATCGTCGGCACCCGCAACGGCGAACAGAGCCGCGGGCTGAAGAAGCTGCTCGAGGTCGAGCTGTCGCCAGAGGTGCTGCAAAAGCTCGATCAGGCGTCGGACCCGCTCAAGCAGGCGCTCGGGTCGAACATCGACATGTGGGGCAAGGGCCGCACCCGCTAAACGACTCGCACGAATGCCAAAGCCCTCCCTGTCGTTGACAGGGAGGGCTTTTTTCCGTCCGGACGTCCGGCATGTCAGATCACCGGCAGCGCCGCGACCATGGCCTTGAGCACATCGTCGCCCGGCTTTGTCCACCAGTTCCCGGCCGAAAAGATCTCGACCTCGACCAGCCCGTCAAAGCCCTGTGCCTCGACCATCTGGCGGAAGGCGGGGATGTCGATCACCCCCTCGCCCATCATGCCGCGATCGGTCAGCATGTCCTGCGTCGGGTTCATCCAGTCGCAGACATGGAACGCGAGCAGACGCTCCTTGCCGGCGCGCTCGATCTGCGCCGCGATCTCCGGATCCCACCAGATGTGATAGACGTCGAGCGCCACGCCGATGCCGTCGCCCAGCTGGTCGCAGATATCCAGCGCCTGCCCGGTTGTGTTCACGCAGGCGCGGTCGGCGGCATACATCGGATGCAGCGGCTCGATGCCGATCTTGACGCCTTGCGTGCGGGCATAGTCGAGCGTCTTGCCCAACCCCTCGGTGACGATCTCGCGTGCGGCGACGATGTCTTTCGATCCCTCGGGCAACCCGCCGACCACCATGACAAGGCACTCCGCCCCGATGGCGGCCGCCTCGTCAACGGCCCGCTTGTTGTCGTCGATCACCTTCTGCGTCAGCGCGCCCTCGGCGGTGTACCAGCCGCCGCGGCAAAGCCCGGAGACGCCGAGGCCCGCGTCGCGGATCAGCTTGGCCGCGCGGTCCACGCCGCATTCCTGCAGCTTGTCGCGCCAGGGAGAGATGCCGCCGATGCCGTGGCGCTGGCAGCCCTCGATACATTCCTCGAGGCTCCATTGCTTCGACACCGTGGCGGTGTTCAGAGACAGGTCGGATGCGGTGAGCGTTCTCATGCCCCGATCCCCCGTGCCTGGAATACCGGCGTGGCACGGCGCACCACCTCGTCAGGGTCGGTAAACAGCTGGGCCGCATTGGCCAGCCGGATCGCCTCGGCCAGGTGGAGCGTCGAACGCGCGCTTTCCTGCCCGCCGACCATGGTGAAGTGATCCTGATGACCCATCAGGTAGGCCAGGAACACCACCCCGGTCTTGTAAAACCGTGTCGGCGCCTTGAAAATATGCCGGCTGAGCGGCACGGTCGGATCGAAGGTCGCGTGATAGGCCGCGTCGTCGCCCTCGGCCAGCGCGTTCAGCGCGCGACAGGCCGCACCCGCGATCGGATCGAAGATGCCGAGCAGCGCGTGGGAATAGCCCTGATCGTCGCCCTTGATCAGCTCGGGGTAGTTGAAGTCGTCGCCGGTATACATCAGCACGCCTTCGGGCAGGCGGCGGCGCATGGCGATTTCCTTTTCGGCCGAGAGCAGCGAGATCTTGATGCCGTCGATCTTGTCGGCGTTCTCGGCGATCACCGACAGGCAGGTGTCCATCGCCTTCATGTGGTCGGCGTCGCCCCAGTAGCCCGCCAGCGCCGGGTCGAACATCTCGCCCAGCCAGTGCAGGATTGCCGGCTGCTTGAGCCCCGAAAGCACGCGGCCATAGACCCGCGCGTAATCGTCCGGCGATTTCGCCGCCTGCACCAGCGCGCGGCTGGCCATCAGAATGACGCGCGACCCGGTGGCTTCCACCGCCTCGCATTGCATTTCGTAGGCGGCGATCACGTCGTCGACGGTCACGTCCGGCCCGGGCGTCAGGTGGTCGGTGCCGGCGCCGCTGGCGATCAGCGCGCCCTCTGGGGCCACGTCCATGCTGCGCTGGATCAGCTCGAGCGAGGTCGGCCAGTCAAGGCCCATGCCGCGCTGCGCGGTGTCCATTGCTTCGGCCACGCCAAGCCCCAGCGACCAGAGGTGCTGGCGGAAGGCCAGCGTGCGGTCCCAGTCGACGGCGACGCCATCGCCGGGGTCGACCTCGGCCAGCGGATCGGCCACCACGTGGGCGGCCGCATAGGCGGTGCGGGTCCAGCCGCCGCCGGGTGCGGGGACCGGGCCGGCGGTGATCTCGAGGGGCGCGGTGGCGCCGCCCGAGACGGGGAGGATCAGTTTTGCCATGTCAGCGCCCTCAGATGTCCAGCGCCGGCACGTCGAGCCAGCGGCGCTCTTCCGAGCTCTTGTAGCCCAGCTCGGCCAGCTGCACGCCCTTGGCGCCCTCTTCGAGGGTGTAGGACCACGGCGCATCCTCGACCACGTGGCGCAGGAACTGCTCCCACTGGACCTTGAAGCCGTTGTCGAAGTCCTTGTTGTCGGGCACTTCCACCCAATCCTCGAAGAAGTTCATGGTCTGCTTCTGGTCGGGGTTCCAGACCGGCTTGGGCGTATTGACCCGCGACTGGCTGTAGCAGGTGTGCAGACCGGCCACGGCGCTGCCATGGGTGCCATCGATGTGGAAGGTCACCAGATCGTCGCGGCGCACGCGGGTGCACCACGAGCTGTTCAGCTGGGCGATGATGTCGCCCTCCAGCTCAAACGTGGCATAGGCGGCATCATCGGCGGTGGCGTCATAGCGTTCGCCGTTCTCGTCCCAGCGCTCGGGAATGTGGGTCACGGCAGTGCAGTTCACCGCCTTGACAGGTGCCACGACGTTGTCGAGCACATAGCGCCAGTGGCAGAGCATGTCGGAGACCATGCCGCCGCCGTCCTGCTTGCGGTAGTTCCACGACGGGCGCTGCGCCTGCATCCAGTCGCCCTCGAACACCCAGTAGCCGAATTCGCCGCGCACGCTGAGGATCTTGCCGAAGAAGCCGCTGTCGCGCAGGCGCTTGAGCTTCAACAGGCCCGGCAGGTCGAGCTTGTCATGAACGATGCCGTTCTTGACGCCTTTGGCCTTGGCGTGTTTGGCGATGGCAATGGCCTCGTCGAGACCCTCTGAGACCGGCTTCTCGGAATAGACATGCTTGCCGGCGTCGATCGCCTTGCGCAGCAGGCCGGGGCGCATCTGGGTGCTGGCGGCGTCAAAGAAGATGGTGTCGTCGGGATTGGCCAGTGCCGCGTCGAGATCGGTGGTGTAGCGCTCGACGCCGTGTTGCGCGGCCAGCTCGGCGATCTTTTTCTCGTTGCGGCCGACGATGATCACATCGGGCACCAGACGGTCGCCGTTCTTGAGCAGCATGCCGCCCTGGTCGCGGATTGCCAGAACCGAGCGGATCAGGTGCTGGTTCATCCCCATCCGTCCGGTCACGCCATGCATGATGATGCCGATGCGTTGTGTAGCCATTGTCTCTTCCCTTGCTGTGTCTGCACATCCGCCGCCCGCTCTCCCGAGGCGGGCCGGTGGGCGGAATGTCTGGTTCCTACCGGATGGTAGCTCTTAAACTACCAATTAGTAGGTTACGTGATTCCTGTCAAGCATCGCCGTGCCGCCCTGCTCCGGAAAGCGCGGCACGCGGCCCGCCTTTGCCGCGCCCAAGGCGGAGCGGGACGGCCGTCGGACAAACGACAGGAGATGCGGTCAGGAGGTGGCGGGGTCGTCGGCCTTGAGGTAGCCGTTGATCATCATCGCAGCCTTCTCGGCGTGATCGGTCAGCCAGTCCTCGCCGATCGGCTGCTGGAACACCACCGACAGCGTGTGCATGTTGGAGATCGGGAACCAGCAGACCGAGGCGATGAAGATATAGAGCTCGACCGGGGTGATGCTGGCGCGGAACAGCCCCACTTCGTGGCCGCGGCGCAGAATCTCCTCGACCCGCCGCAGCAGCACCGACTGGATGTCGGCGGCATCCTCGAGCGTGCGCACCGTGGTGCCGCCCATCAGGTTCTCGGTGTTGAGCATGCGGATGAACCACGGATTGTTCCAGAAGTGGTTCATGGTGAACATCACCAGCGCGCGGATGGCCTCTTCCGGCGCCAGCGTATCGAGGTTGAGCGTCATCTCGCCCTGCCGGATTTGCACATAGGCCTCGCGCAGGGCAGCAGAATAAAGTGCGTCCTTGTCGCCGAAGTAGTCGTAGATCATCGGCTTGCTGACCCCGGCGCGGGCGGCGATGCGGTCGACCCGGGCGCCGGAGTGGCCGACCTCGCTGAATTCCTGCAGCGCGGCGTTGAGGATCGCGGCGCGTGTCACTTCCGGGTTGCGCTTGCGGTCCTTGCGGATCGGGGTCACTTGCTTGGCCATTCGCCCTCTTCACCTGTGATCAGACGCCCATCCTATCAGCCCAGACCCGGCCGTGCCAGAGAGCCGATCTCGACCCCGCCGCCCTTGATCCGAAGCACCACCCGGCCCTCCCGTTCCGCCAGCACGTCGCCATGCTCGGCCAGCAGCGCCGCGCGCTCTTGCGCCGGGGCGCCCTGCAGGCCGCCGGCGAAATGGTGGCCGTTGCGCTCCACGTCGCGCACCCCGCAGGCCGACATCATCGCCGCATCCTGCAGCCAGCAGATCCCCGGCTGGCAGGTCAGGTCCTCGCCAGAGAGATGCGCGCCGGCGGCCTCGGCCCGCGCCTTGTTGAGCAGCGCCCGCAACACGCCCTTGCAGCTCTTGATCGAGGTGCCGGACCAGCCAAGCTTGAGCGCGCGGGCAAAGGCATCCTCGCTGTCGTCGCTCTCATCGATGATCAGCGGCAGCGGCGCGGACACCTCGGTCTGCAGCGCGATCTCTCGCGGGAAGGGCTGTTCGACGAAACGGATCGCCGGATAGAGCCGGTCGAGTGCCCCGTCGCCGGCCAGTGCAGGCAGCAGCCGGTCGAAATCGCCGGGGGCGTATTGCTCGTTGGCGTCCAGCGTCACCGCGTAATCGCCACTCCGGTCGATCAGCGCCGCGATGTCGCGCAACCGCTTGTGGTCGGCGTCGGGGTCGCCCTTGAGCTTGATCTTGAAGGCGGAAATGCCGGTCTGGTCGATCACCTCCTCGAGCGAGACCGGCAGGCCATCGTCGGGCGCATCCGCGCCCACCTCGGCGCGCAGCAGCGGCGCGTCGAAGCCCACCGTATGGCGCAGCACCAGCCGCTCGGGCGCCGCGATGCGCGTCAGCGCGCGGGTCACGTCGTCGGCGCTCAGGTCCTCGGGGCAGCCGGCGGCGAGGCCGAAGGCATCCCCCTTGGCCGCCTGCCAGAAGGGCAGCTCCAGCGCCCGGCAGAGCGCGTCGATCACCGCCATTTCCACCAGCGAGGGGCCAAAGCCCAGCGCCAGGCGCGGCACCGCGGCATTGCGCGCCAGATCGGCCCGCAGGGCGCGGGTGATCTCCAGCGCGCTGCCCGCCTGCCCCGGTGCCGCCTCGACCGCGGCCGAGACCACCCGGCGCAGTTCGTCAATGGTGTCGGCGTTGCTCATCTCGGGCGCCTTGTTGAACCAGCGCGGCACCATCAGCTGCGCCGAGCGGCCCTCGGCCCGGCGGCCGTCGACCGCGATCTCGACGCGGCAATGCGCCTCGGCGGTCTCGCGCACCTCGGTGCTGCCGAACTGGAACGGCAGGCGCATCACCACCGGGCGCTCCGACCAGCTGGCAGACAGAATTTCGATGCGGGTCATTGGGCGGCCCTTTCATAGGCTTTCAAGGTGGCGATGCCGATTGCCGCGGTCACGCTGGCGTTGACGCGGCAGCGGAACGGCTCGACGCCGACGGGGCGGTCCCAGCCGGTGTCGCGCAGTGCCTTGATGATGTCGAAATGCGGATCGTCGCCCATGCCGGGCGCGCCGCGGTTGGTGTCATTGGCGTGGATGTGGCCGATCTGGCCGCCGGGCACCCAGCGCCGGATCAGCTCGGAGACCGGCGGCTCGGTCTGGCCGGCGGCGCTCATGTCGATCATGGTGCGGAAGGCCGGGCTGGCAATCGCCTCGGCCAACGCCAGCCCTTCGGCCACGGTGTTGACAGTGTTGTCCTCGGCCCGCGACAGCGGCTCGATGCAATAGGTCACGCCGCGCGCCTCGGCCTGACGGGCCACCGGGGTGAAGAAATCGGCCAGAAAGGCGATCAGCGCCGCGTCCTCCATGCCGCCGGGCCGCAGGCGTTGCCTGGGCGAGCCGTGGATCAGCACCGCGCCGCCGAGGTCGGCGCAGAGATCAACGAGGCCAGCCAGGATGTCGCGCGCCGCGCCCTGCCGCGCCGGATCGGTGATCGAGGCCTCCGGGTAGCCGCTCAACAGCCAGTGCAGCCCGGTGACCCGCAGCCCGGCGTCCTCGACGGTCTGCCGGATCGTGGCCACTTCGGAGGCACTCAGCCGATGCGGCGCCGCGCCGAGGGTGGCCGGCGCCAGTTCCAGCCCGACATAGCCCAGCTCGGCGGCAATCCGCGCCTGTTCGGCCAGCGGCTTGCCTTCCTCGGCCAGAAGCTCGTTGCACAGCGTATACTCAAGCACCGCGCCGCGCCTCGAACCAGCGCAGGGGCGCCATCGCCACCCGCCGCACCGCCGGCAGGTTCAGCGCGATCGACAGCACGATCAGCGCCACGAACCCCGCCGACACCGGCCGCGTGAAGAACGGCGCCAGCTCGCCATCGCTCAGGGTCAGCCCGCGGCGCAGGCTCTTGTCGAGCAGGTCGCCGAGGATGATGCCCAGCACCAGTGGCGCCATCGGATATTTCATCTGCCGCAGCAGGAAACCCACCAGCCCGAAGAACACCATGATCCAGATGTCGAAGATCCTCTGGCTCAGCGCATAGGTGCCGATCACGCAAAGCACGAAGACCACCGGCATCAGGTAGGCATAGGGCACCTTGAGCACCTGCACGAAGGCCCGTGTCAGCGTCAGCCCGTAGAAGGCCATGAACAGCGTCGCGATAACCACCATGGCGCTGATCAGCCCGATGAAGTCCGGCTGCTCGATCATGATCAGCGGACCGGGCCTTATGCCGTGGATGAAGAGCGCCGCGATCAGCACAGCCGAGGACGCCGAGCCGGGCACCGCAAGCGTGATCGCCGGAATAAGCGAGCCGGGCACCACCGCCGAGTTGCCGGTCTCGGCCGCGATCAGCCCCTCGTGGCTGCCATGGCCGAACTTCTCCTTCTCCTTCGAGGTCTTGCGCGCGGCGGCATAGCTCGCCCAGGCGCCGATATCCTCGCCCACGCCGGGGATGATGCCGACCATGGTGCCGATCAGGCCGGAGCGCGCGATGGTGAACTTGTAGCGCCACAGATCGACCAGGTCTGGCAGCGTCTTGTCGCTCTTGTCCTTGGTCATCGCCAGCTGCCCGGCGCGGTTCCACATCGCGGTCAGCACCTCGGCAAAGCCGAAGGCCCCGACCATGGCCGGGATCAGCGCGATGCCGGCATTGAGGTCCTGCACCCCGAGGTTGAAGCGCACATGGGCGTGGATGCCCTCGGAGCCGATCATCGCCACCGCAAGGCCCAGCAGCCCGGCGATATAGCCCTTGAGCGGCGTGGTGTCCGCGGTCAGCTGGCCAGAGATCAGCACGCCGAAGACCGCCAGCCAGAAGAACTCGAAACTGCCGAAGTTGAGCGCGGCCTCGGCCAGCGGCGGCGCCACCAGCACCAGCATGAAGACCCCCGCCAGGGTGCCCAGCGCCGAGCCGGCGGTGGCCAGCCCCATGGCGTAGCCCGCCCTGCCCTGTTTCGCCAGCGGATAGCCGTCGAGCGAGGTCGCGGCGCTGGCCGGCGTGCCGGGGATGTTGAGCAGGATGGCACTGCGCGAGCCGCCGTAGATCGCACCCACATACATGCAGACCAGCACCAGGATCGCGGTGGTTGAATCCAGCGAATAGGTCAGCGTGGTCATCAGCGCCACGCCCATGGTCGCCGTCAGCCCCGGCAGCGACCCCACGATGATGCCCAGGAGCGTCGCCCATGCGGCGTGAAACAGCATCTCGGGCGTGGCCAGCGTGCCCAGCCCGGTGATCAGATCGCCCAGCCCGCTCATGGCAGACGCACCAGGAAAAGCTCGCGGAACAGCAGCGACGAACCCAGCGCAATCGCCAGCCCCAGCGCCAGTGCCGAGGCGGCGGCGATCAGCTGCGCCCGGCGCGCGCCATCGAGCGGAAAGGAAAACAGCAGCGCAAAGGCGCTGGCAAAGAGGAAGGTGGCCCAGAAATACGGCAACCAGCCCACCAGCCCCAGCGCATAGACGGTGCAGATCGCGCCGGTCAGGCCGAGCCGCGACCACGAGCCGCCGACCAGCACCAGTGCGTCATTGCGCGCCGCGGATTTGAACGACGACAGGAACAGCAGCGCGG
Organism: Marinovum sp.; assembly: GCF_034669705.1. GTDB lineage: Bacteria > Pseudomonadota > Alphaproteobacteria > Rhodobacterales > Rhodobacteraceae > Marinovum. The sequence continues at coordinate 32,868 of NZ_JAXMOR010000013.1, forward strand.
CGCAGAGCGCCAGCAGCACGCCGAGGATCATCGGCACCAGTCCGGGGATCGAGGCGGGGTGGATCTGGCGGATTTCGAGCCGGTCCATCGTGTAGCCGCCAGAGAGCAGCGCCAGCCCCAACAAAAAGAGTGCAACCGCCGTGAGACGGTCGGCCAAGGCCATGTGCATGAGGGTCACCTTCAAGTCTGCCGGAGCGCACTCCGGTCGCAACGGGATCCGGGCGCAGCCGAGGGGGCCGCGCCCGGACCGCAGATTATTCAGCCGGGCAATCGATGCCGATGTCGGACGGGCTGACCACCGCTTCGCCGCGGGTGACGCGGGCACAGGCCTCGGCGATCACAACCGGCATCGCCTTTTCAAGCGCGGCCTCGCCGTAGCTCGGGGCAAAGACGGCACCGCGGTCGGTGGCATAGGATTTCAGCGCATCGCTGGTCATCACGTGATCCTGCCAGACCTGATCGACGGTGTCATAGACTTCCTGCGGCGCGCCCATCGGGATGAAGACGCCGAAGTAGTCGGCCGCGACGTGGAAATCGGGCATGAAGTCGGTGATCGGCGGCACCGGGTCGATGCCCTCGACCTCGAGCGCGGTGTCGGACAGCACGGTCAGCGCCCGCAGGCGGCCGGCGCGGATCATCTCGGTTTGCTCCACTGCCAGCTGGGTGGTCACCTCGACCTCGCCGCTGGCCGCGGCGATCACCGCCGGGTTGCCGCCGTCATAGGTGATCATCCGTGCGCCAGAGAGATCACCCTCGGCGCTTTCCTTGATCGCCGCCAGCGCCATGCCGCCCGAGGAGTTCACCCCGGCGGTGCCGACGGTGACAGAGCCCGACTTCATCGCCTCAAGCAGTTCGGGGAAGGTCTGGTAGGGCGCATTGGCGTTGACGCTGACCACCGGCACATTCGCGACGTGCAGGTAGATGTGGTAATCCTCGATCGAGGTGTCCTCGATCAGCCCGGTCACCGCATAGGTGGCGTTGTTGGCAATCGCATTGGCGGTCCAGGTATAGCCGTCGCGCGGCGCGTCGAGCGCGGCCTTGGTCCCGGTCGAGCCCGAGGCCCCCGGCTGGTTGACCACCACGACCTCGGTACCCAGCGCCTCTTCGAGAATCGGGGCGACGACGCGGGTCACCTGGTCGGTCGAGCCGCCGGCCGACCACGGCACGATGATGTTGATCGGACGGTCGGGTTTCCAGCTGTAATCCTGGGCGGCAAGCGGCGCGGCAAAGGCGCTGGCCGCTGCAACAATGGCAATGGTCTTAAGGGCGGGCATGATATCTCCTCCGTTATCTACCATGTAGTAGGTTAGGAGGCAGCGCGTGGCCTGTCAAACCTTTTGGCCCCTTGCGTCAAAAGAAATCGCCGCCCCGAGGGGCGGCGATCATGTCCTATCCGCGGCTGGCGACCGAGGCCTGATATCGGTCGAGCGTCTCGATCAGCGCCAGCCCTTCGGGCACCTCGGCGCGGGCACAGAATTCGGCCCAGACCGCGCCATAGGGCAGGTCCTTGATCTCTTCGGTCAGCAGGAACCGGCGGGTGTAATCCATCCCGGTTTCCGCCGCCCTGAGCCGGTCGAGCGGCAAGAGCAGCGCGCGCATCAGCGCCTTTTGCATGTTGCGCGTGCCGATCACCCAGGCGGCGGTGCGGCTGATCGTGGCGTCGAAGAAATCGAGCCCGATATGGGTCCGCCCCAGCAGGTCGCCGCTGACCAGCTCGTTGGCCATCGCCTGGATGTCATCGTTGAGCAGGATCACATGGTCGCTGTCCCAGCGCATCGGCCGGCTGACATGCAGCAGGATCTCGTCCACTGACAGCGCCACCGATGACAGCTTGTCGGCGACATTCTCGGTCGGGTGGAAATGCCCCATGTCGAGACAAAGAGCCGTGCCCTTGCGGATCGCGTAGCCCATGTAGAACTCGTGGCTGCCCACCGTGCAGGCCTCGACGCCGATGCCGAAAAGCTTGCTTTCCACCGCATCGAGCATCTGCGCCCGGTCCTGCGCCGGGGCCAGCATCTCGTCGAGCGACGCTTCCAGACGCCGCCGCGCCGCCATCCGGTCCACCGGCACGTCCTTGTAGCCATCAGGCACCCAGATGTTGTTGACGCAGGCCGAGCCCAGCGCGGCCCCCATCTTCGCGGCGATATCACGCGACCGCTTGCCATGCTCGATCCAGAAGTCGCGCACGCCTTTGTCGGGGTGCGACAGCGTCAGGTTGTCGTCGGCCTTTTCATGGGCAAAGAACGTCGGGTTGAAATCCAGCCCGACGCCCGCGCCCTTGGCCCAGTCGACCCAGGGCGCGAAATGCGCATATTCGATCTCGTCGCGGTCCGGGGTCTGATCGCTATCGAGATACATCGCATGCAGGTTCAGCCGGTGCGACCCCGGGATCTGCCCGTAGGCGAAATCCAGGTCGGCGCGCAGCTCGTCTGGCGTGCGCGCCCGGCCCGGATGGTTGCCGGTGGCCTGTATGCCGCCACCGGAACTGCCCGTGCGCGTCTCGAAACCGACCACGTCATCGCCCTGCCAGCAATGCATCGAGATCGGGATGGTCCCGAGCCGCGCCAGCGCCGCCTCGACGTCGACGCCCCAGTCGGCAAACTGCGCCTTGGCGCTCTCATAGGTGCTCATGGTTTCTCCTCCCCTGCCCGCTCAGCGCGTGAACGCCTGAACGTTGCCGGCATCGACATTGAGGATGTTGCCGGTCGACTTCGCCGAGAGGTCCGAGGCGAGGAAATACGCCGCCTCGGCGATATCCTCGGGCAGCACCGAGCGTTTCAGCATCGAGCGGTTGCGGTACATCTCCTCAAGCCCTTCCTTGTCGGTGCCATAGGTGCCGGCGCGCTGTTCCAGCCATTCGCCTTCCCAGATCTTCGAGCCGCGCAGCACCGCGTCGGGGTTGACCACATTGACCCGGATGCCCGCCTCCGCGCCTTCCAGCGCCAGGCAGCGCGCAAGGTGGATTTCCGAGGCTTTCGCCGTGCAATAGGCGCTGGCGTTGGGGCTGGCGGCAAGGCCGTTCTTGGAGGCAACAAAGACGATGGCACCGCCCATGGCCTGCACCCGCATCAGCTTGAAAGCCTCGCGGCTAACGAGGAAATAGCCCGTGCTGAGGATGTCCATGTTCTTGTTCCACAGCGCCAGCGAGGTCTCCTCGACCGGGGCCGAGGACGCGATGCCGGCGTTCGACACCAGAATGTCGACCCCGCCGAACTCGACCGCGATTTCTGCATAGGCGCGGGCCACGGCGGTCTCGTCGGTGACGTTCATGTTGACGGTCCGCACCACATCCTTGCCGAAGCGCTGCGTCAGGTTGGCTTGCGTCGAGGCCAGCGCCGCGTCGTTGATATCGGCCAGCATCACGCAGGCCCCTTCGCGCAGGTAGCGCTCGGCGGTCGCCGAGCCGATGCCGCCTGCCCCGCCGGTGACCAGAGCCACCCGGCCGGCCAGCGATTTCGGCTTCGGCATGCGTTGCAGCTTGGCCTCTTCCAGAAGCCAGTACTCGATGTCAAAGGCCTCCTGTTCCGGCAGCCCGGTGTATTCGCTGACCGAGGACGCGCCGCGCATCACGTTGATCGCGTTGACGTAGAACTCGCCCGAGATCCGCGCCGTGGCCTTGTCCTTGGCAAAGGTGATCATGCCGACGCCGGGCACCAGATAGACCACCGCGTTGGGGTCGCGCAGCGCCGGGCTGTCGTCATGCTTGCAGCGCTCATAATAGGCCTTGTACTCCTCGCGGTAGGCCTCGATCTGCGCCGGCAGTCCGGCCAGCACCTCGTCGAGGTTGCCTTGCGCAGGATCGAAATTCACCACCAGCGGGCGGATCTTGGTGCGCAGGAAGTGGTCCGGGCAGGAGGTGCCGAGCGCCGCCAGCGGCTCCATGTCGTTCGCATTGACGAACTCAAGCACCGCGTCGCTGTCGTTGAAATGACCGACCATATGCTGGTTGCCCGAGACGAAGCCGCGAATGGCGGGCATCAGCCGCGCAGCGACGGCGCGGCGCTCTTCTTCCGTCAGGCTCTGGTGCTTGGCACCGCCAAAGGCCGCAACGCCCTCGGTCTTCTCGCCCAGCCACTTGGTGGCGGTGTTGATCACCTCGATGGTCTTGTCATAGCAATCCTTGGCGGTGTCGCCCCAGGTGAACAGCCCGTGGCTCTCCAGCACGACGCCATCGGCCTCGGGGTTTTCCTCACAGAACTTGCCCAGCCAGAGACCCAGCTCGTAGCCCGGCTTCTTCCACGGCAGCCAGCCGATGCTGTCGCCGAAGATCTCCTGTGTCAGCTCCTTGGAATTCTTCGACGCCGCAATCGCGATGATCGCGTCGGCATGCACGTGATCGACATGCTTGCGCGGCACATAGGCGTGCAGCGGCGTGTCGATCGAGGCCGCGCGCGGGTTCAGCCGATAGGTGCAATGCGGCAGGTAGCCCACCATCTCGTCCTCGAACGCGACGCCGCGATAGAGCCCCTTCAGCGCCTCGAGCTTTTCCTGATAGAGCGTGGCAAAGCCGTCCATCTTGATCGAGCCGATATCGCCGCCCGAACCCTTGACCCAGAGCACCTCGACCTCCTGGCCGCTGAGCGGGTCGGTCTCCATCACCTTGGCCGAGGTATTGCCGCCGCCATAATTGGTCACGCGCTTGTCGGCTCCAAGGATGTTCGAGCGATAGAGAAGCAGCTCCGATTCGCTTTTCCCGGCCGCCTCGGCCTCGTCCCAGCGGTTCTCAAGAAGCTGCGTTTCAACGGTTTTCAGCATGGTGTCCTCCCATATGGCGCCGCGCGCCCTGCATGATGGCTTGCGCCGGACACTGCTGCGTCGCGCCGCTCAAGTCAATCATTTTCGATCATGAATAATCATTCTGCGCCGCAGAATGATTGTTTCTGATTATTTTTGATTGACAGAAAGCCGGGATTCGCGGATTGTGAGCCACCAAGGGAGGCCGCCATGCACGAGACAGAACGCCACAGGATCATTCTTTCCGCCGTCCAGGATCGCCCGATGGTGACGGTGGCCGACCTGTGCAACCTGACCGAGGCGTCAGAGGCCACGATCCGCCGCGACATCGCCGCCCTGCACATGCAAAAGAAGCTGCGCCGCGTCCGTGGCGGCGCCGAGGCGATCAGCCCGCCGCAGTTCGTGGGCCTTGCCGGGCGGCCGTTCTCGGTCAACCAGACGATGCGCGCCAAGCAGAAGCAGGCGATTGCCCGGGCGGCGGTCGACCTTTGCGAAGATGGCGACTCGATCATCATCAACGGCGGCACCACCACGTTCCAGATGGTGCATCCGCTGGCGTCGCGCCGGTGTCAGGTCTTTACCAACTCGTTCCCGATCGCCGAGCACCTGCTGAAGCATTCCAAGAACACCATCATGCTCTCTGGCGGCGCGATCTACCGCGAGCAGAACATCATCCTGTCGCCCTTCGACAACGACGTGACCCGCAATTTCTATGCCCGCCGCATGTTCATGGGGGCGCAGGGGCTCGGGCCCATCGGGCTGATGGAGGCCGACCCGCTGCTCATCCAGGCCGAACAGAAGCTGATCGGCCAGGCCGACGAGCTGGTGGTGCTGGTCGACAGCACGAAATTCGACAACCGCTCCAGCCTGGTGCTCTGCCCGCTGGGGCGGATCGACACGGTGATCACCGACGAGGGCATCACCGACAAGGCCGCCGCCATGCTCGAGGCGGCCGATGTGACACTGATCGTCGCGCAATCGGGCGCGGCGCAGGAAGAGGACGAAGCGGCCTCGTAAACCGCCTCACCATTCGTGTTTTCAGGGAGGAAACCATCATGAAACGACGCATTTTCACCAAACTCGCCATCGGCCTCAGCCTCGGCGCATCGCTCATGGGCACATCCGCCATGGCGCAGGACAACATGCGCATCGCGCTGGTGGTCAAGGCGCTCGGCATCGGCTTTTTCGAGGCCGCGCACAAGGGCGCCGAGGAAGCCGCCGAAGAGCTCGGCAATGTCGAGATCATCTATACCGGTCCGACCGACACCACCGCCGAGGGCCAGATCGAGGTGATCAACTCGCTGATCGCACAAGGCGTCGACGCCATCGCCGTCTCGGCCAATGACACCGACGCGCTGGTGCCGACGCTGAAGAAGGCGCAGCAGCGTGGCATCACCGTGATCTCCTGGGACTCGGGCGTCGCCGAAGAGGGCCGTCAGGTCCATCTCAACCCCTCGTCCAACCCGCTGATCGGCAACATGATCATCAAGCTGGCCGCCGATCACATGCCCGAGGGCGGCAAGGTGGCGCTGCTCTCGGCCACCACGACATCGACCAACCAGAACATCTGGATCGAGGAGATGACCAAGGTGATGGGCGACTATCCCGCCATCGAGGTGGTCTCGACCGTCTATGGCGACGATCTCGCCGACAAGTCCTATCGCGAGGCGCAGGGCCTGATGCAGTCGCACCCCGATCTCGACGCGATCATCGCGCCGACCTCGGTGGGCATCGTGGCCGCCGCGCAGGCCGTCGAAGACGCCGGCAAGATCGGTGAGGTCAACGTGACCGGCCTCGGGCTGCCCTCGGAAATGGCGGGTGCCATCGAGAGCGGCGCGTCGAAGAGCTTTGCCATCTGGAACCCGATCGACCTCGGCTATTCGGCGGCGATGATCGCCCATGCGCTGGCCTCTGGCGAGGCCACGGCGGAACCGGGTGCCGAGATCTCCATCGGCCGGATGGGCACGATCACACTGGACGAGACGAACTCTGCTGCGATGGCAGACCCCTTCGTCTACGACAGCTCGAACATCGACGACTTCAAGTCGATCTTCTGATTTCGCCACGCCGGCGCGTGTCGACAGGCCGGGGGCTGCGCCCCCGGACCCACAATATCAACCGGGGGTCTTTGCCCCCGGCTCCCCTCAGGAATACTCTTAGCCAGAAGAAGGGCTGACCGGATGTTGATGCAGGCCGAAGCCACCACCATTGCCATGACGGACACCCCCGTGCTGGCGCTCGACGGGATCACCAAGAGCTTTCCCGGCGTCAAGGCGCTGGATGGTGTCTCGCTGCGGCTCTATCCCGGGCAGGTGACCGCGCTGATCGGCGAGAACGGTGCCGGCAAATCCACCGTGGTCAAGACGCTGACCGGCATCTACCAGCCCGACGGCGGCGCGATCCTGGTCGACGGGCAGCCGACCCGCTTTGCCACGGCGCAGGACGCGGCCGATGCCGGGATCACCGCGATCCATCAGGAGACCGTGCTCTTTGACGAGCTTTCCGTCGCCGAGAACATCTTTCTCGGCCATGCGCCGCGCGGCCGCTTCGGGCTGATCGACTGGGCCTCCATGGAGCGCCGGGCGCGCGAGATCCTGTCGGGCATCGGCGCCGAGATCGACCCGGCCCACAAGCTGCGCGACCTCGGGATTGCCAGCAAGCACCTGGTGGCGATCGCCCGCGCGCTGTCGATCGACGCCCGCGTGGTGATCATGGATGAGCCCACCGCCGCGCTGTCGCACAAGGAGATCGAGGAGCTTTACGAGCTGGTCGAGACGCTGAAAGCGCAGGGCAAGGCGATCCTCTTCATCAGCCACAAGTTCGACGAGATCTTCCGCATCGCCGACCGCTTCACCGTGTTTCGCGACGGCCAGTTCATCGGCGACGGGCGGATTGCCGATGTCACCGAGGCCGATCTGGTCAAGATGATGGTCGGCCGCGACGTCAGCCAGATTTTCCCCAGCCGCGCGGCCAACCCCGGCGCCGAGGTGCTGCGCGTCGAGGGCATGTGCCATCCGACCGAGTTCGCCGACATCGGCTTCAGCCTGAAACGCGGCGAGATCCTCGGCTTCTACGGGCTGGTCGGCGCCGGGAGGTCGGAGTTCATGCAAGCGCTCTTCGGCATCACCAAGCCCTCGGCCGGGCAGGTCCATATCGAGGGCGCGCCGGTCGCCATCCACTCGCCCGCCGACGCGGTCGAGGCCGGCATCGTCTATGTGCCCGAGGACCGTGGCAAGCAGGGCGCGATCACCGCGCTGCCGATCTTTCAGAACGTCACCCTGCCCTCGCTGGGCCGCACCTCGAAGAACGGGTTTCTGCGGCTGGCCGAGGAATTTTCCCTTGCCCGCGAGTACACCCAAAGGCTCGACCTGCGGGCCGCCTCGCTCGAGACCGAACTGGGCACATTGTCAGGTGGCAACCAGCAGAAGGTGGTGATCGCCAAGTGGCTGGCGACCCGGCCCAAGGTGATCATCCTCGACGAGCCGACCAAGGGCATCGACATCGGATCGAAGGCCGCGGTGCATGAATTCATGGCCGAACTGGCCGCCGAGGGGCTGGCCGTCATCATGGTCAGCTCGGAGATCCCCGAAGTGCTCGGCATGTCGGACCGCGTCATCGTGATGCGCGAAGGCCGCATGGCCGCCGAGCTCGCGGGTGACGAGTTGACCCCGGAAACGCTTGTCCGCCACGCGGCGGGGATATGAGGACGCGATGCTGCAACGATTGATAACCTCGCGCGAGGCGCTTTTGCTGGGGGCCATCGCCGTGCTGCTGGCGCTGATCGCCACCCGCTTTCCGGGCTATGTGACGCCCGCAAACCTGGCGGATGTGTTCAATGACACCTCGCCGCTGATCCTTCTGGCGGTGGGCCAGATGATCGTGATCCTGACCCGCTGCATCGACCTTTCGGTGGCCGCCAACCTGGCGCTGACCGGCATGGTGGTCTCGATGCTCAACCTCGCCTTTCCCGGCCTGCCGGTGGCGGTGATCCTCGTGGTCGCGGTGACCCTCGGCGCGCTGATGGGGATGTTCAACGGCCTGCTGGTGTGGAAGCTCGACATCCCGCCGATCGTGGTGACGCTGGGCACGATGACCATCTTCCGCGGCATCATCTTCCTGATTTCAGACGGCAAATGGGTCAACAGCCACGAGATGTCGCCGGCCTTCAAGGCTTTCCCGCGGGCCGAGTTCCTCGGGCTGCCGGTGCTGAGCTGGACCGCGATCCTTGTGGTGATCCTCTTCACCGTTGTGATGTCGCGCACCACGCTGGGCCGGGCCGCCTATGCCGCCGGGGGCAATCCGCATGCCGCGACCTATACCGGCATCGACGTCGGCAAGACCCAGTTCTGGGCCTTCACGATCTCGGGCGCGCTGGCGGGGCTGACCGGCTATCTCTGGGTGTCGCGCTATGCGGTGGCCTATGTCGATATCGCCGGCGGGTTCGAGTTGGACGTGGTCGCCGCCTGCGTGATCGGCGGCATCTCGATCGCCGGCGGCATCGGCTCGGTCGGAGGCGCCCTGCTCGGCGCGCTGTTTCTCGGCGTGATCAAGAACGCCCTGCCGGTGATCAATGTCTCGCCCTTCTGGCAGCTCGCCATCTCGGGCGGTGCAATCATCATCGCGGTGGTGGTCAATGCACGCGCCTCGCGGACCAAGGGCCGGATCATCCTCAAATCAGCGGAGCAGGCAGCATGAGTGACACCACCCGTTTCATCCCCGACCGGCTGCAATCGCCGCTGCAGCAACGGCTGAAAAGCTGGGAGTCGCTGCTTCTGCTGGTGGCCATCGCGATCTTTGTCGCCAACAGCTTTGCCTCGCCCTACTTCCTCAACGCCTGGAACCTGAGCGACGCCACCTTCAACTTCACCGAAAAGGCGATGATCGCCTTTGCCATGGCGCTCCTCATCATCTCGGGCGAGATCGACCTTTCGGTCGCCTCGATCATCGCGCTGGCCTCGACCGCCATGGGCGCGGCGCTGCAGATGGGCGCGGGCACGCCGGCGCTGGTGCTGGTGGGCCTCGGCACCGGGCTGATCTGCGGCGCCTTCAACGGGGTGCTGGTGACCCGGCTGGGCCTGCCGTCGATCGTGGTGACCATCGGCACCATGAGCCTGTTCCGCGGCATCAGCTATATCGTTCTGGGCGATCAGGCGTTTCGCGGCTACCCGGCGGATTTCGCCTTCTTCGGGCAGGGTTACGTGTTCTGGGTGATCTCTTTCGAGCTGGTGCTCTTCGCGGTGCTGGCGCTGATCTACGGCGTGGTGCTGCACAAGACCAACTTCGGCCGCGCGGTCTATGCCATCGGCAACAACCCCACCGGCGCGCTGTTTTCCGGCATCCGGGTGGCGCGGGTCAAGTTCATCCTGTTCCTGCTGACCGGGCTGATGGCCGGCGTCGCGGCGATCTGCCTGACCTCGCGGCTGGGCTCGACACGGCCGTCGATCGCCGTCGGCTGGGAGCTTGAGGTGGTGACCATGGTGGTCCTCGGCGGGGTCAACATCCTTGGCGGATCGGGCTCCATTCCCGGCGTGGTGATCGCGGCCTTCGTCATGGGGATGGTGACCTTCGGACTGGGGCTCTTGAACGTGCCGGGGATCGTGATGTCGATCGTGATCGGCGCGCTTCTGATCGGGGTGATCGCCCTGCCGCGACTCTGGAAGATGTGGAAGACACGGTAATGCAGAAATACGCCTTCACGATGCAGCTCAACCCGGGCTGCGAAGAGGAATACCGCCGCCGCCACGATGCGATCTGGCCGGAGCTGGTGGCGCTGTTGAAGGACGCCGGCGTGTCGGATTACTCGATCCACCTCGACCGCGAGACGGGGGTACTCTTCGGCGTCCTCTGGCGGACCGACGATCACAAGATGGACGCCCTGCCCGCGACCGAGGTAATGCAGAGATGGTGGGCGCATATGGCCGACCTGATGCAGTGCCACCCGGACAACGCGCCGGTGGTGAAAGAGCTCGAACCGATGTTCCACATGCCATGACACAACGCCACGTCGCCGTCATCGATATCGGCAAGACCAATGCCAAGCTGGCGCTGGTGGGGCTCGACGACCTGTCAGAGCTTGCCGTGTTGACCCGGCCCAACCGCGTGCTGCCCGGCCCGCCCTACCCGCATTTCGATGTCGAGGGACATTGGGCCTTCCTGCTCGACGGGCTGGCCGAGTTCCATGCCGCCCATGGCGTCGATGCGATCTCGATCACCACCCATGGTGCCTGCGCCGCGCTGATCGATGCCGAGGGCGGGCTGGCCGCGCCGATCCTCGATTACGAACATGCCGGGCCCGAGGACATGGCCGAGGCCTACGACGCGCTCCGCCCCGATTTTGCCGAGACCGGCGCGGCGCGGCTGGCCGGTGGGCTCAACATCGGTGCGCAATTGCACTGGCAGTTCGAGACCGATCCGGAGCTGAAGGCGCGCACCCGCACCATCGTCACCTATCCGCAATACTGGGGGCTGCGGCTGACCGGTGTCGCGGCCACCGACGTGACCTCTTTGGGCTGCCACACCGACCTGTGGAACCCGCATGAGGGGCGGTTTTCGTCACTGGTGGAAAAGCTGGACATCGCCGGCAAGATCGCCCCGGCGCGCCGCTCGGCCGAGGTGCTGGGGCCGCTGCTGCCAGAGATCGCGGCGCGCACCGGGCTGCGCCCCGACACCCCGGTGCATTGCGGTATTCATGACAGCAATGCCTCGCTCTTGCCGCATATCCTGTCGCAAGAGCCGCCGTTTTCAGTGGTCTCGAGCGGTACATGGACGATCTGCATGGCGATCGGCGGCACGCAGGTGCCCCTCGATCCCACGCGCGACGTGTTGATCAACGTCAACGCCCGTGGCGCGCCGGTGCCGTCGGCGCGCTTCATGGGCGGGCGCGAGCATGACCTGGCGATGGGCGGTCCCTACCCTGAGCCGACCTCGGCCGAATTGCAGCAGGTGCTGACCTCCGGCGTGATGCTGATGCCCGCGCTGGCGCCCGAGACCGGGCCGTTTCGCGGGCAGGTCGCGCGCTGGATCGGCCCCGAACCAGAGGCCGGCAGCGGTCGTCGCGGCGCGGCGGTGGCGCTTTATCTGGCGCTGGTGACGGCGCGCTGTCTCGAGCTGATCGGCCATCGGGGCGAGATCATCGTCGAGGGGCCTTTTGCCCGCAACCGCGCCTACCTGCAGATGCTTTCGGCCGCGACCGGCAGCGCGGTACGTCCGATGCTCAGCGCCACCGGCACCAGCCAGGGCGCGGCGCTTCTGGTGCGCGATGCCACCAGCCCCCTGCCCCCCGCGACGCGGCAAAGCCTGCAGGCCGGCGACTGGACCGCGCCGATGGCCGGCTACGCCAAGGCCTGGCGAAAGGCCTGCGGCTGAGGTGTCGCGCGCCGCGGTAAGGCTTATTTGTCACGCTGTCTGACGAAGGCGCCACAGGGCGCTGGTCTTGGCACGTCTGCCGACCTAGACTCTCCCATGACGGGTGAATCCGGAATACCGGACGCCCGTCAACGGGTATCGGTTTTGTTTCAGGCGTTTTCCAAGACCACCTCAGGCAACGAGCGATGCAGCATGACCCCTCACCACTTGCAAACGGATCTCAACTGGAACCTGCTGCGCATGTTCTACATGATCGCCCGCGAACAGGGCATCACCAAGGCCGCGAAATGCCTCGGGCTGAGCCAGCCTTCGGTGTCGAACGCGCTGCAGAAACTCGAGGCGCAGCTCGCTTGCCAGCTGGTGATCCGTGACAGCCGCCAGTTCAAGCTGACGCCGCGGGGCGAACAGATCTTCACGGAATGCCGCGAGATCTTTCACAGCGCCGAGCGGATTTCCCAGCTGGTCAGCGGCACCGACCAGGAACGCGGCAAGGTGCGGTTCCAGATCATCGCGCGGCTGGTCTCGCCGATGATCGACGAGCTGCTGCGGCTCTATCACCAGCAGAACCCCTCGGTGATCTTCCAAAGCGAGGTGACCGACAGCTACGCCATCCTGCGCGCGCTCAAACGGGGTGAGACCACCATCGGCTTTTGCCTTTTGACCGAGCCGCTGGACGACCTGCCGGCGGTGCGGCTGTTCCGGCGCGAGTTCAACGTCTTTTGCGGTCCGGGCCACCGGCTCTTTGGCCAGGACAGCGTCGCGCATGAGGACCTCAAGGGCGAGCCGGTCATTTCCTTTGCCAGCACCACCGCGGGCCAGGATCTCGAACCGCTGACGCTGGTGCGCGGCGGGCTGCGACTGGGCGACCGGATCAACGGGCTGACCACCGATTTCGAGGAGCTGCGGCGGATGATCGTCGCCGGTCTGGGGATCGGCATCCTGCCGCGGCGGCCGGTGGAAGAGGATATTCGCAAGGGCCGGCTTTGGCCGCTCAGGATCATCGGCGAACAGATCGGCAAGGATGTCTACCTGGTCCATGCCCCGCGCGAGACGCTGTCGCCCGCCGAGCAGGCCTTTGTCGATCTGGCGCGCGACATGCAGCAGCGCTTCGACCAGCAGGCCGCCTGACTGGACGTCCCTTCCGTTTCGCACCCGCGGCCGCCCGAGCGTATCGGGCGGCCGCGGTGTCGTTTCACAGGCTGCGGCTCAGAACCACTTGCCGTCGGAGATGTTGTCGGGGATGGCGATCGCGTCCACTGCCGGCAGCGGGATCGACTCGAACTGCGCCTTGATCCCCGAGTTCCACAGCTTGGCCCGTCGCGTCAGGTTGCGCCGGTCGGTCTGCATCCGGCCGCGCGCCACGACGCAGCCCAGATCGGCCCCGTGGTAGCAGTAGTCGCCGGCGGAATAGACCCGCAGGTAGAAGGCCTCGTTCTCGTCACCCAGCGACTGCGGGTTGAGCGCCGGACGCACGAATTCCGCCGTGCCCTCGTCGGTCAGCCGCCAGATGCCCGAGTGCGGTGCCTTGGTGATCAGCTCGACCTTGTCGTCGGTCTGCTTCAGCACCAGCTGGGTCCAGTTGTCGTAATCGTTCCAGCGCGATTGCACCGCGTCGACATCGACCTCGTAATCGACATCGAGATATTCCAGCAGGTGGAACAGGAACAGCGGGCAGCCGCCATAGGTCGAGGTGATCAGGTTGGTCGGCGGGGTGACGCCGGAAACCCGCGGGTTGAGCTCGCCGAGGTAGACCTCGTTGGTGTCGGTATCGAGCAGGAAGTCGAGGCAGAAGACGCCCTTGTAGCCCTCCTTGTAGAGCCTGTCGCCGAACTTGCGCGCCATCTCGCGGACCTTGTCCGGCACGCCCTCGGGCAGCAGCGCCGGCGAGGCATCGTTGCCGCACCAGCCACCCTTGTAGGGGGTGACCTCGGCAAAGCCGGTGATGTCGGTCATCACCGGGCCCACGAAGGTGCCCAGCCGGGTGGCGCAGCCCTCGATCGCGCCGGGCAGGTGGTTGAGCCGTTTCATCACCTTGAGCTTCTGGTCGATGATCTTGGCGGAATACTTGTCCCAGTCCTTGCGCGACTTGATGAAGAACGTCGTCCGGCCGCTGTCGCCATAGGGCGTCTGCACCACCAGATCGGAGCCCAGCTTGCCCTTCTCGGCCAGCTCGGACAGCGCCTCATAGCTGTCGGCCTCGCCCATGATGTTGGGCGCGCTGTCGACGCCGGCCTCGTTGCCGAGCTGGGTGGTGACGATCTTGCTGTCGAGCCGCTCGCGCAGCGCCGCCGGCGCCAGCGCCACCTCGATGCCGGCATCGGCACAGAGCTTTTCCGTGGTCTCGTTGAACATCACGAAGATCGCCTTGCCGCCGGGGTTGGCCTTGGCCTTGGCGACGAACTGCGGATGGCTGACAAGGTAGTTGCCCACGTCCTCCATCGACTGGAACTCGTCGTGCATGATCTTGGTGGGCACGAAGGAGCGCGGGTGCTTGCCGTCGAAGATATCGAAGTAGTTGATGAACTCGAGCCCGCCGACCCATTGATCCAGCCCGAGAAGGCTGTAGGGCGTCGGCGTGACGATATAGATCGGCTTGGTGTTCTTGCGAAGGTAATTGAAGATCTCGCTGAGACCGGTGAGCTTTTTCCTGCGGGTGCGTTTCTTGGCGGGTGGCATGTGATTCCCTTTGTTGGTGGTCCAAGCGTTCCCCAGCTCTAGCAGGTTTCGCAAGCCCTGTGTTCTTATCCACACCTGCGCGAGCCTGCGAAACTGCCAGAACATCCGCCGCTGCCCGGATGTCACCCGGGACATCAGCCCCCTGGCCCGCCGACGTCTGGCGGCATGGCGCGGTCGTTCGGTGCGGCTGGTGCGGCTCACTTCATCGACGGGCCGCCCATCGGGCCGTCCCATACCATTTCGACCGGATCGATGTCGTTGCGCACGTAGAAGAAGCGAAACCCCATGCCGCGCAGCCATTTCTCCAGCCGGTCGAGGCTGGCCCATTCGCGGCGCAGCCCGCGGGCGCTTTCGACCAGCGCCCATTGGTCATCGACCAGGAAATAGACCGTCCAGGTGTTGGGATGTTTCGACTGGTCGGCAAAGCCGCCGCCCAGCACCTCTCTGGCGGTGCGGACGGCGACCGGGTGGTCGCCGATCCGCTGGTGCGACGCCAGGTCAGACAGGTCGTTCTGCCGGATCGTGAACGTCGGCGCCGGTGTTTCCTGCATGTCTGTCGCCTGCCTGCTGCTGCCTGTCACAGTGATAGGGCGCGGATCGCAGCCTTTGCAACGCGATCCCGCGAGCTGGGGCTCAGGCCGGCGCCTCTTCGGCCCCTGCCGGCGCCTCCTCGGCAATTTCGCCAGCCTCGGCCAGCGCCTTGCCGCGGGCGGCGATCTCTTCGGCGCTCAGCGCCTCCACCCGCGTGGCCAGGGTCCAGACATGGCCAAAGGGATCGGCAATCGTGGCGCAGCGCTCACCCCAGTAGGCCAGCGCCGGTTCGGCCAGCACCTGCGCGCCGGCGTCGCGCGCCGCGGCACAAGCAGCGTCGACATCGGCCACATACATGTGATGCGCCACCGAGGCCGCGCCGGGCGTCGGCTGGTGGCCATGACCGGCCCAGCCGGCGCTGACAAAGAGCATCGAGCTGCCGATCTTGATGGCGGCAAACCGGGTGTCTGTTGTGTCATCGCGGCTCTGCACGCTGGCGCCAAAGGCGGATTGGTAGAAGCTCAGCGCCGCCGGCACGTCAGACACCGCCAGCGTGGCGGTGCAGGTGCGGTAGCCGCGCGGCGTCACGGCGGGTTTCTTCGGCATCGGGTTGTCCTCACATCTGGCGGACTTTCGTCCATTTTTCAGGCAGTCACCTTGGGGCATTTTCGCCACCATGGACCATGGTGTAGCAGATAGCCCTTGAAAAGGCAACACCATGGCCCATAGTGTAGATGGAACCGACAGGAATCCTCTCGCATGTCCCCTTTCGCCCCGATCCCTCCTGCGCCGGCCCGGCCGGGCTATGCCCTTGAGCGCCGTTTCTCCGCCCTGTCCGAGGAGCGGCCCGGCCCGGTGTGGCAGACCCTGCTGGCGGCGAACTGGCCGGGCTGGCGCGACTGGTACCTGACCCGCGGCGGCTCGACCGCCGAAACCTCGCGCGAGGCCGAGCGTGCGCTGCGCCGGCACATGCCCGAGATGGTCAACATGCACGACAGGCTCTCCGCCGCCCTGCCCGACGATCCGCTGCTGCGCGAATTCCTCACCTTCTGGTGCCCGCCCCGCTACCTGGTGAGCTGCACCCAGGCGGCCTCGGCCGACGCTGCCGGGCCGTTCCTGATGCGCAACTACGATCTCGACCCGGCATTGAGCGAGGCGACACTGCTGCGCTCGAACTGGCGCGGCAAGGTCGTGATGGGCATGGTCGAGGGGCTCGCCGGCCTGTCGGACGGGATCAACGAGGACGGGCTCGCCGTCTCGCTCAGCTTCGGCGGCCGCGTCGTCACCGGCCGCGGCTTCGGCATCCCGCTGCTCATCCGCTACGTGCTCGAGACCTGCACCGACGTGCAAGACGGGCTCGAGGCGCTGCGCGCGGTGCCCTGCCACATGTCCTACAACGTCACCCTGACCGACCGTCAGGGCCAGGCGGCCACCGTGTTCCTCAGCCCCGACCGGCCGGCGATGGTGCAGTTCACCCCCTGGGCCACCAACCACCAGCTCGGCGTCGAATGGCCGCGCCACGGGCGGATCTCGGCGACGCTGGAACGCGCCCAGGGCCTTGGCCGGATGTTCGCCCAGGGCCAGCCCGACGAGGCCTGGCTTCAGGCCACCTTCCTCACGCCGCCGTTCTACTCGGCCAAGTACCGCGCCGGCTATGGCACCGTGTTCTCGGTGGCCTATCGCCCGGCGCTGGGCACCGCCCGGCTGTTCTGGGGCGACGGGATGGGACAGGCCTGGCAGATGCAGGCCTTCGCGCCGGCCACGCTCGACGTGGAGTATACCGATTTCGGCAGCCGCATGATCGCGGCGCCGACTTTCCTGACAGACCTTCAAAGGACCGCCTGATGACCAAATTCGCAATCGCAGGCATCCAGATGCATGTGACCACCCAGAACAACCTCGCCGAGATGCGCAAGCGTCTGGCGCTCCTGATGCACCTCTACCCCTGGGTCGAGATGGTGTGCTTCTCGGAGCTGGCGCCGCATGGCCCGGCCCTGCCCAGCGCCCAGGCCGCTGGCGGCGAATTCGATCTCGCCTTTGCCGAGATGGCCCGCCAGTACCAGATCTGGCTGCAGCCCGGCAGCTACTTCGAACGGCGCAACGGCCGGATCTACAATGCCGCCCCGGTGTTCAACCCGGCCGGCGAAGAGGTCGCGCGCTACGACAAGATGTTCCCCTTCACCCCCTACGAGGAAGGCGTCGCCGCCGGCACCGAGCCTTGTGTCTTCGAGGTGCCGGGCGTCGGCCGCATCGGCTTGTCGATCTGCTATGACATCTGGTTCCCCGAGCTGACCCGTACCCTGGCCTCGATGGGCGCCGAGGTGCTGATCAACCCGGTCAACGCCGCCTTCGTCGACCGCCATGCCGATCTCGCCTGCGCCCAGGCCTCGGCGGCGATGTTCCAGATGTATGTGTTTCACATCAACGGGCTCTTGGCCGGCGGCAACGGCTATTCCCAGGTCATCGACCCCACGGGGCGGCTGCTGCACAAGGGCAATGTGCAAGAAGAGATGATCCCGCTCGAGGTCGATTTCGCCGAAGTGCGCCGCCAGCGCGAGCGCGGCATCCTCAACATGGGCCAGCCGCTCAAGAGCTTCCGAGACAGCCCGGCGCGCTTTCCGATCTACGAGCAAGGCTACCGCTCGGACTATCTCGACAGCCTCGGTCCGCTGCAAAAGGCACAACGGCTGCGCTGACCCACCAAAGTTCCGCTTTCAGGGATGACTGCGCGCCCCGGGCCAAAGTGCCCGGGTCCAGTCCTTCTTCTGTTCAAAAATACCCTCGGGGGGTCTGGGGGGCTGGCCCCCCAGCCGGTCGACGTGCGCAGGGCACGGCGACAGCAGGACGACCGGGCCCTCACCGCTCTCCACAGCGATAGATCGTCACCTCCCGCTCGAGATAGAGCGGCTTGTTGGGATCGAACTCGGCCAGAACGGCGCAACGGTCATGCAACTCGGTGAAGAACGCCCGCATCAGCGGCGAGCCAACCTCGCGGCGCATGAACTCCGGCGCCTTGACGACAAAGACGTCGACCCCCTGCGCGCGCCAGGCGTCAAGCTGCCAGTCGGCGCGCTGTGGCGGCCAGGCGTAGGGCTGTGCCTCATAGTCCGGGTCGTCCTCGTCAACGCCTTCGAGGCCATAGAGCCCCGTCGGCATGCCGATGTGGAACACCGCATCCGGCGCGTCCTCGCGGATCCTCCGCTCCTCGGCGATCTCCGGCAGCGGCGTGTCGTATTTCTCGGCCAGTCGCTGCCAACGGGCGATCTCGAGCTCCTGCGCGGCGCGGGTCTGCGGCAGATGGGTGACCACGCCGGTCAGGATCCGCGCCTCGGCCAGGTGGGTGGCGATATAGGCGTCGACCTCCCGCCACATCGGCGGCGCCAGCGCCTCGGTCACCGCGATCACAGCGCCCACCAGAGACAGCCCCCCGCCCAGCGCAAATGTGCCCTGCGCCACCCGTCGCAGCCGCCCGGACGCCTCGGCCGACCGGGCCAGACCGGCCAGCGCCAGCCCGCCCAGCAGGGTGAAGCCGGCGAAACTGGCGATCCACAGATGCTCTGGCTGGCGCGGACCGGTCAGCGCCGCCAGCACCAGCGTGCCCACGACCAGCGTCGTCCAGATCAGCAGTAGCACCGGCTTGTGACGCAGCCGGCAGGCGGGCATCACCAGCACGAAGGGCGTCAGCAGCGCCAGCGCCGCGAACACCGGGTTCAGCCCCCAGACCAGCTGCAGCGACCGCCAGCCCAGCGTCTCGAGCCCGGCGGCCAGCCCGGCGTCGGTGCGCAGCGACATCACCGTCTGGATCTTCTGGTACGCCAGGAAATTGCCGAAATCCAGCAGGATGCCGATATTGAGCAGCGGCCAGAGCAGCCCCACCGTCAGCAGCGCACGCCCCATGCTGCGCGCCATCGCCCGGAGCCCCTCGGCCCAGAGCAGCAGCCCGGCCATGCCGACCGCCAGCGGCAGCAGCACGAAGACGCCGGATTGCTTGAAGCTCACCACCAGCACCGCAAAGACCCCGAGCCAGATATCCCAGCGCCCCGGCCGGCCGGCCTCGAGCCGGGCGATCAGCGCCCAGAAGACGGCGATGGTGGCGGTCGCCAGCGCCACGTCGCCCTTGGCGATATGCGACATGAAGACCCCGAGCGGAAAGACCACCCCGAGACAGCCCACCGCCACACCCGGCCAAAGGCCCAGCCCGGCCCGCCGCGCAATGGCAAGAAACAGCGGTGCGATCAGCGCGCCGATCAGCGCCGTCACGTAGCGCGCCGTCAGGTAGAACACCGTCGGGTCGGAGAAATACTGCGCCCTGAACGCGCCCGGCCCGTCCCACCAGCCCGACGGCACGCCAAGCGCAAAGAGCCCGCCAAAGGCCAGCCCGTTGAGATAGTTGATCAGCGGCGGGTAGAAGTGCTGTCCCGGCACGATCTCTCCGGCCAGCACCCGCGCGGCATCGTTGATCCGCTCGTCACCGTGAAAATAGCCATAGTCCGCGCCCAGCGCCCGAAACGCCAGGGCCAGGAGAAACAGGACCAGACCCGCCGCGAAACGTGTCACAAATTCGCTTTTGTCAGACATGGGTTAACTTTTTACAGTCTAGCCTGACCTGCGCCAGAAAATCTGCACATTTTGCGCCCATTGTCAGGCGAAAGCGGACGGCGCGGGCAGCGGAGCGGGATTGTTGAAGGATTTGGACGGGGCATTGGCCGAGGACAGGACGCCGGACCAGGCAGGAGAGCTGCCGCTGTATGTCGATCTGGACGGCACGCTCGTGCAGACCGATGTGGCACAGGAGCAGCTTGTGGCAGCGCTTGCCAGGCCGCGCAACTGGCCGCCGGTGCTGCGGGCGTGGCGCGCCCATGGGGCCAGCGGCATCAAGCACGCGGTCTGGGATGGCGACGGGTTTCACCCGGCGCTGCTGCCCTATGACGCCGAGGTGCTGGACTACCTGCGGGCGGCCCGCGCACAGGGCCGCCGTATCGTCTTGGCCACCGCGGCCGACCGCCAGGCGGCCGAGGCGGTCGCGGCGCATCTGGGCCTGTTCGACGCGGTGCTGGCCTCGGAACCCGGCCACAACCTCAAGGGCGCGGCCAAGCTTGCCGCAATCCGGCAGGACTGCCCCGGCCCCTTCGAATATCTGGGCGACAGCGCCGCCGACATCCCGGTCTGGCGCGCGGCGCATCGGGTGGGTTTTGTCCGCCCCGACACGCGCGCGAGGACCGAGATGCAGGCAGCGGGTGCACGCCTCACGCTGAGCACCGATCCCGCCGCGCCGGCCTGGCGGGGCCTGCTCAGGGCGATGCGACCGCATCAGTGGGCCAAGAACGCGCTGGTGTTCCTGCCGCTGTTCTTCGCCCATATCTACACCGATATGCGCATGCTGCTGATGGCCGCGCTGGCCTTTGCCGCCATGTCGCTGATGGCCTCGGCGGTCTACCTGATCAACGACCTGCTCGACATTCCCGCCGACCGCCGCCACCACAGCAAACGGCTGCGCCCGTTTGCCGCCGGGGTGGTGCGCCCGGTGCAGGGGGTCGCGGCGGCGCTGGCGCTGATGATGGCGGCGGTGGGCCTGGGCTTTGGCGCCTTGGGTCTGCCCTTCGGGCTGGTGCTGCTGCTCTATTTCGCGATGACCACGGTCTATTCCTTCGCGCTCAAGCGGTTCTCGACCATCGACGTGATCGTGCTGTCGCTGCTCTATACCGTCCGCATCGTTGCCGGGGCCGCGGCCTGCGACATCCTGCTGAGCCCATGGCTGCTGACCTTCTCGTTGTTCTTCTTCGTCAGCCTCGCCTACATGAAACGCTTCATCGAGCTCGACGCCGTCACCGAGGATGCCAAGCTGCCGCACCGCAACTACTGGGGGGCGGAACTGGCCAGCGTGCAGGCCTTTGGCATCGCCAATGCCGCGGTCAGCCTGCTGACCCTGGCGCAATACATCAATAGCCCCACCGCGCTCGAGACCTATGGCGCGCGCGATATCCTCTGGCTGACGGTGCCGCTGCTGATGTTCTGGATCTATCGCACCTGGATGTGGGCGATCCGCGGCAAGGTGGGCGACGACCCGGTGATCTTTGCCCTCAAGGACCGGATCAGCCAGCTCACCCTGCTGGCGGTGCTGGTGGTGCTGGTGGCGGCGAGACATTTCGAGTTCATCGGGTTCATCCGATGACCACCGCAGGCTTTGCGCTGATCCTCGCCAGCGTGGCGCTCTCGGCGCTGGGGCAGACCTGTTTCAAGGCCGGGGTCGGCCGGGTGAGCTTTGCCGAGAGCGCCGGGGTTGTGCACAAGAGCCTCGCCCTGCTGCTCTCCCCTTGGGTGCTGGGCGGGCTGGCGTTCTATGGCGTGGGCACGGTTCTGTGGCTCTTTGCACTGAGGCGGTTGGACCTGTCGCTGGCCTATCCCTTCGTGGCGATGAGCTTTGTCATGGTCGCCGCCTCCGGGGTGCTGTTTCTGGGCGAGACGCTGACCCTGACCCGGGTGCTGGGCATGGCGCTGATCATCTCCGGCCTGCTGGTGATGGCGGTGGGGCGTTAGCGGGTGCGAGCGGCCTTTGGCATCGGCCCTGTACAGTAGTCTTGTTCCGCATTGGCTTCTTTTCCCGCCCGCAGCGCTAGCGCCGAAGCACAAGCCGCGCGATCGCCGAGCCGCGGGGTGGCGATCCGACAGAGACGTCGAGCCGCCCTATAGCAGCAAAGCCCGTAGAACCTCACACGTTGCGCCTGCAGCAGCCAATTCGCCGCCCAGGGGGGCGGGTCATGCGGGAGGCATGCCTTCGGCATGACGATCACGCGGCGGCCTGCGGCCTTGTCCCCGCGCGAGGAACCACAGAAGCCGGCCGCTACCGCCCATTCTTTAAGCACAGCGCCCTGCGGACGCCCCGAAACCACGCATCCCCCATTTACAATCCCTGACCGGCGCGCGCATCTGCAGCCATGCCCCGCCCGCTCTCGATCATCATCGTCGAACCCGACCGCGACCGCGCGCTGCTCATCGTCGACAGCCTGCGCAGCGCCGGCGATTTCGACATCCAGGTCATCGCCGAACCCACCAGCCTCGCCCGGCAAATCCAGGCACGCCAGCCCGACATGGTGCTGATCGACATCGAGAACCCCTCACGCGACATGCTCGAGGAACTGGCGCTGGCCTCCGGCCCGCAGGACCGCGCGGTGGCGATGTTCGTTGACCGTTCGGCCGAAGGGCTGTCGGTGGCCGCGATTGAGGCCGGGGTCTCGGCCTATGTGGTCGACGGGTTGCAGCCCGGCCGGATCAAGCCGGTGCTCGACGCCGCGATCACCCGGTTCCGCATGTTCCAGCGGATGCGCACCGAACTGGCCGAAACCAAGCGCGCGCTCGAGGAACGCAAGGTGATCGACCGCGCCAAGGGCATGCTGATGAAGGCCCGCGGCGTTGGTGAGGACGAGGCCTATGCCCTGTTGCGCAAGGCGGCGATGGACCAAGGCAAGCGCGTGGCCGATGTGGCGCAGGCGCTGGTGACGGCGGCGGGGCTCTTGGGATGAACGCGACGACACTGTCTGTCGGCTTCATCCCGCTGGTGGATGCCGCGCCGCTGATCATTGCCCAGGAGATGGGGTTTGCCGCCGAGGAAGGCATCAGTCTCGACCTGCGCCGCGCCCCCTCCTGGTCGTCGCTGCGCGACATGCTGAGCTATGGCAAGGTCGAGGCGGCGCATATGCTCTCGCCGGTGCCGGTGGCCACGGCGCTGGGACTGGGCGGCGCCGGTGCGCCGCTCTCGGCGGTCTCGGTGCTCTCGGTCAATGGCAACGTGATCGGCGTGAGCCAGGCGCTGGCCGATCGGCTGCGCGGCGCCGGCCACCGCTTTGCCTTCGACGACGCCCGCGCCGCCGGGCTGGCGCTGATCGCCGCCGCCGGCCGGGGCCTGCGCATCGGCGTGCCCTTCCCGTTCTCGATGCATGCCGAGCTGGTCTATTACTGGCTCTCGGCACTGGGCCTGCCGGCGCCGCAATCGGTGGTCGTGCGCACCGTGCCACCGCCCCTGATGGGCGATGCGATCCGCGCCGGCGAGATCGATGCCTTCTGCGTCGGCGAGCCCTGGGGCTCTCAGGCGGTCGAGGACGGCATGGGCGAACTGCTGCTGCCCGGCTCGGCGATCTGGGCTTTCGCGCCGGAAAAGGTGCTGGCGATGCGCGCCGACTGGGCCGAGGCCGAGGACATGCTGCGCGGCCGGTTGATCCGCGCGGTCTGGCGCGCCGGGCGCTGGCTGGCCGACCCGTCGTCACGCAGCCTTGCCGCCGAGATCCTCGCGCGGCCGGGCTATCTCGACCTGCCCTCGGATATTCTCGACCGGTCGCTCTCGGGGCGGCTGGTGGTCTCGGGCCGGGGCGAAGAGCGGTCGGTGCCGGGGTTCCTCACCTTCCATCGCTCCGCCGCCAGCTTCCCCTGGCGCAGCCAGGCGGAGTGGATCGGGCTGCAACTGGCCGCCCGCACCGGGCTCGACCGCGCCGCCGCCAAGGCTGCCGCGGCGCGGGTCTTCCGCTCCGATCTGCACCGCGCGGCGCTCTCCGGGCTGACCGCCAGCCTGCCCACCGCCGCCTCGCGGATCGAGGGCGGGGTCAGCCAACCCACCGCCGTGCCGGCCGAGGCCGGACGGCTGATTCTCGACCGCGACAGGTTCTTCGATGGCCGCATTTTTGACCCCGACGCCGCCTGACGCTCATTAATTATGCAGCTGCAGCGACAGCCGCGCTGCATTGCAGAAAAACCCCGTCCGACAGCCTGCTTTCCTTTGCGTGACACCTGCGTGATTTGCCATAACGCTCTTGTCGGCGGGCAATGGCGTCCGCTGCAGGAATTCTCCCGAACGTCCGGGACCCGATGAGCAAAGCCGCTCGACCCTTCGCCTCAGGCGAAGTGCGTCAGCGGCTTTTTTCTTTGCCCGACCCTCTCCTGCCGGGCCTCAGTACAGGACAGATTTCATGAAGACCCTTCTTCTCGGCCTCGCGGCCTCCACCGCCCTCGTCACCCCCGGCTTCGCCCAGATGCTGGAGCTGGAAAAGGACGAGCTGACCTTCGGCTTCATCAAGCTCACCGACATGGCGCCGCTCGCGGTGGCCTATGAACAGGGCTATTTCCTTGACGAGGGCCTGTTCGTGACGCTGGAGGCGCAGGCCAACTGGAAGGTCCTGCTCGACGGCGTGATCGGCGGCCAGCTCGACGGCGCGCATATGCTGGCCGGTCAGCCGCTGGCGGCGACCATCGGTTTCGGCACCGAGGCGCATATCATCACCCCCTTCTCGATGGACCTCAACGGCAACGGCATCACCGTGTCGAACGAGATCTGGGAGCAGATGAAGCCCAACATCCCCGCCGATGCCGAGGGCAAGCCGATCCACCCGATCAGCGCCGAGGCCCTGGCACCGGTGGTCGAGAGCTACAAGAACGACGGCAAGCCGTTCAACATGGGCATGGTCTTCCCGGTCTCGACCCACAACTACGAGCTGCGCTACTGGCTCGCCGCCGGCGGTCTGCACCCGGGCTACTACAGCCAGGACAACATCACCGGCCAGATCGGCGCCGACGTGCTGCTCTCGGTCACCCCGCCGCCGCAGATGCCCGCCACGCTGGAGGCCGGCACGATCTATGGCTACAGCGTCGGCGAGCCGTGGAACCAGCAGGCGGTGTTCAAGGGCATCGGCGTGCCGGTGATCACCGACTACGAGCTGTGGAAGAACAACCCCGAAAAGGTCTTTGGCATCACCGCCGAGTTCGCCGAGGAATACCCCAACACCACGCTTGCGGTGACCAAGGCGCTGATCCGCGCCGCGCAGTGGCTCGACGAGAATGACAATGCCAACCGGATGGCAGCGGTCGAGATGCTGAGCCAGCCCGAATACGTCGGAGCCGATGCCGAGGTGATCGCGGCCTCGATGACCGGCACTTTCGAGTACGAACAGGGCGACAAGCGCGACGTGCCCGATTTCAACGTCTTCTTCCGCTACAATGCGACCTATCCGTTCTATTCCGATGCCATCTGGTACCTGACCCAGATGCGCCGCTGGGGGCAGATCGCCGAGCCGAAGTCGGACAGCTGGTACGACGAGGTCGCCAAATCGGTCTACAAGCCGGAGATTTACCTCGAGGCGGCGCGGATGTTGGTCGACGAGGGTCTCGCCAATGAGGCCGACTTCCCCTGGGACAGCGATGGCTACAAGGTGCCGACGCCCGCCGAGGATATCATCGACGGTATCGCCTATGACGGCAAAGCCCCGAACGCCTATCTCGAGAGCCTGCCGATCGGGCTGAAGGGCGACCAGATGGTCGTCGGCACCGAAGTCAAAGGCTGACCGGCCGGCCGCTCCTCGGCCCCTGCGGCGCCTCTTCGCGAGGAAAGCCCGCACGGGCTTGAGGAGCGGCCCCGCCCCCCCCGGAATTCAAGGAAGCTCCCCATGACAACCGTCGATCCCGATTTCTCAGACGCCCAGGCCCGCGAAGCCCGCAAGGCCCGGCTCTTCACCCGCATCAACGCCGCCGACAAATGGTTCCAGGTGCTGGGCCTTTCCTGGGCCACCCCGGTGCTCAAGGCCGCCGCCGGCGACAACCCGAAAGCCCAGGTCAAGGAGATCTGGCGCCTGCTGGCAGTGCCGCTGATCGCCATCATCGCCTTCCTGATGCTCTGGGCCACACTGGCACCCAAAGTGCAGACCTCGCTCGGCGCCGTGCCCGGCCCGGCCGAGGTCTGGGTCGAGGCGGTGAACCTGCACGCGGATGCCCAGGCCAAGGCCGCCAAGCGCGAGAAGTTCGAGACCATGGTCGCCGCGCGCAATGACAAGCTGGTCGAAGCCGGCCGCGCCGACGAGGTCAAGTCGATCGCCTATACCGGCGCGCCGTCCTATTACCAACAGATCTGGACCTCGATCAAAACCGTCTTCTTCGGCTTCCTGATCGCCACCGCCGTCGCCGTGCCGCTGGGTATCGCCGCGGGTCTCTCGCCCACCGCCAATGCCGCGATCAACCCGTTGGTGCAGATCTTCAAGCCGGTCTCGCCGCTGGCCTGGCTGCCGATCGTGACGATGATCGTTTCGGCGGTCTACGCCACCAATGACGGCCTGTTTTCCAAGTCGTTCCTGATCTCGGCGATCACCGTGACGCTCTGCTCGCTCTGGCCGACGCTGATCAACACCGCGCTTGGCGTGGCAAGCATCGACAAGGACCTGGTCAACGTCTCCAAGGTCTTGAAAATGAACACCTATACCAAGATCACCAAGCTGGTGCTGCCCTCTGCCCTGCCGCTGATCTTCACCGGACTGCGCCTATCTCTGGGCGTCGGCTGGATGGTGCTGATTGCCGCCGAGATGCTGGCCCAGAACCCCGGCCTCGGCAAGTTCGTCTGGGACGAGTTCCAGAACGGCTCTTCCTCCTCGCTCGCCAAGATCATGGTCGCGGTGCTGACCATCGGCATCATCGGCTTCCTGCTGGACCGGGTGATGTTCGCACTGCAATCGCTCTTCACCTTCTCGAACAACCGCTGACGCGCGCTCTGGCAGCGAAGCGATCGCGCAAGAAAGGACATGCAGATGAGCATTCTCAAGTTCGACAACGTCTCCAAGAGTTACGGTGAAGGCACCCAGGCCGCCTCGGTTCTGAAGAACATCGACCTCGAGGTCAGGGAGGGCGAGTTCCTCGTGCTGCTGGGCTTTTCCGGCACTGGCAAGACGACGCTGATCAACCTGATGGCCGGGCTCGAGCAGCCGACCAAGGGCGCCGTCACCTTCAAGGGCAAGCCGATCACCGGCCCCGGCCCCGAACGTGGCGTGATCTTCCAGAGCTATTCGCTGATGCCCTGGCTGACCGTCGCGGGCAATGTCGGCCTCGCGGTCGACACCATCTTCCCCGGCATGGCCAAGGCCGAAAAGGCCAAGAAGGTCGCGCATTACGTCGATATGGTGGGGCTGTCTCACGCCACCCACCGTCGCCCGGCCGAGCTGTCGGGCGGCATGCGCCAGCGGGTCAACGTGGCGCGTGCACTGGCGATGAACCCGGAGGTGCTGCTGCTGGACGAGCCGCTCTCGGCGCTCGATGCGCTGACCCGCGCCAACCTGGCCGACGAGATCGAGGCGATCTGGGAGGAGGACCGCAAGACCTGCGTGCTGATCACCAACGACGTCGACGAGGCGATCATGCTGGCCGACCGGATCATCGCGCTCAATCCCGATGGTTCGCTGGGCGAGGAATTCCCGGTCAACATCCCGCGCCCCCGCGATCGCAGCGAGATGAACCACCACGACGGCTTCAAGAAACTCCGCGCCAAAGTCACCAACTACCTGATGGACGTGGGCATCGAGGCCAAGGTCGAAGGGTCGCGCATCCTGCCCGACGTGACACCGATCCACTCGGTGCCGAAGGCCGTGAAGGACGCGCAGGAGGGCATGATCGAAGACCGCTTCCTCGACTTCTCGCAGCTGCACAAGATCTATCCCACCCCGAAGGGCCCGCTCACCGTGGTCGAGGATTTCGACCTCAAGGTGAACCGAGGTGAGTTCATCTCGCTGATCGGCCACTCCGGCTGCGGCAAGTCCACCGTGTTGACCATGGCCGCCGGGCTCAACGACATCTCCAAGGGCGCGATCCGGCTCGACGGCTACCACGTGCAGGGCGCCGACCCCGAGCGCGCGGTGGTGTTCCAGTCGCCCAACCTCTTCCCCTGGCTGACGGCGCGCGAGAACTGCGCCATCGGGGTCGACAAGGTGTACCCGAAAGCCTCCCAGGCCGAGCGTCAGGACGTGGTGGAGTACTACCTCGAGCGCGTCGGTCTGGCCGACGCCATGGACCGCTCCGCCGCCGACATGTCGAACGGCATGAAGCAGCGGGTCGGCATCGCCCGGGCCTTTGCGCTCTCGCCCAAACTGCTGCTGCTTGATGAGCCCTTTGGCATGCTCGACAGCCTGACCCGCTGGGAGCTGCAGGAGGTGCTGATGGAGGTCTGGTCCCGCACGAAGGTCACTGCGATCTGCGTCACCCATGACGTCGACGAGGCGATCCTGCTGGCCGACCGGGTGGTGATGATGACCAACGGCCCGCAGGCCACCATTGGCCGCGTCGTCAATGTCGACCTGCCCCGCCCGCGCACCCGCAAGGCGCTGCTCGAGCACCCCGATTACTACCTCTACCGCGAGCAGGTGCTGAGCTTTCTCGAGGAATACGAACACGGCGCCAAGCCCAAGGCCAAAAGCCCGGCGGCAAAACCCGACACGAAGGAAGCCGCATGATGGAAGCGATGATCGACACCGAGGCGCGCACCTTCATCGAGGTCACCGAATATTGGGTGCCCGAGGAGGGCGTGCTGAAACTGGCAGGCGGCAACTACGGCGACCTGACGGAGTTTCGCGCTGCCTCGGGCCAGACCAGCTTTGCCAAGGGCGAAGGCCTGCCCGGCACCGCCTGGGCCGAGGAGCGCCCGGTGGTCTTCAAGACATTGGACCCCGCCACCTTCAAACGCGCCGAGGCGGCGAAGGCCGCCGGTCTGACCAGCGCCGTGGCGGTGCCGCTGTTTGACGGTGCGGAGCTCAAGGCGGTTCTGGTGGTGCTCTGCGGCGATGGCGAAGAGCGCATTGGCGCGCTCGAGGTCTGGCAGGCGCAGGACACCCTGCTGATGCTGAACGATGGCTATTACGGCGCCGCCAAACATTTCGAGTTCGTCTCGAAGCACACCCATTTCCCGCGCGGCCAGGGCCTGCCGGGCGCGGTCTGGGCGGCGAACACGCCGATCCTGATGCGCGACCTGGGCTCGGCCTATGGCTTCGTCCGCTCCGAAAGCGCCGGACAGGCGGGGCTCACCACCGGGCTTGGCCTGCCAATCCCGGTGCCCTCTGGCGAGACCTTCGTGCTGACGCTGCTTTCGGCCCGCGGCACGCCGATCGCCCGACGCTTCGAGATCTGGGACGCCCGCGCCGCGAAGGTCGGCAAGGACAGTGCCGCAGTGCTGATCGACGGCATCTGCGCCCGCGAGGGCCGGCTTTGGGCTGGCGAGGGCGAAGAGCCGCGCCGCGCCACCGCCTGGCAGGGCCTGATCGGCCGGGTTCTGGGCACCGGCCTGCCGGTGGTCGACCAGGGCGTCGCCGGCATCGCGGCAGGCTACGACAACGTCGTCGCCCTGCCCCTCCATTCCAAGGGCGAGCTGTCTCACATCGTCGCCTGGTATTCGTGAAAGGAAACGACATGCAGAAACTGGTCGTTATCGGCGCCGGCATGGCCTCGGGACGGGTGCTGGAGCACCTGTTCGAGCAAGCCCCGGACGCCTATGAAGTCACCCTGTTCAACGCCGAGCCGCGCGGCAACTACAACCGCATTATGCTCTCGCCGGTGCTGTCGGGCGAAAAGAGCTATGCCGAGATCGTCACCCATGACGACGATTTCTACAATGGCAACAAGGTCACCTGCCGCTTTGGCGAGTCGGTCGTCGGCATCGACCGCGACCGCAAAGTGGTGATCGGCGAGCATGGCGAAGTGGCCTATGACAAGCTGCTGATCGGCACCGGTTCCGCCCCCTTCATCATCCCGGTGCCGGGCAAGGACCTGCCCGGCGTGATCTCCTACCGCGATCTCGATGACACCAACGCAATGATCGAGGCCTCCGCCAAGGGCGGCAGCGCCGTGGTGATCGGCGGCGGTCTTCTGGGTCTGGAAGCGGCCGCCGGCCTCGCCCAGCGCGGCATGGACGTGACCGTGCTGCACCTTATGGGCCACCTGATGGAACGCCAGCTTGACGAAGCGGCAGGCTACCTGCTGCGCAAGGACCTGGAGGGGCGCGGGATTACCGTGAAGACCCAGGCCTCGACCAAGGCCATTCTCGGCGAGGACCGCGCCGAAGCGGTGCTCTTGGAAAGCGGCGAGACCCTGCCCGCCGATCTGGTGGTCATGGCCGTCGGCATCCGGCCCGAGACGCGGCTGGCCAATGACGCCGGTCTCGAAGTAGGGCGCGGCATCGACGTCAACGCCCAGATGCAGACCTCCGACCCCGACATCTATGCCGTCGGCGAATGCGTCGAGTTCGACGGTCAGCTCTTCGGTCTCGTCGCGCCGCTCTATGACCAGGCCAAGATCGTGGCCGCGTCCCTGCTCGGCGACGCCGGCGCCTTTGTGCCCAAGGAGCTGTCGACCAAGCTCAAGGTCACCGGCTGCGACCTGTTCTCCGCCGGCGATTTTGCCGAGGGCGAGGGCCGCGAGGACATCGTGTTCCGCGATCCGGCGCGCGGCGTCTACAAACGGCTGGTGATCGAAGGCGACAAGCTGGTCGGCGCGGTGATGTATGGCGACACGGCGGACGGCAACTGGTTCTTCGGGTTGATCAAGGACGGCACCTCGATCGAAGAGATGCGCGACACGCTGATCTTTGGCCCGTCGTATCAGGGAGGTGCCGCCGCGGACCCTCTGTCAGCCGTTGCAGCATTGCCGCTTGATGCGGAAATCTGTGGCTGCAACGGCATCTGCAAGGGCACCATCGTATCGGCCATCGAAGCCGGGGCCACAGACCTCGGCGCAATCAAGGCCACCACCAAGGCCAGCGCCTCCTGCGGCACCTGCACCGGGCTGGTGGAGCAGGTCCTGCAAGTTACCCTCGGCGACGATTTCCAGATGCCCGCCGCGCAGGCGATCTGCGGCTGCACCGACCTCAGCCACGAGGACGTGCGCCGGCTGATCAAATCGAGCGAGCTGAAATCGCAGGCCGCGGTCTGGCAGGAGCTGGGCTGGACCACGCCGAACGGCTGCCATGTCTGCCGCCCGGCGGTGAACTACTACCTGCTGGCCGACTGGCCGCTGGAGTATCAGGACGACCCGCAAAGCCGCTTCATCAACGAGCGCAAGCACGCCAACATCCAGAAGGACGGCACCTTCTCGGTGGTGCCGCGCATGTTCGGCGGCATGACCACCCCCGACGAACTGCGCGCCATCGCCGATGCAGCGGACAAGTACAAGGTGCCCACGGTGCATGTCACCGGCGGCCAGCGCATCGACCTGCTGGGCGTCAAGGGCGAGGACCTGCCGGCGATCTGGGCCGATCTCAACGCCGCCGGCATGGTTTCTGGCCACGCCTATGCCAAGGGTCTGCGCACGGTGAAGACCTGCGTCGGCAAGGATCACTGCCGCTTCGGCACGCAGGACAGTACCGGTCTCGGCATCCAGCTCGAGAAGAAGCTCTGGGGCTCCTGGACGCCGCATAAGGTCAAGCTGGCGGTCTCGGGCTGTCCGCGCAACTGCGCCGAGGCGACCTGCAAGGATATCGGCGTGGTCTGCGTCGATAGCGGCTACCAGATCGGCGTCGCCGGCGCGGCGGGCATGGACGTGAAGGAGACGGAGCGTCTGGCCGAAGCCAAGACCGAGCAGGAGGCAATCGATCTGGCGACCGCTTTCATGCAGCTCTACCGCGAGAACGCCAAGTACCTCGACCGGCCCTACAAATGGGTCGCCAAGGTGGGCCTCGACTGGGTCAAGCAACGTGTCGTCGACGATCTCGAGGAACGCGCGGCCCTGATCGAGCGGTTCGAGCTGTCACAAACCATCTATCGCAAGGACCCCTGGGCCGCGGAGGCCGAGACCCGGTCCGAGCAATACGCCCCCCTTGCCGATCTTACCCTGGAGGCCGCGGAATGAGCTGGCTCGACATCGGAGACGTGAACGACATTCCCCTGCGCGGCGCGCGGGTGGTCAAGAGCAAGGTCGGCTGCGTGGCGCTGTTCCGTACCGCGCCCGAGGAGGTCTTTGCCACCTCGGA
Source organism: Marinovum sp. (assembly GCF_034669705.1). Classification (GTDB taxonomy): domain Bacteria; phylum Pseudomonadota; class Alphaproteobacteria; order Rhodobacterales; family Rhodobacteraceae; genus Marinovum. The sequence continues at coordinate 64,924 of NZ_JAXMOR010000013.1, forward strand.
CCGCTGCCCGCACAAGGGCGGGCCGCTGCACGAAGGCATCGTGCACGGCCAGAAGATCACCTGCCCGCTGCACAACTGGGTGTTCGACCTCAACACCGGCGCGGCGCAAGGTGCCGACGAGGGCCATATCGCCACCTACCTGGTGCGGGTCGAGGCCGGGCGCATCCTGCTCGACACCACCAAGCTGGCCCAGCGGAGCGCGGCGTGATGGACGGGGCGGGGATGAGGGAAACACGGTCGACCTGCCCCTATTGCGGCGTCGGATGCGGGGTGCTGCTGCGCCCCGACGGCGCCGGCGGGCTGGCGGTTCGGGGCGATCCGGACCACCCCGCCAACCGCGGCAGGCTCTGCTCCAAGGGCGCGGCCCTGGGCGAGACGGTGGACAGGGCGGGCCGGCTGCTGGCCCCGCGGATCAGCGGCCAGGACGCCAGCTGGGACAGCGCGCTCGACTTGGTGGCCAAGCGGTTTTCCGACACCATCGCCCGGCACGGGCCGGACTCGGTGGCCTTCTACGTCTCGGGGCAATTGCTGACCGAGGACTACTACGTCGCCAACAAGCTGATGAAGGGCTTCATCGGCTCGGCCAATATCGACACCAACTCGCGGCTCTGCATGGCCTCGACCGTGGCCGGCCACAAGCGCGCCTTTGGCAGCGACACCGTGCCCGGCACCTATGACGATCTCGACGAGGCCGATCTGGTGGTGCTGGTCGGCTCCAACCTCGCCTGGTGCCACCCGGTGCTCTACCAGCGGCTGCTCGCCGCGCGGGCCAAGCGCGGCACCAAGATCGTCGTCATCGACCCGCGCCGCACCGCCAGCTGCGATGGCGCCGACATGCACCTGAAACTGCGTTCCGGCAGCGACGTGGCGCTGTTCAACCGGCTGCTGGTCGAGATTTACGAGGGCGGCGCCTTTGCCAAGGCGTACTTGCGCAACGTCGACGGGTTTGACGCCGCGCTCGAGGCCGCCTTTGCCGATGACCCCGCGGTCACCGGGCTGAGCGAGACCGAGATCGCCGCCTTCTGCCAGCTCTGGATGCGGCACGAGAAGGTCGTCACCGTGTTCAGCCAGGGGGTCAACCAGTCCTCCTCCGGGGCCGACAAGGTCAACGCCATCCTCAACTGCCACTTGGCCACCGGGCGGATCGGCAAACCGGGGTGCGGGCCGTTCTCCGTGACCGGCCAGCCTAACGCCATGGGCGGACGCGAGGTCGGCGGGCTGGCCAACATGCTGGCCTGCCACCTCGATCTCGAGAATCCCAGCCACCGCACCGCGGTGCGCGAATTTTGGCAGGCGCCGGCGATGCCCGAAGCGCCGGGCCTCAAGGCCGTCGACATGTTCCAGGCGGTGGGCGACGGGCGCATCAAGGCGCTCTGGATCATCCACACCAACCCCGCCGTTACCATGCCCGACGCCGACGCGGTGGCCGCGGCCATCAAAGCCTGCGAGTTCACCGTGGTCTCCGACATCACCGCCGAGACCGATACCGCGCGTCTCGCCCATGTGCTGCTGCCTGCCGCCGCCTGGGCCGAGAAAAGCGGCACCGTCACCAATTCCGACCGCACCATCAGCCGCCAGCGCGCGGTACTCGAGGCGCCGGGTCAGGCACGCGCCGATTGGGATATCCTCGCCGATGTCGGCCGCCGCATGGGCTGGCACGCCGGGTTCGACTACCAGGCCCCGGCCGAGATCTTCCGCGAATATGCCGCGCTCTCGGGCATCGCCGGCTACTTCGGCCGCGACTTCGACATCTCGGCCCTGCGCGGTCTCGACGATCCCGAGTATGACACCATGGCCCCCGCCCGCTGGCCATTGACCGAGGCGCGCCGGGGCGGCCGGTTCTTTGCCGACGGCCGGTTCTTCCACGACGGCGGCCGGGCCAAGATGCTGCCCCTGCGCCATCGCGGACCGGAGGCGCAGCGCGCGCCGCGCTATCCTTTCCGGCTCAACACCGGGCGCATTCGCGACCAGTGGCACACGATGACCCGCACCGCGATCTCGCCCCGGCTCTCGGCGCATCTGGCCGAGCCGTTCCTTGATATCCACCCCGCAGATGCCGCCGAACTGGCGTTGCAACCGGCCGATCTTGTGCGGGTCAGCAGCCCGCAGGGCAGCGCCATCCTGCGCGCCCGGGTGACGACGGACGTGCGTCGGGGCGACGTCTTTGCGCCGATGCACTGGACCGGAGAGACCGCGCCCTCCGGCCGGATCGACGCGCTGGTGGCGCCGGTGGTCGACCCGGTCTCGGGCCAACCGGAGAGCAAGGCCGGCGTCGTCGCCATCGAACGGCTCGACGCCGCCTGGTACGGATTTGCCGTCACCTCGGGCGAAATCGCGCCGGACTGCACCTACTGGGCCCGCGCCCGCACGCCCTCGGGCTATCGCGCCGAACTGGCCGGCACCGAAGCGGTCGCCGACTGGGAAGCCGAGGCGCGCCGCCTGTTCGGACTGAAAGACGCCGAGGTGCAATCGGTGATCGACCAGACCCGTGGCATCGCCCGGCTGGCATTCTACCACGAGGGCCGGCTTCTGGCCGCGCTCTTCGTCGCGCCGGAGCCGGTGGCGGTGCTGCGTGACTATCTGGTCACCCTGCCCGGAGGCGAGGCGCCGCAGGCGATCACCGGTGCGCCGCCCTCCGACCAGCCTGACCCCGGCCCGGTGCTTTGCGCTTGTTTCTCCGTCGGCGTGAACACCATCCTTTCGGCGATCGAGACCGAGGGGCTGATCAGCGTCGAGGCGATCGGCGCGGCGCTCGGTGCCGGCACCAACTGCGGCTCTTGCCGGCCGGAACTGGCCGACCTGCTGGCCCGGTTCGAGACCCCGGAGGCGGCAGAATGAGCCTCGCGCCTTACGTCCGCATCCTCGGCCGCGGGCCGGGCCGGTCACGCTCGCTGACGCTGGAGGAGGCGCGCGAGGCGATGGCGTTGATGCTGCAGGGCGATGCCGCGCCCGAAGCGGTGGGCGCGCTGCTGATGCTGATGCGGATGAAGGGCGAGACGCCCGACGAGATCGCAGGCTTTGCCAGCGCCGTCGGCGCCGCCCTGCCGCCCCTGCCCCGCCCGGCGCTCGACTGGCCGTCCTATGCCGCCGGCCGCACCCGCGGGCTGCCCTGGTTCCTGCTGTCGGCGCGGCTGGTGGCGCGGGCCGGGCACAGCGTGCTGATGCACGGGTTCAACGGGTCTGACGCCGCGGTGCGGCAGGGTCTGGCGGCGGCGCAGATCCCCGTGGTCTCCGATCCCGACGAGTGCGCGCAAATGCTCGCCCAAGGCGGCGTGGCATACCTGCCGCTGGAAACCCTCTCGCCGCAGCTCTTTGCGCTGCTGACGCTGCGCGATGTGCTGGGTCTGCGGTCCTGCGTCAACACCGTCTGCCGGATGTTGAACCCGGGCGGCGCTGCGGCCTCGGTGCAGGGGGTTTTTCACCCCTCCTACCGCGGTTTGCAGACCGAGGCGGCGCAGCTTCTGGGCCTCGACAGCCAGACCGTGATCAAGGGAGGTGGCGGCGAGTTCGAGCGCCACGCCGGCAAGGAGATCGCCACCTTCGGCCTGCGCCACGGGGCACCCTGGCAGGACACCGCCCCTGCATTGATCGAGGAAACCCGACGGCTGGATGATGGCGACACCGACCCGGCGCATCTCGCCGCCCTCTGGGACGGTACGCGCGACGATCCCTTTGCCGTGGCCATCGTCACCGGCACTGCCGCACTCGCACTGGCCACACTGGGCCACGACCAACCAGAGGCGCTTGCACAATCGCTCTGGGCCGGGCGCCACCGCGCGCTGGCGGCCTGCAATTGACGGCCTGACAGGAGACCGAGATGAAAAGCTTTCCCATGTTCATCCGCACCACCGGCCGCCGGGTGGTGATCTGCGGCGGCGGCGAACAGGCGGCGCAGAAGGCGCGGCTGATGCTCAAGACCGATGCGACGCTGGTGCTGGCCGCGCCGGAGCTCGACGACGAACTGGCGGCGCTGGTGGCCGAAGGTCGCGCGACCCATCATGCCGGCGCGATCACGCCGGCGTTCTTCGAGGGCGCGGCGATGGGCTTTGTCGCCACCGGCTGCCCCGGTCTGGATGCGGCGCTGCACGGGCTGGCCAAAGCCGCGGGCTGTCCGGTGAACGTGGTCGACCGGCCCGACCTCTGTGATCTGACGACACCGTCGCTGGTCGACCGCGACCCGGTGGTTGTGGCGATCGGCACCGAGGGCACCGCGCCGGTGCTGGCGCGGCAGATCAAGACCCAGGTGGAACAGATGCTCACCCCGAACCTCGGTGGCCTGGCGGCACTGGCCGGCCGGATGCGCAGCGCGGTGGCGCAGCGGGTGGCCCCCTCGCAGCGCCGGGCGTTCTGGGCCTGGGTGTTCTCAGACGCGCCGCGCCGGGCCTGGACCCGTGGCGCCGAACGCGAGGCGGCGCAGGCGCTGAAGGCGGCCCTTGCCGAGGGTCGAGCGCCGGGCAGCGCGACCGAAGGCTCGATTGCCCTGGTCGGCGCCGGTCCGGGCGCACGCGACCTGCTGACGCTTCGGGCGGTGCAGCGTCTGCAGGAGGCCGACGTGATTTTCTACGACCGGCTGGTCGATGCCGAGGTGCTGGAACTGGCGCGACGCGATGCCGAGCGGGTCTATGTCGGCAAGGTGGTGGGCGCCCATGCCTGGCCGCAGGCGCGGATCAGCGCGGTGATCGTCGCCGCGGCGCTCAAGGGCCAGCGGGTGGTGCGGCTGAAATCCGGCGATCCGGGGATCTTTGGCCGGGCCACCGAAGAGCTCGAGGCGGCGCGCGTGGCCGGTATCGCGGTCGAGATCGTGCCGGGCATCACTGCCGCCTGCGCCGCGGCGGCCAGCGCCGGGCAGCCGCTGACGGAACGTGGGGTCTCTGACACACTGGTGCTGACCACCGGCACCTGCCGCGACGACGACCCGCTGCCCGACTGCGCCCGCCATGCCCGGCCCGGCACGACATTGGCGCTTTACATGGCGGTCCGGCAATCGGCGCGGATCGCCGCCGGGCTGATGGCACGCGGGCTGCCGGGGGCCGCAGAGGTGACGGTGGCAGTGGAGGTCTCGAAACCCGGCGAGCGGCGGTTCACCTGTCGACTGGACGGGCTGACGGACGCGCTGGCCGAACAGGCCGTGACGGGCGTGGCGGTGCTGCTGATCACCTGGCCGAAGGTGGCTGTGGCGGAGATGGCGCTCTCGGCGTGAGGTGCGGGTGAGGCGGGAGGTTGCCGGCGCGGTGGCCGGGATGGTGCGGCTTTGGTGGCCAACGGTGCGATGGCAAAACGAGGTCTGAGGCCATGAGCGCCGCGCGCCCCGGGCCTGACCCGGGGCCTCCCGGCCGAAAAATACGCCGGCCCGGAACAAGGGCGCGGCCCGCCGGGCCAGCGGCTGCCCGCCCCACCGGGCTGCCGCTTTGACTGCGGCAGGCGCATCATTGAGAGGGTCGACGGGTTGGGCCAACATAAAGTGCCAGACATAGCCGTCGGAGCGGCATCCCGCGGGCAGCCGCCGGCCCGGCTCTCGTTGGCGGTTCGGCTGAGGTGAACCGGCAGACAGAGCATACAAGCCGTGCCGCAGGCCAAAGCCCGCGCCTCAGACCCCTCACCCCGGCATGGTCTGGGCCAGACGCTGCAGCAGGGTGTCGCGGGTGATCACGCCCAGGGTCTCGCCGTCCTCCATGACGGTGATCTGATGCACGTCGCCAGAGAACATCTGCACCAGGTCGTTGATCGGCGTGCCCGGCGCGACCTCGGGCCCGGCCGCCGTACCCGGCCCCATCATGTCACGCGCGCAGAGCACCCCGAGCGGGTTCATGTGGGCAACGAAATCGGCGACGTAATCCGTGGCGGGGTCCGAGAAGATCTCGCGCGGGGTGCCGCATTGCACGATCCGCCCGCCCTCCATGATGGCGATGCGGTCGCCGATCTTGAAGGCCTCGTCGAGATCATGGCTGACAAAGATGATGGTGCGTCCGAGACGGCGCTGCAGGTCAAGAAGCTCGTCCTGCAGCCGGGTGCGGATCAGCGGATCAAGCGCCGAGAACGGCTCGTCCATCAGGAGCACCGGCGCCTTGGTGGCAAAGGCCCGCGCCAGCCCCACGCGCTGCTGCATGCCGCCAGAGAGCTCGCCCACCTTGCGGTCGGACCAGTCGGAGAGCCCCACCAGCGCCAGCTCTTCCTCGGCCTGGGCATTGCGCTCGGCGCGTCCCATGCCGCCCAGCTCGAGGCCCAGCACCACGTTGTCGCGCACGCTGCGCCAGGGCAGCAGGCCGAACTGCTGAAACACCATTGCGACATGGCGCAGGCGCAGGTCGCGCAGGGTCCTGGCATCGGCATGGGTGACGTCCACCATGTCCTCGTCGCAGCGCAGCCGCACCTGCCCGCGGGCCACCGGGTTGAGCCCGTTGACCGCGCGCAGAAGCGTCGACTTGCCGGAGCCCGACAGGCCCATGAGCACGAGGATCTCGCCTTCCTTGACCTCGAGCCGGCAGTTGTGGACGCCCAGCACCTGGCCGGTCTCCTGCTGGATCTCGGCCCGCTCGCGGCCCGTGTCCATCAGCGGCAGCGCCGCCTCGGGATGGTTGCCGAAGACGATCGAGACATTGTCGAAGTCGACAGCGGTCCTGCGCGCGCTCATTTGCGGTCCACCCTCAGCATCCGGTCCAGCATGATGGCGACGACGACGATGACGAAGCCGCTCTCGAACCCCAGCGAGGTGTTGACCTGGTTCAGCGCCCGCACCACCGGCACGCCGAGCCCGTCAGCCCCCACCAGCGCCGCGATCACCACCATCGACAGTGACAGCATGATGGTCTGGTTCAGCCCGGCCATGATCTGTGGAAAGGCATAGGGCAGCTCGACCTTGACCAGTTTCTGCCAGCCGGTGGCACCGAAGGCATCCGCCGCCTCGAGCAGCGCATCGGGGGTCGAGGTGACGCCGAGATGGGTGAGCCGGATCGGCGCCGGCACCACAAAGATCACCGTGGCAATCAGACCGGGCACCATGCCGATGCCGAAAAAGACAATCGCGGGAATGAGATAGACGAAGGTCGGCAGGGTCTGCATCAGGTCCAGGACGGGCCGCATCCAGGCATAGAGCCGCGGCCGGTGCGCCACCGCGATGCCGATCGGCACGCCCACCCCCATGCAGACCACGCAGGCCGAGAGCACCAGCGTGAGGCTTTCGGTGGTTTCCTCCCAGTAGCCCTGGTTGAGGATGAAGAGAAAGCCCAGCACCACGAAAAGCGTGACCTTCCAGCTGCGCTGCAACACCCAGGTCAGCGCTGCGAAACAGGCGACGATCAGCAGCGGATGCGGGCCCTGCAGCACCCAGAGGATGCCCTCGATCATCGCGTCCATCGCATCCGACAGCGCGTCGAAGAACCAGGCGCCGTAGTCCTGCAACAGGTCGAACACCCAGGCGGCGGATTTGCCGACGGGGATCTTGTTGTCGGTCAGCCAGTCCATGCCTGTCGCTCCCGCTTGCCGTATCCGGTCTCTGCTGTCACTCTTGCCTCCTGACCCGAGGGAGATCGCCCATGGCGCTTGTGTTCTATACCAACCCGATGTCGCGCGGCCGGATTGTCCGCTGGATGCTCGAGGAGGTCGGCGCCCCCTACGAGACGAAGGTGCTGACCTACGGCCCCGAGATGAAATCGCCGGAGTACCTGGCGCTCAACCCGATGGGCAAGGTGCCAGCGATCGTGCATGACGGCCAGGTGGTGACCGAGGCGGCGGCGATCTGCGCCTATCTCGCCTTTGCCTTTCCCGATGTGGGCCTGGCGCCGGAGCCCGCCGAGCGCGCCGATTTCTTCCGCTGGATGTTCCTCGCCGCCGGTCCCGGCGAGGCGGCGATCACCAATGCCGCCTTCGGCTTCGAGCTGCCCGACAGCGACGAGGCCCGCGGCCGCGCAGGCTATGGCAGTCTCGAGATGGTGACCGATGCGCTGGCCACGATGCTGGCGGACGGGCGCGACTATATCTGCGGCGCGCGGTTCACCGCGGCGGATGTCTATGTCGGCGCGCAGATCCAGTTCGGCCTGCAGTTCGGCACCCTGCCCGACCGCCCCGGCTTTGCCGAGTACGCCCAGCGGCTGGCCCGCCGACCGGCGGCACTCCGCGCCGTCGAGATCGACACCGCGCTGATGCCGCAGGAGGGCTGAGACGCTGGCGGTGCGCCCCTGCCGCGCGGCAGGGGACGTCCTATTGCGGCCGGTCCGGATCACTCCAACGCGGCCTTCACCGCGGCCATCGCGTCGCCGCCGTCCTTGGTGGTCACGCCGTCGAGCCAGCCGTCGAGCACGCCCATGTTGGCCGAGAGCCAGGCCTTGGCGGCCTCTTCCGGCGCCTCGCCGTCATCGAGGATCGCCGCCATGATCTCGTTTTCCATCGCCAGCGTGAACTCGAGGTTCTGCAGGAGCGCGCCGACATTGGGGCATTCCGCGACATAGCCGGCGCGGGTGTTGGTGTGCACCGTGGCACCGCCGAGGTTGGGGCCGAAGTAATCGTCGCCGCCGGTGAGATAGGACATCTCGTAGTTGGCGTTCATCGGGTGCGGCTCCCATCCGAGGAAGACCACCGGCTCGCCGCGACGGTCGGCCCGGGCGACCTGCGCCAGCATCCCCTGCTCGGAGCTTTCAACCACCTCGAAGCCTTCGAGGCCGAAGGCGTTCTCCTCGATCATCGACAGGATCAGCCGGTTGCCGTCATTGCCGGGCTCGATTCCATAGATCTCGGCCTCCAGCGCCTCTTGGTGGCTGGCGATATCGGCGAAATCCTTGATCCCGAGGTCGGCGGCGGCCTTGTTCACCGCGAGGGTGTATTTCGCGCCCTCGAGATTGGTGCGCACGGTATCGACGGTGCCGGCCTCGCGGTAGGGCGCGATATCGGCCTCCATCGTCGGCATCCAGTTGCCGAGGAACACGTCGATGTCGCCATTGGCCAGCGAGGTATAGGTCACCGGCACCGAGAGCACCTTGATGTCGGTCTCGTAGCCCAGCGCCTCGAGCACGGTGGTGGTGGCGGCGGTGGTGGCGGTGATGTCGGTCCAGCCGACGTCGGCGAAAGTCACCTCATCGCAGTCGGCGAAGGCGGGCGCGGCAAGGCCGATCGCCAGCGCGGAGGCCGTAATCCTGAATTTCATCTGATCCATCTCCCGGTTTTTTTATTGACTGACCAGTCAATCAATAACATACAAATCCCAGACTTCAACGCGGAGGGTCTCATGCCCAAGGTCGGAATGGAGCCGATCCGTCGCGAAGCGCTGATACAGGCGACTATTGCCGAGATCGGCGCCAAAGGCACGCTCGACATCACCGTCTCGGCCATCGCGCGCCGCGCCGGGGTTTCGCCGGCGCTGGCGCATCATTATTTCGGCGGCAAGGAGCAGCTGTTCCTGTCGACCATGCGGTATATCCTCGGCGTCTACGGTGCCGACGTGCGCGCCGCCCTGCGCGGCACCGAAGCGCCGCAGGCCCGGCTCGAGGCGCTGGTGCTGGCCGGATTCGCGCCAGAGCACTTCCGCCGCGAGGTGGTCTCGGCCTGGATGAACTTCTACGCGCTGGCGCTCTCGTCGTCCGCGGCCGCACGGCTCTTGTCGGTCTACCAGCGCCGTCTGCGGGCAAATCTGCGCCACGCGCTGAGACCGCTGGTCGCCGACCCCGCCGCTGCCGCCGAGCGCATCGCCGCCGTGATCGACGGGCTTTACCTGCGCGAGGGGCTCGCTCCGCGCGAGACCGAACACCGCCATGCCGCCGACCTGGCCATGACGCATATCCAGTTGGAACTGAAAGGAGCCGCGCAATGACCCTGCCCGACGCCCAGCCCACAGCCAGCCACTTCATCGGCGGCTACTATATCGAAGACGCCTCCGGCCCCGAGATCGCCGTGGTCTACCCCTATACCGGCGACCGGATCGCCACGGTCCATGCCGCCACCGACGGCATCGTCGATCAGGCCATCGCCGCCGCCGTGCAGGCGCAGAAGGACTGGGCCAAACGCTCTGGCACCGAGCGCGGCCGGGTGCTGCGCCGTGCCGCCGAGATCATGCGCGCCCGCAACCACGCGCTCAGCCAGCTCGAAACGCTCGATACCGGCAAGCCCTATCAGGAGACGAGCGTGGTCGATGCCACCTCTGGCGCCGATGCGCTGGAGTATTTCGGCGGCTTGGCCGGCACGCTCACCGGCGAGCATATCCCGCTCGGCGACGACTGGGCCTATACCGTGCGCGAACCGCTCGGCGTCTGTGCCGGCATCGGGGCGTGGAACTACCCCACTCAGATCGCCTGCTGGAAGGCCGCGCCGGCGCTGGCCTGCGGCAATGCCATGGTGTTCAAACCTTCCGAGACCACCCCGCTCTGCGCGCTGAAAGTGGCCGAGATTCTGGTCGAGGCCGGCGCGCCTCCCGGCCTCTTCAACGTCATCCAGGGCCGCGGCGAGGTCGGCGCCAAGCTGATCGCGGATCCGCGCATCGCCAAGGTCTCGCTCACCGGGTCGGTGCCCACGGGACGCAAGGTCTATGCCGCCGCCGCGGAGGGCATCAAGAACGTCACCATGGAGCTGGGCGGCAAGTCGCCGCTGCTGATCTTCGACGATGCCGATCTCGAAGACGCGGTCTCGGGGGCGATCCTCGCCAACTTCTATTCCTCGGGCCAGGTCTGTTCCAACGGCACGCGGGTGTTTGTGCAGGCCGGCATTCACGACGCCTTTGTCACCCGCATGGCCGAGCGTCTGAAAGGCGTGAAACCCGGCGATCCGCTCGACCCGAAGGTGAACTTCGGCCCGCTGGTCAGCGCCGCGCAGCGCGACAAGGTGCTGGGCTATATCGAAAAAGGCAAGACCGAGGGCGCGCGGCTGGTCACCGGCGGCACGGCGATGGAGGGCTCCGGCTTCTGGGTCGCGCCGACGCTGTTTGCCGATGTCACCGACGAGATGACCATCGCCCGCGAAGAGATCTTCGGCCCGGTGCTCTCGGTGCTGAAGTTCGACAGCGAGGCCGAGGCGGTGGCACGCGGCAATGCCACCGAGTTCGGCCTCTCGGCCGGGGTCTTCACCTCCAACATCACCCGCGCGCACCGGGTGATCGGCCAGTTGCAGGCCGGCAGCTGCTTCATCAATTCCTACAACGACGCCCCGGTCGAGGTGCCCTTCGGCGGCTCCAAGCTGTCGGGCGTCGGACGCGAGAACGCCAAGGCGGCGATCGAGCATTATTCGCAGCTGAAATCGGTCTTCGTGCGCATGTCGCAGATCGAGGCGCCCTTCTGAGATGCACGCCGACTACGTCATCGTGGGTGCCGGCTCGGCCGGCTGCGCCCTTGCCCATCGCCTGACCGAGGCGGGCAAGACCGTCGTGGTCATCGAGCATGGCGGCTCTGACGCCGGGCCGTTCATCCGGATGCCCGGGGCGCTGTCCTACCCGATGAACATGAAGCGGTACGACTGGGGATTCCAGACCGAGCCAGAGCCTTACCTTGGCGGCCGGCGGCTGGCCTGTCCGCGCGGCAAGGTGATCGGCGGCTCGTCGTCAATCAACGGCATGGTCTATGTGCGCGGTCACGCCGCCGACTACGACCATTGGGACAGCCTCGGCGCCAGCGGCTGGGCGGCGGCGGATGTGCTGCCCTATTTCAAGCGGATGGAGAGCTGGCACCCCGGCGGTCATGGCGGCGATCCGGACTGGCGCGGCCGCGACGGTCCGCTGCATGTCAGCCGCGGCAGCCGCGAGAACCCGCTGGTCCGCGCCTTCGTCGAGGCCGGCCGGCAGGCGGGCTACGAGACCACCGAGGATTACAACGGCGCCAAGCAGGAGGGCTTCGGCCCGATGGATTCGACCATCCACAAGGGCGAGCGTTGGTCGGCCGCGCGCGCCTATCTGATACAGGCCCGCGCCACCGGGCGCTGCACCGTGGTGCGCGGGCTGGCCACCCGGGTGGTGATCTCTGAGGGCCGCGCCACCGGCGTCGAGCTGCTGCGCCATGGCGGTCGCGACACCGTGCATGCCGGGCGCGAGGTGATCCTCGCGGCCTCCTCGATCAACTCGCCCAAACTGCTGATGCTCTCGGGCGTAGGCCCCGGTGCGCATCTCTCGGCGCAGGGCATCGAGGTCATCGCCAACCGCCCCGGCGTGGGGATGAACCTGCAGGACCATCTCGAGCTCTACGTGCAGATGGCCGCCTCGCAGCCGGTGTCGCTGTTCAAATACTGGAACCTGTTTGGCAAGGCCTGGGTCGGGCTGCAATGGCTGCTGGCCCGGCGTGGGCCCGGCGCCTCGAACCAGTTCGAGAGCGCCGCCTTCACCCGGTCGCGCGCCGGGGTGCGCTATCCCGACATCCAGTATCACTTCCTGCCGATCGCGGTGCGCTATGACGGCAAGGCGGCTGCCGAGGGGCATGGCTTTCAGGCCCATGTCGGCCCGATGCGCTCGCCCTCGCGCGGCGCCGTCAGCCTGCGCTCGCGCGATCCGCATGACGCGCCGAAGATCCTCTTCAACTACATGTCGCACACCCAGGACTGGGAGGATTTCCGGCGCTGCATCCGCCTGACCCGCGAGATTTTTGCCCAGGACGCCTTTGCCCCCTACCGCGGGGCCGAGATCCAGCCGGGCGCCGACCTGCAAAGCGACGACGCGCTTGACGGCTTCATCCGCGAGCATGTGGAGAGCGCCTATCATCCCTGCGGCACCTGCCGGATGGGCGCGGTGGGGGATCCGGCGGCGGTGGTCGATCCGGAGTGCCGGGTGATCGGCGTCGCGGGGCTGCGTGTCGCCGACAGTTCGATCTTTCCGCGGATCACCAACGGCAATCTCAATGCGCCGTCGATCATGGTGGGCGAAAAGGCGGCCGATCACATCCTCGGCCGCAGCCCCCTCCCGCGCGAGAACGCCCGGCCCTGGATCCACCCCGACTGGCAGACCGCGCAACGCTAGGCCAGGGCGGTCCCGGCCACTGCGCCACGCGCTTGCGCCGAGAGGCCCCGGATCAGGTCCGGGGCGGGCACATTGAGGCGCGAGCCAGAGCCAACCATATCAGCCGCTGCAAAAGCCGGGCCGGCGGCGGCTTGCGGGATGCCGCTGCGACGGTCCTGTCTGCCACCTTATCTTGGCAATGCCCGGACAACATCTCCCGGGTGCGCCTGCGGGACCCAAAACGGCAGCCCAGGGGGGCGGACAGCCGCTGGCCCGGCGGCCTGCGGCCTTGTCCCGGGCCTAGGTCCACCGTCCGGGGCGGGGTGAATGCGAGGCGCATCGGTCCCGCAGGTCCCAATTGTCGGACCATATGGCAACCGCAGGCACACCCGTCCCGCGTCCCTCATGCCGCCTCTGTCCCGGCCGCCGCGCCGGGTCCTCTTTGCACCCCCCCACATCCCGGGTCACTGCCCGTCAAGCCACTCCGGCAGATGGCCGATGTCGGGCAGCACCGCATCCGCATAGGGCGTCAGCGTCTCGGACCGGGCGGGACCGGTGAGCACCCCCACCGTCTTCATCCCCGCCGCGCGGCCCGCGATCAGGTCATGGGTGCTGTCGCCCACCATCACCACCTCGGCCGGTGCGATCTCCACCGCGCTGGCAAAGGCCAGCAATGGCGCCGCGTCGGGCTTCATGCCATAGCCGCTGTCGAATCCTGCGACGAAGTCGAACAGCGGGGTGATCTCCACCGCCGCCAGATGCGCCCGGGCCGAAGCCTCTGTGTCGTTGGTCACCACGCCCAACCGCAACCCGCGGTCGGCCAGGGCGCTCAGCAAGGGCGCCAAGGGCACCGCCGGCGCCAGCGGTGCCGCGCGCGCAGCGGCGTCGAGGAAGTGCTCGACCTCCTCGACCGGGCGGCCGGGCAGCACGCGGGCAAAGCACTCCGCCGCCTCGCGCGCGGTGCCGGCGATCACCGGGCTGTCGGGCTCGAAGGTCAACCGCGCCAGGTCATAGCGCGCCGAGGCCGCCAGCTTCTGCGCCAGCGCTGCGTCGCCCTCGGACAGCGTGGCAATCACCCCGGCCGCCCAGCCATCCCAAGTGGCGCTGAAGTCGAACAGCGTGCCGTCCTTGTCGAACACGATCGCCCCGATGCTCATGTCCAATGCACCTGCTCGCCGCCCGGCAGTGCCGCCCGCGCCAGCATCACCCGGTCATAGGCCAACCCGTGCGCGTCGCAGAACCGGATCACCCAGGCGTCGTCCATCATGATGAAATCCAGCACCGAACCGAGGAACTCCGGCTCGCCGGCGCGCGCCCGCAGTTCGGCCTCCGATAGCCCGGTCGAACCCAGGAAGACCCCCACCAGGTCCTCCTCGCCGACCAGCCAGCCCAGAGCCTGCAGACCCAGGGTTTCGGCAGATTCCCGCGTATACGACATGTGGCGCGCTCCAAAGTTAACGACGGGAAAGGATTTCTTAACTCTTCCGGCCGAATAATTAAGACAAGATTGAACGAAGGTCCGAGGGTGCACTGTTGGCACGTCAAATCCTACTTGTCGATGCGGTGGCGACCAACCGCATCGTGCTCAAGGTCAAACTGGCGGCGGCCTTCTACGAGGTCGAACAGACGATCAGCGCCGCCGAGGCGCTGGAACAGGTGCGCCGCAAGACACCCTCGGCGATCCTGATCGGCGGGCTGGGCGATGCCTCGCCGGTCGAGCTGTGCCGGCAGTTGCGCGCCATCGCCGCCACGGCGCATTGCCCCATCGTGGTGATGGCGGCCGAGAGCGACGCCTCTGCCCGGATTGCCGCGCTCGAGGCCGGGGCGAGCAGCATTCTCGACCTGCCCTGTTGCGACGCGTTGCTGCTCGCGCGGCTGCGGGCGCTGCTGCGCGGACATGAGACCGAGATGGAGCTCAGGATGCGCGAAGGCACCCACCGCGCCCTGGGCCTGTCGGAGGCTCCGGCCAGCTTTGACCGGCCGGCGCGGATCGGCATTCTCGCCGAAGAGCGGCGCGGATTGGCCGGGCGGCTGCGCGAGCTCCGCCGGATGCTGCCGCACCGGTTCGAGATGATGTCGCCGCGCGAGGTCTTTCACCCGCTCACGGGGCCGCTGGGCCGTCAGGCCGGGACCGGGCCGGATGTTCTGGTGATCGCGCTCGATGCCGACCGGGCCGAGGTCGAGATGCAGATCCTGCCCGACCTGCGCGCCCGCACCGCCACCCGCCATGCCGGCGTGCTGGTGCTGGCCCCCGACACCACCGGGCCGCTGGCGGCGGCGGTGCTCGATCTCGGCGCCGATAATGTCGCCCCGGCCTGCGCCTCGGCGGCCGAGATCGCGCTGCGCATCGACCGGCTCACCACCCGCCGGCGCATGGCGGACCGCCTGCGCAGCACCGTGCAGGCGGGGCTGCGTGCGGCGGTGACCGATCCGTTGACCGGGCTCTTCAACCGGCGCTATGCGCTGCCGCATGTCACCCGGATCGCGGAGCGGGCCAACCGGCTGATGCGGCCCTTCGCGGTGATGGTGGCCGATCTCGATCACTTCAAGAAGGTCAACGACACCTATGGCCATGCCGCCGGCGACGCCGTGCTGGCCGAGGTGGCGCGGCGGCTGCGGGACAATCTGCGCGCAGTGGATCTGGTGGCGCGGATCGGTGGCGAGGAGTTTCTCGTGGTGTTGCCGGATGCCAGCGACCGGACGGCGGGCGACACCGCCCACAGGCTCTGCGCCGCGATGTCAGAGGCGCCCTTCGTGATCCCCGGAGGCGAGGCGCCGATCCGCATCACCATATCGATCGGCGTGATGATCGCCCAACCCGCCCGCGACGGCGGGCCAGCGCCTGAGGACCTGCTGCGCAGTGCCGATGCCGCGCTCTACGAGGCCAAGGCGCAGGGCCGCAACCAGGTCGAGCTCAGCCGCCGGCCGGCGGCCTGAGCGGCGCGCGCCCGTCTACTTGCGATCCCTGTCGCCGCGCTCCAGCGCCGCGGCCACCCGGTCGGCAAAGCCTGCCCGGTCCTCGGGGCTCATCGCGGCGACATGCGACACCAGGATATCCTGGCCGCGCTGCTGGCGCTCGGCGGCACGTTCATTCTGCCGGGCCAGAACCTCGGCGAAACCCGCCGGATCGAACGGCTCGGCCCGCAAGGCCTCGAGCGCCTCGCGGTACTCGGCCCGCGCCCGCGCCCGCAGGTCCTCGCGCGTGCCCTCCTTGCGCATTTCGGCAAAGAGCTGCCGGCCAAGCGCCCGGCGGTCGTCGCGGGTCAGCGCCTGAGTATAGGGGGCGACCGCATCGCGCGGGTTGCGCGGCGGCGGCTTGCCGGGCCCGCCAGTCAGCACGAAGCCCGCCACCACCCCCGCGATCGCCAGATTGGCCGCCAGCGACAGGAACAGCACGATCCGCAGGCCGGGCGAGATGCGGCGTGATTTCAGGTCATCCGCCATGGTCAGCTTTCCCCCAGATCGAAATCGAAGCCCGAGACCGGATCATAGAGCGCCGCCTCCTCGGTGGTGTAATAGGCCGCCGTGTCGCTGAGCCCCTGCGGCGGGCTGAGCCCCACCAGCAGACCGCAGACCGAGGCCGCCGCCAGTCCGGCAAAGGCGGGCCAGCCGCCCAGCGCGGCGCCGAGCTGGGCCAGAAGGCCGGGGCGCCGGGCGGGCTGGCGCTCGGGCAGGGCCGCGGTGTCGAACCCCGCCTGCACCGCTTCGGCATCGGCCAGCACCCGCGCCAGCAACTCTGGCGGCACCCCGGGTTCCCGGGGTGCGCGTGCACTGCGCGCCTCTTCGAACAGCGTCTCGAGGAAGGCGTCTTCGCCGGCCTTGCCGGACCCCATGTTGTCAGACCTCGTCATCGGTGTACCCCAGTTCTGCCTTGCGGCCCTCCAGCGCCCGGGCCAGCGCCCGTTTGCCACGCGCGGTCAGGCTCTCGACGGCCTCCACGCTGATCTCAAGTATGGCGGCGATCTCGGGGTTGCCCAACCCCTCGAAATGCCTCAGCTCCACCGCCCGGCGCTGCCGCTCCGGCAGCTCGGCCAGCGCCGCGGCAAGCGCCGCACGCCGTGCCTCTGTCTGCATCTGCGCCGGGGCGTCGCCGGCGGTGTCGGCCGGTTCACCGGCGTCTTCCAGCGGCGCCACCCGGCGGCGTTTGCGCAGCCGGTCGGTTGCCAGGTTGGCCACCACCCGCCACAGCCAGGTCGAAACCTGGGCCTCGCCCTGCCGCCAGTTCGGCGCGATCTTCCACAGGCGCATCAGCGCGTCCTGGGTCACGTCCTCGGCCTCGGCACCATCGCCCAGCATCCGGAAGGCCTGGCCATAGGCGCGCGGCGTCAGCCGCAGCGTCAGCGCGCGCGCCGCCGCCCCGTCGCCATTGGCGTAGAGCACCAGCAGAGCCTCGTCACTGATCCCGTCCGTTGATGCGTCGAGCGCCATGTTCATGTACCGCGGCCTAAATCCTTTTGTCGCGCTTGGGAACCGGGCAATCCGGCCCTGCCCCCCTGCGGCATCCCTGTGGTGGTCCTGACGCCGCCCCCCGCCCGAAGGCAGGGGGAGACGCGGACCGGCGGCGGACAAAGGGATGAAAGCCCGCCGCCCGTGACCGGCGATCAGTTCTCGGTCGGAGCCGTCGGGGCGCGGCGGGTGGCGAGACGCGCCTTGGCGCTGTCGAACTCGGCCTGAGACACCGTGCCGTTGCCGTCGGTGTCGACCAGCGCGAACATCTGGTCAAAGCGCGCGTCGCCGCGGGCCTCGCGACGCTCTGCGCCGTCGCGCTTGCCACCCTGCTTGCTATCCTGGTCGGCCCGGCGCTGCGCCCCGCGTTCCTTGCTGCCGCCGTCTTTGTCGCCGCGCGCCTGGTCGCGGCCCATCTTGCCGCCCTTGCGCATCTTGTCGTGGCCTGCCTCCAGCTCGGCGGCGCTGAGCGTGCCGTTGCCGTCGCTGTCGAGCCGCTCGATCATCCGCTCGAAGCGGGCGTCACGCCGGGCCTCGGCCGCGGCCTGCAGCTCGTCGGCGCTCAGCTCGCCATCGCCGTTGCCGTCCATCTGGGCAAAGCGCGCCTTGCCGACGTCGCGCATTTCCTCGGGGGTCAGGCTGCCGTCACCGTTCTGGTCGAAATGCTGAAATTCGAGACCGGCCGCGCCGCCCGCGCCCGGACCGCCCCGGGCCAGCGCGCTGGTGGCGGGAACGCTCAGGGCGATGGCTGCCACGAGGGCAGAGAGGATCAGGGTGTTGCGTGTCTTGCTCATGTCTAGGGTCCTTCCGGTTACCTGCTTGAGATGCGGTGGTCGTTTCCGCCGCGATCTGAACCTCAAACGGGCCGGCGCCGGGCTTCCGTCGGCCGGGGGCGGGTTTTTCGCATCACAGCACCGTGAGCTCTCACGCGACATCGCGCCGCAAGGACGGATTGTCCGATGTTTATTCCTGCGCAAGGCCCCTAGTCTCTGTGGGGTTAGCGAGGTGGTGACCATGAAGAATTACCAATTGTCCGACCGCGATGCGGTCGAGGCCGTCGATCTGCGGCCACACGAACATGCGGACGAGCGCGAGATCTGGAGCGCCCTGTGGAAGGGCTGGCGGCGCAAATGCCCCAATTGCGGTACCGGTCCGTTGCTTTCGGGCTACCTCAAGGTGCGCGATACCTGTCCGGTGTGCCGGCAGCCGCTGCACCACCATCGCGCCGATGACGGCCCGGCCTACCTGACCATCCTGATCGTCGGCCACCTTCTGGCGCCGCTGCTGCTGGTGGTCTTTACCACCTGGCGGCCAGAGCCGATGGTTCTCTTCACCATATTTGGCGTTGGCACAATTGCACTCTCGCTATATCTTCTGCCGAGGCTCAAGGGTGTGATCGTGGCATTTCAATGGGCGCGCAGGATGCACGGTTTCGGCAAACCCGCCGGACCAGAGGCGCCGCGCCCCTGACGGGGGTAGGATGGGCAGCATCGACAAGACGCAGATACGCGACGCGGCAACCGTGATCGTGCTGCGCGACCGGGCGACCCGGCCGCGTATCCTGATGGGGCAGCGCGGCGCGGCGGCGGCCTTCATGCCCAACAAGTTCGTCTTTCCCGGCGGCGCGGTGGATGTGGCGGATGCCGAGGTGCCGCTGGCGCGCCCGGTCTCTTTGCCCTGCGCCGCGCGGCTGCGCGAGGATTGCTCCGAGGACCGCAGCCACGCCATTGCCGCCGCCGCGATTCGCGAGCTTTGGGAGGAAACCGGCCAGCTTCTGGGGCAGACCGGCGCATGGCCCGGCGCAGTGCCGGCGGACTGGCAGGGCTTTGCCGAGTTTGGCCTGCTGCCGGATGCCGCGCCGCTGCAATTCGTCTTTCGCGCCATCACCCCGCCCGGCCGGCCGCGGCGCTTCGATGCGCGGTTCTTTCTGATCGATGCCGCCGAACTGGCCTCGGACCCGGATGATTTCTCGGCGGCCTGCGACGAGCTCAGCCACCTGCACTGGGTCGCGCTCGACGAGGTGCGGGCGCTCGACCTGCCGTTCATCACCGAGGTGGTGCTGGCCGAGGTGGCGGCACGGGTCGCGGACCCCGGCCCGCCGGCCTCGGTGCCGTTCTTTCGCAATGACGATGAGGCAAGCCTGTTCCTGCGCCTGCACGGCACGCCGCTGGCCGAGTGATCAGGCCCGCCGGCCCCAGCGCACCCCGGCCCAGAACCGTTCGTAGAGCACATAATTGACAAAGCCGATGGCGGAATTCACCAGCGCCATGGTGCCACCCACGGCCACCGACCCGGTGAACAGCAGCCCCACGAGGCTCATCACCACCAGCCCCATGAAAATCCACACCACACCTTTTACGATCGTGCGTTCGCGCGTTTCCAAACCTGCCTCCTTGTGTCGAGATAGGCTTGGGATACGCCCGCATCGGCGGTTCGGACATCCGGAATATAGTTAGCAAAACGCAGCAACTGTGAATATTGTCACCATATGATGGCAAAAACCGACAAGCGTGTCAGAGCCGAGACCTTTCGCAGCCGGGTGACCGAGGCAATGGCCGAGGCCGGCACCAACCAGAGCGCGCTGGCCCGCGAGATCGGGGTGGATCGCTCGACCGTGTCGCAGCTGTTGTCGGGCGGCGGCGCGCGTCTGCCCAATGGACAGGTGGTGGCGGAATGCGCCCGCGCGCTCGGGGTCTCGTCGGACTGGCTGCTGGGGCTGTCTGACCGGCCAGAAAGCGCGGCGCGGCTGATCGCCAACGCCTTTCGCATCACCGAGGCGCCGCGGGCGCTGGTCGACCGGCAGATCTTCGACTGGCACGTCGAGGCCGACGGCTACAAGATCCGCTACGTGCCCCCCGCCCTGCCCGACATGCTCAAGACCCGTGAGGTGCTGGACTGGGAATACACCCCGCATCTCGGCCGCACCGCCGAACAGGCGATCAACGCCTCTGAAGAGCGGCTGGACTGGATGCGGGAGTCGGCCTCGGACTACGAGATCTCGCTGCCGCTGTATGAACTGGCGAGCTTTGCCGGCGGCACCGGCTATTACGCCGGCCTGCCCCGCGCCCTGCGCCGCGCCCAGCTCGAGCGGCTGCAGACCCTGGCCGACCAGCTTTATCCGCGGATGCGGATCTGCCTGTTCGACGCGCGCCGGCTCTATTCCGCGCCGCTGACGATCTTTGGCCCGCTGCAGGCGGTGATCTATCTCGGCAGCAACTACCTGGCATTTCGCGACACCGAGCGGGTGCGCGCCATCACCCGGCATTTCGATCACCTCGTGCGCGAGGCGACAGTGCCGGCCCGCGCGCTCGGCGGGCATGTCGAAGGCCTGCTGAAAGCGATGTGATCAGCCCTTAGGGGCGTTGACGCCCGGCGTCACCACCCGGCGCTTGAGCTGCGCCTCGCGCAGGGTGATGAAGATCACCGACCCGAGGATCAGCAACCCGCCCAGCACCACCACCGGATCGACCGGCTCGTGGAAGACCAGCGCGCCCAGCGTCACCGCCCAGACCAGCTGCAAAAAGGTCACCGGCTGGGTCAGGGTCAGCGGCGCGGCGCGAAACGCCAGCGTCATGGCGAAATGCCCGCCGGTGGCAAAACAGGCGAGCGCGAAACAAATGGCCAGCGTCCAGAGATCCGGAGTGACCCAGACTGCAAGGGCAAAGGGCGCGAGGCCGATCGTCACGGTGATCGACAGCATTGCCACCACCAGCGAGGGCGCGACCTCGTCCGCCACGATCTTGGCAAACAGGTAGGAGCAGGCAAAAAGCGCCGCGGTGGCCAGCATCGCCAGGTGGCCCGGGTTCACCTCGCGAAACCCCGGCCGCAGGATGATCATCGCCCCGGCGAGCGCCACGCAGATCGCCATGATCCGGCGGAAGGCCAGCTTTTCCCCCAGAAACAGCGCCGCGCCGAGGGTGACATAGACCGGCGAGAGATAGTTCATCGCGGTGACCTCGGCGATCGGGATGCGGGTCATGGCAAAGAACCACAGGATCACCCCCAGCGTGTGCACCGCGCCCCGCGCGCCAAACAGTTTCCAGTGCCGTGCCGTCATTCGCGTGGCCAGCAGCGAGCGCGCCATCGGCAGCAGGAATACCAGCCCGATGACATAGCGCAGAAACGCCGCCTGCGCCGCCGGCACCGCATTGTCGAGGTATTTGACCAGCGCCGTCACCGTCACGAAGCACAGCCCCGTGACCAGCATCCAGAACACGCCACGCACGGGGGAAGGCTGGGGTTTCGTCATGCGCGCATCAAGACCCGGACGCCGCCGATGTGCAAGACCCGCAGCGTTATCCCAGGATGAGTTTTGTCGCGATCAACCACATCGTCAGGCCGACGATGACGTCGAGCACCTGCCACGCCCTGGCCGAGGTAAAGAGCGGTCGCAGGAGCCGCGCGCCAAAGCCCAGCGCGACGAAGAAGACGAATGAGGCGCTCATCGCCCCCAGCGCAAAGGCCAGCCGGTCGTCATATTGCGCCGAGATCGCGCCCAGAAGCACCACCGTATCGAGGTAGACATGCGGGTTGAGCCAGGTCAGCGCCAGGCAGGTCAGCACCGCGGCCCGCAGGCTCTGGCGGCTGTCGCCGCTGACCTCGAGCGCCGCCCCGCCGGCCATGGCAGCCCGGAAATTGCGCGCGCCGTACCAGATCAGGAACGCCGCCCCGCCCCAGCGCATCACCGTCTCGAACAGCGGCACCGCCTCGGCCAGCGCGCCGAAGCCCGCCACCCCGGCGGCGATCAGCAACGCGTCGCTCAGCGCGCAGGTCAGCACCACCGGCAGCACATGCGCGCCGCGCAGCCCCTGCCGCAGGACAAAGGCGTTCTGCGCCCCGATCGCCAAGATCAGGGAAAACCCCAGTGCGAAACCCGCCAGTGCCGTCTGCATCCCTGCCCCCCTTCGTGCCTTTGCGCGTCCTGCCCGGCTGCGGCGCGAAAGTCCAGCGACAGGGCGCGCACAGTATTCCGATATTTTTTGTCGGATAAGGGATTGCAGAGCCCGGCCAGATCAAATACCGATGGTTTTAGTAAGATACTAACCCATGGAGTTTCACATGCGGACCACCGCTGTCACCTCGATCCTTGCCCTGTCCCTCAGCGCCGGCGCAGCCCTGGCCGAAGGCGAGGTCAACCTCTATTCCTCGCGCCACTACGACACCGACGAGCAGCTCTATTCCGAGTTCGAGGCGCAAACCGGCATCACCATCAACCGGATCGAAGGCAACGCCGACGAGTTGATCGCACGGATGCAGGCGGAAGGGGCGAATTCTCCGGCCGACGTGCTGCTCACCGTCGACACCTCGCGCCTGACCCGTGCCAAGGAAGCCGGCGTGCTGCAATCGATCGAGAGCGATGTGCTCGAGGCCCGCGTGCCCGGCTATCTGCAGGACGCCGACAACCAGTGGTTCGGCTTTTCCCAGCGCTCGCGGATCATCTTCTACGACAAGGCCGATGTCGAAAACCCGCCGGCGACCTATGCCGATCTGGCCAAACCCGAATACAAAGGCATGGTCTGCATCCGCTCCTCGACCAATGCCTACATGCAGACCCTGCTGGCCTCGATCGTCGAGCATCAGGGCGAAGAGGCCGCGCGCGACTGGGCGCAAGCGGTCAAGGACAACTTTGCCCGTGATCCGCAGGGCGGCGATACCGACCAGCTGCGCGGGTTGGTCTCTGGTGAATGCGACATCGCGGTGTCGAACACCTATTACTTCGCCCGCGCCGTGCGCACCGAGGTCAGCGGCCTGAGCGACAGCCTCGAGGGCATCGGCTGGGTCTTTCCCGACCAGAACGGCAATGGCGCGCATATGAACCTGTCGGGGGCCGGCGTGGCGGTGAACGCCCCGAACCGCGACAACGCGATCAAGTTCCTCGAGTACCTGACCTCCGATCAGGCGCAGCAGTACTTCTCGGCCGGCAACGACGAATACCCGGCGGTGCCCGGCGTGGCGATCAGCCCCTCGGTGGCCTCGCTCGGCTTCTTCAAGCCCGACAGCGTCGACCTGAGCGCCGTGGCCGGCAACATCCCGACCGCGCAGAAGATCTTCAACGAGGTTGGCTGGGAGTAATTCCAACGCCTGTGCCACCCCCAAACCCCGCCTGTTCCGCAGGCGGGGTTTTTGGTTTTGGGTGCAATGCGCGCCGGGCCTGCGGCGGCCCGCGGGATGCCGCTTGGACAGCGTAGTATGGCAGTTTATGCCAGCCAGATCCGTAGACCCTCAGACCGTAGCGTTTCGGTCAGCCAAAGCGGCAGCCCGGTGGGGCGGGCCGCCGCTGGCCCGCCGGGCTGCGCCCTTGTCCCGGGCCGCGATGAACGCAACTTTCCCTGTGGGAGCCCGTCATGATGAAGACACATCACCGGCATGGGCTCTTCTATCTTGCGACGGGTCCTGCCGCGGAAGTATCGGCCGCGCTACTCCCGCCCGACCCGCCGGCACAGCAGGATCACCGGCAACACCCCCACTGCCACGATCACCAGGCTGGGCACCGCCGCCCCTTCGAGCCGCTCGTCCGCCGCCAGCCGATGCGCCTGCACCGCCAGGGTGTCATAGTTGAACGGCCGCAGGATCAGCGTCGCCGGCAGCTCCTTCATCACATCGACAAAGACGATCAGCAGCGCGGTCAGCAGCGACGGCGTCAGGATCGGCAGGTGGATGCGCCGCAACGTGCCATAGCTCGACTGCCCCAGCACGCGGGAGGCGGCGTCGAGGTTGGGGTTGATCGCGCTCTGACCGCCCTCGTAGGCGCCGATCGCGGCGGCCATGAAGCGGATCATGTAGGCAAAGACCAGAACCCAGATCGAGCCGGTAAAGAGCAGCCCGGTCGAGACCCCGAACCAGTCGCGCATCACCGCGTCAAGCGCGTTGTCGAAGGCCGCGAAGGGCACCATCAGCCCGACCGCAATCACCCCGCCGGGCACCGCGTAGCCCAGCCGCCCGGCATGGATCGCCCAGCGGGCGCCCGGCGTGCGGGCGGCGCGGTGAAAATAGCCCAGCACCACCGCCGCGGTCAGGGTGCAGAGCGCCGCGGTCCCCGCCAGCACCAGCGAATTCTGGATGAATCCAAGGTAGCGCCGGCTCAGCAGGTCCTGCCCCGCGCCCTGCCCCATGATCACCAGCGCCACGATCGGGATCAGCGCGCCGAACAGCACCGGGATCGCGCAGAGCGCCCAGGCCGCCGCCTGCGACCAGCCGCTCAGCCGCAGCCGGGTCAGCCGCTCGACCCGCTGGCCGGTGTGATACTTGGCCTCGCCCCGCGAGCGCCGTTCGAGCACCGCCAGCGTCAAAGCAAAGGCCAGAAGCCCGAGCGAGAGCTGCGCTGCCGCCGCTCGGTCGGCCATGGAAAACCAGCTGGTGTAGATGCCGGTGGCAAAGGTCGGCACGCCGAAATAGGACACGGTGCCGAAATCCGCGATGGTCTCCATCGTCGCCAGCAGCACGCCGGCGGCAATCGCCGGCCGCGCCATCGGCAGGGTCACCTGCAGAAACGCCTGCAGCGGCGTCTTGCCCAGCGCGCGGGCGGCGTGAAAGGTGCTGGCGCTCTGGCCGAGGAAGGCAGCCCGCGCCAGCAGGTAGACATAAGGATAGAGCACCAGCACCAGCATCGCCGCGGCGCCGCCGAGGCTGCGGATCTCGGGAAACCAGTAGTCGCGCGGCCCCCAGCCCATCACCGCGCGCAGGGTGCTCTGCACCACGCCCGGGTGGTCGAGCAGATGGGTATAGGCATAGGCCAGCACATAGGCCGGAAAGGCCAGTGGCACCACCAAGAGGATCTCGAACAGCCGGCGGAAGCGGAACTCGGTCATCGTGACGAAACAGGCCGCGCCGGTGCCGATGCTGAGCGTGCCCAGCGCGACGCAGGCGACCAGTACCAGGGTGTTGCCGACGTAGTTGGGCAGCACGGTCTGTGCGAGATGGGTCAGGGTCTCGAGCCCGCCGGTGCCCCCAGCCAGCGTCACCGCGAGGATCGGCAAGAGGCAGAGCGCGGCCACCGCGAAGGCTGCGGCGCGCAGCAGGCGCAGCGGTTCCGCGGAACGGCGGCGACGGGGCGGGATCAGGGAGCTGTCTGTCGGCATCCGAGCTTTTTTGTCAGGTGATCGGAGCGGACGCAAGCCCTGGCCTCAGGGGGCGCGGTCGGCGGGTTTGTCCGGCGCGGCGACGGTATAGGCGCAGTGGTCGGGCTTGAGATCGATCAGCGGCGTGCCGTCGAGACAATCAAGGCCGCGCACGATGACCTCCGGCCCCTCGATCCGCAGGATCGCCACCCTTGCAAGACCGATCGGATTGGGCCGCACCGGCGAGCGCAGTGAAAACACGCCGCGCACCGCGCCGTCGGACTTCGGGCTCTGCAACACGAGGTCGCGGCGGCTCTCGTGCAGCCAGTAGAGCACCTCGGCGAACTCGAACCGCTCCAGCCCGGCGAGCCCGGCCGCCCAGGGCGCCCGCAGCACCAGCCGGCACTCCGGCCCGTCGGGCCGGCCTTGCCGCGGACAGAGCGCGCGACTGGTGAACGGCGTGCGGATATGGCCGATGAAGCGCAGCGCCGCATCGGTGGGCGGTGCGGCGGTCACCGCCACTTCGTTCTCGCGCAGGTTTTGTGACATGTCCGGTCCCCCTTTGTCCGCCCGCCAGCCTAGCCCGCCCGCCGGCGGCGCGGCAAGCCGGGCGGTCAGCGCAGGGTCATATTGCCGCCCGGCGCCTGAGGCGCGGTGGCAAGGGCCGCCGTCCGCAACGACAGGTCGTAGAAGGTGTGGCAGGCCCGCCCCCGGTGCTTGGAGGCATAGAGTGCGATATCGGCATCCTCCTGCAACAGCGCCCGGTCGAGCGTCTCGTAATCCTCGCTCATGGTGATGCCGATGCTGGCCGAGATCCGGCAGTTGTCGGTGCCGAAGGCGATGGGGCGTTCCAGCCGTGCGATCAGCCGGTCGCAGATGTCGGCCAGCCGCTTGCGGTTCATCCGGCCGGCAAAGAGCAGCATGAACTCGTCGCCGCCGACGCGGGCCACGGTATCCTCGTCACGGGTCTCTTCCACGAGGATCCGGGCGACCTCCTGCAGCACGTGGTCACCGGCGGCGTGGCCCAGGGTGTCGTTCACCGCCTTGAAGAAGTCCAGATCGAGATGCAGCAGCGCAAAGCGGCCGGGGCCCGCCACCGCCCGGCTCAGCACGTGATCCATGGCGCGGCGGTTCTTGAGCCCGGTGAGCGTGTCGGTAAAGGCCTGTTCCTCGGCGGCGATCTTGGCGCCTTCGAGCTTCTGGTTGAGCTTGCGAGAGGCCTCCATCGCGGCGGATTTGGCCTCGACCAGGTAGAGCATCTCGATGGTCAGGTCGGTGGCGGCGAAATCGCCGCCGGTGAGGGCGAATTCGCGCACCGCATCGACCACGGAGATGCCGAAGGAGAGGTTGACCACCATATGGCCCGCCGCCCCCGGTGCCGGCATCATCACGCCCTTGAGCCCGGTCTGCGCGCCGGCGCGAAACCGCAGGTGGAGCCGGGATCCGGCATGCTGGCGCAGGTCGTCGATATTGATCACCGACCGCGGCCGGCGCAGCTCGAACACCTCGAGAAAGCGCTGGCCGGTCAGCAGCTCGTCGGGGCGCAGCTTGGCCAGTGTCGGGCCGGTATGGGCGATGTGGCCGGTGCGGTCGAGCACGAGGTGCATCGGGCAGAGCGTATCGAGCATCTGGATCAGCGTCTCCATTATGTGCCCTCCGCCCGTGCCATGCCGAGCTCGAAGCTGCGACCCTCGGCAAAGGCGGCCTCGACCAGGGTGATCTCGATGTTCTCGGCGCCGCGGAAGAGCCCCTGGTGCTCGAGAAAGACCAGGGCGCCGTAATCGTCGGCCATGGCGCGCAGCACGCCCACGAGCACATGGCCGATGCCCCGGGGCTCGCCGGAGCAGAGCAGGCTGAACCGGTTGCCGCCGTAATCGCGCAATTCAAGCGCCGGCAGCACCAGATCCTCGACCGCGAGACGGGCGCGGTCGGGCAGATCGTCGAGCGAGTGCAGGAAATCGAGAAAGGTCTCGCCGCCGAATCGCAGCAACCGGCGCGGCGCCTCGACCGCGGGGTTGGAGATCAGGTAGGTGCCGACATCCTCGAGCACGGTTTCACGGTCCTTGCCCAGCGTCACCGCCATTTCGTCGATCATGCGCTGGGTCAGGTCGTTGCCATAGTGCAGCATCGGTTCGAACTCGGTGAAATCGAGCTCGAGCCGGCGCACCAGGTCGCCCCAGGCCGGGGCGCCATAGGTGTCGCGGTAAAAGCACTGGATCGCGCGATTGATCAGGCCATGCATCTTCAGGTCTCCGTTTGGAGGCAGCATGGCGGCAAGAGCGTTAAGGTTTTCCCAACAGATAAAATGCGACGGAATAAGCGCGCGCGCGCCGGGGCCTAGACGCTGCCAGGCGTCAGGATCTTGCCGAGCTGGGCAAAGAGCGTGGCGAAATTCATCGGCTTGCCGATCAGCGGCACGCCCTCGAACTCGTCCGGCAGCTGGGTCGCGCTATAGCCCGAGACGGCGATGAAGGGGATGCCGAGGCTGCGCAGCTCGCGGGCCAGCGGCACCGAGGTCTCGCGCCCGAGATTGACGTCGAGCACCGCCGCCGCGCAGCGCGACTGGCTGAGCAGCGTGCGCGCCTGGGCCACCGAATTGGCCGGCCCCAGCACCTTGTAGCCGGCCCGGTCGAGCCCCTCGGCGATATCAAGCGCGATCAGCGGCTCGTCGTCGACCACCAGCACGGTATTGTCGGGCTGGCTGTCGACATAGCCGGTCTCTTCGGTCAGCGGCTTGCGCAGCGGAAAGGGATCCTCGATCACCCCGTCGGCCGGGCACTCCAGCCGCCAGATCACGCCGCTGGCGGCATAGCGGGTCTCGACCTCGCCGTTCAGCGAGCTGCGCACCAGATGGCCGGTCATGGTCGAGCCGAACCCGCGACGCTGCGGCTGGGTCACATCGGGGCCGCCGGCTTCCCGCCACTCGAGGCAGAACCGCGGCTTGCCCTGCGCGGTCTCGAGCCGCCAGCGCAGGGTGACCTCGCCCGATGGAGCCGAAAGCGCGCCGTATTTCGCCGCGTTGGTCGCCAGTTCGTGCAGCGCCAGCCCCATGGTCTGGGCGGCGGCGGCGGTCACCTCGAGCTCTGGTCCGTCAAGATGGATGCGCTGGCCGATCAGATCCTGAAAGTGGCTCAGCTGGGCGCGCACCAGCGCATGGATCGGCACGTGCCGCCAGCCGCTTTGCACCAGCACGTCCTGCCCGGCCGAGAGTCCCTGGATGCGCTGGGTGAACCGTTCGACGAAATCCTCGGGGCTGCTGGCGGCGGTTTGCCGCGCAATCGACAGCACCAGCGACAGCATGTTCTTGGCGCGGTGATTGACCTCGCGCATCAGCATCTTGATCTGCTCTTCGAAACGCTGCCGCTCGGTGAGGTCGTAGAAATGGCAGACCACCCCGTCGCGCCCGTCAGGCAGCGTCAGCCGCTCGATCTTCCAGTCATAGGCCTCGCGTTCCTTGATGTCGGCGCGGGTCTCGACCATGCTGGGCGAATGATAGGGCTCGCCGGTCTCGAGCGTGCGGCGGAACAGGCCGATCGTCTCCGAGGCGAAAGGCTCTGGCCAGATGACCCGCAGCACCTCTGAGAAATCGCGGCCGATCAGCGGGTTGACGTTCTCGAACACCTTCTGCGCCCCGTGGCTGACCTGGTGCAGCCGGAAATCGGCGTCCACGGTATAGATGCCGAACGGCGAGCGGGCGACGAGATCGCGAAAGGTGTCATGGGCGGCGCGTAGCCGGGTCTCGGCCGCCTTGCGCTCGGTGATGTCGAACCCCGACGGCACCAGCGCCGCCACCTTGCCCGCGCCGTCGCGCAGTGGCGAGACCATGAAGGCGATCCACATCCGGGTGTCACCGGACATCCGAACCAGCGCGTCATAGCGCACCACATCGCCCTGAGCCGCGCGGCGCACCGCGTCCTGCAGCCGGGCCACCTCTTGCGGGTCATGGTTCCACCAGTAGCAGTCCCAGAACTTGCGCCCGATCACCTCGTCGCGGGCGACCCCGCCGCTCTC
Source organism: Marinovum sp. (assembly GCF_034669705.1). Taxonomy (GTDB): domain Bacteria; phylum Pseudomonadota; class Alphaproteobacteria; order Rhodobacterales; family Rhodobacteraceae; genus Marinovum. The sequence goes on from NZ_JAXMOR010000013.1 coordinate 94,333, forward strand.
GAGCGCCGGCGCATTGGCCTCGACCAGGGTGCCATCGGGCTCAAGCAGCCCGACGAAACCGACGGTCTGGTCAATCACGCTGCGCAGAGCCTCAACTTCGGAAGTGAACCCCGCGGCGCCGGGGCCCGGCCCCGCATGCCCCAGCAGGGCGGAAAGATCAGGGCTGTCGGAGGAGGTCAGGTTTGCCACGCGGGGTGCCTTCTTGGTTGCGTTCCCGGATGCCGTGGCTCCGCCGGCAGCACCGCTTCACGCTCTGAACTTAGGCGGATAATCGCTTGTGGCAAAGTATTTTTCAAGCTTTGCCCTGCAAGAACCCCGGCCCCCCGTTCCCTAACCCAACAGGCGCAGAAGCTCCGGCGAGGGCAGACCTGTAACCGGCAGGCCCCGGCTTCGCTGGAAGGCCTCGATGGCCGCGCGGGTGTTGTCGCCGATCACCCCGTCGGCACCGCCGGTGTCAAAGCCGCGCGCGGTGAGCCGCTCCTGCAGGCGGATGCGGTTGTCCTTGGTCAGCCCGTAGCGGTCTGGCGGAAAGCTGGCGCGCAGCGGCCCGCCGCCGGCGATCCGGTCGGCAAGGTGGCCGACCCCCAGAGCATAGGCGTCAGAGTTGTTGTAGCGCTTGATGGTGTTGAAGTTCGAGGTCACCGAGAACACCGGCCCGCCCGGTTCCGGCTGCAGGCTGCGTCCCGCCGGCGCGCCTGCCCCGGCCTCCGCCCCCCAACGCAGCCCGCGCTGCCAGCCGTGACGCGACAGGTAGGCTGCGGTCGAAGCCAGCGCATCCGAGGGATCCGCGGCCCAGATGTCGCGCCGCCCGTCGCCGGTGAAATCGACGGCATATTCCTGAAAGGTGGTGGGGATGAACTGGGTGTGACCCATGGCCCCGGCCCAGCTGCCGGTCATCCGCGCCGGGGTGATGTCGCCGCGCTGCAGGATGCGCAAGGCCGCCAGCAGCTGCGCTTCGAAGAAAGCGCCGCGGCGTCCGTCATAGGCCAGGGTCGAGGTGGCCGAGACCACCGGGATCTCGCCCTGACGCTCGCCATAGAAGCTCTCGAGCCCCCAGATCGCGGTGACGATATGCGCATCGACGCCGTATTGCGCCTCGACCGCCCTGAGAACGCCGGCGTGGCGGGCAAAGGCGGCGCGGCCCTTGGCGATGCGCTCGTCAGAGGCGGCGATCGACAGGTAATCCTCGAGCGTGCGCTTGAATTCGGTCTGGTTGCGGTCTCGGGTCACCACGCCGGGCAGGTAGCCGGCCCCGCCAAAGGCGGCGTCGAGGGTCGCTTGCGAAATGCCGCTGCCGGCGGCCCGGCTGCGGAAGCCGGCGACCCAGGCGTCATAGCCGGCATTGCGCACCGGCCGCAGGTCGTCTGGCAGGCCCGCCGCCGGCGAAGCACCACCGCCGCTGCGCGCCCCGCCGCACCCGGCCAGCAGAAACGCCGTCAGCCCTGCCCCGAAACCCCGTCTGGAAACTGTCATCAAACTGCCCTCACCGATTTTTCGCCGAGCTTATCGCATCAAGGCGCGGGCGCAATCGCTGCGCCGCCGGTCAGTCAGAGCTGTCGGCAGGCGATCGCCGACAGGACGGCCCGCCCCGCCTGTACGGCGGGACGGGCCGGCGCGGTCAGAGCTGCTCCATCACCTCGTCGGAGGCTTCGAAATTGGCGGTCACGCGCTGCACGTCGTCATCGTCTTCCAGCGCATCGATCAGCCGCATCAGCTTTTGCATGCCGTCAAGGTCAAGCTCGGTGGTGGTGGTCGGCTTCCAGATCAGCTTGGTCGACTCCGACTCGCCCAGTTCCGCCTCGAGCACGTTCGACACGTCGTTGAGATCGGTGTCGGCGCAATAGATCACATGACCGTCCTCAGAGCTCTCGGCATCCTCGGCGCCGGCCTCGATCGCCGCCATCATCACCGTATCCGCATCGCCGACCTCTGCGGGATAGACGATCTCGCCCTTGCGTTCGAACATGAACCCGACCGAGCCGGTCTCGCCCAGGTTGCCGCCAGCCTTGGTAAAGGTCGAGCGCACGGTCGAGGCGGTGCGGTTGCGGTTGTCGGTCATCGCCTCGACGATCACCGCGACGCCACCGGGGCCATAGCCCTCGTAGCGGATTTCCTCGAAATCATCGCCCTCGCCGGCCTGCGACTTCTTGATCGCGCGATCGATCACGTCCTTGGGCACCGATTGCGACTTGGCTTCCTTGACGGCAAGGCGCAGGCGCGGGTTCTTGTCGGGATCGGGGTCGCCCATCTTGGCGGCGACGGTGATCTCCTTGGAAAGCTTGGAGAACAGTTTCGAGCGTGCCGCGTCCTGACGGCCCTTGCGGTGCTGGATGTTTGCCCATTTGGAATGGCCGGCCATGGCTGCCTCTTCATCATGTCTCTCGGATCAGGCGCTTCTATAGTCCAGCGGGGCGGCCCTTCGCAAGCCGGTTGCACCGGGCGCGTGAACCGGGTGAAGTGGCCGCAACGGAGGCAGCTTCAATGACCATGGACCAGATCATTCTCTTCTCGCTCTTCGCGGCGGTCTTCGGCTTCCTGCTCTGGGGCAAGTTCCGCTACGATGTCGTCGCCTTCACCGCGCTGCTTCTGGGTGTGGTGCTGGGGGTGGTGCCGACCAAGGAAGCGTTTTCCGGCTTCGGCCATCCCGCGACGCTGATCGTGGCGCTGGTGCTGGTGGTCTCGGCTGGGCTGGTGCGCTCTGGCGCGGTGATGCTGATCACCCGCACGCTGGTGGACAGTGGCCGGGCGCTGGGCACGCATATTGCCATCATGGGCGGTGTCGGCGCCGTGCTCTCGGGCTTCATGAACAACGTGGCGGCGCTGGCACTCCTGATGCCGGTCGATATCCAGACCGCGCGCAAGGCCGAGAGATCGCCGGCCAAGTCGCTGATGCCGCTCAGTTTCGCCACCATCCTCGGCGGCATGGTCACGCTGATCGGCACGCCGCCCAACATCATCATCGCCTCGATCCGCGGCGAGACCTTCGGCACGCCGTTCAAGATGTTTGATTTCGCCCCGGTCGGCGGCGTCGCGGCGCTGGCCGGGCTGGCCTTCGTGGCGCTTGTCGGCTGGCGGTTGATCCCGCAGCGCGAGGATGCGCTGTCGAAGGCCCGCGAGCTGGAGCCCTATATCGCCGAGCTGACGGTGCCGGCCGAGAACAAGGCGGTGGGCCAGCGGGTGCGCGAGCTGTCGGAGGCGGCGGAGAAGGCCGATGTGGCGATCCTCGGGCTGATCCGCAACGGCACCCGGCGCTACGGCTCGGTGCTCAACACCCGGATCGAGGCCGGTGACGCTCTGGTGCTGGAGGCGACGCCGGAGGCGCTCGACGAGTTCCGCACCACGCTCGACCTCGCCTTTTCCGACGACCGGCGTGAGGAATTGCTCAAGGCCGAAAGCGACGGGCTGAGCCTGGTCGAGGTGGTGGTGCCCGACACCTCGCGGCTCAACGGCAAGACGGTGCAATCGGTCGGCCTGGCCTGGCGGCACCGCACCATCCTGATGGGCATCTCGCGACAGGGCCGGCGGATCACCAAGCAGATGCGCCAGACGGTGATCGAGCCGGGCGACATCCTGCTGCTGCTGGCCCCGCGCGAGGCTGCCTCGGTCGTGGCCGACTGGCTCGGCGTGCTGCCGCTGGCCGACCGTGGGCTGGCGGTGACCGAGAATTCCAAGACCTGGGCCGCGATCGGACTCTTTGCCGGTGCGGTGGCGGCGGCGAGCTTCGGGCTGGTCTACCTGCCGGTGGCGCTGGGGCTGGTGGTGGTGGCCTATGTGCTGCTCAAGATCCTGCCGTTGTCGGAGCTCTACGACCACATCGAATGGCCGGTTGTGGTGCTCTTGGGCTCGATGATCCCGCTCGGCGCCGCGCTCGAGACCTCTGGCGGCACCGAGCTGATCGCCGGGGCGCTGGTGGGGCTGACCGAGGGTTGGCCGGTCTGGGCGGTGCTGACGGTGCTGATGGTGGTGACGATGACGCTGTCGGATGTCCTGAACAACACCGCCACGGCGATCGTCGCGGCACCGGTCGGCATCCAGATGGCGCAGGCGCTCGAGGTCTCGCCGGATCCGTTCCTGATGTGCGTCGCGGTGGCGGCCTCGGCGGCCTTCCTGACGCCGATCGGGCACAAGAACAACACGCTGATCCTCGGCCCCGGCGGCTATCGGTTCGGCGATTACTGGCGCATGGGGCTGCCGCTCGAGGTGCTGGTGATCGCGGTCTCGGTGCCGGCGATCCTGGTGTTCTGGCCGTTGTAAGGCTTCATGCGGAACGCCAAGCGGTCTGCGTTGGTGCCCGAGGTCGTAGGGGCCACGGGTCGCAACGGCGTCTTGATCGGCGCTGGCGGATGGCCGTCCGGCGCAGGCTGACGTCAGTGTTCGTCCCAGAGCTGGGTTGGGCTCTCACTGATGGCGGAGGAAAAATCTTGTCGCAGGTCACACCTCCCCCAGCCTCTCGTTCGCCTCGTCGATCTCGCGCAGCCGGCGGCGCCCCTCGCGGCCGGCCTTCAGCGTGGTGCTGGTCACAATCTGGTGGCAGAGCGAGAACACAGCGGCGTGGTTGAACTGCGGGCTGGTGGTCTCGATCCGGCAGCGGAAGTGCCAGGCGGCGCGCGGGTCGGAGCTCATGCCGTCGTCGCTGATCAGCAGCGTCGAGGTGCCGATCCGGGTCAACTCCTCCAGCAGCGGCTCGGTATTGGCGGCGCGGCGGCGCAGCGCGGTCAGGATCACCAGGTCGTCGCCGGTCATCTCGGCGGTGTATTCGCCGAGGCTCTCGCCGGCCTGTGGCAGCACCGTGGCCGAGGGGATCACCTTGAGCAGTTGCCAGTAGAGATAGTCGGCAAAGACACGGCTGATCCGGTAGCCGATCAGCCAGACCCGACGCGCGCCGAGGATGGCTTCGGCCAGGGCCTCGAGATCGGCAGGTGTGATCCGCTCGAAGGTGGCCGCGACGTTGCCCATCTCCTCCTGCAGCGCCCGGGTCAGCGGGTCCTCTACGGCCATGTCCTCGGCATGGGCGAGGAAATGGCGGGAGCCGGTCTGGCGTTCCTCTCGGGCGGCGCGGCGGGCGGCATCGTAGTTGGCAAAGCCGATGCGGCGGACGAACCGCGACACCGTGGCCTTGGAGACACCGCTGAGCCGCGCGAGCTCCTGCGCGTCGTAGGAGGCAAGGTCGCCGGGGAAATCGAGCAGGAAGGTGCCAAGCCGGCGTTCGGCCCGATGCAACTCTGGCAGAACCGAGCGGATGCGGGGCAGGAAGCCCTTTTCGGGCGCGTCGTGAAACTGCGGTTCCATATCGTCAATCTGCGACGGGACGGGCGGCAGCGCAATCCCGCGGCGGTGATTCGCCAAGGGTCCGCGGTGTTTTGGTTGGTTTCGGGACACATGCCGTGCAAGATTTCACAGCAGGTGCGCCCCGCAACGCCCGGAAAATACGCGAAACCATGGTTTCATACGCAGCTTGCAACTGAAACCTCAGTTTCTTTTCTTTGTGAACTCGAAGTTCTGTGGAACCATGATTTCGTCGCAAACATGGAGACGCCACATGAACCGCCGCATGCTTCTTACCGCCACCGCCCTCACGCTCAGCGCGCTCACCCTGCCTGCCCTGGCAGACACCGCCTGGCCCGAACGGCCGGTGCGCATCCTCGTGTCCTTCCCGCCCGGCGGCTCCTCGGACCTCGTGGCGCGGCTCTTGTCAGAGAAGCTCTCGGCCAGCCTCGGCCAGCAGTTCGTGGTCGAAAACAAGCCCGGCGCGGCCGGCACCGTCGCCGCCTCGGCCCTGCAGCAGGCAGCGCCCGATGGCTACACGCTGATGCTGTCGAACCTGACGCCCTTCAACGTGGCCCCAGTGCGCTATCCCGACACGCCCTATGACCCGATCGCCGATTTCGACCACATCACCTATGTCGGCACGGTGCACCTTGGCCTCTTTGCCACGCCTGACAGCGGCGCCGGCGACCTTGCCGGCTTCATCGAGATGGCCAAGGCTGAGCCGGGCAAGTACGAATACGGCAGCTCCGGCGTCGGTTCCTGGGGCCATATCATCGCCGAGCAGTTTCAGAACGAGACCGACGCCGAGCTGTTCCACATTCCCTACAAGGGCTCCGGCCCGATGCGGCTCGACTTCATGGCCGGCGTGGTGCCGACGATCTTTGATGCCGTGCCGCAGAACCTGCCGGCGGTCGAGGATGGCACGGCAATCCCGCTTGCCGTTTCGGCGCCTGAGCGGATCGACACCCTGCCCGATGTGCCCACCTTCCGCGAGATGGGCTATGACATTCTGGCCGAGAACTGGCTTGGCGTGAGCGCCCCGGCAGGCGTGTCGGAAGACATCAAACTCACGCTCGACGCGGCGCTGACCGAGGCGATGGCGCTCGAGGAGGTTCAGGCGCAATTCGACAGCTGGGGGCTGATCCGCGCCCCCAAGACCTCCGAGGCTTTCGCGACCTATGTCGCCGACCAGCTGACCCAATGGACCCCGCTGGTCAAGGCAGCGACGCAATGAGCGCGCTGCCGAAGATCGCGGTGTTCTTCGTCGGCGAACTGTACGACGATGGGTTCAACCAGGCCGCTCTCGATGGCGCCGAACGCGCGGCGCGCGAGGGCAAGGCCGATATCTCGGTGATCTCCGGCGTGCGTTACGATCAGGATGTCATCCGCGCGCGGCTGGCCGAGGTGGTGCCAGAGGTCGACGGGCTGGTGTTCATCGGCGGTCAGGGCAATATCACCACGCCGGAGGCCGCCGCCGCCCATCCCGACATGCGTTTCGCCATCGTGCAGGGCCAGAAGACCGGCCCGAACCTCGCCAGCTATGACGTGCGTCAGGAAGACTCGGCCTTTCTCGCCGGGGTGCTTGCGGCGCATGTCACCCGGAGCGGCACGGTCGGTCACCTCTCCGGCCACCGTGTGCGGCCGGGGCTGAAGGGGCGCGCGGCTTTCGTCGCCGGGGCGCGCCATGCCAACCCGGAGATCAGCGTGCTCACCGGATTCTGCGGCACCCAAGATGACAACGCGGTGACGCGCGCCTGGGCCGCGGCCGAGATCGAGGCCGGGGCGGATGTGATCTTTACCATGCTGAACGGCGCCCGGCGCGGCGCGGTCGAGGCCTGCCGCGACGGCGGGGCCCGCCAGATCGGCAATGCGCTCGACTGGGTGGCCAAGGATCCGCAGGTCTTTATCGCCTCGGCGCTGGCGCGGATCGACCTCGGGGTCGAACGGGCGGTGGCCGATATCGTGGCAGGCCGCACCCCCGAGAGCATCGTGGAGTTCGGTCTGGCCCAAGGCGACGTCGTCTCGCTGCGGCTGGGCGACGACGTGCCAGAGCCCGCGCGCGCAGCGGTGGCCGAGGCAGCCGAGGCGCTCAGGCAGGGGGCGCTGACCATCCCGGACAGCTATGATGGCCCGGAATTCCAGCTCGAAGATGTCTCATGCGCCGGCTGATCGCCCATATCGGCCCGCTCCTGATGCTGGGGGCGGGGCTCGCCTTTGCCCTCGGCGCGATGCTCACGCTCGAGCTGGGCTCGTTTCGCCGCATGGGGCCCGGCGCCTTCCCGCTTCTGGTGGGCGGGCTGCTCTGCCTGCTGGCGCTGATCGGACTGGTGCAGAGCCTGCGCCAGCCCCTGCCCCTCGACCGGCCCGACCCGATGGCGGTGCTCGGCGTGGTGGGCGGCGTCGCGGCTTTTGCCTTCCTCACCCCGCTGACCGGCGTGCTGCCGGCCACGGCCGCCGCCGTGCTGGCGACCGGTGCGGTCATTCCCGGCTTCGGCCTGCCACAACGGCTGGCGCTGGCCTTGGGCGTGGCGCTCGCTGTCTGGCTGATCTTCGTGCTCGGCCTCGGCATTCCCTTCATCGCGATCAAGGGGCTCTGACATGGACCTTCTGGCCAATCTCTCGCTCGGACTTGCCACGGCAGCCACGGCGCAGAACCTGATGTTCTGCTTCGTCGGCGTTTTTCTCGGCACCTTCATCGGCGTCCTGCCCGGTGTCGGGCCACTGGCCGCGGTGGCGATGCTGCTGCCGGTCTCCTTCTATTTGCCGCCCGAAACCGCGCTGGTGATGCTGGCCGGGGTCTATTACGGCGCGGAGTACGGCGGCTCGATCGCCTCGATCCTGCTCAACATCCCCGGCACCCCCTCGGCCTCGGTGACCTGTCTCGACGGCTACCCGATGGCGCAGCAGGGCCGCGCCGGGGTGGCGCTCTTTGCCACCGCCATGGCCTCGATGTTCGGCGCACTCTTCGGCGTGGTGGTCATGGTGCTGCTGTCGCCGCGGATGGCCGAGTTCGCGCTGCTGTTCCAGCCGGCCGAGTATTTCGCGGTGATGGTGCTGGGGCTGGTCGCCGCCTCGGTGGTCAATTCCAGCGGCGCGGTGCGCGGCCTGATGATGGTCTGCCTCGGCATCCTGCTGGGCACCGTCGGCGTCGACGTGAACTCCGGCGAGACGCGCTTTACCGGCGGCTTCCAGGAGCTGCGCGACGGGGTCTCTCTGGTGGTGGTCGCCATGGGGCTTTTCGGCATCTCAGAGGTCATGGTCTCGCTGCGCGGCGCAACCCAGAGCTATGCCGGGGCGGGCCTTGCCGGCAGCATGTTTCCCACCGCGCGCGAATGGCTGCGCTGCCTGATGCCGGCGCTCAGGGGCTCGGCCATCGGCAGCTTCTTCGGCACCCTGCCCGGCACCGGCCAGACGGTGGCAAGTTTCGTGGGCTACGCGCTGGAGAAACGCGTCAACAAACGCGGCGCGAGCTTCGGCACCGGGGCCATCGAAGGCGTGGTTGTGCCGGAATCGGCCAATAACGCCGCCGCTCAGACTGCCTTCATCCCGACGCTGACGCTTGGCATTCCCGGCTCGACCACCATGGCGCTGATGCTGGGGGCGCTGATGATCCACGGCATCACCCCGGGGCCCCGGCTGATCTCGGAGCATCCCGAGCTGTTCTGGGGGCTCGTCGTCAGCTTTGTCTTCGGCAATATCTTCCTGCTGATCCTCAACATCCCGCTGATCGGCCTCTGGGTGCGGATCCTGCGGGTGCCGCATCACTACCTCTACCCGACGGTGATCGTGCTGATCTGTGTCGGCGTCTTCAGCATCTCGAACTCGCTCACCGATGTCTGGACGACGCTGGTCTTCGGGGTGATCGGCTATGTCCTGCGGATGCTGCGGTTCGAGCCGGCGCCGCTGCTGATCGGCTTCGTGCTGGGGCCGATGATGGAGGAGTTCTTTCGCCGCGCCATGCTGCTCTCGCGGGGCGACCCCAGCGTCTTTCTCACCCGCCCCGGCAGCGCGGCCCTGCTGGGCGTCGCCCTCCTGCTGTTGCTGGCCACCGCCCTGCCCTGGCGCGCGTGGCTGGCGGCCGTACCCTGGGCGCGGCGACGCGGGGCCTGAGCGAAGGCGGTGTTGGCGGTGCCTGTCCCGGCGCCGCTTTGGCCGTCGTCGACGCGGCCTTTCTCGCAATGCGCCGTGTGGATCACGACCTTGGGTCTCGGGCATGCAGCCAAGCGATCGATCTCTGGGTGGCACCGGGGCCCCGGCATCATTTCGAGCGTTTACGCTTGCAGGACATTTCCAGATCCGCTATCCGGCAGATCACCACCAAGGCGGCGAGTTGGCGGAGTGGTGACGCAGCGGATTGCAAATCCGTGTACACCGGTTCGATTCCGGTACTCGCCTCCATAAAACGCTGAACCCCGGTCAATGTCGCACAGCGTGGCGGCCCTGACTGATCAACGTCGGACGCGACCCGTCCGACCCGTTCACAAACGCCACCCTTCGATCGTCCGTTGTGTCCCTTCCTGCAGGGACACCCCCTGCCAGTCGCCCAGCAGCGACCGCAACGGCGCGTTGTCCAACCCTTCCGGAGCCGCGCGCTCACCCGATGCGGCGCTGACCTGCGCTTCCGGCTCATAGACCCGGATGGCCTCAAGCACCTCCTCGACCGACCGCACCTCGGTCGTCAGATCGCTGACCACTGCGCTATCATTCTCGGCCGCCAGGCAGCGCAAGAAGATCTCGATCACCTCATCCACATGCTGAAAGCACATGTGGCCCGAGAACGGGAGCTCGTAGCGTTCGCCTTGCGCCGCCGCGCGCATGGCGAGGCTGATCGCGGCGGTCTCGCCGTCGATGCGGCCGGGGCCGTAGACCACGTTGGGGCGCAGGCCGATCGACGGCACGCCGTGATCCATCAGGTAGACCTTGGAGATGTCCTCGCAGGCCGCCTTGTAGACGCCGTAGAGGTTCGCCGGGCAGTTCAGCGCCCCGCGCGGCCGGGCGGCGAGAGAGCTGGTGTAGACGATGCGCCTGATGCCAGCCTCGCGAGCGGCTTCCAGCATGTTGAGGTGGCCCAGCACGTTGACCTCGGCGCCAAGGACCGGGTCCTTCCGGCAGGACGGGATGACCAGGGCGGCGAGGTGCACGATGGCGGCGATGTCATGTTTGCGCACGGTCGCCAATACCGACCCGACCTCACGGATATCGGCCTGGACATAGGTCGCTCCGGCGATGCGCTGGACCTCGGACGGCAGGTGCAGGTCGCTGACGATCACGCGCACCCCCTGCTTTCCCAAGGCAGCGGTCAGCGCACGGCCGAGGAAGCCGGCGCCGCCGGTGACCAGCACCGGTCCGATCGAGGGGGAGAGGCGGAACGCCTGAGCCGCGCCGCTCATGACGACATGCCCTGACCGCCGTTCACGTCCATCAGTTGGCCGGTGATGAAGCCGGCCTCGTCGGCGGCGAAGAAGGCCACCGCTGCGGCCACATCCTCGACCCGGCCGGCGCGACGCACGGGAATGGCGTTCAGCACCGCCTGTTGTTCTGCGTCGCTCATCCTCTCCTTCAGCAAGCCGATCACCCGCGGGGTGTGGATCGCGCCCGGGCAAACCGCGTTGCAGGTGATGCCGTGCGGCCCGAACTCCTGAGCGAGCTGCAGGGTCATGGATTGCACCGCGCCCTTGGCGGCGACGTAGTTGGCGCCGGTGAACAGGCTGCCGTAGCGCCCGGCCTTCGAGCCGAGGTTGACGATCCGGCCGTAGCCGCGCGCGATCATGCCGGGCAGGACGCCGCGGATGGTGCGGACCGTTGCCGTGACGTTCAGCCCCATCACCCGCTCCCAGTCCGCGTCGCTTTCTTCAAGGAAGTCGCGCGGCGTGTGCAGCGAGCCGCCGACATTGTTCACCAGGATGTCGAAGTGAAAACCTTCGGCTTCGAGCTCGGCGAGTGTCGCCGCAAGCGCCGCGCCGTCCATCATGTCGACCTGGCGGAAGGTGATCCCTTCCATCCCCGGCTCGGCCGCAGCGCGCGCGAGGGCTTCGGCGTCGCGGTCGAACACCACCGGGCGCGCGCCCTCCTGCGCCAGTCGGGCGGCGACCGCCTTGCCCAGCCCTTCGGCTCCGCCGGTGACCAAGGCCACCCTCCCCTTCATGCGCCCCATGTCTCTCTCCTCCGACAGGTTGGACCGTGCAAAATTGCTGCTTGCTTATTCCATTATATCCAACATAATCCCGTTATACAAAACTAACTGGCGCCGTAAAGAGGAGTTGCGCGTGCCGGTCTGACAGGAAAAAACTCTGGGAGGAGACCATGAAAACATTCAAACTCAAGGCATTGTCCGGCATTGCTTCGGCGCTGGCGCTCACCGTCACCGCAGGCAGTGCGCTCGCACAGTCGAATCGTCCGGTCACCGTCGTCGTGCCCTTCGCCGCCGGCGGCGGCACCGACATCACCACGCGCGCGATGCAGCAGGGCCTGTCAGAGGCGCTGGACGCCAACATCGTGGTCAAGAACACCGCCGGTGCCGGTGGCACGCTGGGGGTGGGCGAAGTCGCGCGGGCGCGCGCCGATGGCCGTACCCTCGGCATGGCGCCGGTCGGGCCGCTGACCACGCAGCCGCATCTGCGCGAACTGCCCTACAACGTCGACAGTTTCGAATACATCTGCCTCGCCTATTCGGCACCGACGGTGATCGCGGTGGCCAAGGACTCGGAGTATTCGACGCTCGAGGAGATGGTGGCCTACGGCAAGGAGAACCCGGGCGAGATCACCTTCGCGGTACAGGCCATCGGTTCGATCCCGCATATTGCCGGGCTGGCGCTGTCAGAGGCGGCGGGGATCGAGATGACCTACCTGCCGGTGAACGGTGACGGGCCGGCGCTCAAGGCGCTGCTCGACGGCACCGCGGATGTCTTCATCCCGCATGTCTCCTTCTTCACCAACAACGCCGAGCAGCTGAAATCGCTGGCGATGCTGCAATCCGAGCGGCTCAAGGAACAGCCCGATCTGGTGACCGCTGCCGAGCAGGGCTATGACCTCGACTTCCCGATCTGGGGCGGTCTGGTGGCGCCCAAGGGACTGCCGGCCGAGGATGTCACCCGGCTTGAAGGGGCTTGCGAAGCGGCGGTGAATTCCGCACCCTTCCAGGAGCGCATGGAAGCGGTCAAGCAGCCCTCGGCCTACATGGGCGCCGAGGAGTTTTCCGCCTTCGTGCAGGAGAAATACGAGACCAACCGCGGTCTGCTCGACAAGGCCGGGCTCCTCTCGAACTGAGACATGGGGGCGGCCGGCTGACCCGGCCGCTGCCTTGGGCAAGGAGGAGGCCACATGGCCGAGGAGAGCGCAGCGCCGCCACCGCGTGCCACGGTGATCACCGACCGCGCCGTGGCGCTGGTCATCGTCGCTGTCACGGCGGTGTTCTTCGTGCTGACCTTCGGCGAGGTCAGCGCCTTCGCCCGCGCCAGCGCCGGGCGTGGTCCCTATTTCTTTCCTCGCGTGGTGCTGGTGCTGCTGCTGATCGTCGAGACCGTTCTGCTGTTTTCGGTCTTCTCGCCACGGCATCCGATGGTCAGTCGCCGCCTGCCCTCCCTGCGCATGGGCCTGCTGATCGCGGCCACCGCCGCCTATTGCGCGCTGATCCCGCTGGCCGGTTTCCTGATCGCCAGCGTAATCTTCGGTATCTTCGTGCCGGTGCTTCTGGGCCGGCGCGACTACGGCGTGATCGTCGCGGTGGCGCTGGTCTACAGCACCGCGGTCTGGTGGCTGTTCGAGCGGGTCTTCCTGATCATCCTGCCGGCCAGTCCCTTCGACATCGGTTTCTGACCTCTCGCATGAAAGACCCCTGATGGACCTCATCCTCCTCGCCGCCGGGCAGATCGCAACGCCGCTGACCCTGTTCTGCATCGTGATCGGCACGGTGGTGGGGGTGGTGGTCGGTGTGCTGCCGGGGCTGGGCTCGGTGATCGGTCTGACCATGGTGCTGCCCTTCACCTTCTCGATGCCGCAGATCCCCTCGATCGCGCTGATGCTCGGGGTCTATTGCGGCTCGGTCTACGGCGGGTCGATCACCGCGATCATCCTCAACACGCCCGGCACGCCGCAGGCCGCCGCCACCGCGCTCGAAGGCTATCCGATGGCGCGGCGCGGCGATGCCGACCTGGCGCTGGGCTGGGTGACCACGGCCTCGACCCTTGGCGGGCTGTTCTCGGTGCTGGTCTTCATCCTCGCCGGGCCCTGGCTGGCGCGGCTGTCGCTGCAGTTCACCCCGATCGAGTATTTCGCCCTCGGGGTCTTTGCCATGACCTGCATCGCCGGGGTCTCCTCGGGGCAGATGACCAAGGGGCTGGTCTCTGGCGGCATCGGTCTGATGCTGGCGAGCATCGGCGTCGATCCGGTGACCGGCGACATGCGCTATACCTTCGGCAGCTTCCAGCTCAGCGCCGGGATTGCGCTTATCCCGGTGATCGTCGGGGTCTTTGCCTATTCCGAGATGTTCCTGCGCGTCCTCGACCTGAGCGGTGACAAGCCGGCCCCGGAGGAGATGCGCGTCGGTTTTCGCATGCCGCCGTTCAAGCACTGGCGGATGCGGCTGGGCATGTTGCTGCGCGGCTCGATGATCGGCTCCTTCGTTGGCGCCCTGCCCGGCACCGGTGCCGCCACCGCGGCCTTCATCGCCTATTCAGAGGCGCGGCGCACCTCCAAGCGGCAGGCCAATTTCGGCAAGGGCGAGCCCGACGGGCTGGTGGCCTGCGAGGCCTCGAACAACGCCGTCACCGGCAGCGCGCTGGTGCCCACCCTGGCGCTCGGCATCCCCGGCGACCCGGTCACTGCCGTCATGCTGGGCGCGCTGGTGATCCAGGGGGTGGTGCCGGGGCCGCAGCTCTTTGCCAACAACCTCGACCTGGTCTATGCGATCTTCCTCTGCCTGATCCTGGTGAACCTGGTGATGTTTGCGACCGGCGCACTCGGCGCGCAGCTCTTCACCCGCATCCTGCGCATCCCCGAACCGATCCTGATCGGGCTGATCCTGATCATCTCGACGGTCGGCGCCTACGGGGTGAACGGCAGCACCTTCGACATCTGGGTCGCCTTCGCCGCCGGGGTCGCGGGTGCGGTGCTGCGCTGCCTGTCCTACCCGCTGGCGCCCATCGTCATCGGCATGGTGCTGGGGCCGACGATCGAGATGTCGCTGCGCCAGGGGCTGATCCTGACCGACGGCAATATCCTCGAATTCCTGGCCCGGCCGATCGCCACGGTGCTGTTCCTGCTGACGGTGGCAATCCTCACCTGGCCGCTGATCCGCGACCGGCTGGTCCGCCGCTGAGCTATCTCAGGTTGCTCCCGAGCGAAGACATCGCCTGCGCCGCCGCCAGCAGCTTTGGCAGATGCTGGGCGCGCAGCTTCTCTGGCGGCAGCAGCTCGGCATTGCCACCGACGCTGATGGTATAGATGTCGCCGGTCAGCGGCTCGCGCACCGGGATGCCGATGGCGTTGTGGCGCGGGTTCCAGTCGCCGAAACTGTCGGCGTAGCCCTGGGTCTCGAAGCGCTCGATAGCGGCCTCGAGGTCGCTGAGTACACTGTCCCACTCATCACCATGCAGCGCCTCGAGCGCCGGGTAGAGCCGCTCGCGTTCCGCCGCATCCGCAGCCGCCAGATACGCCCTTCCGGGGGCCGACAGCGCCAGCGGGATGCGCGACCCGACGTTGAGGTTGAGTGCCACGGCGGTGGGTTTGCGGATCAGCTCGACGAACATCATCTCATTGATGTCGCGCACGCTCAGCGCCACGACGCAATCGCCGCCGCTGGCGATTTCTTCCATGTGGCCGCGCACCATCTCGGCAAAGCCGAACCGGCCGATCGCCGCCACGCCCAGCGTCAGCACCTGGTTCGAGACCGCGTATTTACCATACTCCGGCAGGTAGCGCAGATAGCCCAGCGTGGTGAGCGTGCCCAAGAGCCGCGACACCGTGGTCTTGTGCAGCCCGGTGCGCTCGGCGATGGCCTGGGTGCCGAGGATCAGGTCCTCGGCGTGAAAGGCGCGCAGGATCGACAGGCCGCGCGCCAGCGAGGTCACGAAGGGGCGGTCATCGTTCAGGGCGGCCGCGCCCATGTCCTGTCGCGGCCGGCCCCGCCGGGTGGCGGAGAGCTTGGGGGTCTTGGTCTCTTTCATGCGCGCTCAATAGCCCATTCGCGCCGGCCTGTCCCGGCAAAATCGGCGGATTTCCCTGTCCCCGGCTTCACTTGAGGGACGCCGGATCGTCCAGCGGACCATAGTCGGAACAGTCCTTGTGGCTGGCGGCCGGGTCGGTCTTGACGTCGATCACCACCGGCCCGCCGCGGCCATGCGCCTCGCGCAGGGCCTCGGGGATCTGGTCGGCCTCGGTCACCGTCAGCCCCGAACCGCCCAGCCCCTCGGCCACCTTGGCGAAATCATGGTCGCGGAAATCGACGCCCAGCCGCTGGTTGCCAAGGTTGTCGCGTACCATGCCGAGGCCCGCATTGTTGGCCACCAGGTAGACCACGTCGAGCCCCTGTTCCGCCGCCGTCGCCACCGCGTCCATCGTCATGACGAAACCGCCGTCACCGATCACCCCGGTGACGCGTTTCTCGGGGCAGGTGATCTTGGCCCCCGTTGCCGCCGGCGTGCTCCACCCCATGCCGCCAATCCCGCCCGGCGCCACCAGCTGATGCGGATGGCGCAGCGGCAGACGCGTGGTGGCCCAGATGCGGTTGCTGCCGGCATCGAGGGTCAAGAGGTCGTCGGCGTCGAGAAAGCCGCCCAGCGCGCGCATGATATCGGCGTAATGCACCGTGCCCGGTGCGGTCTCGTAGTGTGGCAGAACGCCGTAATCGTTGTCCTGTTTGATCTTGGCGATGCGGCCGGTCCGTGCCTCGACCACCGACCGCTCGGGCGCGGCGCTTTGCAGCAGGAAATCGAGCACATCGCTGACATCCGCCGTCACCGCCATGTCGACCGGCACCACCCAGCCGGCGTTGCGCGGATCGGTGTCGACCTGGAGGATCGTCTGGTCGCCGGGCCGGATCATCTCGGCGTCGCGGAACCTTGTGTACTCCGGCCCGAGGCTGCAACCGAGCACCAGGATCACATCCGCCGCCTGCACCATCCGGTTCGCTGCCGCCGAGGCCCAGGTGCCCATCATCCCCACTGCGACATCGCAAGTCTCGTCGATCACGCCCTTGCCGTGATAGCTCGAGGCCACCGCGATGCCCTGCGCCTCGGCGAACTGCTGCAGCTTGACGCCCGAGCGGCTCATGTAGACCCCGTTGCCGGCGATGATCACCGGCGCCTTCGCCCCCTGCAGCGCCTCGGTAATCGCCTGCAACGCCTTGCGGTCCGGCACCATCGGCGTGTGCCGCAGGTAGCCCTCGGTCGGATAGAGCCGCGCGCGCGGGTCGTCGGGCAGGTCTTCCTTGATGATGTTGGTCCGCATCAGCATCGCCGCCGGGCCTTGGCGCGGCGTCTGGGAATGTTTGATTGCCAGCTGCGTGCCATAGACCGCCTCGGTGGGCGTGGTCGCATAGGTCGCGAACTTGGTCATCGTCTTCAGAACGGCAAAGGCATCCCCGGCGCCGTAATCGCCGGTCATCGTCTGGTAGACGCCATGCTGGGCAAAGCCGTCGTAGCAGGAGGTGTCGGTCATCACCACCATCGGTGACGAGGAGAAGTAGGCCTCGAGAATGCCGAAGGCGCCGGTGGTAGTGGCAAACGGCCCCTGCGCCATCAGGAGCCCCGGCTTGCCGGTCAGCTTGCCCGCCACCTGCGCCATCACCGAGGCCGATTGCTCGCTGCGCGCCAGCACCAGCTCGAACTCGTCGCGCCGGTCGTAGAAGGCCGGCAACGACCAGGTGATGCCAAGCCCCGGCAGGGTGAAGCCACGGGTGATGCCGGCCTCGATGAACGTGTTGATGACGCCTTCGTTGGTTTTCATGGGGGTCTCCTCTCCGGGGCAGGATAGAAGAGGAACGTAATTCCGGCAAGCGCAATTAAGATGCGTATAGTGGTCTTTGCAATGTGCGCCCGCGCCCGCCTGTCCACGACGAAAGTCTGATCTTCACAGCCTTGCCACGCGTGATAGCCTGTCGCGCGGGAGGACGATCGCCATGGCGGACCGCCGACACGTCGAGGAGATCGAACAGGTACTGGACGGCACGCAGACCGGGCGCGACGGTGTCGTCGCAGCCTCTTGGCGGCGCTGTGTCGAGGTCTACGGCATGGACCCCACCCGCAGCGACCCGGCGCATATTGTCACCGAGACCGAGCTGCGCGATCACCGCAAGCAGGCGGAATGGCTGATCGGCGCGGCGCGCAGCAGCCTGCAGAGCCTGTTCCGCCAGGTCGCCGGCCAGAACTACGCGCTGCTGCTGACCGATGCCAAGGGCGTCTGCGTCGACTTCTTCGGCGATGACCGGTTTCTCGACGAGCTGCGCAAGGCCGGGCTCTACCTCGGCTCGAACTGGTCGGAGGACCTTGCCGGCACCTGCGGCGTCGGCGCCTGCCTCTATACCCAGGAGCCGGTGACGGTGCATCAGGACGACCACTTCGGCAATGCCCACACGACCCTGAGCTGCACCTCGGCGCCGATCTTCGACAGTCTCGGCGGGCTGGCAGCGGTGCTCGACATCTCGCTCCTGCGCTCGGCCCGGCCGAAGCGCAGCCAGACCCTTGCCATGAGCCTGGTCTGCAATGCCGCGCGGCGGGTCGAGATGGCGAACCTGATGGCCGAGAGCAGCCGCGACTGGGTTCTGCGCTTTTCCAGCAGCCCCGAGTTTCTCGACGTCGATCCCGAGGCCGCGGTGCGGCTCGACGGCTCCGGGCGCATCACTGGCTACACCCGCGAGGCACGGCGGCTCTTCCCAGATGGCGCGGCCATCCTCGGCCGGCGGATCGACGAGGTCACCGGCTTGAGTGTCGACGACCTGCCCGACCTGATGCGCGACCGGCCGACCGAGGACCGGGTGATCGAACTGCAGGGCGGCGGCGCGCTCTTTGGTGATGCCATCGCGCCACAGACCCCGCGCAGCCTGCACCGCAGTCCCCGCCCCGGCGGGCCGCTGGCCGCGCTGGCGGGTGACGATCCGGTGATGGGGCGACTTCTCACCCAGGCGGCGAGGCTGGCGCCAACGCAGATCCCGGTGCTGATCTCGGGCGGGCGACGATGGCTCCGGCCTCTTCATGAAGTACCTGCGCCGGGGCTCGGGCTATTACATCGATGTCGGCGCCAGCCAGCTGATCATCGACGGCGAGGTGAAGCTGGTGAAAGGCCAGGTCGATCGATTCGAGGAAGACGCGGTGGTACTGTCAGATGGCATCCGGCTAGCGGCCGACCTGGTGGTGTTGGCCACCGGCTATGGCTCGATGAACGGCTGGGCCGCCGACCTGATCAGCCCCGAGGTCGCCGACAAGGTCGGCAAGGTCTGGGGCTTGGGCTCCGACACCACCAAGGACCCCGGTCCGTGGGAGGGCGAGCAGCGCAACATGTGGAAGCCCACCCAGCAGGAGAACCTCTGGTTCCACGGCGGCAACCTGCACCAGTCGCGGCACTATTCGCTCTACCTCGCGCTGCAACTGAAGGCCCGGATGGAGGGGCTCGATACGCCTGTCTACGGGCTGCAGGAGGTGCATCACCTGTCGTGATGCGCCGCGCGCCCGGGCGTCCCTCCCGGCCCGGGCGCGTTTTCTTGGGTCTCGATGAGCCGAGGTTTTTTGATCTGGCTTCAGACCCGGTCCCGCCGCTGCGTAGCGACAGCGCGTTAACTGGCCACAAGGCCTCTCGCGGGTGAAAGCTCTGTTCCGCCCCGCCGTGCAGATGCATTCCGCCGTTTCATCAGCCGCGCGGAAGGGCCTTGGTCCTCCCCGAACCGGGCGATCGCATTCCGCCGGTCATGGACTGCACGGCGCCCCGTCCGCACCCCTCCGTTGCCCCAACGGCCAAGAAGGAGGCCGCGGCGCGCGGCATGTCCAAGGATTGTGCGCGAATTCTAGCCCCTTCCGCGCCTTGGCAGGGTCAATATAGGATTTTCTCTAGGTTGCCGGATCCTTGGCCGGGATGTCAGGTATGACCTGTAAGTCACTCAGTACACTAGGCAATACCCCCAATGCCCGGCAGCCATTCATCATTGACAGAAAATTTTACTGTCAACGGTCCCTCTTTCAGCACAGGGGGATCGGACGCCATCACGACCGGCGCTCACCCGACTGATCGCGCCAGGGACGCCGCGGCGCCCGGCATCTGAACAAATTTTTTTCAAGCGCTCTGCTCAATCCCTTCCTTGCAGAGCGTACATCGCATTTCAAGGCAAGCATTTGCATATGCACGTGGGATGCGTCGGGTTTGGTTCCGGAAACGGGGCAAAGGTTGACGTCCTCATGCGCAGGGGTTTGACGCCGCCTAGCGCGGCGGCGAATTGATCGTCGACACCACGTTCGACCCTTGCAAGACCCGACCCCGGCCCTTTGTGGCCGGGGTCTTTTCATGCCGGTTCAACAACGCCGCGCACCCGCCCCCTGCGTGAACGCATCCCCGCGACCCGCCGCGGGCCCAAGGTGTTGTGCGCGAAGGAAAGTTCTGCCACGCTCCACGACAACAGAAGGAAGTGTCGCAGAACGGGCCATATGACAGAAACACTGACCCACCACGAGATTTACGACGCGGCTCTGGACAACGACCTCTTTAAAACCCTGCCCCGGCGACTGGCGCGGGACATGGGCGTGCCCTCGGCGCTGTTTTTCTGGCTGCACCCCGGCGACCTGCAGGAAGTGAGCGCCGGCACCCAGCCGGAGACCAATGACGACTACGTCGAGTTCATGCAGCAGGACCCCTGGATGGACCAGGTCAACGATGACCGGGTCGGCACCGGGGCCTTTCGCCTGACGCAGTTCGTGGCCCCCGACACCTTTCAAAACAGCCTGATGTACAACGAGTTCATCGTGAAGAACCGGCTTGAGCGGTTCTGGTGCCTCGGGCTGGTGCAGGACACGCGCGACGGGCGTGTTGTCACCGCCTTTCACAAGGGCAAGCGCGACGGAGATTTCACCGACGAGCAAGTGGCGCTGCTCAACCGGCGGCAGTCCGATCTGGGGCGCATGCATGCAATCCGGCGGGAGCTGATCCGCAACCGCCTGGGCGCGATCACGGCGGCGGACGGGTCGCTGAACGGCGAAGTCCCGATGTTCGAGCTGAACCACGAAGGACAGTTGCTGCGCCTCAACGGGCTGGCGGATTTCCTGCTGCGGCAGCACCCGTTTTTCGTCTTTCGCAACGACAAGGTCCTGGCGCTGGGTGGGCCGGTGGCGGCGCGGTTCCGGGCGGCTGTGGGGCAGGCCACGGATGCCACGCACGGACAGGCGAACACGCTGGACCTGCCTCAGGTGCGCGGCGCGGATGGCCGGGTCTTGCCGGCGATGCGGTTGAATCTCCTGCCCCGGACCCATGGCGGCCGGCACCTGCTTGTGATCGCGACGACCGAGGATCTGCCGGCCCTCAAGGCCGCGGTCGAGACGCCCGACGACAAGGTGGTGCTGACCGCGCGCGAGCTGGACGTGCTGCGCGGCCTGACAGAGGGCAAGCGGCGCGACCAGCTAGCCTTCGACCTCGATATCTCGGTCGCCACGGTCGACCTGCACAGCGGCAACGTAAGGCGCAAGCTGGGGGCGCGGACCATGCTTGAAGCGGTGGCACGAGCCGTGCAAGGCGGCCTCCTGTAGCAGCCTGACAGGCCCACCATCTGGTCACCACAGTCGGGTTCTACAGGCGATCAGGAGACATCCGGCACGGCGTCGGGCTGCGGCTTGTCATCGGGCTTGGCAACCGGTCGGTGTCGGACCAATGGCCACCTCCACCCGCAACCGCTCAGGCCCATTTCCGGCCATGACGGGTTTACAGGCCGAAGTCGGCTGAGGCGTCGCAAGGCTGGAATACGCTCGCCCTGCGCATGACGAATTCGATCAGCGATGAGCCTTGATCGAAGCGGTCGTCGGCCAGATCGGCTGCCTTGCCTTCGCGCGTCTCGAAGGTGCCAAGACGGCCATCTGCAACATTGCGGTGAGCGCCATCCCGACACCACCGCCGAGAGCATAGGAAGTCAGGATCATCCACAAGCCGGCCCCCATAAGAAAGGACACCACGGCGGCGAGAAAGGCGCTGCAGATGCCGACAACAAGCAACCCGCATGCGCCTTCGATAACAGGAGCCTGGCTGTGAGTTTCGGCATAGCCCGGCCGCTGGCCGGGGAACGTGTTACTCTGGGCAATATCGTGCATTTCGAAACCTCGTATCTCTGGCGAATGAACTGTTTGGTCTGCTCTGCTCGGTCAATTGCCCCGCGGCACCCCGCTTCCGGATTTCGGACACCCGATCGACCTGCGCTGTTTGGGGGAGCAGCTGAGTCGAAAGGGCATCCGAACCACTAAGTCTCTTGTTGAAATGGCCCGCACCGTGAGTGGTGGCATGGGAAGCGGGCCATTTCGGCGTCATGTCAGGGCGGATCAGTGCCCCAGGTCGAGACTGTCCGTCAGATCGGTCAGACCGGCGAGAAGATCGGTGGCGTCTGACAGCCCCCCGAGCGCCTGCTCTGCCGGCTCCGTGCTGCCCAGCAGCCCACCGACGAGACCATCCTCACCGAGAACCGCATCCAGCGGGTCTTCTTCGCCGCCAAGCAGGTCGCCGACGACACCGTCCTCACCGAGAACCGCATCAAGCGGGCCTTCTTCGCCGCCAAGCAGGTCGCCGACAACACCGTCCTCACCGAGAACCGCATCAAGCGGGCCTTCTTCGCCGCCAAGCAGGTCGCCGACAAGACCGTCCTCACCGAGAACCGCATCGAGGGGACCGTCTTCGCCACCAAGCAGGTCGCCGATGACACCGTCCTCACCGAGAACCGCATCAAGCGGGCCTTCTTCGCCACCCAGCAGGTCGCCGACAACACCGTCCTCACCGAGAACCGCATCAAGCGGGCCGTCTTCGCCACCAAGCAGGTCGCCGATGACACCGTCCTCACCGAGAACCGCATCAAGCGGGCCTTCTTCGCTGCCAAGCAGGTCGCCGACGACACCGTCCTCACCGAGAACCGCATCAAGCGGGCCGTCTTCTCCGCCCAGCAGGTCGCCGATGACACCGTCTTCACCGAGAACCGCATCGAGCGGGCCGTCTTCGCCACCCAGCAGGTCGCCGACGAGACCATCCTCACCGAGAACCGCATCGAGCGGGCCTTCTTCGTCGCCCAGCAGGCTGTCCACAGGGCCGCCTTCGCCCAGCAGATCGCTCACAGGGCCGTCGGCCCCGAGCAGCGGGTCAACAAGGCCGTCTTCCGACAGCACATCGCCCAGGGGTCCGTCCTCACCGAGGATCGTTTCGAGGGTTGAGTCCTCGGTGAGGGGATCGCCGAGGAGGGGTGCAACCCCCTCGGCAATCTGGTCGACCACACCGCCATCGTCGGTCAGCGGTGCCAGGAGGTCGTCGACGAGATCCGGGTCGGACCCTGGTGTGCCTTCGCCCATCGTGCCGGTGTCGGTCTGCGTACCGACGGCGCCGTCAGCGCCGGTGATGCCGGCCAAGGCTCCGTCGTTGCCAACAAGATCACCCAGCAGCCCCTCTGAGCCGGTCACCTCACCCAGCACACCCTCGTTGCCGGTCACAGGGCCGAGCAGCCCGTTGTCCGAGATCAGGCCGTCCGTCAGACCGATTTCCTCCGACACCTCGCCATCGCCGAGCACCGGCTGGCCGAGCAGGTCCTCGGTCAACTCACCGATCGGTGTCTCCTCACCGATGAGATCACCGAGCAGTCCCTCTGAGCCCGTCACCGCGCCGAGTGTACCCTCGTTTCCGGTCAGCTCGCCCAGCAGGCCATCGTCACCGATGATCGGATCAACGAACCCCTGGTTTCCTTCCTCCGTAGGATCGGTCGGGTCCGTCGGATCAGTCGGGTCCGTGGGATCGGTCGGGTTCGTGGGATCAGTCGGGTCCGTGGGATCGGTCGGGTCCGTGGGATCGGTCGGGTCCGTGGGATCAGTCGGGTCCGTAGGATCGGTCGGGTCCGTGGGATCGGTCGGGTCCGTGGGATCGGTCGGGTCCGTAGGATCGGTCGGGTCCGTGGGATCAGTCGGGTCCGTAGGATCGGTCGGGTCCGTGGGATCGGTCGGGTCCGTCGGATCGGTCGGGTCCGTCGGATCGGTCGGGTCCGTAGGATCGGTCGGGTCCGTCGGATCGGTCGGGTCCGTGGGATCAGTCGGGTCCGTGGGATCAGTCGGGTCCGTAGGATCGGTCGGGTCCGTAGGATCGGTCGGGTCCGTGGGATCGGTCGGGTCCGTAGGATCGGTCGGGTCCGTGGGATCGGTCGGGTCCGTGGGA
>NZ_JAXMOR010000014.1:0-116434 GCF_034669705.1 Marinovum sp.
GGCTTCCTGCTCTTTGATCATCCCGATGATTTGCGCCTCGGTGAAACGGCTCTTTCGCATTCGTCTGCTCCTACATAGGTTGGGCAAACTCTACTTCATGGTGAGGGATTTTGCGGGGGGCACGTCAAACCTCATAGACTGCACACAACTTGTCTTTCTTAGAAGATCTTTGAATTCGCTTTAAGTATCGCCCTTCAAGCGCTCTCCGAAGGGATCTAGAAATACTCGTTGAATATGGGCAACCAGTAAGTTCCGAGTTCGCACTGGGCCAGAAAATCCGGCCATCAATACTATTGTTCGCTGCCATATATAGGTCGGAAAGTGCTCGGATGTACTTTTTTAAAGAGGTTTTGCGGGTCGGGTATATGCCTAATTCCGTGAGCCAAAATTCTAGTGCTCCAAAAGTTGTTGCGTCTCTTGGTTCAAATTCGCAATAAACTTGGCGGGTTCCCTCTATCAGCTCACCGAACTGATCCGAGACAGTTGTGTACGTGCGGTTCTCGTCTTTCAAATTTCTTCCTTTCAAACAGTAAAAGCCCTCAAGAGGGCTGCACACCATAGGTGCATTGGTTGAATTGTTGGGAAGCATGGCCGCTACCGCGCCCAAGCATTTGACACAAAAAATCCCGCGATCCTTGCGGGGCGGGGGCTGTGTCGGTAGTTCCCAAGCGTGATTCACGCCCAGCGAATACAGTGTCTAGCATGAGTAGCCATTGACTGTCAATCAAATTCATGAAAGCGAATATGTTTTCTGAGTTTAGGTGTGATTCTCGACAGTCTGATTTTCGCTGTTTGAGAGGGGGCGCCCTTGTAAGCAATCACGCTCCTGGGCAACTGGCTTAAGTCTCTGACCTAAATAGTTTTTTGCCGTAGATGTAGGGGGTTGGTCGGGAACGGAGGTTAGCAGGATGCTGTTTGGGTTAAGATGAACGCCGTGAGATGCTTGGTTGAGGCGCATGCGACGGACCTACGGAAAGCGGTTATTCGACCCGTGGCACTATTGTCGCAGTAACCACGGGTCGCACTTCATGAAAAGGCTTGACAGAAATTACTTGCATACGTGTCTTTGGCTACAGGGGCTGTAGAGCAGGGACAAAGCACGCACGGTGAAGATTACACACCGAAGCAACTGGCTACCCTCAACAGTAGTAGGTTACGTCAAGAAATATGTTCGCGCTTTGTCCTGAGTCATTGCGCTCGTGCTTTCTTCGCCAAGATGACGAGACAAGGCTCTGGGAGAAGCTATCGACGGGGTTGCAATGTTGGGTTGAGGTGCACGAAGACAAAAAGGGTTAGAGCTTATCCTGAGCGAAGCTTATTGATTGCCCAAAAAAAGCATGCTTGTATACATCTTAATGCGTGGAATCAAAGATTGAGGTGATAAAACACTTCTTGTTCTCAACTTTTTCCCTCGAGGCAATTGCGTGATTACTGAGTTGCTCGTCGCGGACCCGCGCGAAGAGGCTGTGGTTTAACTTAATCGGGTACTTCCTCTCAAAATAGGAAACTGGTTATATGAAACCGATGAAGTTGGTTGCGGCGGCTGTAGTCGCCATGGCGCTCTCGTTGTCGCCAGCTGGTGCAGGTGAGCTTCCCTCCGGTGGTAGCGGGAGCGGTAGCGGTAGCGGCAATGGTGCCGGGTTTGCCGTTGTGGCTCTTGTAGCGGTGGTCGCCTTGATGATCTATTCTTCTGTTCGCCAAGTTCAGCGAGAGCAATAATAACAAATTTGGAGCTCCGTCGGAGATCTTGCTCAACGTCCATCCGGCGGGGCCTTTCAGAATTAGTATCCTGATTGCATTTAGTTATTTGAGTCAACCCATATTGGGTCTGTGGTAATCAGGTGATCCCAGGTGTCATGCTCCCATCTTGTTAGGTCACTCATTGGCCTCGCACACTCAGGTCATGTTGACAAAGGGCGGACCCATAGTCGGGTGGGCCTCCGTTGCAGCTGCTAGGAAGAATCGTGATCGGCTGACAGTGCGAACCCCTTTTTTCGACACGTCAGAGACAGATTCTCCAGCTCCAGCTCCAGCTCCAGCTCCTGCTTTGATTTGGAAATCCCATAGCCGATAATTTCTGGGCCATCGGCGCCATTAGGGTAGAGCCTAGCGTTATCGAAACCTGTTACTGTCTGGGTGGTAACTTTAGGGCTGATTTGCTTGCAAATGTTACTAGAATCACCTTACTCTAGATTCAAATGTTACTGGATCGGAGAATATTATGGCTTGTGTTGGTTATCGTCGTGTCAGCACCATAGATCAGAACTTGGACCGTCAAGACTTGGGTCAAGTGGACAAGGTGTTTGAAGAGAAGCTCTCAGGTAAGAGCGCCAAAGATCGCCCAGCGCTGCAAGCCATGCTCGACTACATCCGTGAGGGTGACAGGGTGGTGGTTTACGCCATCGACCGTCTTGCCCGCGACCTCAGAGACCTTCAGGACATTATCCAGACAGTCAACGACATGGGAGCCACCATCGCTTTTCTGTCTGAAGGGCTGACCTTTTCGTCTGATAAGGACGACGCATTTGCCAAGCTACAGCTTCAGATGATGGGAGCCTTTGCCGAGTTTGAGAGGAACATCATCCGCAAGAGGCAGGCAGAGGGGATCGCCAAGGCCAAGGCAAAGGGTGTCTACAAGGGCAGGAAGCCCACCATCGACCGCGACAAGGTGAAGGAACTGAAGGCCGATGGGCTTTCGACTTACAAGATAGCGGACACTATGGGCATCAGCCGGATGTCGGTACATCGTATTCTGAACGGTTAATCTGGTTGAAATCTGAACTACGTTGGGACCCGGCCTAGGGTCCCCTGAAGTTCTAGAAGGGAGGTTTTTGCCATTCGGGTCAGCCACTTCCGGGTCCGAGGAAAAATTTTTGAGGTCACGCGTGTGTGCTTTGGTTTCGGTGGGTACTTGAGCCTAGCCTGGTTGCCGGATGTCCGCACAGCGCAGAAAGCACCCTTTGCAAAGTTGCAACCATTTCCCGTAAGTAGACATAATTATGGCATGTATTGCGAAAATTGAAGTAGCCTATTTCTATATGCTTGACAGAATGCGGTACCCTTGATGGAGTTTGATGCTTGAAGAAAGTTCATTTCGATACGAACCCGACTGAAGAGTCGGCGCAATATGCAGAACTGGCAAACTTGCTACTCGTTTTACTCAATAGAGTATGTGTTGAACTCACCGTAGAATCGCATCTGAATAAGGTTCTCAATGAAGATCAATTTCGAGTTTCTGGCAGCCTAATCCACTCTGTGTGCGCTGTCGGAACGCTCCTTTCTGAGCTTATCGAGGAAAAGTCAATTCGCCTCCCTTATGCGTTTCCGATAGCAAGAATGTGTTATGAGCGGTTGCTGTCGGCAGCATATGTGCTGTCGGACAACGGAGAGGCCGCTAAGCGCTCGATTCTATATTCCGTATATAGTGCCTTCAGAAACCAAAAGAGACACTACTCAGCCGGGAATTATCGCGAGGTGATTCCAGCAGGGTATCGTATTTCACGCAAGTCTAAAATAGTGGCTGAAGCCATTGATTACTTTGAGAAAGAAAAGAACGCAAATCTCGAGTGTGAGCTCGATAGGCATGCCAGATGTAAGATAATTGGAACAAGAAGTAGTAAAGCGGGTATGCTTTTTGAATCGGTTGAGCAAGCAGGTCATGCGACTTCATCAGAGATCGTGCACGGCAGTTATCATTCGACCCTCCTATTTTCGGACAGCGCGGCAGCGGGCTCTCTTGCAAGGAATCTGGATGAAGCAACAACTATGATCATGATGATTTTTATCCTATCATCTGAGGCCATGGGGCACTTGCTTGCAGAGATATTCCCTGACCTTCCAAGCCCACCTCTATTGATCGAAGCTGGCAAGACATTCGCGAAGTTTGAACTGCCGGAGCACACAGACCTCGTCAACCGCGCATATGGAGACACCTAATTTGTGAAGAGTCCGTTTTAGGGGCTTGGAGCGGACCTTAGGCGGATCTAATGCAAACGGCGGCTTTGGACCGTCCACGTTTGGGGCGTGCGATGGGTCTGGCGAATATGCCGCGATCGATCTAATTGCGGCAGAGAGACCATCAACAACCTTTCGTAGTTAGCTCTAAGCGTTTTTTTGATATGAGAGGAAGTCTTCATTGAACCCTAAGCAACAGCACAAGCGTACACTTGTGGAGATATCAAAGCGTCTTCTGAGCGAACTTAAACTGGGCTGTGTTGATGATATTCTTAAAGCCACCAACAAAGCAAATTATCGACGCCTTTTTTCGAGCAATGGGGTCATTATTCTCACTCAAGATTTTGATAGAATACTGAATGAGTTAGAAGCTGCCGCTTCAAAAATATTGGGCTCGAAAGCCGCCAATCGCAAAACAATTCAAGATGCTGCTATGGCTTCGTGTCGCCAAGTTTCAGCCGGCTGCAGCAACAAGTCTACTGCCGAAGAACTGGTTGAAACAATCCTATCGGAGGCTGGCAGAGAATATACTCACGTTTGCGAATGTTACGTTGCAAGGTTCACGAATAGTTTCCAAGAGACGGTCGCAGTTGGCCCGGTGAGGTTGCTTCCCCTCGAAAATGTACTGGGTGAAACAAAGCTTGGAGACAACAAGCGGATAACGCTGGAAATCGAAAATCCTAAGGGTGGGTTATTTATTAGGGGCGCAGAACGACCATTCATAGCGACCAGATCAGCCTGGGCAGTTGAAGTATCTGCAACAAAAGCAAATGTTCCCGTTGAAGCACGGTGGCAAATCGAAGTTGCCATAAGTCTCATGCGATTATCGTCCGATCATTGGAAGGGACACTACCCATTGCTGGGCGAAATAGAGCCTTTACCAACAGTGCGTACAGAGCATCGTGATCTAACTGTGACATACGACAACGAAAGCCTTGCGGTTGGTGGCTCTGAGGTTCCACATTGGTACGAAATCGACAGTGCTGTCGCGGCGGATCTAAGGAATCCTAAAGTTCAGGAAAATGCGCGCCATATTTTCAAACCTAAAAAACAAAGTTTGGCTGAAAGAATCGGAAATGGTTTGGGCTGGATGACGCGAGGGCGGCAGGCACTGGACGGCGCACAAAGAGTCCTTTCATTTGCAACGTCACTGGAATCTCTATTGTCGTCGTCGGACAAAGGAGCCCCTGTAGTTCAAACGATCTGCCGTCATGCTGCGGTCATCCTGACCAATGACGTCGAAGATCGGTTTGGCATCTTTTATGATCTGAAAAAGCTATATGAATTGCGCTCTGCTATCGTTCATACTGGAAGCCGGAGTGTGCTTAAGCACGAAGCCGAGAGCATCCAAGGTTATGCAGAAGCAATATACAAAACAGTGCTTCAAAGGTGCGACCTGAGTATGACGCAAGACAGGTTTAGTGAAAACCTGAGAAAGGCAAGTCATGGAGCGTCTTGGTTGCATTGAACTCACTCAATTCAAGTCTTCGAACATGCCCCGAATAGAAAACAGTTGCTCCACCCTTTTTGCATGAACGGTAGCTCAGGGCAGTTCGAGAAACTTTGCAAAGACACCGATGCGCATTAGTGTCGCTGGTACTGATCGCAGAAAATGGGAGTTCTCCGTCCACCGTGCTGGAAACTTACTTCAGCTTTGGGCTGCCAGCTACCGTTGCTGAACTCGACTAACAACACAAAGGCCTGTCCAGCTACGCATTTGGACGCAAGGGGATGACGATAGCTCTGTTGAGCCAGCAGAACTTTCGATTTTTGCGGGTTTGAGGGCGCAGCGCGAATGCGGCTCGCCTGAGGTTCAGTTGCTAGTGTCCGTATGGACGTGGAGGTTCGATTCCCCTCCTGAGATACGACAAAGTGAGAGAGCTGAAGGAAGAAGGGCTGTCTACTTACAAGATTGCTGAGAATATGGGCATTAGCCGTATGTCAGTCCATCGAATATTAAACGGGTAGGTCAAGGGAATTTACTGAGTGAGAGAGACCCCATCCATGCGGTAGGGTCCCTTGAGATTACTGTGGGGTGATCCTGTTTTGGCTGGGCATCCACCTCGGAGTTCTAGGAAAAAATTACACAGAACCCCTGAGTTTTGCGAGAAACGAGCGTGAGAGGCTGGACGGAAGTACAAACGTTCCGCTGTTGCGTTTCCCATATATCTTTATTTCGTAGTCTTGCCCCGAAGCTTTCTGCAGCTTCGATATGGGCATCTCCAATACAAAGTACTCTTCGGTAGTAACCATTCCGGCGGCAGTTGACGTTCCGCTATCGATAGGAACCAGTTTGAAGTTGGTCCTGTCTTCTCCTATTGCCGATTTGTAGAACCCCCAGTCAGTCCCGGATGCCTTAACGAGCAATTGAGCTGTGCTTCGAATTACTTGTGTCAAATCGGCTTGAAGTGACAGTTTTACTGGGAAATCGTCGGTGAACCCCTGTTGGCTCAAACGAAAGGGAGTTTTGATAGTTCTCTTTCCGGTGAACTTGTCTTCCGTAACAACGATTTCACTTTTCGGCTTTCCTATCTCGCTTGGAGATGTGCCCATGCAACCTGATGCCAGAGAAGCGATAATAATAATTGAAGAAATTGTTCTAATGGTCGTTTATTGTTCCACTTATGTTTCGAGGATTTTATCTGATCCTCTAATGTCATCAGCTTCCAGCGCTGGCCTGTCGAGAGGCCAACGAGTGGCTACTCATCGGTATTTAATAGGTATTCGCAGTCGCCTACTTCATTTTCGGAAGTGATAGAGCTTTCCAGTTTGTATCCGCGAAACTCCTGAAGTTGCCGTCGCGCTTGCAAAACTTGAAGGCGCGCATCTAAAAGTTCGTCGCGAGTAGCGTTAATCTCAACACTAGAGTCTGGCAGTCCAAACTCTCTGAATACACTTAGGCAAATGGGGTTCAGAATAGCCTCTCTTCGATCTCTTCGGTATAATTTCTCGCAGGTTGTTTGAACCATCTTTTCTGTTTCTCGACTTCGCTGTCCCTTGGCGGCGTTGACTCGATATTCAGCTGTCCTTAAGTTTTTCTCGGCTAACGTTAAAGAGCATTCAAGTCTGCGCTCTTCATCTCCGTGGGCTTTCAGAAGTTCGGCATCTCTTCGTTCCTGTTCACGCTTGCGTGCTTCGGCTTCTTCAGAAATTCGCTTTCTCTCTTCGTTCTCTGCTCTTATTTCTTCATCTGTTTTTGCCGAAAAGGACTTTGTAGAAATATCGAAAGTGTATGGTTTTCCTGTTGCGGCCTCTAGGCATTTTGCCGCCCAAGCCCCTTCAACATTTGAATCAGGCACGATCTTTCCAGATAGAATGTCATTGGAAAATTCCTCTAGTCGTGCCGTATCACTGATAAATGAGGATCGATTGCATTCAAAGAAACGCCTTTCGGCGCTTGCATGAGACCCTGTCGCAGATAGTGCAAGAGCGTAGAGGATTAGGAGAGATATTCGCATGGCAAATCTGGCCCTTAAAATAGTGCAGGTGTATGATGCGGTCGGTGCGGGTAAACTATGCTTTGCGAAGTCCGATGGCCGGATACCTGAAGTTTGCGTCTTGCGTGGCTGGTATTATTGTTGTCGAGTATCCAATGATACGGCGTTTCCAGAAGCAACAAGCATCACCATACTGCCTGCTGCACTGAGTTCGACATAATCCAAATCAACGCCTACAACAGCATTCGCACCAACAGCATGGGCTTCTTTTTTAAGTTCGTAAAGAGCAGTTCTCCGGGCATCTCGCATCGTGCTCTGCACAGCTTCGGACCTACCACCAAAGATGTCTCGGACACCGGCGAACAGGTCTTTGAACATGTTCATGCCGAAAGCACACTCAGCGGTGACGATCTCGATACGTTCTATGACTGGTAGATTTGGGGCTGTCTCAGTGGTCAGGATAACTGCTTCGATTTCAGCATTCATGGTCGCAATGGCTTGCGCCTTTCCTGGCCCACCGAGTCTAGATTTGTTGCAGTTCTTGCATAGCGTTCCGCCGGGTCCATAAGAACTGAATGTTCCTAAGTTGGCTCCACAATCACTACACTTCGCCATTACGTCACCCGCTTTATTGCGGAGCCTTGCACGCCGGTTGGGGTATAGCAACCTTGCCCGGCCTTGGCAGTCTGATGTGGCACACATTTTGGCACACATTGTTACCCATCTTGCTGTTTTGGGGCTCTTCCTGTTACGTAGACGGTGGATGCAATAGGATATTGGGTAGAAGGATCGCAGGCGGGAAATTGAAAAATTTTCCCCAGTTTATAGCCGGTTAGGCTTAAACCGACCTGTAGCTCAGCTGGATAGAGCGCTGCCCTCCGAAGGCAGAGGCCAGAGGTTCGAATCCTCTCAGGTGCGCCAATCCCCTGTAGACGGTCCGGTGATGATGGCTCGGTTTCCGCCGCCCGATCTCACCCGCCAAGCGCCGCGACGTTCCCTTTGTTCGGGAAACAGCTCGCGCCTTGACCCTGAGCCTCCTGCCAGCGGCCGATCGAGCGGCGGGTCTTGTAGCCCGGCAAACCGTCGGCGCCGCCCACGTCATGGCCCAGCGTCTCGAGCTGGCGCTGTGCGGCGGCGATGTCAGAGCGGTAGAGCGTGTCGATCCGCCTCCAGGCCTCGCTGAAATCGCCGACACCATAGCGGATGCGGTCGCCGACGTGGCCCACGAACAGCGCGTAGAGGTCAGAGGTGTTGTAATCCTTCAGCACGTAGAAGTTCGGCGTGACGATGAAGGCCGGGCCAAGCCGCCCCGCAGGCATCATCAGATAGCCTTCGCCCTGCAGCTCATGGGCCGGGAAGGGCCGGCCAGAGACGCGGGTGATGCCCATGGCGGCCCAGTCGGCGATGCTGCGGCCCTGGTCAGGCCCCTCCAGCGTGCAGGAGACCCGGTCCGGCACGGTGACCTCGAACCCCCAGTCGCGGCCCGCGACCCAGCCGTGCTCGTCCAGGTAGTTGCCGATCGAGGCGATGGTGTCGGCCTCTGAGCGCCAGATATCGGCCTTGCGGTCGCCATTGCCGTCGGCGGCGTACCGCAGGAAGCTCGTCGGCATGAACTGCGGCTGCCCCAGCGCCCCGGCCCAGCTGCTCTTCATCGCGCTTTCCGGCGCATGGCCGGCTTCGGCGATCTGCAGCGCGGCGATCAGCTCATCGCTGAAATAGCCCGCGCGGGTCGACATGAACCCCTTTGTTCCCAAGACCTCGAACACGTTGTGCGGAATCGCCACGCGGCCGTAACCGCTCTCGCGTCCCCAGATGGCAAGGATGATGCGGCCCGGCACGCCGGTGCGGCGCTCGGTCTCGGCCAGAGCCGCGGCATGGGTGCGGGCCATCTGCTTGCCGATGCGGGTGGCGCCGTCGATCGAGTTGCGGTTGAAGTATTTCGCCGGCGCGCCGAATTCGGCCTGGCGCTGGCGTTTCGGGGTCTCGGGCGCCGTGCCGGGGGGAACCAGATCAGGCAGATCCCAGTTCAGCGTCACACCATCGAAGGCGGTCTCGAAGGTGTGCCGCGACACGCCCTTGGCTTGCGCGCGCGGCCAGATCTCGGCCTCGATCCAGCTGCGGAACTGGCGCTCGATGGCGGGGCGATCCTGCGCCTGGGCGGCGAGGCCAAGAAAAATGAGGGTGACGGTAAAAATAATCGCACGCACTGGGAACCTCCGGCGGTTTCATCGGTTTGGGAAGTGTATCGCAACTGGGAAGGCCGGAAAGAACTCGTTTGCTGCCCACACGGCAGAGTGATCGCCCCTCTGTCCCTGTGCTGCCCGATGGTCTGTCGCATGCTCTCCCCGGATGCCGCGGCCCTCGACAGAACAGAGGGGTGAGTTACAAGGTGGAACCCAGCAAGCCATCAAGCCATCAAGGATGACGACAACGGAAAACGCCGCCCCGAGGGGACGGCGTCGACAGGTCGGTCATGCTGACAGATAAGCCTTAGCGGCCCCAGGCGCGGACCGCGCCGCAATCCATGTGCACGAAGTTGGAGCCCGAGTAACGGCCCACGCCGCCTGCGCGGCAGGCCGAGGCGGCCTTGGCGATCTGGCTGACCGAGCGGCCCTTGAGGCTGACGTCGGCGGCTTGTCCCTTGAGGTGCAGCGAGTTCTTGGCCACGCCGCTGGAGCGGGCCCGGAGCATCGCGTTGGTCTTCGGGCTGCGATAGCCCGAGAGCAGCATATAGGGCTCCGGCACATCCAGAAGATTGTGCGACGCCGCCAGAATGTCGATGGTTCGCAGGTCGATGTATTTCACGTCATTCGTGCGCCAGTCGCGCATGAATTTGTGCACCTCCTCGACCGCATCCTTGATGTAATCGCCCTCGACCCAGTAGATCATGTCGAGCCGCTCGCCCGTCCGGGCCGAGTACATCTTGATGCGCCGAATGTCGCCACCGCCGCGCAGGAAGCCTGCTGCGTTGGTGTAAGTCGGTGCTGCTGTTACCAAAGTTGCCGCAAACGCGCCCAATAGGCCACGCCGCGAGATACCGCTGCCGCGAAGTTCTGTCATGTTGTATTGCGCCTGTCTGTCGCTCTCTAAAAGTTCAGCCCGCGATGTTACGCGGAACCTGCCATCTCATCCCCAGATGCGTGGTCTGTATGCCACAGCGGGGTTTTTTCGCCAACCGCAGATTCCCTCAGGGCTGGCGTCATGCAGGAACTGGGCGAAAACTTGCTCAATCTGATGTACCCACGGCAAGAATGCGCACAAAACCTCCGATTCCCAACCTCTGTCAATTCCCGGGCAAGTATCGGAAGTGTGCATTGCAGTGCTTAAGAATATGTGAGTAGACAGTGGGATATCGCAGACTAGATGCTGGTTTGGTTAATGTATTGAGGTCCGGAGGGACGGTATGACGCAGTCGCAGACAATCGGTCGGTTCAAGGCACTCATGGGGGGCGCGGCGCTGGCCGTTCTGGCGCTGGGGATCGAACCCCGGGCCGCGCTGGCAGAGGTGACCGCCTTCAAGCAGGCCGTGGCCGAGACCGCTTCGGTCAATCGCGACATCGCTGCCTTTTACCGCGAGACCAAGTTCGAGCCGATCTGGACCGGTGACAACGAGTTGCACCGGGCCCGTCGCGCCGCCCTTCTGGTGGCGGTGTCCCGGGCCGGGCTCTACGGGCTGCCGACCGACAACTACGACCCCGAGAAACTGCGTGCGCGGATGGCCTCGGTTCAGGGCGAACGCGCACTTGGCGCGCTCGAGGTCGAGCTGAGCGAAACGCTGGTGCTGTTCTCGCGCCACATGCAGACCGGCATTCTCAACCCGCGCAAGCTCATGTCGGGCATCAAGCGCGACGCGCCGCTGCGCGATCCGATCTCCTATCTGCGCGATTTCACCGAAGGCGATCCGGATGCCTTCTTCCGCACCATCGTGCCGACCTCCGGCGAATATACCCGACTGGTGCGCGCCAAGTTCGAACTCGAGCGTACCGTCGCCGGTGGCGGCTGGGGGGCTCAGGTGCAATCCGACAAGGTCAGCCCCGGCGACGGTGGCCCGGCCGTGGTGGCGCTGCGCAACCGGCTGATTGCCATGGGCTACCTCGACCGCTCCAACACCGCGGTCTATGACGGCGCGCTGCAAAAGGCGGTGCAGGAATACCAGAGCGATCAGGGGCTCGAGCCCGATGGTGTTGCCGGCCCGGCGACCCTGCGCGCGATCAACGTGCCGGCCTCGGAACGGCTGAAATCGGTTCTGGTGGCGATGGAACGCGAGCGCTGGCTTAACAAGCCGCGCGGCAAGCGGCACATCCTCGTCAATATCCCCGACTTCAAGGCGCGGATCATCGACGACGACAAGGTCACCTTCGAGACCCGCTCGGTGGTGGGCAAGGACCAGCCCGACCGCGAGACGCCGGAATTCTCGGACGTCATGGAATACATGGAGATCAACCCGTACTGGAACGTGCCGCGGTCGATCGCGACCGAGGAATATCTGCCTGCGATGCGCCGCAACCGCAACGCCGCAGGGCATCTTCAGGTGATCGACGGCCGCGGCAACATCGTGCCGCGCTCGGCGATCAACTTCGCGCGCTATACCGGCCGGACCTTTCCGTTCAACCTGCGCCAGCCGCCGTCGAACAGCAACGCGCTGGGGCTGGTCAAGTTCATGTTTCCCAACAAGTACAACATCTACCTGCATGACACCCCCGCCAAGAGCCTGTTCTCTCGCGAGGTGCGGGCTTTCTCGCATGGCTGTGTCCGCCTGAGCGAGCCGTTCGAGTTCGCCTATGCGCTGCTGGCCAAGCAGGTCGACGATCCGGTCAACTACTTCCAGTCACGGCTGCAATCGGGCCAGAACACCCGCGTCACGCTGGAAGAGCCGGTGCCGGTGCACCTGATCTATCGCACTGCCTATACCGACGCCCGCGGCCGGGTGAAATTCCGCGCCGACATCTACGGCCGCGACGCCCAGGTCTATCGCGCGCTGCAGAACGCGGGGGTGGCGCTGTCCTCGGTTCAGGGCTAGACCGGGCCGCGCAACCAATGCGAGGCGCGCGATGAGCTACAGTCTGAAGGACATAGCGGTGGCGCTCGGCTGCGAGGCAGCGGGCGCCATCGACATTTTGATCGAGGGCGTGCGCGAACCGGCCGAGGCCGGGCCGGCGCATCTGGCCCTCGCCATGAAACCCCAGTTCGCCGAGACGCTGCCCAAGGGCCGGGCCCGCGCCGCGCTGCTCTGGGCCGGGGCCGACTGGCAGGCGATGGGGCTCGAGGCCGCGATCTTTGCCCAACGGCCGCGCTTTGCGCTCTCCGGCCTGTCGCAGATGATGGACCCGGGGCCGGAGTTCGCCGAGGGCGTCCATCCGACGGCGGTGATCGATCCCTCGGCCGAGATCGGCATCGGCGCCAGCATCGGCGCCTTCACGGTGATCGGCCCGAGGGCGGTGATCGGGGCCGACGCGATGATCGGCCCGCACTGCTTTGTCGGTGCCGGCGTGCACCTGGGCGAGGGGGCGCTGCTGCACCCGCAAGTCACCCTGGCCCATGGCGTGCGCATCGGGGCGCGTTTCATCGGCCATTCGGGCGCCCGCGTTGGCGCCGACGGCTTCAGCTTCGTCACCCCCGAGAAGAGCGGCGCCGAACGTGCCCGCGAGACGATGGGCGATCAGGGCGAGACCGCGGCGCAGCCCTGGTCGCGGATCCATTCGCTGGGCGCGGTGCGCATCGGCGACGACGTCGAGATCGGCGCCAATGCCTGCATCGATCGCGGCACCGTGCGCGACACGATGATCGGGTCCGGCACCAAGATCGACAACCTCGTTCAGGTCGGCCACAACTGCATCATCGGCCGAGACTGCCTGCTGTGCGGCCAATCCGCCTTGGCCGGCTCGGTCAAGACCGGCAACAACTGCGTCTTTGGCGGCCAGACCGGCATCGCCGACAATCTGCTGATCGGCGACAACGTGATCACCGGCGGCGGCTCCAAGGTGCTGTCGAACGTGCCGAGCGGCCGGGTGATGCTGGGCTATCCGGCGACCAAGATGGATATCCAGACCGAAAGCTACAAGGCAATCCGCCGGTTGCCACGCCTGCTGCGCGAGGTCGCAGCGCTCAAAAAAGCGGTTTCCAAGCAGGGCGAGAGCGACTAAATCACCCAAGGATCACAAGGCAGAGGACCATCCGATGGACGTCAAGGACAAGGTTGTCGAGATCATTGCCGAACAGGCGGTTCTGGAGAAATCCGATGTCGCGATGGACAACACGCTCGAGGATCTGGGGATCGACAGTCTCGGCCTCGTCGAGAGCATCTTTGCCATCGAGGAAGCCTTCGACATCTCGATCCCGTTCAACGCCAATGAGCCTGCCGAGAGCGATTTCGACATCTCCAGCGTCGGCAGCATCGTGGCCGGGATCGAGCGCCTGATTGCCGAGCAAAAGGGCCAGGCCGCGGGCTGAGCATGAAAGCGGGGCAGGTCCAATGAAACGGGTTGTCATCAGCGGCGCCGGCACTGTCAACGCCCTCGGCCAGAACGTGCCCGACACGCTCGAGGCGATGCGCGAAGGGCGCTGCGGCATCGGACCGCTCGACATCGCCGATGTCGACCGGCTGGCGATCAAGATCGGCGGCCAGGTGCGCGACTTCAACCCCGAGGCCTGGTTCAACCGTCAGCAGCTGTCGCTCTATGACCGCTTCACCCAGTTCACCCTCGTCGCCGCCCGCGAGGCGCTGGGCCAGTCCGGTCTCGAGTTCACCGACGATCTGGCGGCCCGCGCCGGGGTGATCCTCGGCAATTCCGGCGGCGGCATGACCACGCTCGACGAGAATTACCGTTCGGTCTACGAAGAGGGCAAGAACCGGGTGCATCCCTTCGTGGTGCCCAAGCTGATGAACAATGCCGCGGCCAGCCATGTCTCGATGGAGTTCAACCTCAAGGGCCCGTCCTTTACCGTCTCGACCGCCTGCGCCTCGTCGAACCACGCCATGAGCCAGGCCTTCCAGATGGTCCATGGCGGCATGTCGCCGGCGATGGTCACCGGCGGCTCCGAGGCGATGCTCTGCTTTGGCGGGGTCAAGGCCTGGGAAGGGCTGCGGGTGATGTCGAAGGACGGCTGTCGGCCGTTCAGCGCCAACCGCAATGGCATGGTGCAGGGCGAGGGCGCGGCGGTCTTTGTCTTCGAGGAACTTGAGCACGCCCGGAAGCGCGGCGCCGAGATTCTCGCCGAGGTGGTGGGCTTTGCCATGTCCTCCGACGCCTCTGATATCGTCATGCCCTCCAAGAGCGGCGCGGCGCGGGCCATTCGCGGCGCGCTGGTCGATGCCAGGCTCGACGCCTCCGAGGTGGGCTATATCAACGCCCATGGCACCGGCACCGCGGCCAATGACAAGACCGAAAGCGCGGCTGTGGCGGATGTCTTCGGTGCCCATGCCGACCGGCTGATGATCTCGTCCACCAAGTCGATGCACGGCCACCTGATCGGCGGCACCGGCGCGGTCGAGCTTCTGGCCTGCATCATGGCGCTGCGTGACGGGGTGATCGCGCCCACCATCGGCTATGAGGAGCCCGATCCGGAGTGCGCCCTTGACGTGGTGCCCAACGAGGCGCGCGAGGCCAAGGTCGAGGTGGCGCTGTCGAATGCCTTTGCCTTCGGCGGGCTGAACGCGGTGCTGGCGCTGCGCCGCTTCTGAGCGCGTATGTCTGACTGATGATGAAAAGCCCGGGAGCGGTGAGGCGCCCGGGCTTTGTCATGTCCGTCTTGGCTTACTGCGCGCGTTCCGCCGCATAGGCGATGGCGCGCTGGTAGTTGCCGCTGTCGTTCCAGGCCGAAAGCACCCGGAAGTTTGCCGTGCCCTCGCCAAAGGGCGCTCCGGCCCGCCAGCCGTTGCGGGCCAGCATGTTGGCGGCCGAGGCCAGCGCATCGGTGGCGTTGTAGGGATCGGCGCGGCCGTCGCCATTGCCGTCAACGCCGTAGCGCAGCCAGTTGCCGGCGAGGAACTGCATGTGGCCAAGCTCGCCAGACGGGCCGCCACGGGTGTTGGCGGTGATGATGCCGCGATCGACCAGCGACAGCGCGGCGATGGCGTGGCTCTCGAACCGCGGGTGGCGGCGGCAGTAGGAGGCCAGCGTCACCGCGCCGCCGACGATCGGCGTCTCGCCGAGGTAGCCGCCCCAGCTGGTCTCCAGCCCCCAGATCGTTGCCAGCAGGCTGCCCGGCACGCCGAAGCGACGCTCGATCGAGGCAAAGGTATTGGGGTTGGCGGCCATCTTCGAGCGGGTGCGCTGGATGAAGGCGTCGGCCGAGCTGCCCGAGCGCTTGGCGAGGAAGGTGGCGGGGTCGCGCTGCAGGGTGCCGCTCTGGCTCGACGGGTTCGACTCGAACCGCCAGGTGATGCCGGAGAGCTGGGCCGATTGCAGCGCCTGCAGCCCGCGCTGGCCGACGCCGTTGGCCTGGGCATCGCGCGCCAGCCCGGACTTGTAGCCGTTGAAGCCCCCCTGCGAGGTGATGCATTGCGCGGCGTGAACGGCCGGTGCGGCAAGGCCAGCGACGAGTGACAGAGCGATGGTGAAGCGGCGCATGAAAACTATCCTGTTGGCTACTGTGCTATAGACATGAAGTGTAGCGGCCCAAGGGCTTGCGTCCAGAAATTTTCCCGCGATGTGAAAAGGGCGCCCCGCGCGGGACGCCCTCTCCGAAACCTTGGGTGGGCGCTGCGGCCCACCGCTGCCGATCAGCAGCTGTAGTACATGCCGAACTCGACCGGGTGCGGCGTGTGCTCGTACTTTTCGATCTCTTCCATCTTCAGCTCGATGTAGCCTTCGATCTGATCCTTGGTAAAGACGTCACCAGCCAGCAGGTAGTCCATGTCGGCTTGCAGCTCTTCCATCGCCTCGCGCAGCGAGCCACAGACGGTGGGGATGCCTTCGAGCTCTTCGGCCGGCAGGTCGTAGAGGTTCTTGTCCATCGCCTCGCCGGGATCGATCTTGTTGGTGATGCCGTCGAGACCGGCCATCAGCAGCGCGGCAAAGCACAGGTAGGGGTTTGCCGAGGGATCGGGGAAGCGGGCTTCGACGCGTTTTGCCTTGGGGTTCTCGGTCCACGGGATGCGCACGCAGCCCGAGCGGTTGCGGGCCGAATAGGCGCGCAGAACAGGAGCCTCGAAGCCGGGGATCAGACGCTTGTAGCTGTTGGTCGACGGGTTGGTGAAGGCGTTCAGCGACTTGGCGTGCTTCAGGATGCCACCGATGAAGTACAGCGCTTCCTGGCTCAGGTCGGCATACTTGTCGCCGGCAAACAGCGGCTTGCCGTCCTTCCAGATCGACATGTTGACGTGCATGCCGGTGCCGTTGTCGCCATAGATCGGCTTCGGCATGAAGGTCGCCGACTTGCCATAGGCCTGGGCCACGTTGTGCACCACGTATTTGTACTTCTGGATCTCGTCGGCCTGCTTGGTAAGCGAGCCGAAGATCAGGCCCAGCTCGTGCTGGCAGGAGGCCACTTCGTGGTGATGCTTGTCGACCTTCATGCCGAGGCGCTTCATGGTCGAGAGCATCTCGGAACGGATGTCCTGGCCGTCGTCGGTCGGGTTGACCGGGAAGTAGCCGCCCTTGAGACCCGGACGGTGGCCGGTGTTGCCCATCTCGTA
The DNA here is from genome assembly GCF_034669705.1 of Marinovum sp. Lineage (GTDB taxonomy): Bacteria > Pseudomonadota > Alphaproteobacteria > Rhodobacterales > Rhodobacteraceae > Marinovum. Next base: position 17,029 of record NZ_JAXMOR010000014.1, read on the forward strand.
TTCGGTGTCGGTGTTCCACGAGCCGTCGATCGCGTCGACCTCGTAGGAGACCTTGTTGATGGTGTTCGAGAAGCGAACGTCGTCGAACAGGAAGAACTCGGCCTCAGGGCCCCAGAACGAGCTGTCACCGATGCCGGAGGACTTGAGGTAGGCCTCGGCCTTCTCGGCGGTGCCGCGCGGGTCGCGGTTGTAGGCCTCGTTGGTGTCGGGCTCGACGACCGAGCAATGCACGCAGACGGTCTTCTCGGCATAGAACGGGTCGATATAGGCGCTTTCGGTGTCGGGCATCAGCTTCATGTCAGAAGCTTCGATCGACTTCCAGCCGGCGATGGAGGAGCCGTCGAACATGAAGCCCTCTTCGAGGAAATCCTCGTCGACTTCGCTTTCGATCACGGTCACGTGCTGCAGCCGGCCGCGCGGGTCGGTGAAGCGGATGTCGACGTATGCGACGTCTTCGTCCTTGATCAGCTTGAGCAGGTCTTTTGCGCTCATTTGGTCATTCCCTTGTTGCTTTGGTTGGTCGCGGTCCCGGAGCCGGTCCGGGATCGCACGATGGGTCACGCCCTGCAGGAGGCCCCGGACCGGGGTCCGGGGCGCGCGAGGTCCTGTGTCAGAGGGCGTCGGAGCCGGTTTCGCCGGTCCGGATGCGGATGGCCTGTTCGACCGGGGTGACGAAGATCTTGCCGTCGCCGATCTTGTCGGTCTTGGCGGCCTCGACAATGGCCTCGATCGCGCCGTCGACCTGATCGTCGTCGAGCACAACCTCGATCTTCACCTTGGGCAGGAAATCCACCACATATTCCGCGCCGCGGTAGAGCTCGGTATGGCCTTTTTGCCGTCCGAAGCCCTTGACCTCGACCACGCTGAGGCCCTGGACGCCAACGTCCTGCAGCGCCTCCTTGACCTCATCAAGCTTGAACGGCTTGATGATCGCCTCGATTTTCTTCATGTGGTGCCTCCTCGCAAAGGGTGTTGAGCCGCTCAGACCACTTCTCACCTGAGGCTACAATTGTGTAGGGTCCGGGAGCGGCGGTTTTGGCCAGCGGTGAAATACATGCGCCTAAAGAACGGGCGATTTGCGTAATAATCAAGCAGAAATGAATCCGGAGGGATGATGAGGGATTTGCTGACCGCCGCGGGGATGCGCGCCGTCGAACGGGCCGCGATCCAAAGCGGCGCGGTGACCGGTGCCGCGCTGATGGAGCGGGCCGGGCAGGGGGTGGTTGCGGCGGTCCTCGAGACATGGCCGGAGCTGGCCGAGGGCGCGCGATCCGCGACCGTGCTGTGCGGCCCCGGCAACAACGGCGGCGACGGGTTCGTGGTGGCCCGGCTGTTGCGGGCGCGCGGCTGGCAGGTGTCGGTGTTCCTCTACGGTGACGCCGCCAAGCTGCCCCCGGACGCGCGGACGAACCACCAGCGCTGGTGCGAGCTGGGCGAGGTGCGGCCGCTGACCGGTGCGGCGTTGGCCGCGCGGGGCGTCTGCGATCTTAGTGTCGACGCGCTCTTTGGCACCGGGCTGACCCGGCCGCTGCAGGGTGAACTGGCCGCAGCACTCGAAGGGCGGCCGTCGCAGGACTGGCCGCGCCGCGTTGCCGTGGATGTGCCGAGCGGCCTTTGCGCCGACAGTGGCAGGCTGCTGGCGGACCGCGATGCGGCGCCGGCTGTCCGGGCGGACCTGACGGTCAGCTTTCACAGTGCCAAACCGGGGCATGTCCTGTCGGATGGCCCCGAGCTCTGCGGCGCTCTGGTGGTCAAGGACATCGGCCTTGATGCGGAGGGGCCTGGGACGGAGACCCTGCGCCTGACCGGCCGTCCAGAGGGCCTGGGCAAGGACGCGGGGCACAAGTTCTCTCATGGCCACGCGCTTGTGCTCACCGGCGGCTTCGGGCGGACCGGCGCGGCGCGTCTGGCGGCGCGCGGCGCGCTGCGGATCGGTGCGGGGCTGGTGACGCTGGGCGCCCCCGGCGCGGCGCAGATGGAGGTGGCCTGCCAGATCACCGGGCTGATGCTGACCCGGGTCGAAGACGCTGACGGTCTGGCGCAGGTGCTGCAGGACGGGCGGATAGGCGCGCTTTGCCTCGGGCCAGGGCTGGGGCTTGATCGCGCGCGGGCGCTGGTGCCGGTGGCGCTGGCCAGCGGGCAGTCAGACCCCTCGCGGCCCAGCGTGGTGCTGGATGCAGATGCGCTGACCGCCTATCGCGAGGACCCGGACGCGCTGTTTGCCCGGCTGCACGCGGGCTGCGTGCTCACCCCGCATGATGGCGAGTTTGCCCGGCTGTTTCCGGATCTCGCGAAGAGGCTCCGCGAGGCGCCGAAGAGCGGCCCGGCCTTCTCGCGCATCGATGCGGCGCGCGTCGCCGCCGGTCGTGCGGGGTGCACGGTGGTGCTGAAGGGCCCCGACTCGGTGATCGCCGATCCAGAGGGCCGCGCCGTCGTCAATGCCGCGGTCTATGACCGCGCCGCGCCCTGGCTTGCCACCGCAGGCAGCGGCGACGTTCTGGCCGGTTTCGTCACTGGCCTGCTGGCGCGCGGGATGGCACCGATGCCGGCGGCAGAGGCCGCCACCTGGCTGCATGTGGAGAGCGCGCTGCGGATCGGCCCGGGCCTGATTGCCGAGGATCTGCCGGAGGCGCTGCCGCAGGTGTTGCGCGCGCTTCAGGCCGCCGGTTGAGGCGCGGCGGTGGCGCAAGCGATTTCGATCCCGTCGGCATAAAGGATATGCGGGCGATCAAACCGCAGCTCGATCAGTCGCAGGGTCTCGCGCGCGCCGAGGGTGACGAACTGGCCATCAACCAGCCGGGATATCGGCACCATCACCTGGCTGGCGCCAAACAGCGCCTGCGCCCGCCAGTCGCGCACCAGAACCGGTTGGGTGGCTGGCAGCACCAGGTCATCTTCGGGGCGGGTGTGGCCCTGCGATCCGGCCTTGATCCGAACGGTGACGCAACTCACCTCGCGCAGGGTGACCGAGCCCAGCCGCACCATGCCGCTGTCGCGGGTGATGATGCGGTCGCCGGGGCTCAGGTATTGCACCGGGAGGTCGCCCTCCATCGTCCACAGCCGGGTGCCGGCCAGCAGGCCGCTCACGACAGTCGCGGGCGCACTTCCTCGATGGCTGACGCGTGTCTCACGGCCACCGCCGGGGGTGCTGTGTTCGCTGACACCGGGGGTGTCACGTTCCGCGCGCTGCTGGGTCCCGACGGTGACCGTCGGAATGACATGCTCTACTGCGCGCCCGACCTCTTTGGGTTCCATGGGCATACCTGTTTTTATCTGCTCTTTTTTTTCACAGGCTATCTCAACATCCGGTGAATGTCCTGATATTTTGTCGCGGCGCTTCCGAAATCCCCTCGCATCCCGCTGTCAGCTTTGCTAGAGACCGGCGGGCGCGCGCGGATTTTCGGGCGCTTGGATGCGGGTGTGGCGGAATTGGTAGACGCACCAGATTTAGGTTCTGGCGCCTTTGGCGTGGGGGTTCGAGTCCCTTCACCCGCACCACTCTTCGGCTCGGCCTGCAGGAGAGAGAGCCATGACCCCCCCTCTGAGGATCACCGTGATCGGCCCCGGCAAGGTGGGTCAGACCCTGTTGCGCCTATGTCACAAATCGGCGGGTCTGGCGGTCGGTGACATCCTCGCCCGACGGCCAGAGGCCGCCGCGGCCGCGCGGGATTTCGCCGGCGGCGGCCGCGCGATCCACAGTGTCACAGAGCTGCGCCCGGCCGATCTCTTCCTGCTCACCGTGCCCGATGATCACCTGGCCGGCGTCGCAGAGACGCTGGCCGGGCAGAACCTGCCCCCCGCCATCGCCGCCCATTGCAGCGGCTTTCACCCGGCGAGCCTGCTGGCCCCGCTGGCCGCGGCCGGCTGGCAGACCGGCAGCGCCCATCCGGTGCTGTCCTTTGCCGATCCCGCTGCGGCGGTGGCGCAGTTCGCGGGCTGCTACTGTGGCGTCGAGGGCGCGGCCTCGGAGACGCTGGAGGCGGTCTTTGCCAAGTTTGGCGCACGCTGTTTTCCGATCCGCAGCGAGGCCAAGGCGCTGTACCATGCGGGGGCGGTGATCTCGAACAACTTCACCACCGTGCTGCAGGCGCTGGCGCAGGAGGCCTGGGAGGCGGCGGGCGTGCCGCCCGAGGCGCGCCGGGCGCTGCATGCGGCGCTGCTCAGGAGCACGGTCGAGAACGTGCTGGCGCAGGGCCCGCAGGCGGCGCTCACCGGGCCGGCGGCGCGCGGCGACAGCACCGTGGTCGCGGCACAGGGCGCGGCGCTGCGCGCCTGGCACCCGGAGGCCGGCGCGCTCTATGACGGGCTCAGCGCCCTTGCGCGGCGGCTCAAGACCGAGGGCCGCACCGGTTCAGGGCAGGATCGACAGCCAGACCCAGATCGTCAGGATCGAGAGCGCGGTGGCGATCAGCACCGATGAGGCCGCCACCCGCCGCGCCACGCCGTACATGTTGGCAAAGACATAGGTGTTGATCCCAGGTGCCATGGTCGCCGTCAGCACCGCCGCACGCAGCGCCTCGGTCGAGAGGCCGTTGAACGTGGCCAGGCTGTAGGTGATCGTCGGGTGCAGGATGAGGGACACGCCGCAAACCAATGCAATGATGCGAAAATCGCCGTCAGGGCGATAGCGGTACATGACCCCGCCCATGCCGAAAAGCGCGCAGGGAATGGCCGCCCTGACCACCAGGTCAAGACCGTCACTGGCCACTTTCGGCAGGCCGAGCCCGGAGACGTTGACCACGAAGCCCAGCAGGATGCCGATCACCAGCGCGTTTCGGAACATCGCCTTCAGCACCTTGGCCGGCATCTGCCGCGCCGGGGTGCCGCGCGAGCGGGCGATCTCCATGGCAGTGATGCCCAGCCCGTAGCAGAACGGCGAATGCATCGCCACGATGGCATAGTTCGGCCCCAGCGCCGCCGTGCCATAGGCGCTTTCGGTGATGGCGAGGCCAAGCATGACCGAATTGGCAAACAGGCAGCAAAAGCCGATGGCGACCGCATCTTCCCAGGCGCGCTTGAAGACGTATCGCCCGGCCAGCAGCCCGACGAGAAAGCCGGTGAGCGAACCGGTGTAGAAGCTGACCAGCAGCGCGACGTCGAAATGCGCGCCGAGATCGAGGGTCGAGATTGCCCGGAACAGCAGCATCGGAATGGCGATCTTCTGGGTGAAATCCATCAGCCCGTCGATCGCGCCGTCGCTGATCCAGCGCCGCCAGACCGAGAGATAGCCGGCGCCGATCACCAAGAAGACCGGCAGGATGACTTCGAGCAGCGCCTGCATTTCAGGCGCCGACGCGGGTGGAGGGAACGGAAGCCTCCGGCGGTGGGGTGAGCAGGCGCCTTGAAAACGCTCCGGTGGCGCGTTTTGCCTGCGAACGGGCGGAGCCCCGCGGCAAGATGAAGCTGGAGCGGGTCATGTGATCGGCAGGGTCAGCTGCATCAGGTCGTAGGCCGGGGTGATGTGTTCGGGCGTCTCGGCCTCGAGCGTGGCATAATCGAGATCGATGTGCATGTTTGTGAGCACGGCGCGCCTCGGGGCGGCGCGGGCGATCCAGTCGAGGGTGCGCTCGAGATGGGAATGGGTCGGATGCGGCTTGCGGCGCAGCGCGTCGACCACCCAGATGTCGAGCCCGTCGAGCAGCGGCCAGACCGGATCGGGGATCTCGGCCACATCGGGCACATAGGCCAGCCCGGCAATGCGGAAGCCCAGCGCGTCGATCGTGCCGTGGTTGACCGCGAAGGGGGTGAAGGTGATCGGCCCGCCAGCGCCCTCGACGGTGACATCGCCGTCGATCAGGTTGAGATCGAGGATCGGCGGGTAGGGCGAGCCGTCCGGCTGGACAAAAGCATAGCCGAAACGCGCCAGCAGCGCCTCCTGGGTCGGGGCATCGGCCCAGACCGGCAGGCGGTTGCGCATGTTGAAGACGATCATCCGCAGGTCGTCGATGCCATGGGTGTGATCGGCATGGGCATGGGTGAAGATCACGCCGTCGAGCCGCCCGGTCCCGGTATCCAGCAGCTGGCTGCGCAGGTCCGGCGAGGTGTCGATCAGCACCGTGGTGGTGCCATGGGCGCCCTCGCGCTCGACCAGCATCGAGCAGCGCCGGCGGGTGTTCTTCGGGTTGGCCGGGTCGCAGTCGCCCCAATGCCCGCCAAGCCGCGGCACGCCACCGGAGGAGCCGCAGCCGAGGATGGTGAACCGGTAGTGATCGCTCATGACGGTGACCACGCGGCGGCCTTGGCAAAGAGCCGCTCGAAATTGGCCTCGGTCTGGGCCGCGAACTCGGCGTAGTCGAGACCGAAGGTCTCTGCGGCGCGGCGCGCGGTGTGGGCGGTATAGGCGGGCTCGTTGCGCTTGCCGCGGCGCGGCGGCGGGGCGAGGTAGGGAGCGTCGGTCTCGACGAGGATACGGTCGCGCGGGGCGGCGGCAAAGATGTCCCGCAGGTCTTGGCTTTTCGGAAAGGCGGTGATGCCGGACATCGACAGGTAGAAGCCCAGATCGAGGGCGCGCCTGGCCAGCGCGGCACCGGAGGAGAAGCAGTGCATGACGCAGTCATAGGGTGCGTTGGCATGTTCCGCGGCGAGGATATCGGCCATGTCGTCATCGGCGGCGCGGGCGTGGATGATCAGCGGCAGGCCGGTCTGTTGCGCCGCCTCGATGTGGATGCGCAGGGATTTCTTTTGGATATCAGCGCTGTCCGCGGTGTAATGATAGTCGAGTCCGGTCTCGCCGATGCCCACGAATTTCGGATGCTGCGCCAGCGCGATCAGCGCTTCGACCGAAGCCAGCGGTTCGTCGACGGCGCTCATCGGGTGGGTGCCGGCGGCATAGAACACCGGGGCGTACTGCTCGGCCAGGGCGCGCACCTGCGGCTCGTTCTTCAGCTTGGTGCAGATGGTCACCATGCGGTGCACGCCCGCGTCGACGGCGCGGGCAACGATGGCGTCGCGCTCTCCGTCGAAGTCGGGAAAGTCGAGATGGGTGTGGCTGTCGGTGATCTTCGGGTTGCTCATCTTCCGCCTCAGGCGGCCAGGTCGGACGCCGTTTTCTGGAGTTTGATCATCGTATCTAGGATGAGCGCGGCAGGGTCAAGATTGACCGCCCGGCCGTGGCGGCTGCGCTCGGAAATCTGCTGGCCGATCACGGCCCAGGCCCGGGCGCGACGCAGATCCGGCGCGAGGCGGGCAAAGACCTCGGCCTCGTTCGGGGCGGCGGCCGGATGCGGCATCCGGCCCGAGGCACCGGCGCGGGCCAGCCGGATCAGCGCCAGGTCAAGCAGCGAGAAGATGGTCTCGACCCGGTCCTCGGCGCCGCGGGCGGTGGCGGCCTCGGCCAGAGCCAGGGCGCGGGCACGGTCGAGCTGGGGCAGGGAGCCCAGCAGCGACAGGATCGCGGCATAGAGTTTCGGCCCCTCGTTGAGCGAGAGGCGGATGGCGTCGCCCACCGAGCCTGCCGAGAGCGCCGCCAGCGCCTCGGCCTCGGCGGTAGGCACGGTCATGCCGGCCTGGTCGAGAGCCGCTGCCATGTCGGGCGGGCTGAGCGGGCGCAGGTGCAGCATCCGGCAGCGCGAGCGGATGGTGGGCAGCAACGCCGAGGGCTGGTGGGTGACCAGCAGCAGGGTGGCACGGGCCGGCGGTTCCTCGAGCAGCTTGAGCAGGGCATTGGCGGCGTTGGGGTTCATCTCGTCGGCGGCATCGACGATCACCACCCGCCAGCCGCCATCGGCCGCCGAGAGCGCAAAGCGCGATTTCAGCTTGCGCACCTCGTCGACGGTGATCTCGGCCTTGAGCCGCTTGGCGCGGTCATCCCAGGGCCGGGTGAGGCGGAACAGCCCGGGCTCCGAGCCGGCGGCGATGCGGCGGGCGACCGGGTGATCGGCGGCGATCTCCAGCGAGGCGGGTGGCGGCGGGGCACCGAAGAGCCCGTCGTCGCCGGCGCCGGGCGGATTGGCGATCAGATAGCGCGCGATGCGCCATGCCAGCGTCGCCTTGCCGGTGCCGCGGGGCCCGGCGATCATCCAGCCGTGGTGCATGCGGCCAGAGCTGACCGCCTCGAGAAATGCCTGTTCGGCCGCCGCCTGTCCGATCAGGTGCGGGGTGTCGCGCGGATGGGGCGCGCCTTCGATCTGGTCGGGCTGGGGGCGGTCGTCGCTCATGGGCTCTGGTGTAGTGCGGGGGCGCGATGGGGAAAAGGGGGAACTGGTGGGTGGCGGGGTTTCATGGGGGGCGCCGCGGATGTGGTCAGGGGGCTTGGTTGATAGCGGGAAGGTCCCGGCGCAAGGGCCGGCGCGTGGGCGTTGATGGCGACCGCATGCCCGTTAACAGCAAGCTGCAAGCCCGCCGCGCATCGTCATGCCGGAGGCATGCCGTTGGCTTGACGCCGCCCGGACGGCACGGCGATGTGGCTGCAGGCAACGCGACGCACCGATGTTCCACTGGCTTTGCGGGGATAAACTGCCTACAGAGCCGTCGGATCGCCGTACCGCGGCCCGGCGATGTGCGGCTCGCCACCTCCTCGGGGGCAGGCAAGGCAGCGAGCTAGCGGTCGCAAGCGCATCCGTCGGAGGTCGTAGGGGTTTGACTACAATACTCTGAGCAGCAGTCCCGTTGGATCGCCACACCACGACCCGTCGCTGCGCGGCACGCGTCACGTAGCCTACAGCCCCTCGCGCGCCGCCAAAGCCGCCACCTCGCGCGCCACCACGTCGATGTCGCGCCCGCCGTCGATCACCCGGAAGCGCGCGGCAAACTCTTTCGCCAGTGCCAGGAAACCGGCGCGCATCTGCTCCTGCAGCCCGGCACCGAAATCCTCGAACCGCTCCTCGACGCCGCCGCGCCCCTTGGCCCGCGCCAGCCCGATCGAAGGGTCCATGTCGATCAGGATCGTCAGGTCGGGCTCGCGGCCGATCATCAGGGCATGCAATTGGTCGACGATACCGCGCAGATCGCCGCGCGACAGGCCCTGATACATCCGCGTCGAATCCGCGAAACGGTCGCAGATCACCACCTTGCCTGCCTCCAGCGCAGGCAGGATGGTCCGCTCCAGATGATCGCGCCGGGCGGCAGTGAACAGCAGGATCTCGGTCTCGGCCGACCAGCGGTCGGGATCGCCCTGCAGCACCAGCGCGCGGATCTCCTCGGCGCCCGGCGAGCCGCCGGGCTCGCGGGTCAGAACCACCTCGCGGCCTTCGGCCCGCAGATGCTCGGCCAGAAGCCGGGCCTGGGTGGATTTGCCGGAGCCGTCAATGCCCTCGAAGGAGATGAACACCCGCCCGCCGCGTCAGGTGAGGCCGGGCACCGGGGCGCCCCATTGCTTGAGCAACACCTTGGCCGCGGTGGTCACCCGGCTCATGAACCCGCCCGCCGCCACGTCGCGGTCGGCCACCAGCGGGATCGTCGTCTTGGGCAGCCCCTCGAGCGAGATGATCATCTCGCCCAGCTTGTCACCCTTGGCCACCGGCGCCTCGATCGGCGAGTTGTAGACCACCTCGGCGTTGACCTTGCCGCTGGCCAGCACCGGCACCAGCATCTCGACATCCTCGGCCGGCACCAGGCCGACCTTGACCGCCGAGCCCATCCAGACGTCGGCCTCGGCCACCACCTGGCCCTGGCTGGCCACCTTGGACTGGCTGAAATGTCGGAAGGCCCAGTTGACGATTTGCTCGCTTTCCTCGGCCCGGGTGCGTTCGCTGTCGAGCCCGGAGACCACGAAGACCACACGCCTGTCGCCCTGGCTGGCAGAGCCGACGAGGCCGTAGCCCGCCTCCTGGGTGTGGCCGGTCTTGAGCCCGTCGGCACCGATATCCAGCCGCAGCAGCGGATTGCGGTTGCTGACGTTCTGCGGCGCGCGGCCGTCGAAGGCAAAGGTACGCTCGGCGAACATCGGGTAGAACTCGGGGAAATCCTCGATGATCCGCCGCGCGATCAGCGCGAGATCCCGGGTCGACATCCGGTGTCCTGCCGCCGGCCAGCCATTGGAATTGGTGAAGGTCGAGTTGGTCATGCCGAGCTGCTGTGCCCGCCGCGTCATGTAGCGGGCAAAGCCGGCCTCGGTGCCATCGGGGCTCAGCGCCTCGGCGATCACCGCGCAGGCGTCATTGCCCGACAGCACGATGATGCCGCGCAGCAGATCCTCGACCGAGACCCGGTCGGTGGTGTCGAGGAACATGGTCGAGCCGCCATAGGACATGGCGTGCTGCGAGACCGGCAGCTTCTCCTGCAGGTCGAGCCTGCCGTCGCGGATCGCCTCGAAGGCCATGTAGAGGGTCATCAGTTTCGACATCGAGGCCGGCGGCAGAGCGGTGTCGGCGTCCTTGGCCAGCAGTACCGTGCCGGTGGTCAGATCGACCACGAAGGCCGATTCCGCGCGGGTGTCGAAGGCCTGCGCCGGCAGCGCCGTCGAGGCGGCCAGCACAAAGGCGAGGAGGGGGGCTGCGAAATGTCTCGTCATGGCATGTCCGATTGGCTCTGGCCCTCGGCGGGGCGGTTAATTGCTCACGGCATAGGCATCGGTGAAGCCCGCCGCCTTGATCGTCTTGAGCGCCGCGGCGCGCTCCGAGGCTGTCGCGGCGGGACCCACGAGCACCCGCCAGAAGGTCTTGCCCTGGCTCGACTGCTTCTTGATCACCGAGGCCAGCCCGCGCGATTTCATCGCCGCGGCGGTATTCTCGGCGTTCTTCTCGATCGAGAAGATGCCGAGCTGGATGAAGGGCTTGTCGAGGCTCGAGGTTTTGGGGGCCGGTGCCGGTTTCGGTTTCGGCGGGGTGGCGGGCGCGGCCTCGAGCGCGGCCTCGGCCACGGCGGCGGGCGCATCGAGCTCGGTGGCTGTCACGGCATCGGGCGCATCGAGCCCGGCCGGGTCGACGGTCTCGGGCACCTGCGGCGTCTCGGGTGTCTTTTCCCGGCGCAGCGCGGTGACGTTGAGATTGGTCGGCTGGCCGGCCACCAGCCCCAGCGCATCGGCAGCGTCAGACGACACCTGCAGTTCCGGTCCCGGTGTGGCGCGCTCCTTGCGGAACAGCGCGCCGATCACGAACTTGCCGTTGGAGGGGTTGCGGATGATCACCCGTTCGGGCTCGCGGACGTCGGGATGGGCCACCCAGACCCCGCCTAGCGAGGGCCGGCCGTCCCAGAGCCCGCTTTCGGTGACCTGAAAGACGTCGGGCGCCTCGACATCGCGTTCCACCAGCCGGGTCGACCGGCTGGCCGGTGCGGCGGCGCTGGTCTCGCTGTCCTTGGGTTGCAGGAAGCCCGGAAGCTGCGCGCCGTTTTCGCAGGCTGCCAGCAGCCAGATCGCGGTACCGGCCATCAGCAGCCGCGCACCGCGCGGCCTGGATCTTCGGCGGACCGCGTTAACTCGCTGAGAAATCATCATCTTGCCCTTTTTGCCTATGCTGCCCCTTCGGGGGCCTTGCCGGTTTTCCGGTCTTTTGTCGACTGCCTGCGCCCTTGCGCGCGCCGACAGCTTATCCTCTGCCTGCATGCAAGAAAAGGCCCGCGAGGCGGGATCGGCGGAAATCCTGCATCAGAGCGCTTTGCAGAATCACTCGGCGGTGTTTAACGAGACGTCACGCGGAGGAGTGGCAGAGTGGTCGAATGCACCGGTCTTGAAAACCGGCGTGCGTGAAAGCGTACCGTGGGTTCGAATCCCACCTCCTCCGCCACGGCCACCTTTTCCCTGATTTCCCTGAACGCACATGAGATGCTCAAAGTCCTGCAAACGCGGGGATTTCTCTTTGTCTGAGGTTTCGTTGGGTTTCGTTCGGCACTGCCTGTATGCTTTCCTTGTGTGGTATGAATGGTGGTATCTTCCGTGGCGGCGCTTGGCGGCAAACTCACGAAAAGGCTGGTAGAGAACCTGGGGCCGGGGCGGCATGGCGATGGCGCGGGGCTGTACCTCGTTGTCGATCCGTCGGGCGCCCGGCGCTGGATTGTCCGCGTCACGGTGAAGGGGCAGGAAAACCGCGCGGGCGCGCCGCTGCGCACCGACTTTGGCCTGGGAGGAGCGGATGTGGTCACGCTGAACCAAGCCCGCGAGAGGGCGCTGGAATATCGCCGCATGGCCAAGGCGGGGCTGAACCCGCGTTTCAACGCCCGGCGCGAGGTGCCGACGTTCGAAGAACTGGCGCGGCAGGTGCATATCGACCGCCTGCCGACGTGGAAAAACCCGAAGCACGGCCAGCAATGGCTGAACACCCTGCGCGACTATGCCTTTCCCAAGATTGGCCGGATGCCGGTGGACAGCATCGGTCAGACCGAAGTGCTGATGTGCCTGTCGCCCATCTGGACGGTGAAGCATGAAACTGCGCGGCGGCTGATGCAGCGCCTCAAGACGGTGCTGGACGTGGCCAAGTCGTCAGGCTTCCGCGACGGAGAGAACCCGGTCACGGCGGTGAAGGAGGCCGAGGTTCTGCCCAAGGTGAAAGCCAAGGCGGTGCATCATGACGCGATGCCGTGGCGCGACGTGCCAGCCTTCTATGCCGCATTGGAGGGGCGCACGGCCACTGCGGCCAAGGCGCTGCAATTCACCATTCTCAGCGCCTGCCGCACCTCCGAGGTGCTGGGCATGACGTGGGAGGAAGTGGACGAGACAGCGCGGCTTTGGACGATCCCGGCAGAGCGGATGAAGACCGGCGTGGCGCATCGGGTGCCGCTGACCGATGAAATGCTGCGGATACTTACGCCGATGCGGACGATGGCGTCCACCTATGTCTTCGAGGGGCAGAAGCGGCACCGGCCTTTGTCGAACATGTCGATGCTGATGCTTTTGCGGCGTATGGGGCGCGGGGATTTTACCGTGCATGGCTTTCGCAGCAGCTTCCGCGATTGGGCGGCAGAGGCGGCAGGCGCGCCGCGTGAGGTGGCAGAGGCGGCGCTGGCGCATCAGTTCGGAACGGATGTGGAGCGGGCTTACGCACGGTCGGATTTGTTGGAGCGGCGGCGGGCGCTTGCTGCATCGTGGTGTGGATTCGTTGGCGCTGTGAGAGAGGAGTAATAAGTAAGATGTACTGTCCGCCGGGTTATCTAAATTGGCACGAAGTAAAGACGCTAGCGCACGCTTGGGCTAGGGTCTGGACCCATTGATTTCCGGCGGACAGCATGATTCACGGCTCGAAAACGAGCGGTGAACATGTCTGATCTTTTCTGGTTGAGCGACGTCCAGATGGCGCGTCTTGAGCCCTTTTTCCCCAAGTCCCACGGCAAGCCCCGTGTCGATGACCGACGAGTTTTAAGCGGGATTATCTTCATCAATCGCAATGGCTTGCGATGGCGAGACGCACCCGAGGAGTACGGTCCGCACAAGACCTTGTACAATCGCTGGAAGCGATGGAGTGACAAAGGCATCTTCGCCCGGATGATGGCCGGTCTGGCCGCTGACCACGGCGAACAGAAGACCGTGATGATTGATGCGACCTACCTCAAAGCCCACCGGACAGCGACCAGCATGGGCGTGAAAAAGGGGGGCGTGGCCGCCTGATCGGGCGCACAAAAGGCGGCATGAACACCAAGCTGCACGCCATCTGCGACAGCCATGGGCGGCCTCTAAATCTGTTCGTCACCGCCGGTCCCCCTCTCATTGAAACTGCGTTTCAACTGCCGGGCAGCGGGTCAGCGATTACATCGGCGCACGGGCGCTTCTGAACGGCCTGCCAAGTGTCGATTGGCTCCTCGGAGATCGCGGCTATGACGCCGACTGGTTCCGAGAAGCGTTGGAAGACAAAGGGATACGCGCCTGTATCCCAGGTCGAAAGCAGCGCAAGAAAACTATCAAATACGACAAGCGCCGGAACAAGCGGCGCAACCGGATCGAGATCATGCTCGGAAGGCTGAAGGACTGGCGCCGCGTAGCAACCCGGTACGACCGCTGTCCCAAGGTCTTCCTCTCGGCCATCGCGCTGGCCGCACTCGTCATCTACTGGCTATGAAACTCAATGAGTCCAGAGCCTAGCCGAGTTTACTTGGCAAACGCATACGAAATATTGGGCGAAGACCCTCAGCGAGCATTGGACGAAGAGCTAAACCCTGCTCGCGCGGTCTTCTCGCTGGGCGAGAATGTATCGGCGCAGAATAAACTGCGTCTGGAGGATGTAGAATTCGAAATAAAACTAATCGCGTTCTGGATAATGAACAGGCTTGACGAAGATTACGGCGCGGCCATCTGCTCCCCGGCTGGCAATTTGCTAAGGGCTAGTCATCCAATTTTCTTTCATCCAGACCAATTTTTCTATTTCTACCTTTCATTCCCCTTAAGGCAAATGCCGGAGTTATCCACGATTTTCGAAGAGTATGACGCGAAAAGGATGAGGGCTGACGACTTATGGAACCGGTACTCCTGCCTAGATGGTGATACCGGGTTAATAAAGCAGAAAAACCAAACCGAAAGAAATTTTGAGAATTACTTCTGCGGGACCATGGATGGAAATCCTGACGGTGGCGTGTTTGAAAGGTACGTGAAGCCATTTCTTGGATGGTACGTAGTATGGGGCGAGGACCTTTTCCCTGAGGATCTCTTTGGTTTGTTTGAGTCCATCCAGTTGGTTAACAGGCACTGGAAGAATACGGGTGAGAGGTCTCAGGTTTCGAAAGGGTCAAAAAAACGTGGCGCCAAGCCTTCCCCGGCCAAGCGGGAGTTCGAGAGGAGATATCCCGGCGGAATTCCGAGTGAACTGAGCGCTGAGGCCATTGCTGCTGAGCTTACAGAGGCCGGTTTTCCGATAACCGGCCGATCTATTTTGAGCTACGAGAAGAATGGAAGAGTTTCGAAATAATTCCTTCTTTCCAATTTCTTCCACTCCGACCTGTTCACAAATATTGCTAGCTTAGCGAACGTATCGCCATCGCAACCAACCCAAGGAAAGGGATTGCCGATGGCAGACATCTTCGACCAAGACCGCATCTTCTTCCCCGAAGACCTAGAACTCCGCGTTCTGGGCAGCGTGGAGAAGCTGGCGCAATGGCGGCACCGCAATCGCGGGCCTGCTTTCATCCGCATCGGGCGGCGCATCGCCTATCACGGCAGCGACCTGAACGCCTATCTCAACGCCCAGCGCGTCGACCCGAAAGGGGAGGCCGCATAATGAAAAGCCCCAACACCGCAGGCGGGGCCGGGGCCTTTCGTGTGACATCGACTGCCACCGTAGCAAGTCCAGTTGATGCCACATGCGGCACCGCTCACGCAACCCCGTCCGAGGCCCGGTTCTACTGGGATCGCCTCAGCAATTCGGTTCAGCCGCTGACGCTCCACCTGGGGAGGGTCTGCCATGAATGAGCCGTGGTTCAGCAAGCCGACGCAGAGAGCCTGGACCTGTCGGGCGCTGGCGATGGGCCGCACGCTCACGCACCGCGACGAAATCGCGGAGCGGCGGGGCTGGCGTCTGGGCGCTATCATCCACACGCTGAAAACCCGCTATGGCTGGCCCATCGAGGTGGAATGCCGGGGCAGGGAGCGCGTGGCCTACTATCGCCTGCCGGATGGCTGCAACGTGCTGACGCTCGACTACCCCAGGTCGGCCCGGCAGGTGCGGGCCGAGATGAAGGCGCTCGGGCGCAGTGTCATAGATCGCGCGGCAGGTGATGCCGATGGCTAGGCGCAGCAGCAAGAAATCAGGGGAGGGGCAATACGCCCCTCTCTTCTACGCGCTCCTTCTCAGCGATGCCTGGCTGGACCTGTCGGGCGCTGCGGTGAAAGTCTTCCTCCTCCTCCACACCCGCTACAACGGCAGCAACAACGGCAGGCTGCGCCTGTCTTTTGCCGAGGCAGCGGGGCAGCTAAGTCTGGGCAAGGCGACCGTTCAGCGCGCGTTCCGGGACTTTCAGGACAAGGGGCTGGTGGTGCTGATGAAGGAAGGCAACTGGTATCATCGGCAGGCGCACGAATGGCGCATCACGACAAAGCCGGTGCAGACCCCGCGCGGTCGCGAGACCCCGACGCATGACTGGCGCAGCTACCGCCGCGAAAATTTGGAACGCGGTTCTGGTACGGGCCAGAGCGGGGCGCGTGTGGTTCCGTTCGGAAACCGTAGCGCCGCGTCAGGTTCCATTTCAAGACCCGTCAGGCCTGTTTCCAAGGGGCGGCACGGTTCTGGATCGGAACACTGATACCAACCACTCAATGCAGGGAAAGAGGCATGGCACATGAAGTGGACAAGACGGGCGCAGCACGCTCCGAGGCGCGGAATTTTTCAACGGTGACGATGGACGGAGACGGCAGGCTGAACATCGCTGTGGCGTCTGACGAGACCATCCCGGCCTTGCTGGGCATGAAGACCCCCGAAGCGGCCAATGTGGTGTTCAGCACCGTGCTGGAAGCGCTGGGTAAGGGCGTGGAGGATACCGGCAACATGGCGTCGGCCATGTTCGCTGAACTGGAACCTGTCGACGCGGCGGAGGCGATGCTGGTGGCGCAGATGACGGCGACGCATCTATCGATGACCAAGGCGGCCGGGCGCATGACCTTTCAAACCGACCTCCGATTTCGGGAAGCCAACGGAAAATTCATGTGCCGTCTGGCGCGCCTCTATATCTACCAGATGGAAGCGTTGAAGAAATACCGGCGCAAGGCGCAACAGGTGGTCCGGGTGGAGCGTGTGACCGTCAATGAAGGCGGGCAGGCGATTGTCGGGGATGTCGTCGGCCGCGCCGCGAAAGAGTAATCGCCTCATAGCATAGTTGCATTGGGGCGTTTGAGACCCGGCGCATAGGCCGTGGGTTGCAGAGCGCGCAAGCTTCGCCCAACCGAGCAGGATGCGTGGAATTGCCCTGTTCGATGAAGAGAATGCCGGCAACTGGAAAATTGCCGGCACAAGGGCTGGAAAAGCGTTTTAAGATCTTAGGCTGAGGTTCTCGAAACCCTCAAATCCCACGGCGTCTGTCTTGATACCGAGCCGGACCTTGATTGCGTTTGGAACCAATCGACTTGACGAAATTCGTGGCCGGTCCATTTCGGCAACGATTCGTTCTGCGCCATAGAGGTCGAGATACTCCTTGTAGTTGTCAAAGGCCGTCCGTGCCGCGTAATCAACGAAGGTTTCGGCCGCCACCCCATTTGCGAGGATGACATCGTGATTCTCGGTCTCGATGTGATAATACGTGGCCCGCTCTGGCAGTTCCGTCAACGGCACCCAGTCGATCGAGCCTCCGTTAACTAAAGCGGCGGCGTTAATCACGAAACCGTCCACGATAATGCCGTGATCGGCAGTGACGGTCAGGTCGCTGTGCGGCAAGCCTTTGCCGAGTGCATCGGCGCGGATTCGGACGGGCTGCCGGCCCGGACCGCCAAACAGTCTGCCGAGCGTCTGGCGACCGATCCATTTAACGGCGACGGCCTTGCCTGAAGCTGTGACAATGGCCTCGCCAATCGCGAGGTCTTGAACTGCGCGTTCACCGTCCGGGGTGGCAATTTGCGTGTCGGCGGCAAAACAATAGGTGTAGGGATCTGTGGTCTGGACGAGCACAGGCGACCCCAGCATCGGGTTGTTCGAGAGAATGTACCTGTCGCCGAAGACGTCTACTAGTACCGGCTCTCCGACACTGGGAGCTTCAGTGGTCGCGGCGAGTGTATAAGGGGGCTGGGCGCCGGCAAAGGCAGCAAGGTTGCCGGTGCTCTCATCGATCGGATCACCGATGGCGGTCGAACTGTCGATTGTCCCGTCGACTTCGTTTGCGATGGTATCAATGGGGCCTAGGTTAAAGACATCCAGAAAGGGCGCCATGCCGCCAACAACGATGTATACGAAGGTAAAATCTTCTGTCGCCATGATTGCGATCCTCAGTTTTAATTTGTGATTGCGCTTTAGGGTAAACGGGTCAACACTAGTAAACTTGAACTGAAACGCAACAAAAATTGGTACCCGGCGCGAAGCGGTCGGAATTGGCAAGGGGCGTGCCAGTGGACGTTCTGATATTCGGAGATGGGCCGTCGGCGCGCCTTGCATCCATTGCGCTGCACGCATGTTGTGGCAGCGTGGTTCGGGCCATGCCACGCAAGGGCCTTGGTCTGCCGGCGACGCGCAATCATACGCATGTGACATCTTGCGATATACAGATCAACGCCTCTGTTATCGACGAAGGGCTGGGCGCGGCGCTTAGCGCCAGTATCGAACCGGGCTGGCAGTGGCGCGGCGACAACGGCACAGGGTGGTCGAGTTACGAGGCTGGGCGCCTCACGCGCGAAGCGATCGTTGCCGTTCTGGACGCGAGGCTTGCGCAGCTTGCGTTAGAAAGCTGGGACGATGTTACCATTACAGCTCGGCACGGCAATCGCCTTGAAGCAACAAGCCGGGAAGATCGAAAGGTCTTTGACCTGGTGATTGACGCCACCGGCGCGCACCGAGCGACACTGCCCATGCTGCAAGGTCTTGGCATAACCACGTCGATCGAGGACGCCGGACGTCCCGCCCTCTATCAAACGTTCGAACTCGCGCTGCCTGAGCCTGCGGGCAAGGTGCATTGGGGCAGCGTGCCGATGGATGAGCCAACCGGTGCGCTCTATGGTGACATCGATGGGCGCAAGATGCGCCTTACAACATCAATCCGAAGAGACATGCGGGGGCGTCTTAAAAATTCCGAGGATTTGCGGAGCATGGTGAACGAACGGGTCGCAAGCCTGATTCCTCGCGGCGCCCAACTTATGGGGCGAACGTCGACCATTGCACCCCAGATGCGTCGTCTGGAATATCCTGTCTCCGGACTACCGAATTGGATTGCACTCGGAGACGCGCTCGCCCAATGGGCGCCGCGTATGGGAACGGGGCTGGGCTCACTATTTCGTCAAACCCGGCTCCTGACAGACGCATTTCGGAGCGGCGCCACACCCGAGGCGGCCCGCGCGGCGGTGGCCGGCCAACTAGAAACTGCGTGGGATCTGAACCTGCGCGGGCTCAAGATGATCTCGGAGAATCAGGCAAGAAGAGCCAAAGCGCAAGGCGCGCGTGCGCTCTGAAAGGATCGACAAGGCTGCTCTGCACCCTGAGAACTAGCCCGTCTCAAGCTGGGGTTCTCGGCTAAGATATCCTGGCTGGGAGAGGAGCAGAACCGCATGAAATCATCGAGGTTCTCGGAAACGCAGAAGATGTTTGGCTCGACGTAGGGCGGGCACGGAACGCCCGGTCGCGGATCTCTGCCGAAGAGGCGGGATGACCGAAAATGCGAGCGGTCGTGTCAATGAAGGGGATGTAAGGGATGGCACCACAGGCTGAACTGGGGATTTCAAATTTTCCTGATGCCCGCCTGCGGACCTTCTGTCCAGCCATAGGCATGGAACATGGCTTTCGTTGAATAGCTACCCGCGGTGACACTCAGAGGCGTAGAATTCGCATACCCCACCGGCACGTTTCTCTGCCGAGTTTGACTTCGATCATGGCGCGAGTCTTCAGGCGCGATGATCGTAGCCTTGGTCACTCGGACAGGAAAGGAGGCTCCGACATGCAGTTGAGATCCACACTTGCGGCACTCTGCGTGCTCTCCGCCCCGTTATCGGCTCAGGACCTTGGAAAGGGCCGGGAGGACTTTCTTCAATATTGTGCTGCCTGCCACGGACACGATGCGACCGGCAATGGGCCAATGGCTCCGAGCCCTGTGCTTCCGCCGCCGGACTTGACCGAATTGTCGGACCTTAACAAAGGCGTCTTTCCAATATTGGATGTAATCGCCCGAATCGATGGCCGGGACACCCTAGTTGCACACGGAAGTCCGATGCCGGTTTATCGTGATTTCTTCGAAGGCAAAGGTGTCACGGTTCAAGATGAAACCGGCGCTCTCATTATGACGAGCCAGGCAATAATCGATCTGGTCATCTACCTTGAGAGCATTCAAAACCAAAGAACTGGCAGGTGATGGGACCTGGCAAAATTCCTCAATTGTGGTTGCGCGAAAAAACGGCAACCCCTCCAGTCCCTGATGCATATCCTGAAGACTTTTCCATACCCCCCTGTTTCAACGCGGTTTTGCGAGGTATACGAAAGAGTGATTTCATCAGGCCACTTGCCGACCAAAAAGAGCGCGCGGCAGCTCGCTCCGAAAACGCCATTTCTCAGCCCATGTGTGGTAGGACGTGTTGTACGATTTTCATGCTGTCGTAGGAAATTCGTGAGTACCAATGTGTTATGCATATAGTGCTGCAGACACCTCCTCCGCCACGGTACCCGCCTCAAGCAAGTCCCCCCAGAAGTGCAAACCCCATCGCCCGCGCCGCCCCGCGGAGCGTTCCTGATCGGGGCGGTCGTCCACTAAAGGAACCCTGCCGCCGCCATTGGAACGAGACGACGTCCGCGACGCACCTGTTTTCGCCCCAAGCCTGTCGTTTCCGTCTGGCGCCGGCCGCCCGGGCGTGGTGGGAAACGCATGACATCGGCGCGCCTCGCGCCGCAGGACATTCTTCACCCCCCGGAGCCTCACATGAGCAAATACGCCCTCACCGTTGCCTGCCGTTCGACCCGCGGCATCGTCGCCGCCATCGCCGGCTACATGGTCGACAACGGCTGCAACATCACCGACAGCGCCCAGTTCGACGACATGCAGACCGGCAACTTCTTCATGCGCGTCAGCTTCACCAGCGAGGAGGGGGTGGACCTCGACGCCCTGCGCGCAGGCTTTGAAGAGACCGCGAAGAAATTCGACATGACCTGGGATTTCCATGACGAGGCCCTGAAGATGAAGGTCATCATCATGGTCTCGCGCTTTGGCCACTGCCTGAACGATCTGCTCTACCGCTGGCGCATCGGCGCGCTGCCGATCGATATCGTGGCGGTGATCTCGAACCACATGGACTACCAGAAGGTGGTGGTGAACCACGATATCCCGTTCCACTGCATCAAGGTGACCAAAGAGAACAAGCCGCAGGCCGAGGCGGCGATCATGCAGGTGGTCGAGGACACCGGCGCCGAGTTGATCGTGCTGGCGCGCTACATGCAGATCCTCTCGGACCGGATGTGCAAGGAGATGTCGGGACGGATCATCAACATCCACCATTCCTTCCTGCCGTCGTTCAAGGGCGCCAACCCTTACAAGCAGGCCTTCCAGCGCGGGGTGAAGCTGATCGGCGCGACCTCGCATTACGTCACCGCCGATCTCGACGAGGGGCCGATTATCGAGCAGGACATCGTCCGCGTCACCCATGCGCAATCGCCCGAGGATTATGTCTCGCTCGGCCGTGACGTCGAAAGTCAGGTGCTGGCCCGCGCGATCCATGCGCATATCCACCGCCGGGTGTTTCTCAATGGCAACAAGACGGTCGTCTTCCCGGCCTCGCCGGGCTCCTACGCCTCCGAGCGGATGGGCTGAGCGCCGCGCAGGCAGCCCACCGGCGATGCGCTGTCAGGCCCGAAGCGCGCGCCATCGCGGCCGCCGGCGTATGTTAGGCGTGCACTGCCAAGATGGATCAGCGCGCCCGCCGGCGCTTCGGTTCTGTCCGTTTCGGCGCCTTCGAGGCGCCGCGGCGTCGAAAAGACTGTCGTCGCGTCGCCGAATTGTCGCACAGTGGCGCTCATCGGGCGGGCGCGACGCGGCAGGAGACAAGGCGTGAACCAGAACGGGCAGACCAGAACCGCGGTGGTGGGTGCGGGGATCATCGGCACCAGCATCGCCCATGCGCTGCAGCAGCGCGGCCATGCGGTCACGCTGATCGATCGGGGCACGCCGGGGAAGGGGGCCTCCTTCGGCAATATGGCCTCGATCGCCGTCTCGGGCTTCATGCCGATGTCACGGCCTAGGGTCTGGCTGCAGGCACCGCTCTGGCTGCTCGACCCCGGCGGACCGATCCGCGTGGCGCCTGGCTATGCGGCGCGGGTGGCGCCCTGGATCCTGCGGTTCCTCTGGGCCGGTCGACCCGAGAAGCTGCGGCAGTTGCAGGCCGCGGGCGCGGCGCTCTGCGGCCGCGCGCTTGGCGATACCCGGGCGCTGCTGGCCGATATCGGGCTCTCGGATCACCTGAGCCAGACCGGCTGCCTCTCGCTCTATGCCACCCCGGGCGAGTTCTCTGCCGACCGTGCCGCGCTCGAGATGCTCGACCGCTTCGGCTTTCGCCACGAGATCCTCACCCCGGATGCGCTTCGCGAGCTCGAGCCCGCGCTCGGGCCGGGCCTCCACCGGGCGGTTCTGATGCCCGACAACCGCACCCTGCGCGATCCCTTTGCGCTGGTCACCCGGCTGGCCGAGGTGGTGGCGGCGCGCGGCGGCCGCCTGCTGCGGGACACCGTCACCGAAGTCATCCCCAGCGACGCCGGCCTCACCCGGCTGCGGCTCGAAAGCGGCGACAGTCTTGAGGCCGATCACGTGGTGCTGGCCGCCGGCGCCCATACCGCGACGCTGGCGCGACGGCTGGGCGAGCCGATCCCGCTCGAGACCGAGCGCGGTTATCACACCCAGATCATGCGCCCGGAGATCGAGCTGCGGCATGCGCTGATCTGGCCGGCGCGGGCCTTCATGGTCTCGCCCACCGGCGGCGGCATCCGCATTGGCGGCACGGTGGAGTTCGCCGGCCTCGACGCACCGCCCGACTGGCGCCGCGCCGGGATCACGGTCGAGCGGGCGCGGTCGATCCTGCCCGGGCTCAAGGTGGTGGATCACAGCCGCTGGATGGGCCACCGCCCGTCGCTGCCCGACACCGTGCCGGTGATCTCGCATTCGGCACGCGTGCCGGGGGTGTTCTATGCCACCGGCCACGGCCACCTTGGCATGACCCAGGCCGCGACGACGGCGCGGCTGATGGCCGATCTGGTCACCGGGGCAGCGCCGCCGATCGACATGTCGGCCTATCGCGTCGACCGGTTCTGAGCGCTCAGCCCTGCAGCACGTCCTGCCACTCAGGCGTGCGCTCGATCTGGGCCTTGGCAAAGGGGCAGAGCGGGATCACCTTGAGGCCCTCGGTCCTGGCATCGGTGATCGCACGTTCGACCAGCCTGCGTCCCGCGCCCGTGCCGCGCAACGCCTCCGGCACGCCGGTATGGTCGATGATGATCGCACTGCTGCCGACCCGGGAATAGGTCAGCTCGGCCTCATGCCCCTCCTGCGTCAGGCTGTAGCGGCCCTTGCTCTGGGTTTGCTCGCGGGTGATCTCCGGGTCTGCCATGGGGCCTCCTTTGGACTGGCACCGCCGCGCCTTGCCTCCGGCCGGCCCCGGCACCCTGCGCCAGCCGAAGGGCCGGGGTCAACCGTGGGTGTGACGTAGGGTCACTGTCGGGGTCCGTCCTGGGCAAACCCCTGTCACACCGCTTGACTTTCCTGCCGCGAGAGGGCATCTGACAGGTGTCGCTGCGCTGCCGCGTGAGCATGCCGCCCCTTCGAGGGGCTCCCGGCGACACACTGTTTCAGTTCCCCATCACGCAGGGTTCCTGACGCGACGGCCGGATGCCACGGGACACGCCCGTGCCTCCAGAGGCCCCGCGCACCCTCCCTAGGCTGCGGATGCGGCCTGCAATAACGGGCCCGCCGGCGCTTTCGGTGTGGCTCCGAAGGATATGACTTGTTCGATTTCGACATGCTGGGCCTCGCGCCCGCGCTCAACGATGCGCTGACCCGCGCCAAATTCGACAAACCCACCCCGATCCAGGCCAAGGCGATCCCGCTGGCGATGGAAGGCCATGACATCCTCGGTCTGGCCCAGACCGGCACCGGCAAGACGCTGGCCTTCGGGCTGCCGCTGATCGACCACATGCTGGCCGAGCCGGGCAAGCCGCTGCCCAAGACCTCCAAGGCGCTGATCCTTGCTCCGACCCGCGAGCTGGTGAACCAGATCGCCGAGAGCCTGAAGACCCTGACCCATGACACCCGCATCAAGGTGGTCACCGTGGTTGGCGGCCAGTCGATCAACCGCCAGATCAACGCTCTGGCGCGCGGCACCGATATACTGGTGGCCACGCCCGGCCGTCTTATCGACCTGATGGACCGCCGCGCGGTCGACCTCGGGCAAGTCCGTCACCTGATCCTCGACGAGGCCGACCAGATGCTCGACCTCGGCTTCATCCACGCCCTGCGCAAAATCGCGCCGCGGCTGGGCACGCCGCGCCAGACGATGCTGTTCTCGGCCACCATGCCGAAGCAGATGGAAGAGCTGTCGCGCGCCTATCTGACCGATCCGCGCAGGGTGCAGGTCTCGCCTCCGGGCAAGGCCGCCGACAAGGTGACCCAGTCGGTGATCTTTGTCGACAAGGCCGCCAAACCGACCAAGTTGCGCGAGATCCTGTCGCGCGACCTCGATGCCCTGACGCTGGTGTTTTCGCGCACCAAGCACGGTGCCGAGAAGCTGATGAAGGGGCTGGTGGCCGATGGCTACAACGCCGCTTCGATCCACGGCAACAAGAGCCAAGGCCAGCGCGACCGCGCGATCAAGGGCTTCCGCGACGGCGATATCAATGTGCTGGTGGCGACGGATGTCGCCGCGCGCGGCATCGACATTCCGGGTGTGGCCTATGTGGTCAACTATGATCTGCCGGAAGTGCCCGACAGCTATGTCCACCGCATCGGCCGCACCGCGCGGGCCGGTCGCGAGGGTGAGGCGATTGCGCTGTGTTCGGCGGAAGATGTCGATCTGCTGCTGCAGATCCAGAAGCTGATGAAGATCGAGATCCCGGTGGCCGGTGGCACCATGCCCCAAGCGGTCAAGGATCCGACCCGTGGCGGCAACCGTGGCCAGCGTCGTGGTGGTGGCGGCGGTGGCCGTGGCCGGTCGCGGGGTCCGCAGGGCGGCCACACCGCGGCGCCCGCTGGTGACGGCGGCAAACGCCGCCGCCCGCGTCGCCGCAAGGCTGCTTGAGTTTGAAAGGCCGGGGGTTTCCCCGGCCTTTTTTTGCGCGGTCGCTGCGAAGCTGCGCATTACCGGGCCGCGGTGCGGCGATCCGACTTTTCTGTATGGCAGTTTATCCCTGCAAAGCCCGTAAGCGCTCAGGTCGTCGCGGTTGCGGCAGCCAAATCGCCGCGCCTGGGGGCGGCGTCCTGCCAGAGGCATGCCTACGGCATGACGATGCGCGGCGGGCTTGCAGTCCGCCGTCAACGCGCTGGGAACCAATCGCAGCCAGCGCGGCAACTTGCGGTCGTGTTTAGCGCGCTTGGGGGCTTAAGCGGACGCTGCATACCTCACAAAGGCAAACCGCCCGCCGCCCGGCGCCCAGCTCGGCACGTTGAGACTGCCTTGCCCGCCGTGAAACGCCAGCAGGGTCTCCGGCGCACCGCCCGTGGCAGGCATCAACCGCAGCTCGACGTCGCAGCCCGCCGGATGCCCCTCGGTCCCCGGCGCATAGGCCAGGTAGCAGACCTGCTCCCCATCGGGTGAAGGATGCGCGAACCAGTCAACAGACCCCCCGAAACTCATCCGCTCCAACCCGCTGCCATCGACCCGGATCCGCCACAGGCTCATCGCGCCCTCGCGGTCGGAGTTGAACCAGATCCACTCCCCGCACGGCGTGTAATCCGGCCCGTCATAGTGATGCGCACTGGTCACCAAGAGCGTCTCGTCGCTGCCGTCGAGCGCACAGCTGGCAATGCCGAACTGCCCGTCGCGGACGCAGGCATAGGCCAGCCGCGTGCCCTCCGGCGAAAATCCGTGAAACCAGCTCGGGCAGCGCGGCGTCACCCGCCGCGGCACCCCGCCGGCCACAGGCATGGTGTAGATGCAGGAGGCCGCGGTCTCGGTCTTGTCGCAGAACGCCAGCAGGCGTCCATCCGGCGAGATCCCGTGGTCGTTGTTGAGCCGCCCGTGCCGGCCGGTGTCGACCGGCACAAGCGCCGGATCGCCAAGGTCGACCCGGTAGAGCCGGCCCTCGGCGTTGACCAGAAGCGCCGTGCCGTCCGGTGTCCAGTTCGGCGCCTCGATGTGGCGGTCGCTCTGCAAGACCACCCGGGTCTTGCCGCTGCCGGTCTCGATGATCTCCAGCGAGGCGCGCATCAGCGCGACGGGCCCTCGCGCTCGGCCGAGGCGGCCCATAGGTTGATATCGGCATCCTTGGCGTGCTGGTCGATCCGCGCCAGCTCGTCCTCGGAGAACTCGAGGTTGCCCACAGCGCCGGCGCAATCCACCACCTGAGACGGTTTCGACGCGCCGATCAGCGCCGTGGTCACCCGTCCACCGCGCAGCACCCAGGCCAGCGCCATCTGCGCCAGGGTCTGGCCGCGCTCTTCGGCGATGGCATTGAGCGCGCGCACATTGTCCAGCGCCTCCTCGGTCAGGAAGCCCTCGCGCAGCGACTTGCCCTGCGCCGCCCGGCTGTCTTCGGGAATGCCGCCGAGGTATTTCTTGGTCAGCATGCCCTGCGCCAGCGGCGAGAAGACGATCGAGCCGATGCCGAGGTCGTCGAGCGCATCGAGCAGCCCGTCCTCCTCGACCCAGCGGTTGAGCATCGAATAGGACGGCTGGTGGATCAGGCAGGGGGTGCCGAGGTCCTTGAGGATCGCCGCCGCCTCGCGGGTGCGCTGCGCGTTGTACGACGAGATCCCGGCATAGAGCGCGCGGCCCGAGCGGACGATGTGATCGAGCGCCATCATGGTCTCTTCCAGCGGCGTCTCGGGGTCGAAACGGTGGGAATAGAAGATGTCGACGTAATCGAGCCCCATCCGCTTCAGCGACTGGTCGCAGGAGGAGACCAGATACTTGCGGCTGCCCATCTCGCCATAGGGGCCGGGCCACATGCGATATCCGGCCTTCGACGAGATGATCATCTCGTCGCGATAGGGCGCGAAGTCCTGCCGCATCAGCGCGCCGAAAGCCTGCTCGGCGGCGCCGGGGCGGGGGCCGTAGTTGTTGGCGAGGTCGAAATGGGTGATGCCGTGGTCAAAGGCGGTGCGGGTGATCGCGCGCTTTGTCTCATGCGGGGTGTCGTCGCCGAAATTGTGCCACAGCCCCAGCGAGATCGCCGGCAGCTTGAGGCCGGACTTGCCGCAGCGGCGGTAGGTCATCGTGTCGTAGCGGGTGTCGGATGCGGTCCAGACCATGGGTGTCTCCTCGTTCCTCATGGCGCATGTTTCGCCCGAGGTGCGCGGGTCTGCAAGACCGGAATGTCAGGCCGGGTGAGGCGGCAGGGCGGGGCCGCTCGCCGTCCCGCGCGCGGCACACGTAGGGTGGGTTTGTAACCCACCTTTGTATCAACGTGGCCGCCGGAAGGTGGGTTGGAAACCCACCCTACGCGGAACACCGCGTTCTCGCCGCCCTCGCCGGTGACTGTACCGCGCGGAACGGTGGGTTGGAAACCCACCCTCCGTCAGGTCATCACGTCCGGAGCGTCCCGGCCGGTCCGCGCGTGCAGCCCGCTGATCTCGCCAATTGCCGCCGCCACGTCCTTGAGCGCCGCCTGGGTCTCGATCTCCAGATCGCCGTCGGCCGGCATGTAGCGCTCGAGATAGACCCTGAGCGTCGCGCCCTCCGTGCCGGTGCCCGAGAGCCGCAGCACCCCGCGCGAGCCGCCTTCGAAGAGGATGCGGATGCCCTGGTTGCGGCTGACCGAGCCGTCGACCGGGTCGTGATAGGCGAACTGATCGGCCTCGCTCACGGTGAGCCCATGCACCTCGGTGCCGGGCAGATCGGCCAGTTTCGCCTCGAGATCGGCCATCAGCGTGTTGGCCTTGTCGCTGTCAACCGCCTCGTAGTCATGGCGCGAATAGTAGTTGCGGCCATAGGTCTGCCAGTGATCCATCAGGATTTCTTTCACCGAGACCTTGCGCACCGCCAGAATGTTGAGCCAGAGCAGCACCGCCCAGAGCCCGTCCTTCTCGCGCACATGGTCGCTGCCGGTGCCGGCGCTCTCCTCGCCGCAGAGCGTGGCGCGGCCAGCGTCAAGCAGGTTGCCGAAGAACTTCCAGCCGGTGGGGGTCTCGAAGCACTCGATCCCCAGCTTCTCGGCCACCCGGTCGGCGGCCTGCGAGGTGGGCATCGAACGCGCCACCCCGGCCAGCCCCTTGTCATAGCCCGGCGCCAGATGTGCATTGGCGGCCAGAACCGCAAGGCTGTCAGACGGCGTCACGTAAAGGCCCTTGCCGAGGATCATGTTGCGGTCGCCGTCACCATCCGAGGCGGCCGCGAAATCCGGGCCATCGGCGCTCATCACCAGATCGACCAGCGGCTTGGCCCAGATCGGGTTGGGATCGGGATGGCCCTTGCCGAAATCCACCTTCGGCACGCCGTTCATCACCGTGCCCTCTGGCGCGCCCAGCTCCCCCTCGAGGATCGCCGTGGCATAGGGGCCGGTGACCGCATGCATCGCGTCGAACTTCAGGCTGAAGCCGCCCTTGATATGGGCGCGGATGGCGTCGAAATCGAACAGCGTCTTCATCAGCGCGGTGTAATCCTCGACCGGGTCGACGATCTCGACCGCCATCTTGCCAAGGCTGGTCTCGCCGATGGCGCCGAGGTCGATGTCGGCGGTCTCGAGCGTGTGGTATTCCGAGAGCGTCTTGGTTTGCTCGAACATCTTCTCGGTCACCTTTTCCGGTGCCGGGCCGCCGTTGGGGGTGTTGAACTTGAGACCGAAATCTTCGTCGATGCCGCCGGGATTGTGGCTGGCCGAGAGGATCAGCCCGCCGTCGGTGCCGCGCTGGCGGATCAGGTTCGAGGCGGCGGGTGTCGAGAGCAGCCCGTTCTGGCCGACGACAGCGCGGGTCGCGCCATTGGCCGAGGCCATGCGCAGGATGGTCTGGATCGCCTCGGCGTTGAAATAGCGGCCGTCGCCGCCGATCACGAAGGTCTTGCCCTCGGCGCCGCCGATGGCGTTGAAGATCGATTGAACGAAGGCCTCGAGGTAGTGGTCCTGCATGAAGACTCGGGTCTTCTTGCGCAGGCCGGAGGTGCCGGGTTTCTGGCCGTCGAACGGGGTGCAGGAGCGGGTTACTCTGGACATGATATCGGTCCTTTCTCTGCTGGAACAGGAGGTTGGCGATTGCCGGTCCGCATCGTGGCGGCACTTTCGGCAAGCTGCGGCGCGGTTGCGAAATCTTCGACGGCCAGGCCGGTGCGGCGGCGCCAGTTGGGGTGTTCGTCGATCGTGCCGGGCAGGTTGGGCGCATCGGTCTGGCCCAGCAGGTCATCAAGCTGCACCGCCACCATCGCCGCCGGCGAGCGGGTGAGCGCGCCGTGGATCACCCCGGCGATCTCTTCCGGGCCGGCGGCGGGCGCGATGGCGCAATCGCGCCTGAGCCCGGCGCGCTGGTGGCTGCGATGGCCATGGCGACCGGCGGCCTCGGCGTCGGAAATCCAGCCCATGTCGCGCCAGAGCTCGACATCGGCGCCATACCAGAAGCCGCGCAGGGTGGGGGTGTCATGGGTCGAGAAACAGGCCAGGCTGAACGGCCGCAGGTCAGAGGCGGGATGCAGCGTGCCGTCGTCGAAGGTCTCGTACTGCCAGACCGCGTAGGAATAGAGCCCGGCGGTGTTCATCGTCTGCCGGAACCCGTCAGGCACCAGCCCGAGGTCTTCGCCCACAACCACGCAGCGGGCGCGATGCGCCTCGATGGCAATCACCGCCAGCAGGGTCTCGAACGGCTGGGTGACATAGGCACCCGGACTGCCGTCATCGGGCAGCCAGTAGCTGCGCATCAGCCCCAGAGCATGGTCGATCCTGAGCAGCCCGCATTTCTCCATCAGCTTGCGCAGCATGGTTCGCAGCGGCGTGTAGCGGGCCTGCGCCAGCCGGCCCGGCGCATGGGCCACCAGGTCCCAGGACTGGCCCTCGGGGCTGAGCTGGTCAGGCGGCGCGCCGATGGTGACGCCGCGGGCGATGGTGTCGTCATGCATCCAGGCCTCGGCGCCGCCGGGGCGCGCGCCCACCGCCAGGTCGAGGTAGAGGCCAAGCGACATGCCGGAGGTCCGCGCCGCGGCCTGGGCGGCGTCGATCTCGCGCTCGGCGCGCCATTGCAGCCAGCGGTGGAACTCGGCGCGGCGGCCGGCCTCCTTGATCGCCGCGGGGCCCGGCTGTTGCAGTGCGGCGGGCCATTGACGGATATCGGTGCCGTGCCGCTCGCTGATCGCCTCGTAGCAGGAAAAATCCTCGAGCGAGGCATTCGCCTTGGCGCAGAACGCCTTGAAATCCTTGCTCGTCGCGGTGCGGGCATACTCGGCCTCAAGCGCCGGGCGCTGCCGCGCCCTGAACGCCTTGTAATCGATCAGCGCGTTTTCCGGCGTGGGTCCGAGACCGCCTTCGACGGCGATGTGATCGGCATTGAAGAAGCCGCGGTGGGTCGGCGAATAGGGGCTGATGGTGTCCTCGGCCGCCCAGCCCAGCGCCGAGACCGGGTTGATGCCGAGAAATTGCGCCCCGTGCCGGCCCAACGCGCCGGCGGCCTTGGCGAGGTCGTCATAGGAGCCGAGCCCGCCGTTCGAGCCCGAGCGCAACCCGTAGAGCGCCGCGGTGACGCCCCAGCTGCGGTGATGGCCAGAGGTCTCTGACAAGAGCGGCGCATGCGGCGGGCGCAGCAGCAGGAAGCTCTCTTCGCGCCAGCCTTCGCCGGTCAGATGCAGGCTGGCATAGCCCACCTCGAGCGGCGGCAGCGTCAGCTGCGTCTCGGCCTTGCCGGCGGCCAGTTCGCGCCCGTCTTCGCCCACCACCTGCCAGCGGCAGGGCGCGGCGAGGGTGATCTCGGTGGGCTGGCCGGCGCGCAGCAGCATTTCCTCGGGCAGGTGGCGGTCGGCGGTGTCGGCCTGCCGGCAGGCCAGCGCCTCGGCGACCTGGGCGCCGCTCTCGGCCTCGACCCCCAGCGCCCGCAGCAGCGCCCGCAGGGTGGGCACCGGGGTCTCGCGGCGGGTGCCGGTCAGGTCGTGAAAGTCGAGATGCACGCCGCAGGCGAGGGCAAGCTGGCGCAGGGCCGCATCGGCGCTCATTCCGGGGCCTCGTCGCGCGGCAGGTCACGCAGCACGAAGGCCGCCACCGAATTGGCCGCCACCCGCGTCCGGCGCACCGGCATCACCGCCGGGGCCTGGTCGGCCTGGGAGGTGTCGATCTCGCGCACCCACTGTCGGCTCTCGCCGGGCTCCGGCAGCACCAGCACCTCGGTCCGCGCCTCGCGATTGAAGGCCAGAAGCACGGTGTCGGACAGGACGTTGCCCAGCGGGTGCTCGGCACAGCCGCGTAGGATCAGGCAGAGGCTCGAGAGCCCGGGATCGCGCCAGTTCAGCGGCCCGCCGTCATAGGCCATCCACGAGACGTCGCGCTCGCCGTCGCTGGGGCGTTCGGCGCCGTGCAGGAAGCATTTCTGCCGCACCAGCAGGTGCGCCTTGCGGAACCGGATCAGCGCCGAGGTGAAACCGATCTGCTCCTGGTCGAGCGCGTTCCAGTCGATCCAGGCGGTCGGGTTGTCCTGACAATAGGCGTTGTTGTTGCCGCCTTGGGAATGGCCGCCCTCATCGCCCGCCAGCATCATCGGCGTGCCCTGCGACAGCATCACCGTCGCCAGGATATTGCGCTGGCGTCGCTTGCGCCCGGCGATGATCATCGGGTCGTCGGTCTCGCCCTCGACGCCGAAGTTGTCACTGTGGTTGGCGTGGTGGCCGTCGCGGTTGTGCTCGCCGTTGGCCTCGTTGTGACGCTCGACATAGGCCGTGGTGTCGGCGAGGGTAAAGCCGTCGTGGGCGGCGGCAAAGTTCACCGAGGACCAGGCCCGTCGGCCGCGTTGGTCGAACAGATCGGCTGACCCCAACAGGGCCGAGCCCAGATCCTGCGCGCTGTGGCCATCGCCGCGCCAGAACCGGCGCACGGTATCGCGGTAGCGGTCGTTCCACTCGGCAAAGATCGGCGGGAAGTTCCCCAGCTGATAGCCGCCCGGGCCGATGTCCCAGGGCTCGGCGATCATCTTGACGCCGGCCAGCACCGGGTCCTGGCGCAGCGCGGTCAGAAAGCTGCCGGCCTGGTCGAACCCCTGCCGCGAACGGCAGAGCGTGGTGGCCAGATCGAAGCGGAAGCCGTCGACACCCATCGCCTGCACCCAGAAGCGCAAGGAGTCCATGATCATCCGCAGCACGAAGGGGTGCGTGGTGTCGAGCGTATTGCCGCAGCCGGTGTCATTGACGTAATAGCGCGGCTGACCGTCAAGCAGACGGTAGTAAGAGGCGTTGTCGAAACCCTTGAAGCTCAGTGTCGGGCCCAGCTGATCGCCCTCGGCCGAGTGGTTGTAGACCACGTCGAGGATCACCTCGATCCCGGCCTTGTGGAAGCGTTCCACCATGGCGCGGAAGCCGGCGACGCCCTTGGGGCCGAAATAGCGTGGTTCGGGGGCGAAAAAGCTGATGGTGTTGTAGCCCCAGTAGTTCACCAGCCCCTTGCCCTTGAGCATCGGCTCTGATTTCAGCGCCTGCACCGGCAAGAGCTCGACCGCATCGACGCCCAGCCGGGTCAGGTGTTCGAGCATCGCGTCAGAGGCCATGCCGTCATAGGTGCCGCGCAGGTCCTTGGGCACGCCGTCGTGCAGCATGGTGGTGCCCTTGACATGCGCCTCGTAGATCAGCCCGCCGTCATGGCCGCAGGTCAGGGTCTTGGCATCGAGCGGAAAGAGCTTGGGGTCCGAGACCACGGATTTCGGCACATGCGGGGCGCTGTCGCTGTCGGAGAAGCTCAGGTCGTCGCCGCCGGTGGCGTCATAGCCATAGGTGGCGGGATGGTCGGCAAAGCTGCCGTGCAACTCTCGGGTATAGGGATCGACCAGCAGCTTGTTGGCGTTGAAACGGTGCCCGCGCGACGGCTCGTACGGGCCGTCGACGCGGTAGCCGTAGAGCGCGCCGGGCATCAGCCCCGGCACATAGCCATGCCAGACCGCGCCGTTGCGTTCGGGCAGCTCGATGCGATGCTCCTCGCGCTTGCCGTCGGGAGAGAACAGGCAGAGCGTGATCTTGGTGGCGTTCTCGGAAAAGACGGCGAAGTTGGTGCCTTCGCCGTCGAAATGTGCTCCGAGTTGATGTGAGCGGCCCGGACGGATTTCGACCGTCATCGGCGCACGGGTATTCATTCGGTCAGAACCTCTTTGTACAGATCGGCATAGGCACGGGCCGAGATGTCCCAGCCCACTTCCTGAGACATAGCCGCCCGCTGCATCCTCTGCCAGTCATCGCCTGCGGCGTGGACGCTGAAGGCCCGGTCGAGCGCGTCGGAAATCCCGGTGGCGCTGACCTCGTCGATCAGGAAACCGGTGGCGGTGCCGGCGCGCAGCGCGGCGAGATTGGCATCGATCACCGTGTCCGCCAGCCCGCCGGTGCGCGCCACGATCGGCAGGGTGCCATAGCGCAGACCGTAGAGCTGGGTCAGCCCGCAGGGTTCGAACCGCGAGGGGATCAGGATGGCGTCGCTGCCGCCCTGCAGCAGATGCGAGAAGCCCTCGTCATAGCCGATATAGGTGCCGACCTTGCCGGCATGGGTCTCTGCGGCCTCGCGAAAGGCGGTCTCGAGCTCTGGCGCGCCGGACCCCAGCACCGCCAGTTGCCCGCCGTTTTCCACCAGATGCGGGATCGCCTCGGCCAGGGCATCAAGTCCCTTCTGCTCGGTCAGCCGGCTGATGACGCAGAACAGCGGCCCCTCATGCGCCGGGTCGAGCCCGAGGCGGGCGCAGATCTCGGCGCGGTTGGCCTGCTTGCCGGCAAGGCTGGTGGCATCGAAAGGCCGCACCAGGGCCGGGTCGGTGGCGGGGTTCCAGGCGTCGGTGTCGATGCCGTTGAGAATGCCCGAGAGCACCTCCTGCCGGGCGTTGAGCACCCCTTCGAGCCCCATGCCGAACCGCGGCGAGAGAATCTCGCGGGCATAGGTCGGGCTGACGGTGGTGATCCGGTCGGCATAGGCCAGCCCCGCCTTCAGGAAAGAGATGTCGCCGTGATATTCCATCCCCTCCGGGGTGAACCAGTCCCAGCGCAGGCCCAGCTGCTGGCCCTCGAAGGGGGCATAGCGGCCCTGAAAGGCGATGTTGTGGATCGTCATCACCGTCTTGGGCACCGGCAGGCCGGGCTGCTTGAGATAGACCGGCGTCAGACCGGCCTGCCAGTCATGCGCGTGCACCACGTCGGGTTTCCAGTCGGCCAGCCCGTCAAAGCTGATCCGCGCCGCCGCCTGCGCCAGCGAGGCGAAGCGGCGGTGGTTGTCGTTCCAGTCCTGACCGCCCTCGTGGGTATAGGGCCCGCCGCGCCGGTCAAACAGTTGCGGCGCGTCAAGCAGCAGCAGCGTGATGCCCTCGGCCTCGACCTGGACGACCCGCCCGGCACCGCCGGGCAGATCGCCGAAGTTGGCCACCTCGGTGCCGCGCGCCACCAGCGGCATCAGCGCCGGATAGGCCGGCAGCATGGTGCGCACCTCGATGCCGAGAGGTTTGAGCGCCCCCGGCAGGGCGCCCGCCACATCGGCCAGCCCGCCGGTCTTGATGAAGGGCGCGCATTCCGAGGTGACCATCAGGACATTCATCTCAGCCATCCAGCTTGTCGATCATCGCCTGGGTGATCAGGCAGATGCCCCCTTCGGAGCGGCGGAACCGCT
Organism: Marinovum sp.; assembly: GCF_034669705.1. Taxonomy (GTDB): domain Bacteria; phylum Pseudomonadota; class Alphaproteobacteria; order Rhodobacterales; family Rhodobacteraceae; genus Marinovum. The sequence goes on from NZ_JAXMOR010000014.1 coordinate 51,447, forward strand.
TGGCATCGGCCTCGGCGTCCTCGCCGACGACCAGCCCGTCCGGGATCTTGACGCCACGGTCGACGACGCAGTTCTTCAGCCGCGCCTTGCGCCCGACATCGACGTAGGGCAGGGCGATCACCCCTTCGAGCTCGGCAAAGCTGTGGGTGCAGACCCCGGTGAACAGCAGGCAGCGGTCAAGCGCAGAGCCCGAGATGATGCAGCCCCCGGCCACCATCGACGAGGTGGCAGAGCCGCGGCGGCCCTCCTCGTTGTGGATGAACTTGGCCGGCGGCACGAGTTCGGAGTAGGTCCAGATCGGCCAGTCATGGGAATAGAGATCGAGCTCGGGCCGGAAATCGGTGAGGTCGATATTGGCCTGCCAATAGGCATCGATCGTGCCGACGTCGCGCCAGTAGGGCGTGTCTTCCAGCCCCGACATGACGCAGGACCGGCCGAAGGGATGCGCATAGGCGCCGCCCTGTGCCACGATGTCGGGGATGATGTCATGACCGAAGTCATGGCTCGAGGACTCGTCGGCGGCATCCTTCTCGAGCAGGGAATAGAGATACTCCGCCTCGAAGACATAGATCCCCATGCTGGCCAGCGACCGGCTCTCGTCGCCGGGCATCGCCGGGGGATTTTCGGGTTTCTCGACGAATTCGAGGATCTTGTCGCTCTCATCCACGCCCATCACGCCAAAGGCCTTGGCCTCGTCGCGCGGCACCTCGATGCAGCCCACGGTGACCTTGGCGCCGGTCCGCACGTGCTGCTCGATCATCACCGAGTAGTCCTGCTTGTAGATGTGGTCTCCGGCCAGCACGAGGATGTACTTCGGGCCGTAGCCGCGCAACACCGAGATGTTCTGCGTCACCGCGTCGGCGGTGCCTTCATACCAGTTGTCGGCGCCCATCTGCTGCGACGCGGGAAGGATGTCGAGGCTCTCGTTGCGCTCGGCGCGAAAGAACGACCAGCCGCGCTGCAGGTGGCGGATCAGGCTGTGGGCCTTGTATTGCGTCGCCACCCCGATGCGGCGGATGCCGGAGTTGACGGCGTTGGACAAGGCAAAGTCGATGATGCGCGTCTTGCCGCCGAAATAGACGGCCGGCTTGGCGCGGATGTCGGTCATTTCCTTGAGCCGGCTGCCGCGTCCGCCGGCAAGCACATAGGCCATGGTCTGCTGCGCCAGGATATGTCTTGGTTCTGTCATCGGGTCCTCCCAGACTTGATCGAATGATCTAATGAACTGATGAAATCACGCCCCCTTGAAGCGCAGGAACGTCGCGGCCAGCGGCGGTATGGTCAGCTCGATCGACTGCTCGCAGCCATGCGCCGGCTCGGCGCTGGTGCTGAGCGGCGTGGCGTTGACCTGGTTGCTGCCGCCATACTCGGTCGCGTCCGTGTTGAGGGCTTCCTCCCAGACCCCCGCGCGCGGCACGCCGATGCGATAGCCCGGCCGGGTGACCGGGGTGAAGTTGCAGACCACCAGCACCGGGTCGGTGCCCTCCTTGCCCTCGCGGATCCAGCTGAAGATCGACTCGCCGGCATTGCCGCCGTCGATCCAGCGAAAGCCCTCGGGTTTGCTGTCGAGCTCGTAGAGCGCCGGGGTGTCGCGGTAGAGATGGTTGAGATCGCGGACCAGCGACTGCACGCCCTTGTGGGTGGGGTAGTCGAGCAGGTGCCAGTCGAGGCTCTTTTCGTTATTCCACTCGTCCCACTGGCCGAACTCGCAGGACATGAAGAGCAGCTTCTTGCCCGGGTGGCCCCACATGAAGCCGTAATAGGCCCGCAGGTTGGCGAACTTCTGCCATTCGTCGCCCGGCATCCGGTCGATCATCGAGCCCTTGCCGTGCACCACCTCGTCATGGCTGATCGGCAGCACGAAGTTTTCGCTGAAGGCATAGTGCAGCCCGAAGGTCATCTTGTCGTGGTGGTACTTCCGGTGGATCGGATCCTCGCCCATGTAGCGCAGGGTGTCGTTCATCCAGCCCATGTTCCACTTGAAGCCGAAGCCCAGCCCGCCGGTGTCGGTGGGCGCCGAGACGCCCGGAAAGGCGGTGCTTTCCTCGGCGATGGTCATGATGTCGGGCTCGTCGGCATAGACCGCCTCGTTCATCCGCTGCATGAAGCTGATCGCTTCGAGGTTCTCGCGCCCGCCGTGGACGTTGGGCACCCATTCGCCCTCCTTGCGGGAATAGTCGCGATAGAGCATCGAAGCCACCGCATCGACCCTGAGCCCGTCGATGTGATATTCCTGCACCCAGAATTTCGCGTTGGCGATCAGGTAGTTCGCCACTTCGGTGCGGCCGTAGTTGTAGACCAGGGTATTCCAGTCGGGGTGAAAGCCTTCCTTCGGGTCGGCATGCTCATAGAGCGCCGAGCCGTCGAACCGGCCGAGGCCGTGCTGGTCGGTCGGGAAATGCCCCGGCACCCAGTCGATGATCAGCCCGATGTCGGCCTGGTGGCAGGCATCGACGAAATAGCGGAAGTCATCCGGCGTGCCGAAGCGCGAGGTCGGCGCGAAGAGCCCGACCGGCTGATAGCCCCAGGAGCCGCCGAAGGGGTATTCGCTGATCGGCGTGGTTTCGATATGGGTGAACCCCATCTCCTTGACATAGCTCACAAGCTCGTCGGCCATCTCGCGGTAAGAGAGCGAGCGGGCGTCCTCCTCCGGCACCCGCCGCCAGCTTTCCAAATGCACCTCGTAGACCGAGATCGGCCGATCGATGCGGTGCTCGCCGCCGCGTTTCGACATCCATGCGCCGTCCTGCCAGTCGTAGTCCGACAGGTCGCGCACCACCGAAGCCGTGCGCGGCGGCAACTCGGCGCCAAAGCCTACGGGGTCGGCCTTGAGCGGCATCAGCTGGCCGTCGATGCCCAGAACCTCGTATTTGTAGGTGGTGCCGTCGGCGAGGCCGGGCAGAAAGATTTCATGCACGCCCGAGGCCCCGCGCCGACGCATGATAAAGCGCCGCCCGTCCCAGCCGTTGAAATCGCCCACCACCGAGACCCGGCGCGCGTTCGGCGCCCAGACCGCGAAGTGGGTGCCGTCGACGCCCTCATGGGTCATCACATGCGCGCCGAGCGCCTTCCAGAGATAGCCATGGGTGCCTTCGCCCAACAGGTATTCGTCGAACTCGCCCAGCACGTTGCCAAAGGAATAGGGGTCATGCTCGGTCCAGCTGTCGCCGCCACGTGTCATCCGCAGCTTGTAGGCAAAGCGGCTCTTGCGCCGCGGCACCACCGCGGCAAAGACGCCGTCGCCCCCCTCGACCCGCTCCAGAGGAACCACCGCCTTGCCGGTCTTGGCGTCGATCACCTCGACGCTGTCGGCCTCGGGCCGGAACACGCGGATGACCAGCTTGCCGCCGGCCTCGTGCAGTCCCAGCACCGAAAACGGATCGCCATGCGAGCCATCCGACAGGGCGGTTGCTTCCTCGGGGTGGATCAGGGGGGCGTCAGTCATGCAGTTTTCTCCATTCCACCATTGTTGACCGGGCCCGCGTGCCAGATGTCACGCGCATAGCCCTGGATCGTGCGGTCCGACGAGAACCAGCCCATGTTGGCCGTGTTCCTGAGCGCCATCGCCGCCCAGCCGCTCTCGTCGCGATAGGCGGTATCGACGCGGCGCTGCGCATCGAAGTAGCTGTCGAAATCGCAGGTCACGAGGAAATAGTCGTGATCGTAGAGATTCCCGACAAGCTCATGGTACCGCGTAATTTCGTCAGGACAAAACACTCCGTCGACAATCTGCCCCAGAACCCGGCTGAGGCGCGGGCTGGCTTCGATCGCGTTGCGGGCAAAGCCGTGCTCGCGGCGGCGCTCCTGCACCTCCTGGGCGGTCAGGCCGAACAGGAAGAAGTTCTCGGGGCCGACATGGTCGCGGATCTCGACATTGGCGCCATCGAGCGTGCCGATGGTCAGCGCGCCGTTCAGAGCGAACTTCATGTTGCCAGTTCCGCTCGCTTCCTTGCCGGCGGTCGAGATCTGCTCGGACAGGTCGGCGGCGGGGATCAGGTCCTCGGCCATGGTGACGTTGTAGTTCGGCGGGTAGACCACCTTGAGCAGATCGCCGGTCACCGGATCATTGTTGATCTTGGCGGCGACGTCGTTGATCAGCCGGATGATCTGTTTCGCCACGTGATAGCCCGGGGCCGCCTTGCCGCCAAAGATCTTGACCCGCGGGGTCCATTCCGCGTTGGGGTTGTCGCGGATCTCGTTCCACAGCGCGATGGTCTCGAGAATGTTCATCAGCTGGCGCTTGTACTCGTGGATCCGCTTGATCTGCACGTCGAACATCGCGTCGGGGTTCACCTCGACGCCGCAGGTCTGCTTGATCCACTGGGCCAGCTGCACCTTGTTGGCGCGCTTGGCGGCCTGGAACTCGGCCAGGAAGGCCGGATCGTCGGCCTTGGCGTTCAGCTTCTTCAACTGCTCCAGATCGGCCACCCAGCCTTCGCCGATCTCACGGGTGATGAGGTCGGACAGCGGCTGGTTGCAGGTATAGAGCCAGCGCCGCGGGGTGATGCCGTTGGTCTGGTTGATGATCCGGGTGGGGTGGATCTTGTGCAGGTCGGCAAACACGGTTTCCTTGACCAGCTCGCTGTGCAGCGCCGAGACGCCGTTGACCTTATGCGCCATGATGAAGGCCAGCTCGCCCATGTGCACGTGGTCATGATCGATAATCCGCGGGCTGCCGGGATGCTCTTCCTGGTGGGCGTGGTCGATTGCGCGAATGATCTCGAGGTGCCGCGGCAGCACATAGGCCATCAGACCGACGTGCCACTTCTCCAGCGCTTCGGGCAACAGCGTGTGGTTGGTGTAGCCCAGGCAGTTGCGGGCGATCTCGATCGCCTCGGGCATCTCGAGCCCATGCATATCGACCAGCAGGCGCACCAGTTCCGGGCCGGCAATCGCCGGGTGGGTGTCGTTGAGCTGGATCGCGACGTGATCGGGCAGGGCGCGGATGTCGTCATGATCCGACAGGTAGCGCCGCATCAGATCCATCAGCGAGGCGGCGGTGAAGAAATACTCCTGCTTCAGCCGCAACTGCTTGCCGGCATCGGTGGTGTCATCGGGGTAGAGCACGCGGGAGATCGTGCGCGCCAGCGCCTCGTTGCGGCCGGCGGCCAGATAATCGCCGCGGTTGAAGCTTTCCAGATCGAAGGCGCCCGGCGCCTTGGCCGACCAGAGCCGCAGGGTATTGCCCCAGGTGCCCTTCCAGCCGATCACCGGGGTGTCATAGGCGGTGGCCAGCACGGTCTCGGAGGAAATCCAGCGGGCCTGGCCCTCGTGGTGCTCCACATGGCCGCCGAACTGGATGCGGTATTTCACCTCGGGGCGCTCGAATTCCCAGGCGTGGCGCTGGGTCAGCCAGGTTTCGGCGGTCTCGACCTGCTTGCCGTCAGAGAATTTCTGCTCGAAGAGCCCGTGCTCGTAGCGGATGCCGTAGCCATAGGCCGGGATGCCGAGCGTCGCCAGCGAGTCCATGAAGCACGCGGCCAGACGGCCCAGGCCGCCATTGCCTAGCGCCGCATCGGGCTCGTCATGAACGATTTCCTCGTAGTCCTGACCCAGCGCCTCGATGGCGGTGCGGGCCTCCTTGTCGAGCCCGAGGTTGGCGGCCATGTCCTCGACCAGCCGGCCCATCAGGAACTCGAGCGAGAGGTAATAGACCCGCTTGGTGTTCGCGGCATAGGTCTCGCGGGTGGAGCGGTACCAGTGGTCGACCATGCGGTCGCGCAGGGCCAGCGACAGCGCGATGCGCCAGTCGTAGACCGAGGAATGCTCGGCGTCCTTGCCCAGCGAATAACGGATATGGTGGAGAATTTCGTCTTTCATCTTACCTGCTCACAGCGGTTTCGTTGCGGCACTGTTAGCGCTAAACGTGAATTTTTTCCACGTGCAACGTCACGTCCGGCCAATATGCCACATATCATCCCGGCAGAGGTATGCCGACCCCGCCGCCTGACAAGACGGCGATATCGCGCGTCCCGGTTCATTCCCGGCACAGCACGAGCCGCTCAAGCCCGTGAAAATGGTAGAGGTTTGCATAGCGTGGTGTCTCGGCCAGCCGCAGCGCGGGAAACCGCGCGAACAGAACCTGCAAGCCGATGCGCAATTCGAGCCGCGCCAGCGGGGCGCCGACGCAGAAGTGCCGGCCGGCGCCAAAGGCCACATGCGCCTTCGGGTGACGATTCGGATCAAACCGGTCGGGGTCTTCCCACATCTGCGGATCGCGCCCCGCCGCGCCCAGCAAAAGCCCGATGCGGTCGCCGCGCCTGAGCCGGCTGCGGCCGATCTCGACCTCTTCGTAGGCCCAGCGGGTGAACATGTGCAGCGGCGGATCGAAGCGCAGGATCTCCTCGACCGTGGCGTCGATCCTGTCGTCAGAGGTCCACTCCGGCTGCATCCCGGTCTCGAGCATCGCCTTCACGCCATTGCCAAGGCTGTGCACCGTCGCCTCGTGGCCGGCGTTGAGCAGAAGCACGCAGGTGGCGATCAGCTCGTCCGGGCTGAGCGTCTCGCCGTCTGACTCGGCGGCGATCAGCCGGGTGATCAGGTCGTCGCCCGGGGTCTTGCGGCGGCGGGCGACATGATCGGCGAGGAAGGCCGAGAACTCCCGCGCGGCCTGGTTTGCGGTGTCCTCTATGCTTCGGTCGCGGCGGGCCTGGTACATCGCCACCATGGCGTTCGACCACGCCAGCAGCTGGTCGGCCCTGTCGTCCGGCACGCCCAGCAGCCGCGCGATCACGATCACCGGCAGCTTCGCCGCATAGTGTGGCAGCAGGTCGAAATCACCCTCCGGGACCGCGTCGATGAGCCTGTGGCAGAGCGCCTCGATCTCGGGGGCGAGACCGGCGATGCCGCGGGCGGTAAAGGCATGCAGCACCAGCTTGCGCAGGCGTATGTGGCGCGGGCCCTCGAGCTCGAGCATGGAATTGTCGTCGACGGCATAGAAATCGCGCAGGTGATCGGGGTGCGGTTCCTTCAACTCGTCGGGCGCCTCGCGGCCCAGCCGGCCATCGCGCAGGGCGGCGTTGACGGCGGCATGGGAGAAGGCGCAATCGAGACCATAGTCGCGCCAATGGTGCACCGCGCCTCTGGCTCGCGCCTCCGCATAGAACGGATAGGGGTTCTGGACAAAACCCGGATCGGTCGGAGATTGCGAAAGCTCGGCCATGATAACATCCTCACCGGCTGGCTTTCCATTGCAAGGGGGGACGCGCTAAACTGAGGCCATGTCGTCGAAATCTTCCTCACTTCGCGGTCTCGCGGTCCTCTACATCGCATGTATAGCGGCGGTGAGCGCCGGCGTCTGGCACACCGGCTTCACCCAAGGGCTCGATCAGATCGCCCGGCGCGGCGAGGCCGGGCTGTCGCTGGCCGCCGACCGACTCACCGCGCAGCTGCAGCATCATGCCGAGGTGGCGGTGCTGAGCGCCGATCACCCGGCGCTGGCAGCGCTGCACGACGGCGGCGACCGGGCAGAGGCCGAGGCGCTGCTGCTCGACGTGGCCGACAAGACCTCGGCGCTGACCATGCTCTATGTTGATGCGGCGGGCCGGGTGCTGGCGGCCTCGGGGCCGCGCACGCCCGAAGCCCTGGCCGAGAGCGCCTATTTCCGCCGTGCGCTGCAGGGCGCGTTGGGCTCGGCGCATGTGGTGAGCGAGACCTTCGGAGTGCGCGCCTGGTTCTTTGCCGCGCCGACCTTCGACGCAGGCGGGCAGGTGCGCGGGGCGCTGATCCTCGGGGTCGACATCGACCGGCTGGAAGAGAACTGGCGCGGCGACCGCCCGGCGATCTATTTCCTCGACGAGGGCGGCCGGGTCTTCATCTCGAACCGCTCCGAGCTCTTGTTCTGGCACCAGCCGCCGGGGGCCGTGGGGCTCGAGACGCCGGCGGGCGAGCGGCCGCGGGCGGTGGCCGTGGGCGCGCATGAGGTCTGGTGGCTCGACTGGTCGCCCTATGTGCCGCGCCGGGCGCTGCATCTGAGCCAGGACCTGCCGGTGATCGGGATGCGCGCCGAGGCGCTGCTCGACACCGGCCCGGCGCTGCGCATGGCGCTCTGGCAGGCGGCGGCGGTGGCGGCGCTGATGGCCACCTTCGGGGCGCTGCTGTTTCTTGCCGGGGCACGCCGGCGGGCGCTGGCGCTGGTCAACTCGCGGCTCGAGAGCCGGGTGACCGCGCGCACCGCCGAGCTGTCGCAGACCAACACCGCGCTGCGCCACGAGGTGCGCGAGCGCCAGGAGGCCGAGGCGGCGTTGAAACGCGCCCAGGCCGACCTGGTGCAGGCCGGCAAGCTCTCGGCGCTGGGGCAGATGTCGGCAGGCATCAGCCACGAGCTCAACCAGCCGCTGATGGCAATCCAGCAGTATGCCGAGAACGCCCAGGCCTTCCTCGACCGTGACAGGCCCGAGACCGCGCGCGAGAACCTCGGCCGGATCGCCACCATGGCGCGGCGGATGGCGCGGATCATCAAGAACCTGCGAGCTTTTGCTCGCAACGAAAGCGAGCCGATGGGCAAGGTCGATATCGTCGCGGTGATCGACAGCGCCATCGAGCTGGCCGAGCCGCGGCTGCGTCAGGGCGGGGTGACGCTCGACTGGCAGCGCCCCGAGGGCCCGGTCTGGGTCTGGGGCGGCGAGGTGCGGCTGGGGCAGGTCTTCGTCAACCTGATCTCGAACGCCGCCGACGCCATGGAGGCAGCGCCGCGCCGCGCCCTGACCCTCACCCTGACGGAAGGGCCCCGCCCGGTGGTGACGGTGGCCGACACCGGCCCCGGCATTGCCGACCCCGACCGCATCTTCGACCCGTTCTATTCCACCAAGCAGGTCGGCGGGCCGGATGGCATGGGGCTCGGCCTGTCGATCTCCTACGGTCTGGTGCAAAGCTTTGGCGGCACCATCCGCGGCGCCAACGTGCCCGGCGGCGGCGCGGTCTTTACCGTCGAACTGGAACAATGGAGCGACGCGCAGGAGGCGGCGGCATGAGGCGGGTGCTGCTGGTCGATGACGACGCGGGCCTGCGCGAGGCGCTGTGCCAGTCGCTGGAACTGGCCGACTACCAGCCGGTGCCGGCGGGCTCTTTCGTGGTCGCCAAGGACCACATCACGCCGGGGTTCGAGGGGGTGATCCTGAGCGACATCCGCATGCCGGGGCGCGACGGGTTTCACCTGCTCGACCATGCCCAGCAGGTCGACCCGGACCTGCCGGTGATCCTGCTCACCGGCGAGGGCGACATCCCGATGGCGGTGCGCGCGCTCGGCGCCGGGGCCTTTGCCTTTCTCGAGAAACCCTGCGCCACCGACGACCTGCTCAAGGTGCTCGACCGGGCGCTGAAATCCCGCGCCATGGTGCTGGAAAACCGCCGCTTCAAGAGCCAGATGGAGTCTGGCGACCCGGCGGCGCGGATGCTCTTCGGCACCTCGGCGCTGTCGGAGGCGCTGCGGACGCAGGTGCGGCAGGTGGCGGTCACGACGGCGGATGCGCTGATCATCGGGCCGCAGGGGTCCGGCATCTCCAAGGTGGCCGAGGTCATCCACCTGTCCTCGCCGCGCGCCAAGATGCCGTTCGAAAAACGCGCCGCCCGTGGCCTCGACCCGGCGGGCCTGCGCGAGGTCTTTACCCGCGCCGAAGGGGGCGCGCTGTTTCTCGACGGCATCGCCGAGCTCTCGGCCGACAGCCAGCTGGCGCTGCTCGATCTGCTCGACTCGGGGCAGGGGGTGCGGCTGATCGCCGGCGCGGTCGACGGGCTGGATGATCCCTTTGCCGAGGGCCGGGTGACCGCCGATCTCTACTACCGGCTCAACGTCCACGTGGTGCGGCTGCCGGCGCTGTCTGAGCGGCCCGAGGACATCCCGGTGCTGTTTCGTCACTACGTCGACCAGGCCGCCGAACAGGCCGGCGTCGCCGCCCCGGAGATCAGCCCCGATCATGCCGCCGCGCTGATGGCGCAGAGCTGGCCGGGCAATGCCCGCTCGTTGATGTCGGCGGCGATGCGCTTCGTGCTGGGGATGCCGGAAGAGGCGGCGCGCAATGCCGAGCTGGGGCTGGCCGAACAGATGGCGCAGGTCGAACGCTCGCTGCTGATCGCCGCGCTCAGCCGGCAGAACGGTCGCGCCTCGGAGGCGGCGAAGCAGCTGAAACTGCCGCGCAAGACCTTCTACGACAAGCTCGCCCGCTACGGCATCAAGCCCGAGGCCTACCGCCGCTAGCGCGCCAACGCCTTCATGCCGCGCTCCAGCCCCTGCAGCGTCATCGGCACCATTGCGCCCTCGAAGATCTCGCGGATCATGGCGATCGACTGGGTATACTGCCACTGCGCCTCGGGCACCGGGTTGATCCAGAGGCTGTCAGGCCATTGATCGCGGGCGCGCTGCAGCCAAACCTGCCCGGCCTCCTCGTTCCAATGCTCGTTGGCGCCGCCGGCATAAGCGATCTCGTAGGGCGACATGCTGGCATCGCCGACAAAGATGCACTTGTAGTCCGAGCCGTAGGTGCGCAGCACCTCCCAGGTCGGCGTGACCTCTGACCAGCGGCGGCGGTTGTCGCGCCAGACCCCTTCGTAAAGGCAATTGTGGAAGTAGTAGTATTCGAGGTGCTTGAACTCGGACCGCGCGGCCGAGAACAGTTCTTCCACCACCCGGATATGCGCATCCATCGAGCCGCCGACATCGAGAAACAGCACCACCTTGACCGCGTTGTGCCGCTCTGGCCGGGTCTTGACGTCGAGGTAGCCATGCTCGGCAGTGGCGCGGATCGTGCCGTCGAGGTCGAGCTCGTCATTGGCGCCGGTGCGTGCCCAGTTGCGCAGCCGCTTCAGCGCCACCTTGATGTTGCGGGTGCCCAGCTCGATCTGGTCGTCGAGGTTGCGGAACTCGCGCTTGTCCCAGACCTTGACCGCGCGCTGGTGGCGGCTCTTGTCCTGACCGATGCGGACGCCTTCGGGGTTGTAGCCATTGGCGCCGAAGGGCGAGGTGCCGGCGGTGCCGATCCACTTGCTGCCGCCCTGGTGGCGGCCCTTCTGCTCCGCAAGCCGCTGCTTCAGCGTCTCCATCAGCTTGTCGAATCCGCCGAGGCTCTCGATCTCGGCCATTTCCTCGGGGCTGAGATGCTTCTCGGCCATCTTGCGCAGCCACTCCTCGGGCAGGTCGACCGCGTTCAGCACATCCTGCGCCGAGACCGCCTCCAGCCCCTTGAAGCTGTGGGCGAAGGCGCGGTCGAACTTGTCGAGATTGCGCTCGTCCTTCACCATGGCGGTGCGGGCAAGGTAATAGAAGGCATCGACGTCATAGGTCGCCAGACCCGCGCTCATGCCTTCGAGAAAGCTGAGGTATTCCCGCAGGGACACCGGCACGCCGACGCGGCGCAGGGTCTCGAAGAAGGGTACGAACATCCGCCGCGCCTCAGAGCGCGAGGCGATGCACCACCAGCGTGGCGATCATGCCGAGCAGCGCGAAGGCCAGAGCGTAGACGCCCACGTATTGCACCACGTCCAGCGTCTTGCCGCCGCGCCGCTTGGCGATCGTGCCGCCGATGACTGCGCCGAAAATGGCGCCGATGATGACCAGCATCTGCTCTCGTCCTTCTGCCTGCGCGGGCGCCGCCGGGTTTATCCGCGCGGGCCCCTGAGCGGGTTGAGCGCGGCGATCTCGCGCAGTTTCGCGCGCACCGCCCAATCCGCGCCAAAGCCGTAGCGCGCCCATCCCAGAGAGTCCATCCGCACCTCGCGCGCCTCTGACACCCGGCCAGTCAGGCCCAGCGCCTCGGCCCGCAACAGCAGCAGCGTGCTCAGCAGCGCGGCGTTCTCGTGGCGCGCGGCAGTGTCGAGATGCGGCGCCACCAGCGCCAGGGTCTGCTCGGGGCGGCCGCGCGCCAGTTCGAGCGCGGCGAGCTGCGAGGCGACATAGGCAAGGTGCAGGTCGGTGGCCGGGCTCTGGCGATAGAAATGCCCCGCGGTCTCGAACTCGGCGCGCGCCCGGTCGGGCTCGGTCGACAGCAGGATGCGGCCCATGGCGTAATGCGAAAAGGCGCGGCGGTGGTCCTGCCAGCCGATGCCGGCGGCGATCTGCAGCGCCCGGGTGGCGGCAGCGCGGCGCTGGGCATGGCGGGTGCCGGGGCCGAGCGCCTCCTGCACCGCCTCGATCCAATCCCGCGGCGTGCCGGTCTGCGGGTTGGGGCCAATGCGCTGGCCGTCCGGGTTCAGCCGCGCCAGGATCGCCGGCAGGCGGGCGGCCACCTCGGCGCGCCCCATGCCCGAGCTGAGCGCGCGGTCATAGGTGGCGCGCAGGATCAGCATGTCAAAGCCGGTCAACACAGTGTGCACATTGTCGTCGTTGAACACCGAATCCGGCAGCCGGTAGAGGTCGTTGAGCGGCCCCAGCGCCTGTGCCAGTTCCTCGTGCAGGCAATCGCGCATCTCCTGCGGGGTGGAGTCGTTGGGCAGGAAGATTGCCACCGAGGTGCGGGTCTCCAGCTGCGCCCAGTTCAGCAGCCGCGAGCGGCGCTTGCGCCTGTAGTCGGCCAGCGAGGTGACGTTGGGCACCACGAAACAGGCGGCCATCGGCAGGGCACGGCGGATCTCGGCGGCGCTGATCGCCTGGATCGTCACCTGCGCGGTCCGGTCGGGCGCCACCTTGCGGATGTCGAGCCCGGCCTCGTTGCGCAGCCGTTGCAGAAGGCCCGAGAGGTCCCGGTCGAGCTGCGCCGGCGCGGTGCCGATCACCCGCACCCCGATCGGCCCTTCGAAGCGTGACAACCGGGGCAGGGCGCGGCCGCTCTCGAGCTGGAAGTGCAGGTCGATGAAATCGCGGGCGATATCGGCGTTGGACCGCGTCGCCATGCTCGGCCGCGGCACCGAGAAGGTCTTCATCACCGGGAGCGCCGATTGCAGGCTGGCGGCGCGGGTGGGCGTGTCGCCGGGGGTGGCCGGCATGCAGCCCGACAACAGCAGCAGGCAGGCCGGCAGGGTGAGGCGGCGGCGCATCGCTCAGCCCCTCTGGTACTTGATGAACGGGGTCAGCACGCCGATCCGGTCATAGAGATCGCGGGCGGTGTGGTTGTACTCCTGTGTCAGCCAATAGACCGTGGGCGCGCCCTCGGCATCGGCGGCGGCATAGACCGCCTCGATCAGCGCGCGACCGATCCCGCGACCGCGCAACTCCGGAGCGGCAAAGAGATCCTGCAGGTAGCAGACCTCGGCCTCTTTCCAGGCGTGGCGGTGAAACAAATAGTGGGTCAGACCGACCGGTTTGCCCGCGACCTCGGCCAGCAGACAGTTGAAATCGCGCGGATCATCGCCCAGCAGTCGCGCGAATGTGGTGTCGTAGACCTGATCCGGCAGCTCGGTCTCGTAGAACGCGAGATACTGCCGCCACAGCGCCTGCCATTCGGCCCGGTCAGAGGGCCGCGGCGGTCGGATGGTCACGGATAGCTCCGGTGCCTCTTTGGACATGGGGTCGTCTGCCTGTGGTTCTGCCTGCACGTCGGGATGCTGCAACATCCGCCTTGGGCGTTTTCGCCTCTGACGGTGAGTATAAGGCAGGGTGCCGAAAAACTAAGCGGCTTTCGGACAGGGTGGCGTGGCCGGCGAAAACCGTTGCAATTCAGCCCGATCACCGGGTTGACTTGTGGGCCGTGCGCGGAGGCACACCAGATGTGGTGGGGTGTCGACCAGGCCGAGGCGTGGCCCCCGGGCCTGCGGCCTCCCCCGGGATATGTGCAGACCCGGAGAAGGAGGCAGGTCGGATAGGGCCCTTGGCCGCTCAGCGCGAGCGACGGGCCATGAAGGCGAGGCGTTCGAAGAGATGCACGTCCTGCTCGTTCTTGAGCAGCGCTCCGTGCAGCTTGGGCAGGGCGCTGGCGCCATCGCGGGCAAGATCCTCCGGCGTCAGGTCCTCGGCCAGCAGCAGCTTGAGCCAGTCGAGCACCTCGGAGGTCGAGGGTTTCTTCTTCAGCCCGGCCTGATCGCGGATCTCGTAGAACTGGGTCAGCGCGGTCGAGAGCAGCGCCTCCTTGATGCCGGGGTGATGGACCTCGACGATCTTGCGCATCGTCGCCTCGTCGGGGAAGCGGATGTAATGGAAGAAGCAGCGCCGCAGAAAGGCGTCCGGCAGTTCCTTTTCGTTGTTCGAGGTGATGATGACAATCGGGCGCTGGCGCGCCTTGATGGTCTCGCCGGTCTCGTAGACGTGGAACTCCATCTTGTCGAGTTCCTGCAGCAGGTCGTTGGGGAACTCGATGTCGGCCTTGTCGATCTCGTCGATCAGCAACACGAGCTTTTCCTCGGCTTCGAAAGCCTGCCAGAGCTTGCCCTTGCGAATGTAGTTGCGCACGTCGTGCACCCGCGCGTCACCAAGCTGGCTGTCGCGCAGGCGCGAGACCGCGTCATATTCGTAAAGCCCCTGCTGCGCCTTGGTGGTGGACTTGATGTTCCACTCCAGCATCCTGAGGCCGAGTGCATCGGCCACCTGCCGCGCCAGCTCGGTCTTGCCGGTGCCCGGCTCGCCCTTGACCAGCAACGGCCGTTCGAGCGTGACCGCGGCGTTTACCGCTAACGTGAGATCGTCGGTCGCCACATAGCTTTCGGTGCCCTGGAATTTCATGCCTGCTCCTTGTTTAGGCGTCTCGCGCGGACCCTATCGATACCGAGAATTCGCCGCAATACAGCGCTTTGTGTAGTGACATTGTCGTGCTCAGGGAGTAATCGGAGCGCGCAGGGGTTGCCGGTCGAAAGGAGCTTTCAAAATTGATTTCATCTCAGGCTGGCCAGAAAAAGGGAGCGGATATGAAACAAGAATCGTTTCTACCCGATGATTATCGTCCTGCGGAGGACGAGCCATTCATGAACGAGCGGCAGCTTGAATATTTCCGCCGCAAGTTGATTACCTGGAAGAACGAGTTGCTGGACGAAACCAGGGACACCCTCGAGGGCCTTCAGGAAAGCACCCGCAACATTCCCGACGTCGCCGACCGCGCCAGTGAGGAGACTGACCGCGCCATCGAGCTTCGGACCCGGGACCGTCAGCGTAAGCTGGTGGCCAAGATCAATGCTGCGCTGCGTCGCATCGAAGAGGGCGAATACGGGTATTGCGAAGTGACCGGAGAGCCGATCTCGCTCAAGCGTCTCGACGCGCGGCCGATCGCCACCATGAGCCTCGAGGCCCAGGAGCGTCACGAACGCCGCGAAAAGGTGCACCGCGACGATTGAGCCGCGGGCGTTCAGGAAAACTTAAAAAAACGCCGGGGCGCTTGCTCCGGCGTTTTTGTCAGCGGGGATGATTTCGGCTGTGAGCACGACATGAGCCTATTGGGTCTCGATATCCGCATCATCGGCGGCGGCATCGGCGGGCTGGCGGCGGCGCTTTGTCTCAGCGGCCGCGGCGCGCAGGTCACGGTTCTGGAACAGGCCGAGGCGATCCGCGACACCGGCGCCGGGCTGCAGATCAGTCCCAACGGGCTGCGGGTGATCGAGGCGCTGGGGTTGGCGGCGGATCTCGCGGCGCGGTCGATGCGGGGGCGTGCGGTCTCGCTGCGCGATTTCCGGCAGGGCGATGAGGTGGCGCGGCTCGATCTCGGGCTGCTGCCAGAGGACCAGCGCTATTTCTTTGTCCATCGTGCCGATCTGATCGACCTGCTGGCCGGCGAGGCGCGGGCGCGCGGCGTGCGGTTCCGGCTGTTGCAGCAGGTCTCCGAGGTGCAGCCCGGCGCGCGGCCCGAACTGGTGATGGCCAACGGCGATACCTGCACCGCCGATCTGGTGATCGGCGCCGACGGGCTGCATTCGCGGCTGCGCCCGGCGCTCAACGGCGCGGCCGCGCCGAAGTTCACCGGCCAGGTCGCCTGGCGCGCGGTGATCCCGAATGTCACCGACCAGGGCGCCGAGGTGCAGGTGCACATGGGGCCGGGGCGCCACCTGGTGTGTTATCCGCTGCGCGATGGCCGGCTCAACCTCGTCGCGGCGCAGGAGCGCAAGGCCTGGGCCGCCGAGGGCTGGCAGCATGGCGATGATCCGGCCAACCTGCGGGCGGCCTTCTCGGGGTTTTCCCCGCCGGTGCAACGGATGCTGGGCGCGGTCGGGGAGGTCAATCTCTGGGGCCTGTTCCGCCATCAGGTGGCGACCCGCTGGGTCGGCGGCAATTGCGCCTTGCTGGGCGATGCGGCCCATCCGACGCTGCCCTACCTCGCGCAGGGGGCCAATATGGCGCTCGAGGATGCCTGGGCGCTTGGCGCCTGTCTTGCCGGGCATGACGACAGTGCCGCCGGGCTTGCCGCCTATCAATCGGCCCGACGCGACCGCTGCCGGCGGATCGTCGAGACCGCCACCGGCAATGCCTGGAAATACCACCTGCGGCCGGGGCCGCTGCGGCTGGCGGCGCATACCGCGCTGCGGCTGGGCGCGCGGCTGGCGCCGGCTCGGGCGCTCGGGCAATTCGACTGGCTCTACGGCTATGACGTGACCCGCGCGGTCTGAGGTCGCGCAGGCGCCGTGGCGCTCAGTCGACCGTCAAAGGCTGGCGGGCGATCACCTTGCGGTTCTGACCGATCACGTAACGCAGCTCATAGGCGCCGGGCTGCTCCGGCAGCTTCAGGATCAGCGGGCTGTCTTCGCTGGTGCGGGCATAGCTCTCGTATTCGTCGTCGGAGGACTGCGCCCTCGCGATCGCGATGTAATCGTCCTTGAAATCCGGCCCCTCCCAGTCGACCGCGAGATTGCCGCCGGCCGCGCCGCGCTCGGCGGCCTTCACCTCGGCGCTCACCTCGGTCAGGGTGATCTCCTTGCGGGCGAGGATTGCGGTGCCGTTGCTGGCCGCCACGTAGCGCACCTCGTAGGTGCCCGGCACCGCCGGGGTGCGCAGCAGCAGCGGTGCACCGGTCCGCGTGTAGGTATAGGCGTCATGGCGGGTGTCGCCCGGGCGCGCGATCGAGATGTAGTCCCGATCGTAGCCGGGGCCGTCCCAGTCCACCACGATCACGGCACCGGCGCGAGCGGTCTCGGGGAGGTCGAGCCTGGCCTGGACGTCCTGCACCTCGATCGGCAGGGTCGCCAGAACCGTGCGGTCTTGGGACATCACGTAGCGCAGCTCGTAGCTGCCCGGCACCAGCGGCATGGTGACCGCAACCGGCGTGCCCTTGCGGGTAAAGGCATAGGCCTCGTGACCGCCATCGCCCGGCCGTGCGATGGCGATGTAGTCGTTGGCGTAATCCGGTCCGGTCCAACTCACGTCCAGCGGCTGTCCCGCCGCCGCCTCTGACGGCGCTTCGAGCGTGGCGGTGATCTCGACCACCTCGATCGGCAGGGTCGCCAGCACCGTGCGGTCCTGCGACATCACATAGCGCAGCTCGTAGTGGCCGGGCACCGTCGGCATCACCACCTCGGCCGGGCTGCCCTTGCGGGTGTAGGCGTAGTTCTCATAGCCATCGTCGCCGAGACGGGCGACCGAGATGTAGTCATTGGCATAATCCGGCCCCTCCCAGGTGACCGGCAGGGTGGCCCCGGCCACCGCGGTGTCATCGGCGGCGAGCGTGGCGGTCGCCTCGGCCACCGTGACCTTGCGGGTGGCCAATACGGTGCGGTCCTGTGAGATCACGTAGCGCAGTTCGTAGTCGCCGGGCACCGGTGGCATCAACAGCGCGCCGGGGCTGCCCTTGCGAGTATAGACGTAATTTTCGTAGCCATCGTCCCCGACGCGCGCCACCGAGATGTAGTCGTTGGCATAATCCGGCCCGTCCCAGCTGACGGCAAGCGTGGCGCCGGCCACCGTCGTCCCCTCGGCATCGAGGCTGGCGGTCACCTCGGTGACGGTGATCGGGCGGGTGGCCAGCGTCTTGCGGCCATCGGCGAGGACATAGCGCAGTTCGAAGCGGCCCGGCCGTGCCGGCATCAGAAGCTCGCCGGGCGTGCCCTTGCGGGTGTAGACATAGCTCTCGTAGCCGGCATCCTCGGGCAACGCGACCGAGATATAGTCGTTCTTGGCGTCCGGACCTTCCCAGCGCACCGGCAGGGTCGACCCGGCCGGCGCGCTGTCGGCGGCGTCAAGGTGCGCCGGCGGCAAAAGCGAGGGCAGTACCAGCGTGACGGTCTGTGCCGCCTCGGCCTGGGTAAAGGTCAGCTCGGCGCTGGCCTCGTCCTCGGGGCGCAGCACGGACACCAGGTAGTCGCCCGGCAGCAGGTCGGCCTGAACCGTCGCGCCACGCTCGAAATCGAGGATCGCGCTGTCGCCCTGCGACAGGTTCCAGATCAGCGGCGTCTCGATGCGCGGCCCGCCGTCGCCCTCGGTGGCGAGGAAATCGACGGTCACCGGCACGGGCTCCGGGGCGGCGGCGACCTCGGTGAGTGCCTCGCCCAGCTCGCTGGCATTGGCGGCGCTGAGAAAACGGCCGCCGGTCTCGTCGGCCAGGCATTGCATCTGCTTCAGCGCCTCGGGATCGCTCACGTCAAAGCCCACCACATGCACGGTGAAATCGACGCCGGTCTGTTCCAGAACGCGGGCAGCGGCGCAGGGATCGGGGTTGCAGGTCTCGATGCCGTCAGAGACCAGGATCACCGTCGCCTTCTCTTCGGTGTGGCGCAGCGCCTCGGCGGCGGCGACGACGGCATCGGTCATCGGCGTCTTGCCGCGCGGCTGGATGCCGTTGACCGCCTGAGAGATCGCCTCGCGGGTGCCGGCACCGGGGGAGACCAGCGTCTCGATATCGCTGCAATCGCCCTTGGTCCGGTGGCCATAGGCGGTCAGCCCCAGTTCCTGATCGGCGGGTAGGGCGGCCAGAAGATCGCCCATCACCTTCTGCGCGATCTCGATCTTGGCGGTGCCGTCGATCTGGCCCCACATCGAGCCCGAGCCATCGAGCACGAGGATGATGCGCGGGCTGTTCTGGGCCGAAACCAGCCCCGGCAGCGCCAGCAGGGTGAAAACAAACACACGGAGAAATGACATATCGGCCCCCAAAGATCATCTGAATGTCCCAACCCTGCGGAATGCGCGGACGGCGATCAACCTTGGATTTCCCTGCCTCGGCCAATGTTCGCTTTGTGTTCTCATTTTTCCATTGGCGAAACCGCAGCCATCCCCTATGTGTTAACCACTGCCGAAGGGGGTCTCATGCCGGAACTGAAACACATCGAGGTGCGCGGCGCGCGCGAGCACAATCTCAAGGGCATCGACGTCGATATCCCGCGCGATCAGCTTGTGGTGATCACCGGGCTGTCGGGCTCCGGCAAATCCTCGCTGGCGTTTGACACGATCTATGCCGAAGGGCAGCGCCGCTATGTCGAGAGCCTCTCGGCCTATGCGCGCCAGTTCCTCGACATGATGGAAAAGCCCGACGTCGATCACATCACCGGCCTCAGCCCGGCGATTTCCATCGAGCAGAAGACAACCTCGAAGAACCCGCGCTCGACCGTCGGCACGGTGACCGAGATCTACGACTACCTGCGGCTGCTTTATGCCCGCGCCGGCACGCCTTATTCGCCGGCCACCGGCAAGCCGATCGAGGCGCAGCAGGTGCAGGACATGGTCGACCGTGTCATGACGCTGGAGGAGGGCACCCGCGGCTATCTGCTGGCGCCGATCATCCGCGACCGCAAGGGCGAATACCGCAAGGAATTCCTCGAACTGCGCAAGCAGGGGTTTCAGCGCGTCAAGGTCGACGGCGCCTTCTATGAGCTCGACGAGCCGCCGACGCTCGACAAGAAGTACCGCCATGACATCGACGTGGTGGTCGACCGGATCGTGGTGCGCGAGGGGTTGGAGACCCGGCTGGCGGATTCGTTCCGCACCGCGCTCGACCTCGCCGACGGCATCGCCATCCTCGAGACCGCGCCGCGCGACGACGAAGATCCCGAGCGGATCACCTTTTCCGAGAATTTCGCCTGTCCGGTCAGTGGCTTCACCATCCCCGAGATCGAGCCGCGGCTGTTCTCGTTCAACGCGCCCTTCGGCGCCTGCCCGGAATGCGACGGGCTGGGGATGGAGCTGTTCTTCGACGAACGCCTCGTTGTGCCGGATGCCACGCTGAAGATCTACGACGGCGCGCTGGCGCCTTGGCGCAAGGGAAAGTCGCCCTATTTCCTGCAGACCATCGAGGCACTGGCCAAGCATTACGAGTTCAACAAGAACACCCGCTGGAAGGACTTGCCAGCCCATATTCAGCAGGTTTTCCTGCATGGATCGGGCGACGAGGAGATCGAGTTCCGCTATGACGAGGGCGGTCGGGTCTATCAGATTTCCCGGGTCTTCGAGGGCGTTATTCCCAACATGGAACGGCGCTACCGCGAGACCGACAGCAACTGGATCCGGGAAGAGTTCGAGCGCTACCAGAACAACCGCTCCTGCCATGCCTGCGGCGGCTACCGGCTGCGCGACGAGGCACTGGCGGTCAAGATCGGCTCGGCCGAGGGCGAGCTGCTGCACATCGGTCAGGTGGTCAAGATGTCGATCCGCGAGGCCTTTGACTGGTGCAACGAGGTGCCGAAACACCTCAGCCCGCAAAAGAACGAGATCGCCCGCGCCATTCTCAAGGAGATCCGCGAGCGGCTGGGTTTCCTCAACAACGTCGGCCTCGAATACCTGACCCTGTCGCGCAATGCCGGCACGTTGTCGGGCGGCGAGAGCCAGCGGATCCGTCTGGCCTCGCAGATCGGCTCGGGGCTGACCGGCGTGCTCTACGTGCTCGACGAGCCCTCGATCGGTCTGCACCAGCGCGACAATGACCGGCTGCTCGGCACGCTGAAGAACCTGCGCGACCAAGGCAATACGGTGATCGTGGTGGAGCATGACGAAGAGGCGATCCGCGAGGCGGATTACGTCTTTGACATCGGCCCCGGCGCCGGGGTGCACGGCGGCGAGGTGGTCAGCCACGGCACGCCGGCCGAGGTGGCCGCCGATCCGAAATCGGTCACCGGCCAGTACCTGTCCGGCCAGCGCGAGATCTCGGTCCCGGCCGAACGGCGCGAGGGCAATGGCAAGTCGGTGACCGTGGTCAAGGCGACGGGCAACAACCTGCGCAAGGTCACCGCCGAGTTCCCGCTGGGCAAGTTCGTCTGCGTTTCCGGTGTGTCTGGCGGCGGCAAGTCGACGCTGACCATCGAGACCCTGTTCAAGACCGCCTCGATGCGGCTGAACGGCGCGCGCCAGACGCCCGCGCCCTGCGAGACCATCAAGGGCCTCGAGCACCTCGACAAGGTGATCGACATCGACCAGCGGCCCATTGGGCGGACTCCGCGGTCCAATCCGGCCACTTACACCGGGGCCTTCACCCCGATCCGCGACTGGTTTGCCGGGCTGCCCGAGGCCAAGGCGCGCGGCTACAAGCCCGGGCGGTTCTCGTTCAACGTCAAGGGCGGCCGCTGCGAGGCCTGCCAGGGCGATGGCGTGATCAAGATCGAGATGCACTTCCTGCCGGATGTCTATGTCGAATGCGAGACCTGCAAGGGCGCGCGCTACAACCGCGAGACTCTGGAAATCAAGTTCAAGGGCAAGAGCATAGCCGACGTTCTTGATATGACGGTTGAAGAGGCGCAGGAGTTCTTCAAGGCGGTGCCCTCGATCCGCGACAAAATGGATGCGCTGATGCGCGTCGGTCTCGGCTACATCAAGGTCGGCCAGCAGGCAACGACACTGTCAGGCGGCGAGGCGCAGCGGGTGAAACTGTCCAAGGAACTGGCGAAACGCTCGACCGGGCGCACGCTCTACATCCTCGACGAGCCGACAACCGGGTTGCATTTCGAGGATGTCCGCAAGCTTCTTGAAGTGCTGCACGAGCTGGTCGAGAGCGGCAATACCGTGGTGGTGATCGAGCACAATCTCGACGTCATCAAGACCGCCGACTGGATCATCGACATCGGCCCCGAGGGGGGGGACGGCGGTGGCAAGATCGTCGCCACCGGCACACCGGAAAAGGTCGCGCGGTCGAGGGTTAGCCACACCGGCCATTACCTCGCGCCGATGCTCAAGCAGCGCAAGGTGGCGGCGGAGTGATCAGAAGGCCCGGTTGGTCAGGTGGGTGACGTCTTCGAGGATCTCCCGGGTCGCGCTGTCGACCCGGTAGACCCGTCGCTCGACGCGGAAGTAAAGCGCGCCGTCGGTGACCGGCGGCAGGCCATAGCGGCGGGTGTTGATCATCACGTGGTGGCCCTCCGGCAGGGTCTCTCCGACGGCAACTTTCGGCGGCGCGACGCGGGCCTTGCTGAAATGGCCGGCGGTGCCGCCGGTCAGGCCTGAACCGGCGGTCACGCATTTTCCGACCGCGATGCGACAGCCGGCGGCGGCGGGCAGGGCGGCGGCGAGGCTGAGCGCCGCCGCGAGCGTCAGGCAGGCTCTCACCTCATTCGGCCTGCGCAACGGTCAGCGAGGGCGCCAGCGCCACGACGCGCAGCAGTTGCAGCAGCTCGTAGCCCTCGACCGGCATCAGCAAAAGCTCGCCGTCGAGCAGCGCGTAAAACCGGTCGGCGCCGGGTTCGGGCAGGTCGTAAGTCTCGACCAACTCGGTATGGCCCATCACCTCGGTCAGGTCCGCGACCTCGACCTCGAAGATATCGACCTCTTCGAGATGGCGCAGCGACCGGATGCGGACGTAGTTCTCCTCGTCAAGCAGCACCGGGCGGCCGTCGATCACCACATATTTCGACCCCGCCGGCGCCGGATCGAGATCGAACAGTCTGACAATCTCTTCCTGAGTCAGCCGAAGGATTCGCTCGTTGATCTCTCGGGTTTCCTCGGCGTCGGGCTCGGCGGGGTCGGTAGCGGTGTCGCGGCCGGTCACGGTCTCGCTCTGAGCGGCGTCGTCGTATTCGATCGCATCGAGCTCTTCGAGAGAGATCAGCTCAACCTCCTGCGCCTCATACGCGCTGTCGAGCCTGCGCTGAGACTCGGTCAGTGCGGCGCGCAGTTCGGCCTCGTCGCGCGAGGTCCATTCCTGCGCCGTGGCCTGGCGGTCGACCTGACCCGGCGGCACGCAGGGCACGGCTTTCTTTGCCAGCCCCGGCGGGCAGTTGATCAGCACTTCGGCAAGGCCGGCAGTGCCGAGCGCTGCCAGGGGTGCAGCCAGCGCGGCCAACGTGCCGCCGTTGCCAAGGGTGATCCGGCCCTCCTGGATGTCGGCCTTGAGCGTGTCGGCGATGTCCTTGACGGTGGTGTCGATCTTTTCCTCGGCCTTGCCCTTGCCGGTCTTGACCTTGGCCTTGACCTTGGCCTTGCCGTGACCCTCAGCTTTGGACGCCTTCTTTGCGGCCTTGGCTTTCTTCTTCGCCGCTTTCTTGGCTTTCTTCGGCTTGGTCTTCTTGTCGGATTTCACCTCGACCAACAGGCCCTCGGCGGGCGCCTGCGCCTCGGGGGTGGCCAATGTCATGTGGACCGGCGCGGCGCTGCCTTGGGCCGGAAAGCCCAGAGCCGCCGCGAGAATGAGCGGTGTGATCGTACGGTGCATGGAAGCCTCGCCTGGTTGCCTGACAAAGCAACCCGCTGTGGCGGCGTGGGTTCCGGGCGGCCACGGTCCCCGGCGGATTTGCGCCGGGGTCCAGCGCGGTCACCCGCGGTGACGGCTCTCGAAACGTGGCAGCATGGCCGAGAAATCGCGGCCCTTGCCGTCTTCCTGCTCGACGAAGGCGGCGTAGAGATCGCGCGCCGTTTGGCCCATCGGGGTGTCTGCATCGACGGCCTCGGCCGCCTGCTGCGCCAGCCGCAGGTCCTTGAGCATCAGTTCGGCGGCGAAGCCCGGCTGATAGCCGTTGTCAGAGGGGCTCTTCGGGCCGATGCCGGGCGCCGGGCAATAGGCGTTCATCGACCAGCTGTAGCCCGACGAGGTCGAGACCACGTCGAACATCGCCTGCCGGTCGAGGCCCAGCTTGTCGGCCAGCGCAAAGGCCTCGCAGGTGGCGATCATGGTGACACCGAGGATCATGTTGTTGCAGATCTTGGCGGCCTGGCCATTGCCAGAGGGCCCGCAGAGCACCGCTTTCTGGCCCATCACGTCGAACAGCTCCTGCACGGCGGCGAACCCCATGTCGGATCCGCCGACCATGAAGGTCAGCGTACCGGCCGCCGCCCCGGTGACGCCACCAGAGACCGGTGCGTCGAGCGGCTCGAGCCCGGCGGCCTGCGCCTGATCGGCCACCGCGCGGGCGCTTTCGACATCGACGGTGGAGCAATCGAGAAAGACCGCGCCCTTGTCCATCGCCGGGATGATCTCGTCAGCGACGGCGCGCAGGATCGCGCCGTTGGGCAGCATGGTGATCACCACCTGCGCGCCCTTGGCGACATCAGAGGCGGAGCCGGCCTGCGTCACGCCGGCGATTGCGACGCCGGCGGTGTCGAAGCCCGCAACCTCATGGCCTGCCTTGGCGAGATTGGCGGCCATCGGCCCGCCCATGTTGCCCAATCCGATAAACCCGATCTTCATCACGCATCCTCCCCGAATGTCAGCTTGTCGTCGCCCAGCGGTTGCAGCATCTGCATCACCCGCGGCGGTTTCAGGCCGCGCAGGTCATCGCGCCACTTTGGGCGTCTGTCCTTGTCGATGATGGCCGCGCGGATGCCCTCGAGAAAATCGCCGTGCTCCATTGCGCGATAGGTAAACCGGTACTCGGTCTCCAGCGCGCGGGCGATGGTGCCGGTGGGGCGCAGCCGGTGGATCATCTCGAGCGCCGCGCCCATCGACAGCGGGCTGTTGCGTTCGAGCGTCTTCAGCGCCTCGCCGGCAAAATCGCTGCCGGCATGGTCCAGCGCATTGATCACATCGCGCAGGGTCTCGCCGCCGAATGTGGCGTCGATCTCGGGCCGGAGCGCGGCCAGCGGGCTCTCTGGCGGGGTCTGGCCGGCGGCGTTGATCAGCGTCCAGTCGCCGCTCTCTTCCAGCGCCGCGATCAGCGCCGGCCAATCGGCTTCCGGCACATAGAGATCGGCGAAACCGGCATGGATCGCGTCGCCGGGCCCCATGCGCGCACCGGTGAGCCCGAGGTATTCGCCCAGCCGGCCGGGGGCGCGGGCGAGGATCAGGCTGCCGCCGACGTCAGGCACAAGGCCGATGCCGCATTCCGGCATCGAGAGGCGCGAGCTGTCGCAGACCACGCGGTGCGAGCCGTGACAGCCGACGCCGACACCGCCGCCCATGGTGAAGCCCTGCATGAAGGCCGCCACCGGCTTGGGAAAGTCGAAGAGCCGGGCGTTCATCCGGTACTCGTCGCGCCAGAACCGGCGGCCGTAGGCGTAGTCGCCGGCGGTGCCGGTGGCATACATCTCGGCAATGTCGCCGCCGGCGCAGAAGGCCTTCTCACCCTCGGCGTCGATCACCAGCATCGCGACGTCCGGATCGCCGGCCCAGTCCTTGAGCGCGGCGTCGATCGCCATGCACATCTCGTAGCTCAGCGCGTTGAGCGCCTTGGGGCGGGTGAGGGTGATGCGGCCGGTGCGGCCGGTCTTGCGGATGGAAATGTCGGTCATCGGTTCTTCAGCAGATGGCGCGCGACGATCACGCGCATGATTTCATTGGTGCCTTCGAGGATCTGGTGTACCCGCAGGTCGCGGACCAGCTTCTCGATTCCGTAATCGGCCAGATAGCCATAGCCACCGTGCAGTTGCAGGCACTGATCCACAACCTCGCTTCCGGCTTCGGTGACGAATTTCTTGGCCATGGCGCAATGCGGGGTGGCGTCATGCGCGCCGCTGTCGAGCTTCCACGCCGCCTGACGCAGGAAGACGCGGGCGGCCTGCAGGGTGATCTCCATATCGGCAAGGCGGAACTGCAGCGCCTGGAACTGGTCGATCGGCTGGCCGAAGGCCTTGCGCTCGCCCATATAGTCGAGCGTCAGGTTCAGCCCGGTCTGCGCCGCGCCCAAGCTGCAGGCCGAGATGTTGAGCCGCCCGCCGTCAAGCCCGGCCATGGCGTATTTGAAGCCCTGGCCTTCCTCGCCCAACAGGTTTTCCGCCGGCACAAGGCAGTCGTCGAACTGCACCTGCCGGGTGGGCTGGCTCTTCCAGCCCATCTTGTCCTCGAGCCCGCCGAAACTCAGCCCCTCGGCGCCATCCTCGACAATCATCGCCGAGATGCCGCGCGGGCTCTCATCGCCGGTGCGGCACATCACGACATAGGCATCGGAATAGCCGCCGCCGGAGATGAAGGCCTTGGTGCCGGTGAGGCGGTAGCCCTCGTTGGTCTGCGTCGCGCGGGTCTTGAGCGCAGCAGCGTCGGATCCCGAGCCGGGCTCGGTCAGGCAGTAGGAATAGACCGTCTCCATCGACAGCGCCTTGGGCAGGACGCGGGCCTTGAGGTCGTCCGAGCCGAAGGTGTCGATCATCTTGACGCACATGTTGTGGATCGACAGGAAGGCCGCCACCGAGGGGCAGGCCATGCTCAGCGCCTCGAAAACCAGCGTCGCGTCAAGCCGCGAGAGGCCAGATCCGCCGCTCTCTTCCGAGACGTAGAGCCCGCCGAAGCCCAGCTCGCCGATCTGCGGCCAGAGCGCCTTTGGGATGCAGCCCTCGGCCTCCCACGCCCGGGCGTTTGGCGCGATATGCTCCTGCCCGAAGGCATGTGCCATGTCGAAGATGGCGGTCTGTTCGTCGGTGAGTGCAAAGTCCATGCCGCGGCGCTCCCCCTTGCCGTGAATTGAATGCATGTTCAATTATCGCGGAACACTGGCCGCCATGCAAGTCACAATTGGAGCGTCGGCCGCGGCATGGCGCCGGTGTCAACCGAGAGGCCCCGGCGGGGGGGCGGCGAGGTTTGGGGCGACGCATTTGGCCGTGATCCATCGCCGGTGCTCTGGTGTCGACCAAGAGGCCCCGGCGCGGGGGCCGGGGCGGGCGAGGCTCAAGGCCCCACGTCCCGGACGCGATCCGGGACCTCCCGCCCGAGACAGCATGACCACGCCCGGAAATTCTGCAAACCCTGTCCCGGACCTGATCCGGGACCTCACGCCCCGCTCACTCCGCCGCCTTCACCCCGACAGGGGTCAGCCGATAGACGCCGCGGCTCACCCGCTCGAACCAGCCGTAGTGGTCGGCGGCCATGATCTGAGTGGCGGTGACAACGCCGGTGGCGGCGCGGACCTCGGCGCCCCTTGACGGGCCGTGGGTCTGCAGGTGCAGGGCGATTTTCACCGCGTCCTGCCGATAGGCCGTCACCAGCGGACCGGTGCGCGCCGCGCCGCCAAGGTTCGGGTCGCCCTCGCGGCGGGCGAACTCGCGCAGCAGGCGGGTCTGGCGGGTCTTGAGCTTGCGCGGGGTGAAGGGCGCGGGGTCGAGATGCACCTCGGTGTGGCCGTCGCTCAGCCGCACGGTGATCAGCCCGAGTCCCAGCCGCCGGCAGAGCGCCTTGTTCTCCTTCAGCGCCCGCAGAAAGCGCTTGCCGGAAAGGCGCGGCACCGCGACGTAGACACAGTCGGTCACGGACTGGCGCGCGATCGCCTGATGAAACAGGGTCAGCGCGAAACCGGTCTTGAGCTCGACGATCACCGGATCGTCGTCGCCGGGGCGCAGGGCGACCACGTCGGCAGCGCCGATCTCGGCCTTGACGTCATAGCCCTGGCTCTCGAGCAGCGCTTTCACATGCGGGTAGAGATCGGTTTCCTTCACAGGTCGGCCCGGAAATCCTCGATCAGATGGCTCACCACGGCGCGCATCTGGGTGTCGTGATCGGCGCCTGCCGCCTCGGCCGCCGCGCGCACCGCGCGCTGCCGCATCGACGAGGTGCCGCGGTCGAGAATGACCCGCAGATGCGCCAGCTCGTCCACGCAGCCCAGTGCCTCGGCATCCTCCGAGAGCAGATCGATCAGCTCTTCGGTCAGCTCGCCCATCGCCACGATCTCGCCCCGGCCGAAATCGATCAGCCCTTCCTCGATGCCATAGCGCTGCGCCCGCCAGCGGTTTTCCGAGATCAGAAAGCCGTCGTAGATCCGCCAGCGCTGGTTGCGGGTCCGCAGCCGCCAGAGCATCCGGTGCAGGCACTGGATCACCGCCGCCATCGCCAGCGTGTCCTCCATCCGCGGACAGACGTCGCAGATCCGCGTCTCCAGCGTCGGGAAGCGGTGGCTGGGGCGCAGGTCCCACCAGATCTTGGTGCTGTCCTCGATCAGCCCCAGCTCGACCAGCGCATCGACCGAGCGCTCGTATTCATCCCAGGAGGTGAGCTGCGGCGGCAGGCCGGTGCGGGGCAGGGTGTCGAAGACCGAGATCCGGTAAGAGCCCATGCCGGTGTCCTCGCCCTGCCAGAACGGCGAGGAGGTGGAAAGCGCCAGCAGATGCGGCAGGAAATAGCTCAGTTGACGCAAGAGGTCGACGCGCAGGGCGTTGTCATCAAGGCCGACATGCACATGCATGCCGCAGATCAGCATCCGCCGCATCACCCCGCCGATATCCTCGCGCAGCTGGCGATAGCGTTCCTTGTCGGTGTGATGCTGGGTCTTCCAGTCGGCGAACGGGTGGCAGGAGGCGGCAATCGGCGCCGCGTTGTAGCGCGCCGCGCAGTCGGAGATCGTCGCGCGCAGGTGGCGCAGGTCGTCGCGCGCCTCGGCGACGGTCTTGCAGACGCCGGTGCCGATCTCGATCTGGCATTGCAGGTATTCCGGGCTCACCTGGTCGGCCAGCGCCGCCTTGCAATCGGCCATCAGCGCGTCGGGCACCTCGACCAGGGCCAGGCTGTCGCGGTCGACCAGCAGGTACTCTTCCTCGATGCCGATGGTGAACTCGGGTGTGGCCATTGCGTCGGTCCCTTTGCCCGGCTGCTGCGCGTTGCGCCAGCCTGCCACAACCCGGCGGCGGGGCGCAATCTGCCGCGCGCGCCGGCGGTCAGGGAATCTGCAGCTGCGCCTGCTCCACCCCGAGGAACCGCGCCGCCGCGGCCCGGTCGCGGAACACCTCGGCCGCGACGCCTTTGAAGCCCTGCATCATCGCCAGGTACATCCGCGCCATGCCAAAGCCGATGTCGCCCGGTGCCCAGACCGCCACCCGGATATCCCGGCTCTGCTGGTAAAAGGCCGCGCGTGCGCGGGTGACGCTCATCACCTGAGTGAAATTGAGATCGGCACTTTCAAGGCCGGACAGGTCGCAATAGACATGCTGGTCGGGGGTACGGGCCGGATCCGCTGCAAGCGCGGCAAACAAGTCTGCCAGGTCCTGCGGTCCGATCCGACCCCCCAGCCGAAGGAGAAAGAGACGCCCGGTCTCATCAAACACATATCGGTAACTCATTAATGTCCCCCGACAGTCTCTTGTGGCATGAAACGGGATTTTTTTCGAGCGCAGGCCGGGGTGAAAACGAGGTGTCATTGCAACGCCCTCGAAACCCTTGTGCAAATAGTTCATTAAAACATAAGTTTAGTTTGCCCAAGTTAGCGGGGATAACGATTTTGTGAACATCTGGCTTTGACTCCCGGTAGTCTATCGCAATTCGAGCGTTATCGAAGCGCTATAAACAGGAAGGGCGACCCAAAGGCCGCCCCACCGCAAACGTCTCTGCAATCTCTACTTCCGCGGATCAATCCATGGCCTTGAAGTTGAACTCTCCGCCTTCCTTGATACCGGAGAACCAGCGCGCGGTGACGGTCTTGGTCTTGGTATAGAACTTGAAGGCATCGGGGCCGTATTGGTTGAGATCGCCGAAGGCGGATTTCTTCCAGCCGCCGAAGCTGTGATAGCTGAGCGGCACCGGGATCGGAAAGTTGATGCCGACCATGCCGACATTGACCCTGTGGGCAAAGTCGCGCGCGGTATCGCCGTCGGCGGTGTAGATCGCGGTGCCATTGCCGTAATCGTTGTCGATGATCAGGTTGAGCGCGTCCTCATAGGTCTCCATCCGCACCTGGCTCAGCACCGGGCCAAAGATTTCCTCCTTGTAGATGTCCATCTCCGGGGTGACGTTGTCGAACAGCGACGGGCCGACAAAGAAACCATCCTCATAGCCCTGCAGGCTGAAGCCGCGGCCGTCCACGGCCAGGGTCGCGCCCTGTTCGACACCGCTGTCGACCAACCCGTTGATCCGGTCCTTGGCCTGAGCGGTGATCACCGGGCCGAAGTCGACGTCGTCGCCGGCGGTGTAGGGGCCGACCTTGAGCTTCTCGACGCGCGGTACCAGCTTCTCCATCAGCGCATCGGCGGTCTCCTTGCCCACCGGCACCGCGACCGAGATCGCCATGCAGCGTTCGCCCGCCGCGCCATAGCCGGCGCCGACCAGCGCATCGGCCGCCTTGTCGAGATCGGCGTCGGGCATGATGATCATGTGGTTCTTGGCGCCGCCGAAGCATTGCGCGCGCTTGCCGTTGGTGCAGGCGCGGCCATAGATGTACTGCGCGATCGGGGTCGAGCCGACAAAGCCCACCGCGGCGATGGTGTCGTTGTCGAGGATGGCGTCGACCACCTCCTTGTCACCGTTGACCACCTGAAGCACGCCGTCGGGCAGGCCGGCTTCCTTGAGCAGTTCGGCAAGCCGCAGCGAGGTCGAGGGCACGCGTTCCGACGGCTTCAGGATCATCGCGTTGCCGGCGGAGAGCGCCGGTCCCATCTTCCACAGCGGGATCATCGCCGGGAAGTTGAACGGGGTGATGCCGGCGACCACGCCCAGCGGCTGGCGCATGGAATAGAGGTCGATGCCCGGACCGCCGTCATTGGTGTATTCGCCCTTGAGCATATGCGGCGCGCCCATGCAGACCTCGATCACTTCGAGACCGCGCTGCACGTCGCCCTTGGCGTCTGGCAGGGTCTTGCCGTGTTCGCGGCTGACCAGCTCGGCCAGTTCGTCCATATGCGCGTTGATCAGTTCGCCGAACTTCATCATCACCCTCGCGCGGCGCTGCGGGTTGGTGGCGCCCCAGGCCTTCTGCGCCTCGGCGGCACGTGCGACCGCATCGTCAAGCTCGGCCTTGCTCGACAGCTTGACCTGCGCCTGCACCTCGCCGGTGGCGGGGTTCATCACATCGGCGGTGCGGCTCGAGCTGCTCTCGACCATCTCGCCGTCGATATAGTTCTTGATCACGTTCATGGGATCCTCCTCGGGGTTCGTTGCCCGCAGCTTAGTCTTGCAAATTCGCTGTGGGTAGGCGCAATGTCCCAAAGATGTTTTGCATTTCTGCAAAGGTTTGGACCGATGGACCCTTGGGATGATTTTCGCGTCTTCCTTGCCGTGGCGCGGCAGGAGAGCCTGTCAGCGGCCGGTCGCGCGCTGCGGATCGACCCGGCGACGGTGGGGCGGCGCATCGCCCGGCTTGAGCAGCGGCTGGGCCAGCCGCTGTTTGCCAAGTCGCCGCAGGGCTACGCGCTCACCGAGGCCGGCCAGCGGCTGCTGCCGCATGCGGAACAGGCCGAACAGGCCACGCAAGGGGCCGTGGAGGCGCTGGCGGGCGCGGCCGAGGGGTTGACCGGACAGATCCGCATCGGCGCGCCGGACGGCTGTGCCAATTTCCTGCTGCCGCAGGTCTGCGCCAGGCTGTCGCGCGACAATCCCGCGCTCGAGATTCAGATCCTCAGCCAGCCGCGGGTGGTCAACCTGTCAAAGCGCGAGGCCGATCTGGCGATCTCGGTCAGCCCGCCAACGGCCGGCAGGCTGAGCGTGCAGAAGATCGCCGACTACCACCTGCACATCGCCGCGGCGCAGGATTACCTCGCCTCGAAGCCGCCGATTTCCGTGCCCGCCGATCTCGGTGCGCATCGCATCGTCGGCTATATCTCCGACATGATCTTCGACCGCGAGCTCGACTACCTGTCGGAAATGGGGCTCGATCGGGTACACCTCGCGTCGAACTCCGTTTCGGTGCAGCTCAACTGGCTGCGACAGGGCGGCGGGGTCGGCATCGTGCATGATTTCGCGCTGCCCTTCGCACCGGAGCTGCGCAAGGTGCTGTCGCGCGAGATTTCGCTGACCCGCGCCTTCTATCTGGTGCGCCACGCCGATGACCGGCGGCTCGACCGGATGAACCGCTTTGCTGCCGCCCTGGTTGCGGAAATGCGTGACGAAGTGGCCAGACTGGAGAGCTTGGCAGAATAAGTCCTTTGGATTGCTTGACACAAGCAGGCCATGGGGGAAAGCTGACCGATAGAAGCAAGGCAAGGAGCACGCGATGCTGGTGCAGCAAATTCTCAAGTCCAAGGCAGACGCGACGGTCTTCACCGTGAAACCCGGCACACCTGTCTCAGAGGCGGTGGCGATCCTCGCCGAAAAGCGCATCGGCACGGTGATCATCTCGTCTGACGGCGGCAAGACCGCCGCCGGCATCCTGTCAGAGCGCGACGTGGTGCGTGAACTGGCCAAGAACGGTCCGTCCTGCCTCACCGACAAGGTCGAGGATCACATGACCAGCGATCTCGAGACCACCACCCGCGACGAACAGGCCGACACCGTGCTGGCCCGGATGACCGAGGGCCGGTTCCGCCACATGCCGGTGATCGAGGGCGGCCAACTGGTCGGGCTGATCACGCTCGGCGACGTGGTCAAGGCGCGGCTGTCTGAACTGTCGATGGAGAAGGACGCGCTCGAAGGGATGATAATGGGGCATTGACCCGGAGGGTCATGGGCGTTGGCTCTGTGTCGCGGAGGGTCATGGGCGTTGGCTCTGTGCCGCGGAGGGTCATGGGCGTTGGCCCTCAAGGGGCGTGAGCCTTCACCTTTTGCGGCATGATGTATCGCCCGATGGCCCACTTGGTCGCCCGAACCCATTGACGACATGGTTGACACTGTGCCCCGTGGCGCGGCATTCACCGGCAACAGTCACGACCCGAAAGCGGAATTGCCCATGCGCATCGGCCTGTATCCCGGCACCTTCGACCCGATCACCGAAGGTCATCTCGACATCATTCGCCGCGCGACCGTTCTGGTCGACAGGCTGGTCATCGGCGTGGCGATCAACCGCGACAAGGGGCCGCTGTTCTCGCTCGAGGAGCGGGTGGCGATGATCGAGAGTGAATGCGGTCATCTTGCCGAGCAGACCGGCACCGAGATCGTGGTGCATCCTTTCGAGAACCTGCTGATCGACTGCGCCCGCGATGTCGGCGCCGGCGTCATCATCCGCGGCCTGCGCGCGGTGGCGGATTTTGAATACGAGTTCCAGATGGTCGGCATGAACCGGTCGCTCGACGATTCCATCGAGACCGTCTTCCTGATGGCCGAAGCCCGGCATCAGGCGATCGCATCGAAACTGGTCAAGGAAATCGCCCGTCTTGGCGGAGATGTCAGCAAGTTCGTCACGCCGGCGGTGCATGCGGCGCTGACCCAACGCTTCGGCAGATAAAAAAACGCCCCGGGGTCATCCGGGGCGCGGGGTCTCTACGCTGTGCGGACCGACGCCTCAGGCGCCGTAAACTGCCCGCGCCGCCATCTTCTCTGCATCGTCGTGAAACAGGCCGAGGTCGATCGCCGTGCTGAGCGGCATGCTGCGCAGCTCTTTGGCGGTGCGGCGATAGGCGGCGTGTTTCTGCAGGCGGTCTCGCAGGGTCATCTTCGAATGGGTCATATCCGTTCCTCTGGTTTGTTGCCCGGTGCGTCATTGCCCCGGTCACAGCAGGAATATGGGGCCGTGCCCGCGCCGGACAACGCCGATACCGTCAGAGCCGCCATGCAGCCGGTGCAGATCTCCAAGTGTATGACGTGAAACGGAAATTCTTGTTCGTCGCAATGAAAAACGCCCCCGCATCGCTGCGGGGGCGTCGATCCTGTTGCAGGACGCTCAGGTTCAGATCAGCTTGCCCATCGCCACGGCGGTATCGGCCATGCGGTTGGAGAAGCCCCATTCGTTGTCATACCAGCTCAGGATCCGCACCATGGTGCCTTCCATGACCTTGGTCTGGTCGGTGTGGAAGATCGAGGAATGCGGGTCGTGGTTGAAGTCCGACGACACCAGCTGACGGTCGGTATAGCCGAGGATGCCCTTGAGCGGGCCATCGGCGGCGGCGCGGATCGCGTTGTTGATCTCCTCGACCGAGGTCTCGCGGGCGGCCTCGAAGGTGAGGTCGACGACCGAGACGTTCGGCGTCGGCACGCGGATCGCCACGCCGTCGAGCTTGCCGTTTAGCTCCGGCAGCACAAGGCCCACGGCCTTGGCGGCCCCGGTCGAGGTCGGGATCATCGACAGCGCCGCGGCACGGGCGCGGTAGAGGTCCTTGTGCATCGTGTCCAGCGTCGGCTGGTCGCCGGTGTAGCTGTGGATCGTGGTCATGAAGCCGCGGGTGATGCCGATCTCGTCGTTCAGCACCTTGGCCACCGGCGACAGGCAGTTGGTGGTGCAGGACGCGTTCGAGACGATCAGGTCCTCGGCGGTCAGCGTGTCATGGTTGACGCCATAGACGATGGTCTTGTCGGCATCCTTGCCCGGTGCCGAAATCAGCACCCGCGACGACCCGTTCTCGAGATGCGCCTGGCAGGCCTCTTTCGAGGTGAAGATGCCGGTGCATTCCAGCACCACGTCGACGTCTTTCCACGGCAGGTCGGCCGGGTTGCGCTCGGCGGTGACGCGGATCTTGCCGCGGCCGACGTCGATCCAGTCGTCGCCGGTGGTCACCTCGGCCGGGAAGCGGCCGTGCACCGAGTCGAATTGCAGCAGGTGCGCATTGGTTTCGACTGGACCCAGATCGTTGATCGCGATGACGTCGATATCCGTGCGGCCGCTTTCGATGATGGCGCGCAGAACGTTGCGGCCGATGCGTCCAAATCCGTTGATGGCAACTTTAACAGCCATGATCTTCTCCTATTTCGCGCACTCGGGACGACCAGCAGGGTCATCCGACGATTCCGGTTTTCGTTATCGCTAACAAACGTATCTGACCGCGAAAGTCAATCGCCGCCCTCAGCGCCAGAAGGCGACCCAGTCGAGCAGGACGAGGAATTTCTTGGCCAGAAACAGGAAGTTTTGGGTGCCCGACATCGCGTAACTCGCGCCGATGGCGATCAGAATGGCCAATCCCAGATAGAGGGCGATGCGGTTGGTCATGACGGCGGGCTCCGATTTGGCCACAGCCTGCCGCAGCGCGCGGCGCGGGGCAACCGGCAAATTCAGGCTTTGCCTGTAGCCGGATCGGTGGCACCCTTCCCGGTAGATTTGAGGAGGAGAGGAGACCGCCATGAGATATGTCTTTGGTTTGATGGTGCTGACCGCGCTGGCCCTGCCGGCGCTGGCGCAGCAGGTCACCGACAGTGTCGCGCCCGAGGCCGAGATCGGCCAGCCGGCGGCGTTTGAGGCGCTTGGCGCCGAGGCGCAGGCGGCGCTCGAGGCCAAGGCCGCCGGCCGGCCGGTCGAGGCGCAGGAGTGGATGGTCGCCGCCGCCAACCCGCTGGCGGTCGAGGCCGGGGCCGAGGTGCTGGCCGCCGGTGGCAGCGCCGCCGATGCCATGGTCGCGGTGCAGGCGGTTCTGGGCCTTGTCGAGCCGCAATCCTCGGGCCTGGGCGGCGGCGCCTTTCTGGTCTGGTACGATGCCGAGAGCGGATCGGTCACCACGCTCGATGGCCGCGAAACCGCGCCGCTGGCCGCCACCCCGCGGCTGTTCCAGGACGAGAGCGGCGAGCCGCTGGGCTTCTTTGACGCGGTGGTCGGCGGGCTCTCGGTGGGCACGCCGGGCACGCCCCGGCTGATGGAAGAGGCGCACCGCCGCTGGGGGCAGGCAAACTGGGGCGGACTCTTCGACCGGGCCATCGCGCTGGCCGAAGAGGGCTTTGCCGTCTCGCCACGCCTTGCCGGGCTGGTGGCCGATGACGCCGACCGGCTGCAACGGTTCCCGGCCACCGCCAGCTATTTCTTCCCCGATGGCGCCGCGATTGCCGAGGGCGATACGCTGACCAATCCCGATTACGCCGAGGTGCTGCGGCTGATCGCCGAGGGCGGCAGCGGGGCGTTCTACAGCGGCCCGGTGGCCGAGGATATCGTCGCCACCGTGCGCAGCGCCGAGGGCAATCCCGGCGTGCTGTCGACCACTGATCTGGCGCTCTATCAGGTCAAGGAGCGGCCGGCGGTCTGTGTGGATTACCGCGCCCACGAGGTCTGCGGCATGGGGCCGCCGTCGTCCGGCGCGCTGACCGTGGGGCAGATCCTCGGGATGCTCGATCACCACGACCTCGCCGCCCTCGGGCCGCAATCACCAGAGGCCTGGCGGCTGATCGGCGATGCCTCGCGTCTCGCCTTTGCCGACCGGGGCCGCTACATGGCCGACAGCGATTTCGTGCCGGTGCCGGTCGAGGGGCTGGTGGCCGCGCCCTACCTGAAGCAGCGCTCAGAGCTGCTGTCGGGCGACGATGCCCTGCCGGAGGTCAGCCCCGGCACCCCGGAGTATGACCACGCCTTCCTCTGGGCCGATGACGAGAGCCTCGAGCTGCCCTCGACCTCGCATATCTCGATCGTCGATGCCGCCGGCAATGCGCTGTCGATGACCACCACCATCGAGAACGGCTTTGGCTCGCGGCTGTTCGTCCGCGGCTTCCTGCTCAATAACGAGCTGACCGATTTTTCCTTCCGCAGCCACGCCGACGGCCTGCCGATCGCCAACCGGGTGGCGCCCGGCAAGCGGCCACGCTCGTCGATGGCGCCGACCATCGTGCTCAAGGACGGCGCGCCGGTTCTGGTCACCGGCAGCCCCGGTGGCAGCCGGATCATCGGCTATGTGGCGCAATCGGTCATCGCGGTGCTCGACTGGGGGATGGATGTCCAGCAGGCTGTCGCGATGCCGCATCTGGTCAACCGGTTCGGCACCTATGACGTCGAAGAGGGCACCACGGCCGCCGAACTGGCGGGCCCGCTCGAGGAGATGGGCTTCGAGGTCAATGCCCGCGGGCTTACGTCAGGCCTGCATGCGATTTCGCTGGGCGACGGCCTGTCTGGCGGGGCGGATCCGCGGCGGGAGGGGATTGCGCTGGGGCAATAGGCCCGGCGCCGTCCAGCAGCGGTGCGCGCATCAGGTCTTCGATCAGAAGGCTCAGCAGCGCACCGCGTCCCGCGACACCGGCCTTGCGATAAATCGCGTTGAGCTGTGATTTGACCGTTCCCTCGGCCGAGCCGCGATGGCCGGCGATCTCGGGAATGGTCAGCCCCTTGAGGGTAAAGAGCGCCACGTCGCTTTCGGCCGGCGTCAGCCCCCAGGTCTCGAAATAACGCGTCATCACCTGCTGCAGCTCGCCGGCGGCGATGCTGACCTGCCGCGTCAGCGCGGTCTCGCGTCGCAAGAGCATCCGCAGGTAGCGCAGCTGGAAGAAGATCGCCACCACCAGCGTCAGGGTGATCAGTGCCTCGGGGATCAGGTCGGCGTCTTCGGGGGCGGCCCAGCCCTCGGTCAGCATGTCATATAGGATGTCGCCGACGAAATATCCCGCGCTAAGGGTTTGCGCCAGAATCGCCAGCGCAAGGCGGCGCGGCTGCTGCGGGAGACTGCGGGTCATCGCGCCAGTATAGGTCATCGGGCAGGGGTTTGATACCGCTCAGCAGGGTCCAGACAAGGTTGACCCGGTAGTGCAGGCTGGCCCAGACCACGCCGGCCAGATGGGCGGCCACCGAGACATTGAGCCAGACCACCAACGCCTCATGCGCCTCGGCTAGCTGGGCCGAGCCGGTGGCGGGCAGCGCGGCGCCGGTGAGCACCAGCAGGCTCAGGCTCAACAACAGGTTGAGCGCCATCACCGCGGCGATGGGCGACGGCGCGAGGTCATAGCGCTTTTCGCCGTGCAGCCGATCAGAGACCTGCAACGCAATATCCGGCAGGCTCGGCGCGAGCGCCGCAAGCCGCGCGCTCTGTGGCCCGATCACGCCCCAGACGAGGCGGACGATCAGCACCAGCCCGATAAGCGCCCCGGCCAGCAGATGCCCCCCTCCTTCCGTCGCGAGGGCGGCGAGACAGCAGACCGCCAGCGCCCAGTGCAGGGCATGCAGCACCGGGTCGCAACTGCGATAGGCGGGAGGCGCGGGAGACTGGCGGTCGGACGAGATCGGGTAAGACATGGGCGCTCCCTGAGGCAAGGTCGAAACAGGTTCGACGCAGCTCTGACAGTGCCGTGTGACGGTTTCGTGAGGCATCCACCAAAGGCGCAACAGCGCGGCAAATTTCTCATTTGCAACTTTGGTTCAGGGCCGACCCGGCCCCTGCGCCACGCGAAAAGCCCGCCGGACCCCCGGCGGGCGCAAGAGGTGCAGGCCGAGGGACGGCTCAGTGCAGCAGGCGGCCCATGGCAGCGGCGACATCGGCCATGCGCACGGAAAAGCCCCATTCGTTGTCATACCAGGCCAGCACGCGGACGGTGCGGCCGCCGATCACCTTGGTCTGGTCGGGGGCAAAGATCGAGCTGTGCGGCGTGTGGTTGAAATCGACCGAGACCTTGGGCTCGGGGTCATAGGAGAGCACCGCGCCCATGTGGCCGGCGGCGGCCTCTCGGACCACCTCGTTGACGTCCTCGACGGTGACATCGCGGCCGGCCTCGAAGGTCAGGTCCACCGCCGAGACATTCGGGGTGGGCACGCGCATCGCGGTGCCGTCGAGCTTGCCTTTGAGGTTCGGCAGCACCTCACCCAGCGCCTTGGCGGCGCCGGTCGAGGTGGGGATCATCGCCATGGCGGCGGCGCGGGCGCGGTAGAGGTCGTTGTGGCGGCGGTCCAGCGTCGGCTGATCACCGGTGTAGGAGTGGATCGTGGTCATGATGCCGCGGGTGATGCCGATCGCCTCGTCCAGCACCTTGGCCAGCGGCGCCAGGCAGTTGGTGGTGCAGGACCCGTTCGAGATCATCGTATCGCCGGGCACAAGGTCGCGGTGGTTGACGCCGTAAACCACGGTTTTCTGCACGTTCTTGGCCGGCGCCGAGATCAGCACCGATTTCGCGCCGCGCTCCAGATGCACCCCGGCCTTGTCGCCGTCGTTGAACTGGCCGGTGCATTCCAGCACCACGTCGCAGCCCGACCAGTCGAGCTCTTGCGGATCATAGGTCGAGAACATCTCCATCGGGCCGCGGCCGAGGTCCATGGTGCCATCGCCGATCTTGACCTCGCCGGGAAAGCGGCCGTGGATGCTGTCGTAGCGCAGCAGATGCGCCGAGGTCTCGAGCGGGCCGGTGGCGTTGATCTTGACCACCTGCACATCATTGCGCGCCGCCTCGGCGATATGCGCCAGCGTGCAGCGGCCGATGCGGCCAAATCCGTTGATCCCGAGCGTGACAGTCATCCGATTTCTCCTGCGCGTTTCCTTGGCCGTGGTGATACCGAGCAGGCGCAGCATGTCAAAGGGAAATGCCAACATTTCCAATGTGATAGCGTTAACCGTGGCTGGTTTCCCGATGGTTGCGCTAACCTGTTTGCGCTATCTGCGCATGGTGGCGATAACACCGATGGCGGAACTTTGTCATCGCGGCGCTAGGTTGTCGTCGATGAAGCGAAACCTTGACCATGCAGCGGTCTTCGCCGGCCGGCTGCTGATCGCTGCGCTGTTCGTCGGAGGCGCGCTGCAGAAGTGGCAGAGCCCGGCCGGAGCCACCGGTTTGCTGGCCGACTGGCAGCTGCCGCTCTGGCTGATCTGGCCGGCGCTGGCGTTCAACGCGCTGGCCGGGATTGCGCTGGTTCTGGGGGTCTGGGTGCGGCCGGTGGCGCTGCTGCTCGCGGTCTATTGCGGCGCGACCTCGCTGTTTCACTTCCTGCCCGAGAACCCTTGGCAGATGACGATCTTCGTGAAGAACTGGGCGATTGCCGGGGGCTGCCTCGTGCTGGCGGCCCATGGGGCCGGGCGATGGGCCTTGCAGCCTGACCGCCGGCCTCTACATTGCCGCATAGGGCTTTCGGGAGAATGACATGAGCGGATTGCTGGCGCTGCTGGACGACGTGGCGGGGATTGCCAAGGTGGCGGCGGCCTCGGTCGACGACATTGCCGGCCAGGCGGCCAAGGCCGGCGCCAAGGCGGCCGGCGCGGTGATCGACGACGCCGCGGTGACGCCGAAGTACCTCACCGGCTTCGAGCCGGCGCGCGAACTGCCCATCGTCTGGCGTATCGCCCGCGGCTCACTGATCAACAAGCTGGTCTTCCTCTTGCCTGCCGGGCTTGCGCTCTCGGCCTTTGCGCCCTGGCTGATCGCACCTCTGCTGATGCTGGGCGGAGCCTACCTCTGTTTCGAAGGGGCCGAGAAGATCGCCCATGCGCTGGGCTTCGGCGCCGATCACGGCGGGCCGGACGGCAGCCACCTCAACACCGATCCGGCGCATCTCGAGGAGGAAAAGATCAAGGGTGCGATCAAGACCGATTTCATCCTCTCGGCCGAGATCATGACCATCGCCCTTTCGGCGATCCCCACCAGCACCTTCTGGATCGAGGCCGCGACCCTGGCCACGGTGGCAGTGGGGATTACCCTTGCGGTCTATGGCGCGGTGGCGCTGATCGTGAAGGCCGACGACCTCGGGCTGCTGATGGCGGCCAAGGGCCGGCTCGGCCTGACCCGCGCCGTGGGCCGGGGGATCGTCGCGGCGATGCCCACCTTCATGAAGCTCTTGATGATCGTTGGCACCGCCGCCATGCTCTGGGTCGGCGGCTCGATCATCGTGCATGGCCTTGCCGAGATGGGCTGGCACGCGCCGGAAGAGGTGATCCATCACTACGCGGTGGCCTTGGCCAACCTCGGACCGGACACCTGGCGCGGCGCGCTGGAATGGAGCGGCAAGGCGGCGCTCGACGGCATCCTCGGTCTGGCGCTTGGCGTGGTGCTGATCCCCATCGGCACCAAGCTGATCGCGCCGCTCTGGCACCGGGTCTTCAACCGGGGATAGGGCCTCAGGCCTCGCTTTCCTCGACCTCCTGCGACAGGTCCTGGATTGCCATGGCCGAGGTGAAGCCATGTAGCAGGGTCGAGATCAGGATGGTGAACCCGACCAGCGCCCAGAGCCGCTCTTCGTTGAGAAACTCGATCTTGCCGGCGGCATAGGCGAGGTAATAGATCGAACCGATCCCCCGCACCCCGTAAATCGCCACCACCCAGCGGTCGCGGCCCTTGATCCGCGTGCCGATCAGAGACAGCCAGCCGATCAGCGGCCGCACCAGCAGGATCAGCGCCAGGACGATGCCGGCGTCGGTCCAGCTCAGGCCGGTGAGCAGTGCCGGCAGCACCGCCCCCAGCGCCACCAGCAGCACCGCGGTCAGCGCGTGCTCCAGCGCTTGGGTGAAATCATGCAGCCGGCGGTGAAAGTCGTGACCCGCCTCGATCCGCCGCAGGGTCAGCCCCATGACGGCGACGGCGATGAACCCGTAGCCCTCGACCAGCTCGGTGCTGCCGTAGCACAACAGTACCCCGGCCAGCGCCACCACGCCCGAGGCGGTGTCCGCCAGGGTCGCGCCGCGCGGCAGCACGAAGAGCACCTGTCCCAGCGCCCAGCCGCCGGCCGCGCCCATGGCAACGCCGGCGGCAATGCGCCAAGCCACGTCCTGCGCCAGCCACTGCAGCCCCCAGTCGCCGAACAGCGTGCCCTGCGCGGCCACCGCGAGGCCAAGGTAGACGAAGGGAAAGGCCAGCCCGTCGTTCATCGCCGCCTCGGTGGTCAGGGCAAAGCGCACCGGGTGCTCGCCGCCTTCAAGTGGCGGGCCGACCTGCACGCCGCCGGCCAGCACCGGATCGGTCGGCGCCAGCACAGCCCCCAGCAGGATCGCGGCGGCCACGGTCATGCCGGCAAAGACATGACCCATGAGGGCCACCGCAAGGATGGTCAGCGGCATTGCCACTGCCAGCAGCCGGATGGTCGGTGCCCAGCGGCGCAGCGACGAAAGGTTGTCGATCCTGATGCCGGTGGCAAAGAGCGCGATAATCACCGTCAGTTCGGCCACGATCTCCCAAGGGTGCGGATGCAGGCGCGGGTCGGGCAGGGCGGGCAGGCCCGGCATCACCGCATAGGCCAGCATGCCCAGCAGGATCATCAGCCCCGGCGCCGCGGGCTCATGCCGGCTGACCCAGCGGGGCAGCCAATGGGCAAGGATGATCACCCCGCCGATGGCGGTCAGAAGGACGTGGTAGCCGGAAAGACCGAAGAAGGCGGCGTCACTCATCTGGTCTGTCCTCATGCGGCGGGCTGAATAGAGAACGGGCCGGAGGCGTTAGCAGTTCCCTGCGCCGCCCCCGGCCCGTGAAAAGATCTGCCGGCCCGCGCAGGGCCGGAAAGGATCGGCGATCAGCCGAGCAGCGTCTTGACCTTGGCTACCACGGCCTCGGCAGTGATGCCGAAATGCTCGAAGAGCTCGTCCGCGGGGGCCGAGGACCCGAAGCCCTCCATGCCGATGAAGCCGGCCTTGGCCTCACGGCCACGCTCGCCCAGAAGCCAGCGATCCCAGCCGCCGGCACGCAGACCGGCCTCGATGCCGACGCGGACCGGGCCACCCGGCAGCACGCGCTTGCGATAGCTCTCATCCTGCTGGGCAAAAAGCTCCATACAGGGCAGCGAGACGACGCGGACGCCGATGCCCTCGGCCTGCAGCGTCTCGCGTGCCTGCATGGCGATCTCGACCTCGGAGCCGGTGGCGATCAGGATCACTTCGCGCTTGCCCTCGGCATCGGCCAGCACGTAGCCGCCTTGCGAGACCATGTTCTTGGTCTTGTGCTCGGTGCGCACGGTGGGCAGGCCCTGACGGGTCAGCGACAGCACCGACGGCGTCTTCTGCTGGGTCAGTGCGATCTCCCAGGCTTCGGCGGTCTCCACCGTGTCGGCGGGGCGGAACACCAGCGTATTGGGCGTGGCGCGGGAAATCGCCAGATGCTCGACCGGCTGGTGGGTCGGGCCGTCCTCGCCAAGGCCGATGCTGTCATGGGTCATGACATAGACCACCGGCTGCTGCATCAGCGCCGAGAGCCGCATCGCGGGGCGGGCGTAGTCGGTGAAGCACATGAAGGTGCCGCCATAGGGGCGCACGCCGCCATGCAGCGCCATGCCGTTCATCGCCGAGGCCATGCCATGCTCGCGGATGCCGTAATAGACATAGCGGCCGGCGCGGTTGTCGACGTCGAAGGTGCCGAGATCGCCGGTCTTGGTGTTGTTCGACCCGGTCAGGTCGGCCGAGCCGCCGATGGTTTCGGGCATGATCGGGTTGATCACCTCGAGCACCATTTCCGAGCTCTTGCGGGTGGCCGCCTTGGGCTTTTCCTCGCTGACCTGCTTTTTCAGCGCCTTGATGGTGGCCGAGAGCTTTTTGGGGGCCTCGCCGGCCTGCTGGCGCTCGAATTCCTTCTGCTTGGTGCCGGAGGCGGCGTCGAAGCGCTGTTGCCACGCCTCGCGGGCCGAGGCGCCGCGCGACCCGATCGCTTCCCAGCCGGATTTGACGTCGCCGGGGACTTCGAAGGGGCCGTAGGGCCAGTCATAGGCCTCCTTGGCGGCCTTGAGCTGCTCGGGATCGGTCAGCGCGCCATGGCCCTTGGAGGTGTCCTGCGCGGCATGGCCCAGCGCGATATGGGTCTTGCAGGCGATCATCGAGGGCAGATCGGAAGACTTGGCGGCGGTGATCGCGGCGTCGATCGCCTCGGGGTCGTGGCCGTCGATCTCCTGCACGTGCCAGCCGGCGGCCTCGAAGCGGGTTTTCTGGTCGGTGCGGTCAGAGAGTTCGACCTTGCCGTCGATGGTGATGTTGTTGTCGTCCCAGAAGACGATCAGCTTCGACAGCTTCTGCCGGCCGGCGAGGCCGATGGCCTCATGGCTGACGCCTTCCATCAGGCAGCCGTCGCCGGCGATGACATAGGTGTGGTGATCGACCAGCTTGTTGCCGAACCGGGCGCGCAGGTTCTCTTCGGCCATCGCGAAGCCCACCGAATTGGCAAGGCCCTGACCCAGCGGGCCGGTGGTGGTCTCGATCGCGGTGGCGAGGAAGTTCTCGGGGTGGCCCGCGGTTTTCGAGCCGAGCTGGCGGAAGTTCTTGACCTGGTCGAGGGTGATCTCGGCGTCGCCGGTGAGATAGAGCAGCGAATAGAGCAGCATCGAGCCATGACCGGCCGAGAGGATGAAGCGGTCGCGGTCGGGCCATGTGGGGGCGGCGGCGTCGAACTTCAGGTGCTTTTCGAACAATACGGTGGCGACATCGGCCATGCCCATCGGCATGCCGGAGTGGCCGGAGTTGGCCGCATGCACCGCGTCGAGCGTCAGGGCACGGATCGCAGCCGCTTTCTTCCAATGGTCGGGATGGGCAGATTTCAGCGCGTCGATGTCCAAGGGGCCGTTCCTTCCTGAGCTGTGGTTGGATGCTCAATAGCACCCGGGCCAAAGAGTTCAAGGCGGCGTGAACAGTGGCGTGTAAGTGCTTGATGTCAATCGGGGCGCAATTTCCCACAGGGTTGGCTAAACTCGCCCGGAATGACCCCGCGCGATGATTCGCGACGGGACGGTGACACGGTGCCGCCCGGACCCCGCGCAGGGAAGACCGGCGCAAAGGACAGGCGGCAGAAAGGAAAGGCAGGACGAATGGCCGACATCGAGGAGTTGCAGCGCAGGTTGACCGCTGCGATCGACCGGATTGGAAAAGGGGTGGAGCAGCTCGACGCTACCGGCGCGCCGCCCGTGGACCCGGGCGATCTCGAGGCATTGC
Organism: Marinovum sp.; assembly: GCF_034669705.1. Classification (GTDB taxonomy): domain Bacteria; phylum Pseudomonadota; class Alphaproteobacteria; order Rhodobacterales; family Rhodobacteraceae; genus Marinovum. The sequence continues at coordinate 95,902 of NZ_JAXMOR010000014.1, forward strand.
AGGCCAGGCTGGACGAGAGCCAGGCGGCGCTTGAGGAAGAGCGCCTTGCCGGTCGTCAGCGCGAGGAACGGATCAAGACGCTGCACGCCAAGCTCGAGGATGCCGAGGCCACCATGAAGGCGCGGATGGATGCGCAGTCCGAGGCGACGGCGCAGGTCGATCTCGAGCTGCAGCGCCTGCGCAAGGCCAATGCGCAGCTGCGTGACAACAACCGTGCCCTGCGCGAGGCCAACAAGGCGGGTCTGGCCGATCCGCATCTGATCAACACCGGCATGATCGCCGAGCTCGAGGCGCTCAACGCCGCCCGTGCCGCCGAAACCGCCGAGGCCGAGGCAATCGCCGCGGCCTTCAAGCAGCTCTTGCCCGGTGACGCCCCAAGGGAGGACGCCTGATGCCCGAAGTCACGATCACCATTGGTGGCCGCAGTTTCGATGTCGCCTGCCAACCCGGCGAGGAGCATTTCCTGCACGCCGCCGCCGGCATGCTCGACGCCGAGGCGCGGGTGCTCTCGGATCAGATCGGCCGCCTGCCGGAATCGCGGATGCTGCTGATGGCCGGGCTGATGCTGGCCGACAAGACCGCCGGTCTCGAGGACAAGGTGCGCGAGCTCGAGGACCGGGTGACCGAGCTTGGCGCCGAGGCCGAGGGCCTGCGCAACGTGCCCGCACCCGAGCCCGAGCGCATCGAAGTGCCGGTGGTCCCCGGCGCCGTGGTCGATACCCTGGCCGAGCTCGCGGCGCGGGCCGAGGCTGCGGCAGATCAGGTCGAGGCCAAGGCGCGGTCAGACTAGCACCGCGCCCTTGCCCCCGAAACGTCCCTGGCGTCCCGGACCTGATCCGGGACCTCACCCTTGGCCAAATGCCTCGTCCCCGCCGTCCCGGGCCTGATCCGGGACCTCACCCTTGGCCAAATGCCCCGCACCTGCCGTCCCGGACTTGGTCCGGGACCTCACCGGTCATTGCACCTGCTCCAACTGCCGGAATACCTTCGGCACGGCATGTCAATGGACCAATGGAGAGGCCCCGGATCAAGTCCGGGGCGGGCGCGCTACCGGGTTCTGGCGGCGGGAGGTCAGGGCGAGGGGGAGGCCCCTGATCAGGTCCGGGGCGGGGTCACGCGGGGGCTCGTTCGGCGGGCTCAGGCCTCGCCGTCGCCATCCGCCAGCTTGCCCTTGAGCGCGGCGAGGGCGGCGAAGGGCTTGGTGTCCTCGTCGCGCAGCGGCGTCTTGCCGGGCTCGGTCACCACCATCTCGCCCAGGGGGGGCGCATCCTTGGCGCGGGGGTAGTCGGGGATGTGCAGCGCCAGCGCCTCGACCATCACCGCCCAGGGGTCGATGTGGCTGCCCAGCGGCTCCGAGGTCACATCCTCTGGCATCTCGGTCTCGGCGCCCTCCTGCGCGGTCTCCTCCCAGTCCGAGAGGTAACGGCGCTCGATCTCGGCCTCGATCCGCGTGGTCACCGGTTCGAGCGTCTGCACGCAGGGCTGCACCACCGTGGCGCCCAGCCGTCCGGTCAGCACGAAGTCGCGTTTGCCGGTGCTGCGGATCTCGCCGTCGAAGCGCAGCTTGCGCAGGGCGGTCACGTCCAGCTCGCGGGCCAGCGCCTTGCGGGCGGGATCATCCGGGGTGAGGGCGAAGTCATGCGGCCGGTTCTGGGGCAGCCCCGAGACCGCGAGCGCATGGCGGCTGGTATCGATCTTCTGTGACATGAGCCTGAGCGCATCCTTTCTTGAACCACGGGGCAACCTTCTGTAAGCGGGATATAAAGTACGGTGGGTGCAAAGCAAGAGGGCAGAAATGACAGGCAGAACCAAAGCCATGCGCGTGGTCATTGCCTTGGCCTGCACGGTCGTCCTGTCGGCCTGCGTGGCACAGTACCGCAATCACGGCTACCTGCCCAGTGACGCCGATCTGGCCGATGTGCTGGTCGGCGTCGACACCCGCGACAGCGTCGCCGAGACCATCGGCGTGCCGGGCACCAGCGGGGTGCTCGACCAGGGCAACTACTATTACGTCGGCAGCCGGGTGCGCCACTACGGCGCCTTCCCGCCGGAAATCATCGAGCGCGAGATCGTCGCGGTGGAATTCGACGCCACGGGCGTGGTGCGCAACATCACCCGCTACGGGCTCGAGGATGGCCAGGTGGTGATGCTGACCCGGCGGGTGACGGTGACCGGAGACGGCGACATCGGCTTCATCCGCCAGCTGTTCGGCAATATCGGCGGCATCAACCTCGGCGGCATCGGCGGCGGCTGACCGGTCCCACCGGTCACGTCGGTTTCTGGCAAGCTTGCGCGTGACGCATGGTCATCACGCCGTCATACTTGTCTGACAGCAGGAAGCGGCGCAGCTTTCGGGGACAGACAGGCGGAAGACGGTGATGAAAGCAGTGATCAAGGGCCGCTACCTCTCGCGGATCGCCGAAACCCCCGAGGACGTCGAGGCCGCCCAGGCGTTGCGCCACCTGGCGTTTCACGGCTCGGCCGGGCGCGATGCCGATGCCTATGACGCGGCCTGCAGCCATATCCTGATCGAGGACCGGCGCGACGGCCGGCTGGTCTGCTGTTTCCGCATCCTGCCGCTCACCGGCGGCTCGGAAATCGCCCGCAGCTATTCGGCGCAATACTACGAGCTCTCGGCGCTGGCCGCCTTCGAGGGGCGGATGGTCGAGATGGGCCGGTTCTGCATCCACCCCGAGGTCACGGACGCCGATGTGCTGCGGGTGGCCTGGGGGGCGATGACCGCCTATGTGGATGACAATGCGGTCGAGCTGCTGTTTGGCTGTGCCTCCTTCCGGGGCACCGAGGCGCGCGAGTATTACGATGCCTTCGCCATGCTCAAGGAGCGTCATCTCGGGCCGAAACGCTGGCTGCCCAAGGTCAAGGCGCCCAATGTCTTTCGCTTTGCCGCGCGGCTGCGGCGCAAGCCCGACATGAAGCTCGCCATGCGACGGATGCCGCCCTTGCTGCGGACCTACCTGATGATGGGCGGCTGGGTCTCGGACCACGCGGTGGTGGACCGCCAGATGAATACGCTGCATGTCTTTACCGGGGTCGAGATCGGCCGCATCCCGCCGGCGCGCAAGAAGCTGCTCAGGGCGGTGGCCGGGTAGCGCCCGGCGCGGTCTGTGGGGACGCAGGAGAGGGGGCCAGCCCCCTCGGCCTTCGGCCTCACCCCCGGAGGTTTATCTGGCAAGATGAAGGCAGGAGCGGCGGGGTCTTGACCATCGGGCGATGGCTCTCTAGCTGCGGGCCATGGCACAGATTCCCCTTTTGCAACTCTCCGATATTTCCCTGACCTTTGGCGGCGATCCGGTGTTCGACAAGCTTGATCTGGTGGTGCATGAGCGCGACCGGGTGGCGCTGGTCGGGCGCAACGGGTCCGGCAAGTCGACGCTGATGAAGGTGATGGCCGGGCTGGTCGAGCCCGACCGTGGCGCCCGCGTGGTGCCGCCGGGCGTCTCGGTGGGCTACATGGAGCAGGAGCCCGAGATGGCGGGCTTTGCCACGCTCGGCGATTTCGCCGCCAGCGGGCTGGAGCCGGGCGAGCTTTACAAGGTGGAACGTGCCGGCGAAGGGCTGAAGTTCGATCCCGCGCGGCCGATCGAGACCGCGTCGGGCGGCGAGCGGCGGCGCGCGGCGCTGGCGAAGCTGATGGCCGAGGCGCCGGACCTGATGCTGCTCGACGAGCCGACCAACCATCTCGATATCGAGGCGATCGGCTGGCTGGAGCGCGAGCTGTCCGCGACGCGGGCGGGTTTCGTGCTGATCTCTCACGACCGGGCGTTTCTCAACGCGCTGACCCGGGCGACGCTGTGGATCGACCGCGGCATGACGCGGCGGCAGGAGAAGGGATTTGTCGATTTCGAGGCCTGGCGCGACAAGGTCTGGGAGGAAGAGGACCAGGCGCGCCACAAGCTTGACCGCAAGATCAAGTCCGAGGGGCGCTGGGCCGTCGAGGGGATCAGCGCGCGGCGCAAGCGCAACATGGGCCGGGTGCGGGCGCTTGGCGATCTGCGGGCGGAGCGCTCGTCGATGATCCGCCGCGCCGGCACCGCGGCGATGGCGCTCGAGGCCGGGCCGAAATCGGGCCGCAAGGTGATCGAGGCCAGGGGCATCACCAAGACCTACGGCGACAAGCTGATCTGCCGCGATTTCTCGCTGCGGATCCAGCGCGGCGACCGGGTGGCCTTTGTCGGCCCCAATGGCGTCGGCAAGACCACGCTGCTCAAGATCCTTCTGGGGGAGATCGAACCGGACGCCGGCGAGGTGTCGCTGGGCACCAATCTGGTGCCGGCGGTCTTCGACCAGGCGCGGGCGCGGCTCGACCTGAGTGCCACGCTCTGGGACAACCTGACCGGTGATCCGGAAATGCGGGTCTCTGGCAAGGCCGACCAGATCATGGTGCGCGGCCAGCCGAAACACGTGGTGGGCTATCTCAAGGAATTCCTGTTCGACGAACGCCAGGCGCGGGCGCCGATCTCGTCGCTGTCGGGGGGCGAGCGGGCACGGTTGCTGCTGGCCAAGATCATGGCGCGCGAGAGCAACCTGCTGGTGCTCGACGAGCCGACCAACGATCTTGACGTCGAGACGCTGGACCTGTTGCAGGATCTGCTGGGCGACTATGACGGCACCGTGCTGCTGGTGAGCCACGACCGCGATTTCCTTGACCGGGTGGCGGCCACGACGATCGCCATGGAAGGCGATGGCCAGGTCACCGCCTATGCCGGCGGATGGAGCGATTATCAGGCCCAGAAGCAGCCGGAGGGAACTGAGGAAAAGGCAGAGAAGCCAAGATCTTCGAAGCCAAAGGTGAAGCAGCAGGCGAAACCGCCATCGAATGGGTTGAGCTTTACCGAAAAGCACCGTCTGGAGGAATTGCCGGCGGTGATCGAGCGGCTTGAGGCGGAGATCGGCAAGCTCGAGGGGCTGCTGGCTGACCCCGCGCTGTTCACCCGCGAGCCGATGAAGTTCAAGAAGGCCACCGAGGCGCTGGTCGAGCGGCAGGAGAAGCTGGCCGCGGCCGAAGAGGAATGGCTGACCTTGGAGGAAAAGGCGGGCTGAGCCAGAGGCCCCGGGTCAGGCCCAAGGCGGTGTTTCGGTCTGACCGACGGGCGCTCAGGGCTGGCGAGGGGCGCGCTGAGGCGGCCGGAAGCGGTGCACCAAGCTCAGTTCGATCACCGTCAGCAGGATGCGCAGCACGTGGTGCAGGCTGACCAGCGCCGGGCTGGCGGCGAGGCTGAGGGCGATGATCGACATTTCGGTCACCCCGCCGGGCGCAAAGCTGATCAGCAGCACCAGGACGGGCAGCCCGCTGGCCAGGTGCAGCGCGCTCGCCAGACCGGCGCCGAGGGCCAGCATGAAGCCGACCGAAAGCAGCGACAGGCCGACCGAGCGGCGCAGCATGCGCGCGGTGACGCCCTTGAACCGCAGCCCGAGGCTGGCGCCCACCACCACTTGCGCCGTGGCGATCATCCAGAACGGCACGTGCAGATCGATGTAGCCCGCCAGTGACAGCGCGCCGGTAAGGACCAGCGGCCCGGTGATCTGGCCGGCGGGCAGGCGCAGCAGCCGCGCCATCGCCAGACCGACACCGGCGGCGATGACCACCAGCAGCAGCTCGGCCGGCCGGACCTGCGCCGGCTCGCCGGGCAGCGCCCCGGCCGCACTGCCCACCGGATGGCCGATCCAGAGCGACAGCCCGGCCGGCACCAGCGTCACCACGACGATGATCCGCAGGAACTGTTGCAGGGTCAGCAGGCGGATGTCGGCGCCGGCAGATTCGCCCAGAAGGATGCTTTCCATCAGCCCGCCGGGGGTGCCGCTGTAGAAGGCGGTGGTGCGGTCAAACCCGCCAATGCGCCGAAAGATCAGCGTGTTGCCGGCATGGGCGCAGAGGATGAAGACCACCAGCGCCGTCAGGGTGAGCGGCAGGTATTGCAGTTGGTCCAGCAGCTCTGGCGTGGCCTGGGTGCCGATCATCACGCCGATCAGGGTGATGAAGCCGGTGCGCAGCGGCATCGGGAAATTGTACTCCGCAAGCGGGCCGGTCTGCAGGCCGATCACCGCCAGAGCCGAGCCGATCAGCGCGCCGATCATCCAGGGCATCGGCAGGCCGAGCCAGGCCGCCAGCCCACCGGTGGCGCCACAGAACAAAAGCAGGAGAAGCGTGAGGGCGGCGTTGCGCGGGGTCATCCCCCGGCTTCTATCGCGCGTCCGAGCGAAGGTGAAGGCCGGTGGCGCAGAAGTTGCGATGGGCTCGCGCCCGGGCGCGAAACCCGTCAGAGTGGGGCCATGACAGAGGCGGTTTTCATCGGGTCCGGCATCTATCGCGGTTCCACCTACGGCGCGCTGCATCCGCTGAGCATCCCGCGGGTGCCGACGGTGATCGACCTCTCGCGCGCGCTGGGCTGGCTGCCGCCGGGGCGCTACCGGGTCTCGCCACGGGCCAAGCCGGTGGCGCTGCAGAGCTTTCATACACCGGGCTATATCGCCGCGCTGCAGGCGGCCGAGACGGCGCAGGCGGTCAGCGCCGAGGCGCGCGCGGCGCACGGTCTGGGCACGCTGTCGAACCCGGTCTACGCCGAGATGTTTCGGCGTCCCGCCACCGCTGCCGGCGGCTCGCTGTTGGGGGCAGCGCTGTTGCGCGATGGCGGCGTGGTCTTCAACCCCGGCGGCGGCACCCACCACGGCATGGCGGACCGGGCGGCGGGGTTCTGCTATCTCAACGATCCGGTGCTGGCGCTTCAGGCCTTCCGGGCGCAGGGGCTGACGCGGATCCTCTATCTCGATGTCGACGCGCATCATTGCGACGGCGTCGAGGCGGCGCTGGCGGGGGCCGGGGACATCCGGATGATCTCGGTGCATGAGGCGAAGCGCTGGCCGTTCACCGGCGCGCTGGCGGACCGGGCCGGGGGCGCGGCGCTCAACCTGCCGGTGCCGCGGGGGCTCAATGACAGCGAATTTGCCCGACTGCGCGACCGGGTGATCCTGCCGGCGATCGACCGGCTCGATCCGCAGGCGATCGTGCTGCAATGCGGGGCTGACGCGGTGGCCGAGGATCCGCTGGCCCGTCTGTGCCTGTCGAACCGGGCGCATTTCGACCTGGTGGCGCGGCTCCTGGGCGCGGCGCCGCGGCTTCTGGTGCTGGGCGGTGGCGGCTACAACCCCTGGAGCGTCGGGCGGCTCTGGACCGGGGTCTGGGGCGTGCTGAGCGGTCAGGACCTGCCGGACCGGCTGAGCGGCGAGGCGGCCGAGGTGCTGCGCGGCCTGCGCTGGGTGCGCCAGCGCGGGGCGGTGCCGGGCTATCTGACCGAGACGCTGCTGGACGCGCGGCGCGACGGGCCAGTGAGGCCGGAGATCGAGACGCTGGCCGAGGTGGCGGCAGGGATGGCGCAGGATTGGGACTGGAGCGGGTAACGGGAATTGAACCCGTAACTTAAGCTTGGGAAGCTCGCGTGATACCTTTTCACCATACCCGCGCTCTGGGGGCTGGAAATAGCGCAGCCTTTGGCGATCCGCAAGAGGCATGGCGCGGCGCTGCGGGCAGAAATGCCGCGTCGGCCGGACCCGGAGGCCCGGCCGGCAAGGCTCAGTTCAGGTAGTAGTTCCAGTAGACCGAGACGACACCCATCCTGGCATCGACGTCAAAGGATTCGTTGAAGTTGCTGGGCGAGCTGGAGCCGTCATGTTCCATAGTGCCGAAATCGAAATGGCGATAGTTCATACCGACCGAAAACCGGTCAGAGATCTTGTAGCCCAAGCCGACACCGGCGACATACCCGGTGCGCTGTTCTTCGCTGTCGAACTCTTCGTTGAGAACGTTGTCGGTGTGATTGATGCCGACCAGCGCACTGGCGACACCGGCCTCGACATAGGGCTGCCAGCGCCCGCGCGCCAGGCCAACCTGACCGGTCAGCGCCAGCGGATTGCGGATCCGGCCGGAGAACTCGTCAGAGCCGAAATACGGGCTGTCCGCGGTATGCTCGAGGTCAAGAACCATGCCGCTCAGCTCGAGGCCGAGCACCAGATTGTTGGATGTCTGCCAGCTGTAGCCCAGTTGCATGCCGGCGGCGCCGCGCTCTATCTCGACATCGAAGTCGTCGCCGGGGGCAAAAGCAAAAAAGCCGCCGTTGTTGTCTTCCCAGTCCAGGTGGCCGCGGGCGTAATTGGCGCTGAGGCCGCCGTGAAACCCGCTCCAGTCGGCAACCTGCGGGGCCGGGATCGGGATCGGGATCGGCGCCACGGGGGGCGTCGGGTCGAGGCCCGCGGCCTGGGCGCCGCCGGCACAGACAAGCGCGGCAAGAAGCGCGCCGAGGGGAATGCGTGAAAGTCGGGAAGTCATGTCAGGATCCTAATCTTGTGTGCATGGAGAACGTCAGGCCGCGGCATCCCTGGGTCGACTGCCTCGGGCCGACACGCGCGGAGCGGGACGGTCTTCGGACGGGGAGTCGGATCTCCATTCAACACGACTCATGCGTGTGAAGGTGATCACATTTTTTTACTGACTGCGATGCGTTGCCCTGACGTCACACTGGGTCGGAGGGCCTTGTCACAAGGGGCCTGCTTTGACGGGTCGGCGGGGCTCAGCGCCGCCGCCGCCGTCTGCGCCCGCCGTCGCCCTCGTCTCCGCCGGTGTTGAAGCTGACCTTGGGCAGGGTGACCAGCTTGAGCAGCTCTGGAAAGGGATCGGTGGCGTGGGGGATGGCGTTGGCGTTGACGAAATGCTCTTGGAACTTCGGCTCGATCGCGGTCTCGACCTTGGTGATCTGGCGCACCACGCGCTCGATCTCCTTGCGCGAGGCGACATTACAGAGCGCGATGCGCGCGCCGGTGCCGGCGGCATTGCCGGCACTGGTCACCTTGTCCAGCGGCACGTCGGGGATCATGCCCAGCACCATGGCATGCAGCGGCGAGATATGCGCGCCGAACGCCCCGGCCAGCACGACGCGGTCAACCTTGTCCACGCCGCGGGTGTCCATCAACAACCGAGCGCCGGCGTAAAGTGCTGATTTCGCAAGTTGAATGGCGCGAATGTCGCCTTGGGTCACGGTGATGCGCGGACCGCCCTCGGCGCTGGCGTCATGGATCAGATAGGCATGCGTCCGCCCCTCGGGCACCGAGCGTTCGGTGCCGGTCTTGTCGGCGCCGCCGATCAGGCCAGAGGCGTCGACCAGCCCGGCCAGCCGCATCTCGGCCACCGCCTCGATGATGCCCGAGCCGCAGATGCCGGTGATGCCGGTTGCCGCCGTGGCCTCGGTGAACCCGTCCTCGTCTGACCAGAGATCGCAGCCGATAACCCGAAAGCGCGGCTCCTTGGTCTCGGGGTCGATGCGGATCGCCTCGATGGCGCCGGGAGCGGCACGTTGGCCCGAGGAGATCTGCGCCCCTTCAAAGGCCGGGCCGGTGGGCGAGGAACAGGCCAGCACCCGGCTCTTGTCGCCGAGCAGGATCTCGGCATTGGTGCCGACATCGACCATCAGCGCCAGATCCTCGGATTTGCCGGGCTCTTCTGACAGCGCCACCGCAGCGGCATCGGCGCCGACGTGGCCGGCGATGCAGGGCAGCACATAGGTCTTGGCGCGCGGGTTGATCGCGGTGAGGTCGAGCTCTTTCGCATCGAGCCGCAGCGCGTTGGAGGTGGCCAGCGCAAAGGGCGCCTGACCCAGCTCGACCGGGTCGATCCCCAGAAGCAGGTGGTGCATCACCGGGTTGCAGACAAAGACCGTCTCGACGATCAGCGCCGGGTCGATCCCGGCCTCCCTGGCGATCTCCTCGAACAGGGTGTTGAGCGCCTCGCGCACCGCCGCCGTCATCTCGGCCTCGCCGCCGGGGTTCATCATCGCATAGGAGACCCGGCTCATCAGGTCCTCGCCAAAGCGGATCTGCGGGTTCATGATGCCAGAGGACGCCTTGACCTCGCCGGTCTCGAGATCGGTCAGATGCGCCGCGACGGTGGTCGAGCCGAGGTCGATCGCCAGACCGTAGAGCCCGGCCTCATGCAGCCCCGGCCAGATGTCGATGACGGTGGATTTCTCGGCCTGGTGGTCGCGGTGCAGCGCCACGGTGACCGTCCACTTGCCCTTGCGAAGAACCTTCTGAAGTTTGCCCATCAGGCTAAGATCGGCGCGCAGCCCTTTGACCTCCCACTGCTTTTCAAGCGCGCGTTTCAACCGCTCGAAATCGCCGGTGGGTTCGTGCATGTCGGGTTCCTCGACCTCGACGAAATAGAGGCGCGTCGCCGGGTCCATCACGATCACCCGGGCGCTGGCGGCCTTGCGCACCACCTGCTTGTGCACCTGGCTCTCGGGCGGCACGTCGATCACCACGTCGGACTGCACCTGTGCCTGGCAGCCCAGACGCCGCCCGGGTTTCAACCCGCGCTTCTGGTCATAGCGCCCCTCGACCGCGTTCCACTCGGACAGCGCATCGGGTGCGACGGTGACGCCGTGCTTGGAGAACTCGCCGACGCCCGGCGTGATCTGGCACTTGGAACAGATGCCGCGGCCACCGCAGACCGAGTCGAGATCGACCCCCAGCTTCCGGGCGGCGGTCAGGATCGGCGTGCCGGCCGGAAAGCGGCCGCGTTTGCCGGAGGGGGTGAAGACGACGAGGGGGTCTTGGGAGGCCATGGGATTCTCTTTTCACGCGTTTCGCGCGACTATAGGCACGACAGCCCTGAGCGAAAGGCCCACAAGCGGCAGGCTTGGCGGCGGATGCGTCAGCGCGCCGGGGCCGCGTCGAGCCAATGCAGGATTTCACCGCGGTTGCCGTCGAGATCCGGGGCCGGGCGCCGGGTGGTGCGGTCCTCCATGCCCGAGAGCTTGATCGGGTTGCCGGCGGCGGTAAAGGCGTGGCGGCCGTTGCGGTCGAGCACGTCGACCACCATCCGCCGCGCCTCGATCTGCGGGTCCTTGAGCACCTGCGCCACGTCCTGGATCGGTGCCGTGGGAATGCCCGCCGCGGCAAGCTTGGCAATCCAGAACGCGGCGGTGTTGTCGAGCGTCACCGCCTCGATCAGGCGCTTGAGGAGCCGGACATTCCTGCAGCGCTCGGGATTGGTGGCAAAGCGCGGATCCTCGGCGATCGGCAGGTCGAGACAGACGCAGAGTTTCTCGAACAGCGCGTCGTTGCCGGCGGCGATCACGAACAGCGCGTCGGAGGCATGAAAGGTCTCGAACGGCGTGATCGACGGATGACGCGCGCCGGTGCGGCCCGGCGGCGTGCCGGTGGCGGTGGTGATCGCGATGGCATGTTCGAGCATCGCCAATTGGCTGTCGAGCATGCTGATATCGATCTTGCGCCCGCGGCCGGTGCTCTCGCGGTCATAAAGCGCCGCCAGCACCCCCTGCGTCAGGTACATGCCGGCCATCAGATCGCCGACCGAGGCGCCGACGCGCACCGGCTCGCGGCCTTTCTCGCCGGTGATCGACATCACCCCGCCGCGCGCCTGCACCACCATGTCATAGGCCGGGCGCCTGGCATCCGGGCCAGTGTGGCCAAAACCCGAGACCGCGCCGTAGATCAAGCGCGGAAAGGCCGCGTGCAGATCCGGCCAGCCATAGCCCAGCCGCTCCATCACCCCGGGGCGAAAGTTCTCGACGATCACGTCGGCGCGCTCGAGCAGGCGGTCAAAGACCGCACGGTCGGCCTCGGCCTTGAGATCGAGGGCGATGCTTGTCTTGGAGTGGTTGAGGGCGGCGAAATAGGCGCTCTTGCCGTCCTTGAACGGCGGATAGGCGCGGGTGTCATCGCCGGTGCCGGGCCGTTCGACCTTGATCACCTTTGCCCCCAGATCGGCCAGCGTCATGGTGGCAAAGGGGCCGGCCAGCACATGGCTCAGGTCAAGCACGGTCACATTGGCAAGCGGATTGGGCATGGACGATTCCCCGGCAAAGGTGGTCTTGGGCAGTATGGCCGTGAATTCACCCCGCTCGGCAAGGCGGCAGGCGGAGCCCGGCTGAAATCGGCCAAGCGCCCGCCGGCGCGGCCCTGAAATCGGGCAGAGAAACCGGCTTTCGGATGGCGCCGCCTCTGGTATACCATCCGCCGAACCCATTGCCTGCCCCGAAGGAACGCTCTCTGATGTCCGACCTGATCTTTGCCGACAGCCTCTCGCGGCTGGGAACCGAAAGCGCCTTCATGGTGCTGGCGCGCGCCTCGAAACTGGCGGCAGAGGGCCGGGACATCATCAACCTCGGCATCGGCCAGCCGGATTTCCAGACGCCCGAGCATATCGTCGAGGCCGGCATCAAGGCGTTGCGCGACGGCCATCACGGCTATACCCCGGCCAACGGCCTGCCGGCGCTGCGCGAGGCCGTGGCGGCGGACCTGCACAAGCGCCACGGCGCGGACGTGAACCCCGACAACGTGGTGGTCGTGCCCGGCGGCAAGCCGACGATGTTCTTTGCGGTGCTGATGTTCGGCCAGCCGGGCACCGAGATCATGTATCCCAACCCGGGCTTCCCGATCTACGAGTCGGTGATCAAGTACTCCGGTGCCACCCCGGTGCCGATCCGGCTGCGCGAAGACAATGGCTTCGCCTTCTCCGCAGAAGAGGTGCTGGGCCAGATCACCGACAGGACGCGGCTGATCATCATCAACTCGCCCGCCAACCCCACCGGCGGCGTCACCCCGCGCGAGGAGATCGACAAGCTGGTCGCCGGGCTGATGGAGCATCCGCATGTGGCGCTGATGTCCGACGAGATCTATTCGCAGATGCTCTACCACGGTCAGGAACATGTCAGCCTGCTGCAATATCCCGAGATCCGCGACCGGCTGATCCTGCTCGACGGCTGGTCCAAGACCTATGCGATGACCGGCTGGCGGTTGGGCTTTGCGGTCTGGCCAGACGCGGCGGTCGACCATGTCACGCGGCTCTGCATCAACGACCACTCCTGCGTCAACGCGTCGGCGCAATATGCCGGTCTCGCCGCGCTGACCGGACCGCAGGATGCGGTCACGGCGATGGTGGCCGAGTTCGACAGCCGCCGCGCGGTGATCGTCGAGGCGCTGAACGATCTGCCCGGCGTGCGCTGCAGCGATCCGGGCGGGGCGTTCTATGCGTTCCCCAACATCGAGGGCACCGGCATGAGCGCGATGGAGGCGCAGAACCGCTTTCTCGACGAGGCCGGGGTGGCCACGGTTGCCGGCACCTCCTTCGGCGCGATGGGCGAAGGCTACCTGCGGTTCTCCTACGCCAATTCCGAGGAGAACATCCACAAGGCCATCGACCGCATCCGCGCCATTCTCTAGGCGGTCACCGCGCCGCCCATCTCTGTCGCTTCCTCGTGAAACGGGCAGGCGACGCAATGCCCCGGCGCCGCCTCGAGCAGCGGCGGGCGTGCCTCGGCGCAGACCTCGCGGGCGATCGGGCAGCGGGTGCGAAAGACGCAGCCCGAGGGCGGGTCCATCGGCGAGGGCAACTCGCCCTTGAGCACCGGCCGGTTGCGCCGCTTCTCGAGCTTGGGATCGGGGATCGGTACGGACGAGATCAGCGCCCGGGTATAGGGATGCTTGGGGTCGCCGGTGACCTCGGCGGCGGTGCCGGTCTCGACGATCCGGCCAAGGTAAAGCACGTCGATCCGGGTCGAGATATGGCGCACGACCGAGAGGTCATGGGCGATGAACATCAGGCTCAGCCCCATGTCCTTTTGCAAGCCTTTCAAAAGGTTTACCACCTGAGCCTGAACCGATACGTCAAGCGCGGAGACCGGCTCGTCGCAGATCACCAGCTCGGGCTCGGTGATCAGCGCGCGGGCGATGCCGATGCGCTGGCACTGGCCGCCCGAGAACTCGTGGGGATATCGGTTCTGCAGGTTGGGCAAGAGCCCCACGCGTTCCATCATCTCGCCGACGCGGCGGCGCTGTTCCTTGACGTCAAGGTCGCCGCGATGGGTCTTCAGCGGCTCGGCGATGATCTGACCGACGTTCATCCGCGGGTCGAGTGCGGCCAGCGGATCCTGAAACACCATCTGCACATGGCGGCCATGGGCGCGGCGTTCGGCCGGGCGCAGCCCGGTGATGTCCTTGCCCTTCCACAGAACCTGGCCACCGGTGGGCTTCACCGTGCCGACGATGGCGCGCGCCATCGTCGACTTGCCAGAGCCGCTTTCGCCGACAAGGCCCAGCGTCTCGCCGCGGTTGACCGTGAGGTTGGCCTTTGACACCGCCTGCAGCTTGTCCGGCGCGGTCCAGGGCATTGCGCCGCGTTTGGCGATGTCGAAGGTGACATCGAGATCGCGGGTTTCCAGCAATACGTCGCTCATCGGTGCACATCCTCCCTTGCGGCATGGCAGGCGCGGTGGCGGTCGCCGTCGAATTGCACCAGCTCCGGCATCCGCAGCGGGCAGGGCTCATGCGCCAGCGGACAGCGCGGCGTGAATGGACAGCCGGCGGGCAGGCCCAGAAGGTCGGGCGGGTCGCCGGGGATGGTCAGCAGGTCCTCCTGCGGGATGTCGAGCCGGGGCACCGCGGCCAGCAGGCCGAGGGTATAGGGATGCGACGGTTCTTCGAAGAGCTTCTCGGTCGGACCGGTCTCCATCACCCGGCCGCCGTACATCACCATGGTGCGTTCGCAGCTGTCGGCGACAATGCCAAGGTCATGGGTGATCAGGATGATCGCGGTGCCGAACTCCTCGCGCACCTCGGTCAGCAGTTCCATGATCTGCGCCTGCACGGTGACGTCGAGCGCGGTGGTCGGCTCGTCGGCGATCAAGAGCGCCGGACGACAAAGCAGCGCCATGGCGATCATGATCCGCTGCCGCATGCCGCCGGAGAATTCATGCGGGTACATCCCCAGCCGCCGCTCGGCATCGGGGATGCGCACCGCGTCGAGCATGCGGGCCGCGTCCTTCATCGCCTCGCGTTTCGACTTGCCAAGGTGAAGTTGAAGCACTTCAGCCATCTGCGTGCCGATCTTGAGGTACGGGTTGAGCGAGGTCATCGGGTCCTGGAAGATCATCGCCACCCGTTCGGCGCGCACCTTGTTGAGCTTGGCCTCCGGCAGGTTGAGGATTTCCTGACCCTCGATCTTCACCGAGCCCTCGGAGCGGCCATTGCGGGCCAGCAGGCCGAGCATGGCAAAGGCCAGCTGGGTCTTGCCAGAGCCGCTTTCGCCGACGATGGCCAGCGTCTCGCGCGGGTCGAGGTCGAAGGAGATGCCGTTGACCGCGCGCACGGTGCCGTCTGGCGTGTCGAAGCTGACCGTCAGGTCACTGACAGAGAGAAGCGGGCCGGTCATCTCAGCGATCCTTCGGGTCGAGCGCATCGCGCAGCCCGTCGCCGACAAAGAAGAAGCCGAAGAGCGAGACGACAAAGAAGAAGAGCGGTATCAGAAGCATCCAAAGTCCCTGGCGCATCTGGTCCGCGCCTTCGTTGATCAGCGCCCCCCAGGAGGTCAGCGGCTCCTGCACGCCGAGCCCGAGGAAGGAGATGAAGCTTTCGTAGATGATCATCGAGGGCACCAGGAGCGTCGCATAGACGATCACCACGCCCAAAAGGTTGGGCACGATGTGGCGCAGGATGATGCGGAACGGGTGCACGCCGGTGGCAATGGCGGCCTCGATGAAGTCGCGACCTCGGAGCGAGAGGGTCTGGCCACGGGCGATCCGCGCCATGTCGAGCCAGGAGATCAACCCGATGCCAATGAAGAGCATCAGGATCGACCGGCCGAAGACGACCAGCAGCAGGATCAGCACGAACATGTAGGGAACGGACATCAGCACATCGACCACGCGCATCATCACGTTGTCGAGCCTGCCGCCGAAATAGCCCGAGACCGCGCCATAGATGGTGCCGACAAGCACCGCGATCAGCGCGCCGACGACGCCGACCATCAGGCTGATCTGCGTGCCTTGCACGGTGCGGGCAAAGAGGTCGCGGGCCTGGGCGTCGGTGCCGAACCAATGGCCGGTTTCCGAGCAGGGCGGGATCTCGTTCGACGGACCGGAGAGGAAACAGGGGCCGCCGGCGTCATCGACCTTGCCGAGGAGGTTCCAGTTGATTTCCTCGATCGAATGCTGCGCCACCAGCGGGCCGAAGATGGCAAAGGCGGCGACGAGGCCGAGCACCACCAGCCCGCCGACGGCGGCGCGGTTGCGGAAGAAGCGGGCCCGGGCATCGGCCCAGAGCGAGCGTGGCGGGCCCATCGGCGCCGAGGCGGCGAGGGCGGCGGATTGGGAACGGGAAACAACCATCGCGTCAGTACCGGATCTTGGGGTCGATCCACGCGTAGAGGATATCGACCAGCAGGTTGAACAGGATGGTGAGCGCGCCAAGCAACACCGTGATCCCCATCATCACGCCGTAATCGCGGTTCAGCGCCGAGGCGACAAAGAACTGGCCGATGCCGCCGGTGGAGAAATAGAGATCGATCACCACCGAGCCGGTGATCATGCCGACAAACGCCGGCCCGAGATAGGAGATCACCGGCAAGAGCGCCGGTTTCAGCGCGTGGCGCAGCACGATGGTGCGGCCGGGCAGGCCCTTGGCCCGCGCGGTGCGGATGAAGTTCGAGGTCATCACCTCCAGCATCGAGGCGCGGGCGATCCGCGCGATCGAGGCCATGAAGGAGGTCGAGAGCGCGATCACCGGCATGATCAGGTATTCGATCTGCCCGCCCTGCCAGCCGCCACCGGGCAGCCAGCCGAGCCAGACGGTAAAGATCAGCACGAGGATCGGCGCCATCACGAAGTTGGGCAGCACCTGCGCGCCGATCGAGATGCCGACGGCAAAGTAATCGAGCCAGGTGTTCTGCCGGATCGCCGCGACGATGCCGAGGGTGCCACCGGCAACGACGGCGACGAGAAAGCTCCAGAAGCCATAGGTCAGCGTGACCGGAAAACCCTGTTCGATCAGGTCGTTCACGTCCTGGTCGCGGTACTGAAAGGAGGGGCCGAAATCGAACTGGGTGACGATGTTCCAGATATAGGTGCCGATCTGGGCAAGGAAGGGACGGTCGAGCCCGTATTCCCGCTCGAGGTTGGCCAGCACGGCGGGCGGCACGCCGCGATCGGAGGCAAAGGGGCTGCCCGGCGCGGTGTACATCAGGACGAAGGTGAGCACGATCAGGATCAGCAGGACCGGGATCGCGAACAGCAGTCTGCGA
Organism: Marinovum sp.; assembly: GCF_034669705.1. Lineage (GTDB taxonomy): Bacteria > Pseudomonadota > Alphaproteobacteria > Rhodobacterales > Rhodobacteraceae > Marinovum. Next base: position 113,006 of record NZ_JAXMOR010000014.1, read on the forward strand.
AGGATGAAGGCTATCATGATATGGATGTAGCGCCGGGGCGGGCAAAGTCACCCGCCCCGAAAGCCCCGATTACTCGGCAACCCGGTAGATGTCTTTCACGTACCAATTGTTCTCGGCGTTCTCCATCGACCAGTTCTTGATCGTCGGGTCCAGCACGAAGTTCTGGGTGTAGTGATAGATCGGGATGATCGCCATGTCGCGGGCGAGCACCTCTTCGGCCTGGGTATAGAGCGGCTGCGGATCGTCGGCCTTGGCCGCCTCGTCCAGCAGCGTGTCGAATTCTTCCGAGACGTACTTGCCGTCATTGTTGGCGTTGTTCGAGGACAGCAGGTCGAGGAAGGTCGAGGCCTCGTTGTAATCCGCACACCAGGCCGAGCGCGCGAGGTCGAACTGCTGGTTGCCGCGGATGTCGAGATAGCTTTGCCATTCGTAGTTCGACAGGGTGATGTTGACGCCCAGCGGCTTCCACATCTGGCTGACCGCGATGGCGATCTGCTTGTGGTTTTCCGAGGTGTTGTAGATCAGGTCGAGATCGAGCGGGTTGTCCGGGCCGTAGCCCGCCTCTTTCATCAACTCCATCGCTTTTTGCATCCGTTCGTCCTGCGACCACTCGGAATAGTCGATGGTCGGCAGTTCGAAATCGGCGGTCGCCCAATGGGTAAAGCTGTAGGCGGGCGCCTGTCCGGCCTGCAGGATCTGGTCGACGATCACCTCGCGGCGCACCGCGTAGGAGAGCGCCTTGCGGACGTTCGGATCCTTCAGCGCCTCATGGCCGCTCTCGGACTGGTTGACGGTATAGTAGTACGAGCAGAGCCGCGGCACCGCGTGGGCGGTCTCGGGGCTCTCTTCCTCGAGGTCGGGGTAGGAGCCGACCGGCAGGTCGTCCATCATGTCGAATTCGCCGGCCTGGAAACGGCTCAGCGCCTGGTTGGCGTCATTGATGACATAGCCCACCACCTCTTCGATGATGACATCCTCGGCGCCCCAGTACTCCGGGTTCTTCTCGAGCCGGAAGAACTCGTTTACCGCGATCTCGGCCAGCTTGTAGGCGCCGTTGACGACGATGTTCTCGGGGTCGGTCCAGTCGTTGCCGTGTTCCTCGATGGTGGCCTGGTGGGTCGGCATCAGGGTGTAATGCACGGCCATCTGCGGGAAATAGGGCAGCGGCTGGGACAGGGTGACCTCGAGCGTGTGGTCATCGACGGCGCGCACGCCAAGCGTGTCGGGCGCAGCGTTGCCCTCGATGATCTCCTTGGCGCCTTCCATCTGGGTCAGCTCGACATACCAGGCGTATTCCGAGGCGGTCGCCGGATCGGCGGCGCGGCGCCAGGCGTAGACGAAGTCATTCGCGGTAAGCGGATCGCCGTTCGACCACCTCGCATCCTCGCGCAGCTTGAAGGTCCAGGTCTGGTTGTCCTCGGACGACCATTCGGTGGCGACGCCGGGGCGCAGCGAACCTTCGGCATCCTGGGTCAGCAGCCCTTCAAAAAGCTGGCGGGCGACGTGGCCGCCGGCGGTCTCTTCGATCAGCTGCGGATCGATGGTCGGGAACTGGTCGAGCAGGCGGTACTTGAAGACCTGGGTCTCGGCCAGGGTCTCGCCGGTTTCGGGGTGAGTTTGCTGGGCGGTCAGCATCGTGCCTCCGGCCAGCAGCACGGCGGTGGCCGTGGTCAACATCAGGTTGCGGGTCATATCGAGATCTCCCTTTCTCGCGATTGCCTCGGCCTCTTGCAGCGGGCCCGTGTAACAGGACGCAAGCATCCGCATGTCTGCATCGTTAGTCCAGCACTGTGAGCGCTCACGCTCAGGTTGACGTCGCGCTGCCCCGTTAGAGAGGCGATATTCCGCCGGCCCGGCTGTCAGGACTCGGCGGTGAGATGCAGGCTGTGGCCGCCCAGCTCGCGGAAGGCGCGCTGACGGCAGCTGAGCACGATGATCTGCAGATCGCCGGCCTGACGGTGCAACGCGTCGAACATGCGCTCGATCCGGTCGTCGTCGGTAAAGACCAGTGCGTCGTCAAGGATCACCGGCGCCACCCGTCCGGTGGCTGCCAGGAGCCGCGCAAAGGCCAGCCGCACCAGAAGCGCCACCTGTTCCTGAGTGCCGCCCGACAGCACGGTGATCGGCTCTTCGCGGCCATCGCGCACCAGCGCGTCGGGCAACAGCGAGGCATCGCCCCAGGTCAGCTCGGCTTCTGGCCAGAGCAGGTGGAGCAGCGGTTTCAACTCTCGGGCGATCGGGCTGAAATAGCGTTCGCGGGCCTCGGTGCGGGCCGCTTCCAGCGCCGCCTCAAGCCGGGTCAGAACGTCTTTTTCATGCGCGATCCGGGCCAGCGCGGCCTCGGCGCCCTCGAGTTCCTGACGGGTCTCTTCCAGCCGTTCCTCGACCGCCTCGCCCGACGAGCGCGAGATGCGTTCGTCGAGCCGCGCCAGCAGCGGTTTGAGCCGGGTGATCTCGTCGCGGGCATTGGCCTCGACGCCGGCGGCGCGTTTCAGCGCGGCTTGGGTGCCGGCAAGATCGGGCGCGTCGCGAGACGCCTCGGCATGGCGCGCGGTGGCCGTCTGCAGCGTAGCCTCGGCCGCCTGCAGCTGCTGCGCCAGCGCCTCTTTGGTGGCCTCGCCCTGGCGGGCGCGGGCCTCCTCGGCGCGGTTCAGACGGTCGGCGAGCGAGGTCAGTGCGGTCTCGCTGCGGGTCGACTCGTTGCGGGCGTCGGCAAAGCGTTCGGCGGCGGTCTGCTGGGCGATGCGGGCGGCGTCATAGGCGTCTTTCGCGGCCGCCAGTGCGGCCTCGGCGGCCTCGGGATCGGGCGCCTCGGCGCTCTCCTCGGGCTGCGGGATCGCGGCCAGGGCCCGGCGCAGCGCCTCGATGCCATCCGGGGCGAGGCTCTTGAGCACCGCGCGCGCTTCGCCGGCCAGACGCTCGGCTGCGGCGCGGGTCTCGCCGGCCTCCCGGGCGGCCTCGACGGTCTCGACACCCTGCGCCTCGAGCGCCTTCGCCAGCGCCTGCGCCGCGGCCTCGACCGAGCTGTCGTCGTGGCTCTCGCCCGGAAGCACCTCCAGCGTGCCGATGCCGGCGAGGGTCAGCCGGGTGGCGCGGGGCAGGGCGCGCGCCGCGCCCTCGGCCAGCGCATGGTCGCCGTCGCGGATCGCGCCCTCCCGGCCGGGGTCGTAGCGGGCGATGACTTGGGTGGCAGTGGCGTCGCGGGCGGCTTTGGCAGTGGCATGGGCGGAGGCGAGCGTCTCGAGCCGGCGCAGCGCCTTGTCGTCAGGACCATGCTGCGCGGCGGCGGTGGCCTCTTCCATCGCGCTGCGGATGGTCTCGGCCTCGGCAATCCGCTCGGTCAGGGCCCTGCGGCGGTCGGCGCCCTCGCGCGCCGCCTGGGCGCGCAGGGCCGCCGTGCGCTGCGCCTCGGCCGCTGCCAGCGCCGCC